>CAYNVS010000001.1:0-225930 GCA_964400725.1 uncultured Myxococcales bacterium
CCGAACCTTTGCGATTACTTCGACATTCGTGCGCTGCACACCTTCGACGTCGAGCAAAGGCCGGCTCCGGAGTCGGATTTTCAGCTTACCGAAAAAATAGCCTTTCAAAGCCAAAGCGCCATGACTAAAATTGCAAAAGACAATTTAGCCGCGCTGGGCTGCGGCGATAAACCGATTTGGTTCACCGAAATGGGCTGGCCGTCATACGAGATAAGCGAAAAGGTCGTCGGCGAGTATCTCGCCCGCAGCGTTCTGCTCGCCATCCGCGACGGCGTGGACGCGTACTTCTGGTACACTTTCTGGGACGGCGAGCCGATAACCGCCGGGACGCGCCCCCACGAGAATTATTTCGGCTTGTTCGGCTGGCCCGGAGCCGAAAACCCGCGTCGAGCCAAACCGGCCTTCGACGCGTTAAAAGGGTTGAGCAAAGCCATCGGACTACAAAAATATGCAAAGGACGTTTCCGCGGAGCTGAACCTCCCCAACGACGTTTACGCGCTGGCGTTTAAAGGTTACAATCCGACGTCTATTGTTCTGGCGTTATGGGACGGACGCGACTGCCCCGACGAAACTTTGGAAGGCGTAGGCGAAGGCGGCCCCGGCACGACGTATAAGCTGACGCTTCCCGCGCCTGAGTTTAGTTACTATTCGTACCTTTACGACATAAACGGCAAATTGTTGAAAGACGCCGAGCCTGAGCCCAAAGTAGGCGCGATAGAAATCGAGCTTACGACTTCGGTTCAGTATTTAGCGCTTCGCAAGTTCGATATGGAATAGCGCCGACGAAAATGACTCAAACCCGCTCTGACGCCCGCAAGAGGAGGCTCTACTGGATAACGGCCGGGCTTATTGCGGCTCTGCCGATTGGCGCGGCCGCGAGCTTGAGCCTCGGGGCCGGCGGATATTTTTCAATCTTCGACATAATCTCGTCGCCGCAGAGCCACGAGCTGGTTTTTACTTACAGGCTGCCGCATCTCATCCTCGCGATAGCTTGCGGGGCCTCGCTTGCGGCCACGGGAGCGACGCTTCAAGCGGTTCTGCTCAATCCCCTCGCGGAGCCTTACATTCTGGGCGTCTCCGGCGGAGCGGCCGCTGGCGCGATGCTGCAAACCGTCTTCGGCCTTTCGGGGCTTTACGGGCGGGCGGTATGCGCGTTCGCCGGGGCGTGTCTTGCCGCGTCGTTCGTCGTCGTCGCGGCCGGAAGGAAGCGGCGCTTTTTAAGCCCGGCGGCGCTCGCTCTTTCGGGCGTTATGATTAACGCGTTCTTCTCAGCCCTCATCGTGCTTTTTCTCGTCGTCTCGGAGCGCAACTCAAGCCGCGAAATGCTCTTCTGGCTCATGGGAACGCTGGGAGGCTACCGGACCGAGGAAATCGCGCCGCTCGCAGCTTTGCTGTGCCTTCTGACCGCGGCTCTTTCAATGTTCGGGCACAGGCTTAACCTTTTAAGTCAAGGGGACGAGCACGCCCGCCTGTTCGGCGCAAGCCCCAGCCGCGAGCGCGTTCTGTTCATCGCCGCATCGACGCTCATAACGGCCGTAACCGTCTCGCTGTGCGGCCTCGTCGGCTTCGTCGGGTTCGTCGCGCCCCACGCGCTTCGCATGGCGATAGGCGCCGACAACAAGGCCCTGCTGCCGCTTTCCGCGCTCGCCGGAGCCTCTTTCGTGGCGTTGTGCGACGCGGTCGCGCGCTTCGCGCTGGCTCCCTCCGAGCTTCCCATCGGCGTGGTTACGGCGTTTATCGGCGTTCCGATATTCGTTTCGCTGCTTGCAAGGAGCGAGCATGCCGGTTTGTGAGTTTAAAAACGTTTCCTTCGGCTACGCGGGGCGGGACGTCGTTTCGGACGCAACTTTCAAGCTCGAAGCCGGGGAGTTCGCCGCGCTTTTAGGCGGCAACGGAGCCGGGAAAAGCACGGTTCTGCGCCTCGCCTGCGGCGCGCTTTCTCCTAGGTCGGGCGACGTTTTTCTTTGCGGTCAAAACGCGCGCGGTTTAACGCCCAGACGGCTTGCGAACCTCGCCTCGATGATGCCAGCGTCGGCGCCTGAAAATCTGCAATTCACAGTGGAACAGTTTGCGCGGCTGGGGCGTTCGCCCCGCGTCGGGGCGTTCGGAGTTTTCTCCGCGAAGGACGAAGAAGCGGCGGACGAGGCGATAGAGCTGCTCGGTCTGTCGGCGTTTAGGGAAAGAAAACTTTGCGAGCTTAGCGCGGGCGAGCTTCAGAAGGCTCTGCTGGCGGCGCGCGCGGCGCAGGACGCCCCGCTTATGCTGCTTGACGAGCCCGCCTCGCATCTGGACGCGGCCAATTCCGAGGCGATAATAAAAGTTCTCAAGGGGTTGTCCCGGCAAAAAAAAGTCGCGGTTTTGTGCGTAACGCACGATCTTCTTTCGGCGGCGGCGCGTTTCGACAGAATCATTTTAATGAAACGCGGGCGCATCGCGGCGGACGGAAAGCCCGCGGAGGCGTTGACAAAGCGGAACATCAAAGAGATATTCGGCTCGGACGCGGAAATCGTCTTCGACGACGACTGCGTTTCGTATAAAATTCCGCGGACGAGAGATTGAGATTAAAACCGATTCTTTCAGCGTAATAGAGCGTTCGCCCATTAGCGATTAATAAACGCTAGCGCCCGGCAGCTTTTCCTTAAAAACCTTCAACATCGGGTTGTAATAGCCGTCTGCCTTTTTATAAACGCCGTCCAACCCCTTGCCGCCTTCCCTTTTGCGCGATATTTCCGCGAACATACCGCGCTCGATGGCTTCCACAAGGCCGATTTCAGTAAGCTGCGTTAAAAAGTCGTCCGCCTGTCCAAGCACTTCAACGGCGCGGCGGCGGATGAACGAATCTTCGCGAAGGTCGAACTGAGCCGACATGTCGCGGGCGGCGTTCATAACATACTTGGCGTTTTCAAGCGCTAAATAACGGTCGTGCAGGTGAGGCGTGTGCAGCGCCTCGGTAAGAATTCCGAGCAGCTGTATTCCCTGCCCCGTCATTATTCCGGCGAGGTTGAACATCGCGTTTACCATATAAGTGCGGAAAATATTGCCGGTCATGTGCTTGGTCGGGGGCATGTATTTAAGCGGAGCGTTAGGAAAACACTCGCGGATTAGATACGCCTGCGCCAATTCGAGCAGGAAACTGTTTTCAATTTCAGGGGCGATTTCAAAGGCGTGGCCAAGCCCCATTAGCTCCGGCGGAAGGCCGGAAAGATACGCGAACTGCTCGTTGATGAAATCGGACGCCAAAACTGTGTATCCCTTTTCGACGGCGTCGGAGGTGGTTAGGTAGTTGTCCTCGCCCGTGTTAATCACGATGCCCGCCAGCGCGTCGATCATGCGCGAGAAATGCTGATCGACGAAGGTGCGGTAAATGTTGATGTCGCGGAATATTATCCCGTACATCGAGTCGTTAAGCAGCATATCGAGCCGTTCAAGCGACGCCATGGCCGCGATTTCCGGCATGCACAGCCCGGACGCGTAGTTGACCAGCCTTATGTAGCGGCCTTGTTTTTTCCCCGCTTCGTCCAATGCGGCTCGCATTATTTTAAAATTTTCTTGAGTGGCGTAGGTGCCGCCGAACCCTTCGGTCGTCGCGCCGTACGGGACGAAATCAAGAAGGCTTTGCCCGGTCGTACGGATTACCGCCACGCAGTCGGCGCCGAGCTGCGCCGCGCTCTTCGCTTGATCGACGTCCTCGTAAATATTGCCGGTCGCGACTATTACGTAAAGCAGCGGACGGTCGAGTTTCGCGTTTGCCGCAAGCCCTTCCTCGCGGATTTTCTTGTTCTCCGCAATTCTCTTAACCGCGGGCTCTATCAGGCGCTCTCCGGCGCGCTCTACGGCTTCCGCGTCGGCGAATGAAACAGCGTTCAAGTCGTATTTTCCTTCCGCGGTTTCCTCGGCTATGGTCTGAGGACTTTTGCCGGTTTGGGCGGCGGCGGCGGCGACAAATTTGGCCGCGCCGAGACTTATTTTGTTTCCGAGCCTGCTTACTACCGCGTTGGCGTAGGGAACGCCGTCCGAATCGGCTCCGTCGATTCCCATAAGGCGGAGCGTCGCCCGCTCAACCGCGGCGGTGGTATGCGCGTTAATGTAGCTTTGAACGCCGTCCGCGACCGTTTTAGCTTTGGCGCGTACGCCGTCTATTCTTGACTGTTCGATGCGAAGGATGCCCATGTCGTCTCCTCAATAAGATGAAAAAATTTGCCAATTTTCAAACGCGGTCTTATAGTTTGTCCGGCCGAAGCGATTCGGCGGAAGCGTAAAACATTTTTACATTACATTTCGCGAAAAGAAAAGGCAACCGTGATTAAAGAAAACGGACGCATGAGGAAGGGAGCGCGGATAGCGACTTACGCCGCGCTGTTCGCTTTTCTCGTCTGGTCGTTCGTCGAAACCGAATTTTCGCTTTCGCGCCTTTTTAACGGTCTGCCCGATATGAAGGACTTCCTCAAAGCGTTTTTAAAACCCGACCTCGACCCAAAATTCTTGCGCAGCGTTTTAAAAGAAACGCTTCTTACAATTCAAGTAGGCTTCGTAGGAACCGTTTTGGCCGCCGTCCTGGCGGCGCCGCTGTCGTTTCTCGCGGCGGAAAACATTAATAAGAGCCGCTTTCTGAGATTCATAATGCGGACGCTTTTCAACGCGCTGCGCTCGGTCGATATTCTCGTCTTCGCGCTCGTCTTCGTCGTCGCCGTCGGACTAGGCCCGTTCACGGCGGTTCTAGCTCTCTCGTTTCATTCCGTCGGCATGCTCGGCAAGCTCTTTTACGAGGCGATAGAGCACATTAAATACGGTCCGATAGAGGCGATAAAGGCCGTAGGCGGCGGGAGACTGGAAATAGTCCGCTGGGCGGTTATTCCGCAGGCGGCGCCCTTTTTCATCAGCTATTTGCTCTATAGGCTGGAGCTGAACATCCGCATGGCGGTCGTGCTGGGAATCGTCGGCGCCGGAGGGATAGGCCAGATGCTTACGAACCACATGAGTCTGCACAACTTCAGTCAGGCGTCGGTTATTATTGTAGTGATATTTTTGCTTGTTCTCGGCTTAGACGCTCTTTCCGGCCGCCTTCGCAGGCAGGCTAAATAAACGCCTACGGACAGGCCGCCGGCGTCGCGCGCAATTCGCCCGCCTTTTTTAAAAAAATTGTTAATTTTTCGCCGTCTTTGGAATTTGACAAACGCCTTTGCGTGTTATTTAATTAGAGGCATGATTTAAAGCCTTTTTTGGCAGCGTTTTTTGTTTTTAAAGGAGCAATACCATGAAAAATTTTCGCGCAGCTTCTATCGTTACTCTCGCCTTTGCCGCGGCGCTTGCGTTCAGCCTTACTTTAGCTTTTGCGGCGGATAAAGACGACAAAGGGAAGGGGAAAGAATTTAAAAAACCCGAAACCAAGTTCGACCCGACCAAGCCGAAAGAGGAGGAGGAGGAGAAAGCGGACGAGAATTCCCCGTTCGGCGAAGGCAAGGAAAAGAGCGACGTCAAAGAGGAAGTCGAGGCTCAGGTTTTAGACAAAGAGATGGTCGGCAAGACGATGCAGCGCCACTACAAGGCCATAACTTACTGCTATCAAAAAGAAGTCAACAAAGACAAAACGCTTAAAGGAAAAGTCGTCGTGGCTTTTAAAATTCAAATCGACGGCAGCGTAACCGACATTTCTTTCGACAAAGACAAGACAACGCTTAAGAGCAAAGCCGTTCAGGAGTGCATCGCCGGCAAGCTGAAGGTTATAAAATTTCCGGAACGCAAAAAGGGCGAGCCGCAGCCGGTAACCTTCCCGTTCAAGTTCGAGGCCAAATAGCGACGCCATAAAGACCGCCTAACCGGGGCAGACGCGCTCGCGCGCTCTGCCCTTTTTGTTTATTCGAGGCAAAAAATGAACCCTAAAGAGGTCAAACTTTACGAATTCGGCGTAGAGCTTCCCGAATCGCTGTGCGAGGCCGCGGGAGAACTGCTGGTCAGGCTGGGAGGAAGCTCGCCGGTTCTGCTTTATTCAAAGCCGGAAGACGGCCTGCCGATGCCGAAGGATATTAAAATAGATTACCCCCGCAAAGGATTCGTCCGTCTTACGAGTTATTTTACCAGCGAGCCGACGGACGCCGAAATTAAAGAGCTGCGGCGGAAGGTCGAAGAGTTTATAAACAAGCATTTTAAAAATATTTTTTCCGGCGAGCTCGTTTTTACCGGAAGGCGCATGGCCGACTCCGATTGGAAGACCGTATGGCAGCGTTATTACAAACCGAGAAAAATCGGGCGCAAATTGGCCGTTTCCCCGCCGTGGGAGCTGGACAAAGCCGAAAAGCTGGGGCGCGAGACAATAATAATAAATCCGGGCGTCGCATTCGGCACCGGACAGCACGAAACGACTACGCTGTGCATGGAGCTGATAGAAGATTACGCCGAAGGCTCTCAAAATACCGATTCGATGCTTGACGTCGGATGCGGCAGCGCAGTTTTGATGATAGCCGCCGCAAAGCTCGGTTTCGCCAAACTCGTCGGCGTGGATATTGAGGACGACGCCGTCGAGGAAGCGAAGACGAACTTGAAAGTCAACCGCGTAAGAGGGACTTTAAAAGTCGCGTCTGCGGGCGAAATCAAAGGAACTTTCGACTTGGTCGCGGCGAACATTTTGCTTGACCCGCTGCTTGCGAACGCGGAAAAGATAGCCTCTTCGGTAAAACCGGGCGGCGCGCTTGTTATGAGCGGAATAACTACGGAGCAGTCGAAGCCTTTGGCGGCCAAATACGAAGCGCTAGGCTTGGAATTGACGAAAAAACGCCGCAAAAACGGATGGGCGGCGCTGCTGATGACTAACCGAGGCTGACGGCGATAATTTCGCATGGAAACCCAATTCGGCCAATACCAGCTGCTTGAGCGGATAGCGGCGGGCGGAATGGGGGAAGTTTATCTTGCCAGAATAACGCGGGGCAAGGCTTTTCAAAAAATCGTCGCGGTAAAAAAAATGCTGCCGCAGCTTTCAAACAACCCCGATTTCATGCGGCAGTTCGAGAACGAGGCGCGCTTTGCGGCGCGACTTCATCACGCCAATATCGTTTCGGTTTACGACTACGGAACGGCCGTCGATTCGGCGTTTCTCGCGATGGAGTACGTCGATGGAACCGATTTGGTCGCGATTATCGATTCGCTTCGCGCCAAAGGCCGGACAATCCCATTAATAGACGCTCTCAGCGTCGCCGCCTCGACCGCGGCGGGGCTCGACTACGTTCATCGCTTAAAAGACGCCTCAGGCGAGCCGCTCGCGCTCGTTCATCAGGACGTAAGCCCGCAAAACGTGCTTATTTCCTCTGAAGGGGAGGTAAAAATAGCGGATTTCGGCCTCGCCCGCGCAATGAAAAAGGCCAATCAGCCGCTCGAAGGAAAACTGATAGGCAAGCTCGCGTACATGGCGCCGGAGATTTTCGAGCGAAAACCGGTCGATTTGCGAGCGGACATTTTCGCGCTCGGCTGTCTGCTTTACGAGTCTCTGACCGGCGAATACGCGCTAGGCAATTACGCCCATAATACTAATCTTGCCGACCGCGTCGCGGCCGTCGAGCGCTCTATGATTGAAATCGAAAATTACGCGCCCAAGGAAACCGCGGACATAGTACGCAAATGCTTGAAGCGCGACCCCGGCGAGCGTTACGCGAGCGCCAAGGACGCGTACGAAGATATGCGCGTCGAAATCGCCAAGCTGGAAGCGTCCGGCGAAAAGGCGGATTTGCCAGCGCTGGTTCTGGAATGCGGCAATTACCGCAAGGAGGCGCGCGTATTTCTTTCGCCCGACCGCACGATTGCGGCGAGCAGGCCGATCGCCGAAGGGAAAACCATGGCGGCCGACGCGCCAATAAAACCGCCTCTAACCGGGGAGGCTGAACCGGCGGACGAGAAGGCGGATAAAACGCCGAGGTTTTCGATTGCGTCCGAAACCGCAAAACCAAAACGCCGGAAAACTTTGCTTCTCGCCGCTTTGTTCGTCGTTCTTCTCGCAGCGGCTGCGGCCTTTTGGCTCTTCGCTCTCCCGGCTGGAACGCTCGTCGTAAACGACGTGGAGCCGGGAAGCGTTATTATAGTTGACGGAGCGAGAATCTCGAGCCAAGGCGTCCGTGCGGAAATTCCCGTTTACGGAAGGGGTAAAGAGCACAAATTAGTCGTCGAAAAAAATTACCGTAAACCGTTTGAATTTTCGTTCAACTTTGAGAAAGACGACGTAGTGAAGGTCTCGCCTTCGCTTGAAAAGCTGCTCGGCTCGATTTCGCTGTCGTCAAACCCGAAGGGGGCGGCGGTAAAACTTAACGGCAGACTCGTCGGCGGCGCGCCTATTGAAATCGCCGACGCGCCGCTGGGCGAAAAATTGAATCTAAGGCTTGAAATGGACGGATACGTCCCCTATGAAAGCGCGATAATTTTAACCGACGAGAAAAAAATCGAAATAAACCACGTTTTTGAATCTCTTACGGTCGGCGCGCAAATCGAAACGGAACCGGCGGACTGCGCCGTTTTTTTCAACGGAGCGAGGCTGAAAGGAAAGCAGCCGTTTACGATTGACAACCTCAATCCGGGGCGTCAGTACGCGGTTGAGATTTTCGCAAAAGGAAAACTGCCGCAGCGTTTATTGTTCGTTCCCAAACGAGGGGAGAAAAATCTATTCAAAGCCTCTCTCGAACCGCTTGCGTTCAAGGTGAACATAGAAAAGAAAGAAGGGTTTTCTTATATTCTGAACGGATCGCCCGCGCCGGCGACAATTGGCTTGAAACCCGGAGACTGGCCTATTCTAGCCGTTTACGACGAAAAGAAAAACTCTTTGGTTCTGCGTTTTAAAATAAACGAAACCGCGGAAGCGTCCGGCAAAACGTCGCAAACGGTCGTCTTTACAATCAACGCAAAACCGTGGGCTAAAATTTACGTTGACAACGCGCCGGAGCAGACGACGCCCATCGCCTCGATTTCGCTCAAAAGCGGCCAGCATAAAATCGGTTTTTCTTTCGGCGGCTCGGAGATAAAGCGATATTTAAATATTTCGTTCTAAAAACGGGGAGAAGCCGCGTCTGCGCGCTTTGCTCCTAACTATTTTCTTGCAATTTTCTTTCAAAATCGCAACATTTTGCTTGCGCTGAATTCTTGGGGTAATAAAATACTTCTCAGACAGGTTCGGTTTTAACTTTATTAAATAGGCAAGGCGCAATACGCAAAACCGCTTTTAGCGCCGAAAAAATTGCAAGCGATATATAGTCTTAACGACTGCGAGGCAAACATGACGAAAAAACGACTTCAAACGCTGTTGCAAACCTCCGCTTTGGCTTTGGCCGCCATAGCCGCCGCGGGGTGCGTCGACGTCGGGCGCGACGCCGATTCCGGTTATACCTACGCGACCGCGCCGGTTCTTATTTACAACGCCGACTGGGGACAGCTTCCTCTGCCGAACAATCTGCTCAATCCGGCCAAGCAGGCCGAAATTCCCATTATCATTCCGGGAACGGAGCCTCCGTCGGTAATTCCGACGACCATTTCGCTTCCGATTACCGACAAAGCCGCAGCCGACAAAGCCGCCGCGCTGGGTTACCCCGTAACGGAAGATTCGCCTCTGACCGTCGCGCTTAAAAAAGGGCAGAACATGCTTGACGGCTTCACCGTCAACTTTATACCGAGCGTTCCGTTTTCGCAGAAGATAGACGTAAACAGCCTCGTTTATTTCGACGGCGGCAACGCAGAGGCGGCAAACGTCTTCTTTTTGGACGTTACCGACCCGGCGAACCCGTCGGTTTTGGCTCCAGAAAACTACATCGCCATTTTCAACCTTGAAGGCGCCTCGGCAATGCCTTACAGCCTTAAGCTGCGCAAAATGGGAGAGTCCGATATAGACGCCGACTTCGAGTACGGCCATACTTATCTTATAGTCGTTACCGGCTGGAACGACAAGGGCGTCAAGGATGAAGCCGGCAAACCGGTCAAAGGCGACTCGTATTTCTCGCTATTCGCAAGCGAAGAGGCTTATATAGCCGCCGACGGAAGCCCGCGAAACAGCGTTTTGTCCGACATAA
Organism: uncultured Myxococcales bacterium; assembly: GCA_964400725.1. Classification (GTDB taxonomy): domain Bacteria; phylum Myxococcota_A; class SURF-8; order SURF-8; family CAYNVS01; genus CAYNVS01. Next base: position 10,035 of record CAYNVS010000001.1, read on the forward strand.
ACGCGGTTCGCGTTCTTGAAGGCGCGCGTCAGATTACCGATTGGGGTCTTAAAATCTGGGAAAAAGTCGTCGATAAAAAACGCGTAAGGAACGAAGCGATAGCGTCGTTTCATTTTACAATAATGACAAATCCCATGCCGCTTTACATGAACCCCACTAAAGTTTTAATGGGCGGCAATCCTCTTTTGCCGACGCCGGTCGATTACGCCGCGCTGGATTCCAGCGAAAAAGCGGTAATAAAGACTGCCGACGCCAAAGCGGACGCGCCTATTACCTTCGCCGTTTCCGCTTCTCTTTCCGAAACGACGGTAAACGGCTCCAACATAAAACTTTTTAAGGTTGGAACCGACAAATATACCGAAATTCCTTCGGACGTTCTTTATATCCCCGCGGCGGCTGAAGACGCCTTCCCGGCGGTTAAAGTTACTCCGAAATCGTCGCTCGAATGCGGGACAAAATACGTCGTCGCCGTCTTAAACGGAGTAACCGGCGGAGCGAAAAATCATCCGGCGGTCGATCAGACGTACTTCGGCCTAACCCGCGTAGATACGCCTCTCGTCAACGAAGCGGGAACCGAATGGCTTTCCCCCTTCCTCGACAGCCGAATCGACACTCTTATAATGTTCGGCAAAATAGACGAGCCGACCGACGCCAATCTTGCGGCGGCCAAAACCAGCGCGCTTAAAGTTTTAAAAGTCCTCGAAGCGATGCGCAAAGAGAACGCGCCGCATATTGCGCGGCTGCTCCAAGACAAATTCGCGGCAGAGGCGGAAGACATCGCTTTGCTGTGGGCGTTCACAACCAAGTCCGAATCTTGCAAGTAACCGGAGGACTGAAATGAAAAAAATAAAGAATACGCGCAGTTCGTTTTACGCGCTGATTATAGCCGCCGCGCTTCTCGTTCCTTCAACGGTTTCGGCCAACGCCTTCTTCATTCAAGAGATGTCGGGCGACGGAATGGCGCAGGGAGCGGCGGTCGTCGCGGCCGGCAACAAGCCTTCGTCGCTTTTTCAAAACGCCGCCAACTTGAGCTTCCTCGACGGCTTATGGCTTGAGGCCGCTTCTACCATTTATATTCCGTGGGGATATTTTGAAAATCCGCAGGGTGAGAAAACGCATCTGGGCAGTACGCCGATAGTTACGCCGCACTTCTTCGGAAGCTATAAGGTAAACGACTGGCTTGCGGTGGGTCTGGGCGGTTTCGTAGATTTCGGTCTTTCTATTACATGGCCGGACGATTGGGAAGGAAGCCATTTAGTTAAAAGCGCCGGAATGAATTCGTTTACCATAAACCCGAACGTCTCATTCGGCCCGTTCAAGGGTTTTGCCGTCGCGGCCGGCTTCGACGCCAAATGGGGAAGCGTCAGCGTAAAGCGCAAGCTGACGCTGGGCATGTCGCCCGTCGGCGAGGAAAACGTCGATAACAGCCTGTCGCTTGGCGGCAGCGCATGGGGTTTCGGCGCGAACATAGGCGTCATGTACCAGCCGGCCAAGTGGGTCCGCATGGGCGCGGCGTACCGCTCCCAGATTAAAATGGCGATGAAAGGCGGCAAAGCCGATTTCGACGTCATTTCTCCATTCGCGGCCAACTTCCCAGACCAGAACTTCGACGCCAATATAACGCTCCCTAATCTCATTTCCATGGGCGCGCGCTTCTGGATTATGGACAATCTTTCCGTAGAACTGGACTTATGGATTACGATGTGGTCGAGCTATAACGAGCTTCGCTTCGATTTCGACAAGGGGCTGCGCGACGCGCCCAATCACGTAACCAAAACGCAGATTGAAAAACAGGATTTCTACGATTTCATACAGGTAAGGCTCGGCGCCGAATGGCGTTTCCACGAGCATTTCGCGCTGCGCGGCGGTTTCATGCTCGACGGCGGCGTAATTCCCGACAAGACCCTAGGTCCGATGCTGCCGGACAACAACAGGGCTCAATACCTGCATAGGCATCGGAACGAATTGGGGCGGCTTTTTCGCCGATTTGGCCTACATGTTGGTTTACATGATACCCCGCGACGTCCGCGACGTGAAAGACAACCCGCTGCCCGGCAAGTACACATTTATGGTGCACGACCTTACCTTATCGGTCGGCTATAACTTCGACTTCGGCGGAGGAGAAACCGCTCAGAAATAAACGCCCGCCGCCAAAACTTGCGCAAAAAGACGCCCTTAAGGGCGTTTTTTTTATTTTGAATTAAAAAATTACGGCGCAAAGGTTTTATAAATTCCGTCCTTCTTTCGGATGCGGCCTTTCTATATGCTCGGCGGCGGAGTATTTCGTTAGTACTCCATCGAATCGCCCATCCAAAAGTCGATGGGGAAGCAGGAGAGATTTGGTTTGACGAAAGCGCGCGTCAACCCTTTCCGCCCGGCGTTTTGCAGCGGCTTATCGAGCCGTTTGTCTGAGTTTATTTCGGCGTAAAGTCTCTTCGCATCGTCTCGTCTGCCAAGCATATCCATGGCGCGCCCCAGCCACAGCTTCGCCATTCCGACCCGCGACGGGATGTCCGGCAGCTTAAGCGCCTCTTCAAGCAGCCTCGCTCCGCGCTCGACCCGGCCGGCGTACAGGTTGACGACCCCTCCAACGGCGGGATAGAGGAACTCTTTATTCTCCAGCGCGACCGCCTTTTCCATAAGGTCCGCCGCGGCATCATAATCGCGGCGCGTCATAATAGCGTGCTCGGCTTGAATATAATATCTGACCCCTTCGTAACGGCGCCTGCCGACTTTATTCCCCGGATAGTCGGGAACGGCGGAAAAATTGCCTTTGAAGCCGTCCTCGAAGTCGAATCCGCGGTAAACGCCGTAACACGACGGCGCCCATCCGTCCGCGACCCAGAAACGCCGCTGAGTAAGGTCGAAAACTAGGCTCATTACGTTTTGCACCTGCGCGATTATTCCTCCCGCCATGCGCTTGGAATCGGTGAAGATGTCGTAGTTGTCGCCCATCATGGCCGCCGCCACAGCCGGGGAGATTTTTCCTTTGTTTTTCTCCAGCATGTTCCCCATGCGCGCGTAACGGTTTTCAAAATTCGCCCTTACCGTAGGAGAGATTGAAAGCTCCCGCTCTTGCCCCAGCGCTCTTCTATAGACGTTGGAAAACTGGCTGTAATCGGCCCGCATAAACGACGCGGTATTGCCGCTTGCGGTCGTTTCTATGCTTGCCGCGTCTCCGTTTGTGTCCGCGACTAAAAAATTCCAGCCCGCCATGAAACGCATTCCGCTTAATATGCTTACGGCGTCTTTTACCGTTTCGGCTTTTTCCATAATAGGCCGTCCGGAGGAAAAAAGCGGCAGGCCGTTAATAGTTACGTCCGCGGTTAAAAGAGTGTGGCAGACGAAGGCGACGCCGCATTCGTTTATTGAATTCAGCGAAGGCGTGTGAATTCCGGCGCTTGCGAACATAACGTAGCGGTATCCCTTTTCCGGTTCGCAAAAAAATATCGTGGGGTAACGGTCGAAGTAACCCATGCCGGGGTAATCTTTGTTGTGTCCCATTAAAACATGGCCGTCGGCGGTCGCGGAGCCTTTGGCTACAAAACTTGTGCACCCCAGCAGCGGCTGAGGAAGCGATTTAGTCAATCGGGAGCGGTAAAGCAGGCCTATTCCGCATTGAAGGAGGTCGGGAATAATGTTGTTTCGCAGCAGTTCTTCCGCGTCCATTCCCAAGGCTTCCGCGATTCCCTCGTAGGCGGCGCGGTCTTCGGCGTTCAGCTTGTCGGTTACTCGCTTAGCCGCGAGTCTGTCCGCGGCGGCGGCTAGGAGCCGCGCGGCTATGGGCGGAAGCGAATGCCCCAGCTGGTATTGAAGCATTTTCGGATAATATTGAAAAGCGCTTTCAAGTATTTCTTCGCGAAAAAGCTCGGCGTGCTGGCGCCCCATTTCTTTTTCCGAGCCGTGAAGATAAGCGGCGTACAGCCCCTTTTCCATACTCAGCCTTGCGCCGTCGTATTTGCGCGGCTCAATTTTCTTTCGCGCCGGAAAGGCTCCTTCGGTTAGTTCTATCGCCGTTGAAGTTTTATTTGCGTCCATTATGCGCCTCCTTGAAGTTGCAGCCATGGCTCGGCTTAATCCGCCGCCGGAGTAATTGTTATTATATTACATAAGCGAGCGCAATAACGCAAACGAAGTTATATTATTACACTATGCTTTGCCGGCGCCTTCTCTTTAATTGTTAATAACCGCAAACGTCAAGGAGGCGGAAGAACGACTCATATTTTACTATATTATAAATGGAATAATTGGTATATTTGCTTGAAACGGCTGCGTCATTTGTGTTACAAAACGAAATGGCGCGACTTTGCGCCTTCGTTATTTGATTTACGGAGCGGTAAAGTGTACGATAAATTCATAGCAAAATGGTCGGCGTTTATTTATTCCCACGCCGGAAAGATAGCCATAGTTTCGCTTCTTCTATCAATCGCCGGCGCGTACTACACTGCGCAGCTAGGAATTAAAAGCGACTTTTCATACCTGTTGCCGGCCAACACCCAAAGCGTAAAAGACCTTGAAGCCATTTCAAAACGCATGGGCGGAATGGGAACGCTTATAGTTTACGTAGAGGGAGGCGACCTGAAGTCGATGCAGAAGTTCGCCGACGACATTGCGGCAAAAGTAAGAACTTACCCCGCCAACGAAGTGCGCTTCGTCGATTATAAAATAGACAAGCAAAAGGAATTCTTCGATTCCAATAAATTTCTTTATCCGAGCAAGGAAGACTTGATTAAAATGCGCGATTCGATTAACAAGCGCATAAAAAAAGAGAAACTGAAGGCGGCCGGACTCGATTTGGGGCTCGACGACGAAGAGGAAAAGAAAGCCAAAGCGGCAAAGCCGGAAGAAAAGGACGATTTCGACAAGAAGCTCGACGAGCTTAAGGAAGAACAATCAAAGTTCGACCGTTTCATCGACGGCTATCTTACCAATAAGGAAGGAACGAGCCTTATCGTCGTGATTAAAACGCCCGGTATGAGCACCGGCGTGGAGTTCGCCAAAAAAATAGCGGCCAAGGTCCAGGCCGACATAGACGCGCTTAATCCGTCCAAGTATCACCCTACGCTTAAGGCTTCCCTTACCGGCGACCTGACGACGCTGGTTGAAGAATATTACGCGCTGCGAGACGATATTTTAATAGTTTCAAACATTTGCGTCGCGCTGGTGGTTTTGGCTCTTCTGATTTATTACCGCTCTTTCAGAATGACTTTCATTCTCGGTTCGGGGCTTTTCGCCGGAATACTGGTAACTTTCGGCATTACCTCGCTTCATATCGGCTATTTAACGGCGTCCACCTCGTTTCTGTCGTCCATTGTTGCGGGCAACGGCATCAACAGCGGAATTTATTTTTTAGCGCGTTACATGGAGGAGCGGCGGGCCGGACAGCCCGTTAACTATACTCTTGAGAGAACTCTGCGCGGAGTAACCGTGCCGATATTAACCGCGGCGCTTTCGGCCGGAACCGCTTACGCCTCTCTTATGTTCGTCGATTTTCGCGGCTTTAACCAATTTGGCTTCATTGGCGGCGTAGGCATGGCGATATGCCTGTCGTTCGCTCTCCTTCTCGATCCGGCTCTGGTCGTGCTCGTCGAGCGTTACTTTCCGTTCAAAACGGAAAAACTGCAAAAAGGGGAGCGCGGGCGGTTTTTCTCCGCGGGGCTGTCTTTCATCGTCGATAAGGCGCGCAAGCCGATTCTCGCCTTTTGCGCGGTCGCCGTCGTCGTTTCGGTATTTCTAATCGCCTTTTTCATAAGCGACCCGTTCGAGTATAACTTTAAAAAACTGCGCAATCAGTACAGCCGCACTTCCGGCTCCGGCGCTCTTTCCAACAAGGCGGAAAAAATACTGGGCGAGCGCAGCAGCCCGCACGTAATTTTGGCCGACAACCCGGATCAGGCGAAGCAGATTAAGGCCTCGCTTGAAAAATATCTTATAAAGAACGATCCGCAGAACGGCCTAATACAAAACATCAAGACGGTTCACGATTCTATTCCCGGAAGCGAGGCAGAGCAGCTTGAGAAAATTGAAATACTCAAGGATATTCGAAAGATTATTCTTAAAAACAAGTTCGACTTTTTAAGCCCGGAACGGAAGAAGCTGCTTGACGATATGACGCCGCCGGAGAACCTCAAGCCGGCGTCTATCGAATCTTTGCCCAAGGAAATCGTCCGCATTTACACCGAGGAAAACGGCAGCGTCGGGACGCAGGTTTACATTTATATGTCGGATAAAATGAGCGTATGGAACGGCCACGATTTGCAGAAGTTCGCGGCGGCGGTGCGGACGGTCAAGCTCGACGGCGGGGTGGAAGTCCGCTCAAGCGGGCATTCGGTTATATTCTCCGATATGCTTTCATACATAGCCACGGAGGGGCCTAAGGCTACGTTGATTTCATTCATGCTGGTGCTGCTTTTGACGATTGCGATTTTTCGCAATTTCAGGCACTCGGCTATTCTTACGCTCTGCATGAGCGCCAGCGTGCTCGTAATGATGGGCGCGGCGATACTATTCAAGCAAAAAATAAACTTCTTAAACTACATCGCCATTCCGATTCAATTCGGAATAGGCATGGACTACGCCGTAAATATGTACAGCCGTATAACGGAAGACGGATACGACAACGCGCTTAAGTCGCTTAAAAGCGCGGGCGGCGCCGTAATGATGACCGCTTTGACGACCATAATAGGCTACAGCGCCATGTGGTTCAGCATGAACGGCGCGATTAATACTTTCGCCACATTCGCCAATATCGGCGAGTTCTCGGCGTTGTTCATAGCTCTTCTGGCAATGCCGTCGGCGGTGTTGGTTTTTAACGCCCGCAAGAAGCGAGGCGGCAAGGCGGCCTGATCCGTCCCAGCTTTCGTCCTCTCCGAAAGGCGCGCACACGCTCGGCGGGTCGATTGCAAGGAAAACGGCGAATTTAATTTTTTAAATCTCCGCGTCCCGCGGTTTTTTATCCAAGCGTTGACGAGCCGGGCGCAAATTTGAACGGCGAGGCGAGCGTTAGTTTTGACGCGCGGCGGCTTTTAGGTTAAATTGTGTCGTCTTTGTTTCAACTTGTGAAAAAAAAGGCAGTATGAGCCGCAAAACGCTTGTCGCAGACGCGCTTTTCTACGGGACGCTGGATATAGTCAACAGGTCTATTTATATAGTTCTGGTGCCGCTTTACACGCGCCTAATAAGTCAGGCGAACTACGGCAACCTCGACCTAATTCTCACCGCGGTTTCCTTCGTCGCCGTTTTCGTCGATTTGCAGCTTATTCACGGCTTTTCCCGCTTTTACCCGCAGTATTTAAAAGAAAACAAAGGGGAAATATTTGTCGGCACGAACATTATTACGAGGCTGGCGCTTAGCGCGCTCGTCGTCGCGGCGGTCGTCGCGGCCGGGCTTTTAGGCGCGATCGAATTTGACTTCGCTCCCTCGTTTACGCGCTGGCGCGATGTTTGGATTATCGCGCTGGCGGGCGTTCCGCTGGGAATGGTTCTCGACCTTCTTCTTCTTCAAGCCAGAATGCTGCGGGACAAAAAAATATTCGCGGTCGGCTCGGTGTTGTCAACCTTCTTCACCGGCCTTTTGTGCGTCGCGCTCGTCGCGTTTTTCAAACTCGACATTATGGGCGTGGTTCTCGGCCAAACCGCGGGGAAAATTCTCGCTCTCGCATTCATGTCCTTGGCGCTGAGGAGCCGCCTTAAACTTTCTTTCGACCGCGCCGCGTTCTTTGAGGTTATGAAATTCGTCCTGCCGATAATTCCCGGCTGGTGGACGAGCTTCGCCTCGACGTATATAAACAGGTTTTTTATTTACGGCGAAATAGGCGCGCTTCAGGTGGCGGTTCTTGCGATATGCGCCAAAGTGTCGCATGCGACGGGAATGCTGGCCAATTCGTTTCGGCTCGCATGGCAGCCTCTCGCAATGCAGTATATCGGCGACGAAAAGAGCGATCAGTTTTACCGGCAATCAATGAGAATGTTCCTCGCCGCGTCGATAATGATTATTTTTGCCGCAACCGGATTCGCCAAACTTATAATCGCGGTTCTTGCTCCGGGCTCGTACGCCGAAGCGGCTAAATACGTTACTTTTTTTGTAATAGCAATGGTGGTGGGCGACGTTGAATACAACCTGCAAATCGGCAATCAAATAGCGAAAAAGACGTCGTGGTTTTCAATCGCCGCGGCGGCGGGACTTACGATTAATGTTTGCTGCCTGCTGCTGCTGGTTCGGCCTTTCGGCATAGCGGCGGCGGCGGCCGGCGCGCTCGCGTCGGTAACGGTCAGGGCGTTGATAGCTTATTTCAGCTCGCAAAGAAACCATTACGTAAATTACGACAACAAGGCTTTCGCCGTTTTCGCCGCGGCCTGCGCGTTGGCCTGCGCGCTGTCGTTCGCGCGCCCGTTGGTTAGCAACGCGTTATTTATGACGGTCGTCCCCGCTGTCGGCTGCGCTATAGGCTGGCTAATGCTTACGAGGGAAGAGCGCAGGACGGCCGTCGGCATGCTTAAAAGCCGCTTGGAAAAATTTTCGCGCGGTAGAAAATAATTTTATTGCAGGCACTCCACGTCTCCCTGTTTATCGCACCAAATAGTTCGGGGATGCGCTTTGTCTTTCGGGTCGAAGGGGATGTTAAGCACCGCGTTCAGAGGGTTGGCGTAAGGGCACTGACCGGGGATGACGCAGTCTTCGTCTTTCGTTTCGATAAAAGTTACCGCGGCGTCGCCGTCTTCGTTTATCTCAACGTCGGCGACTTTCCAGTTGGGGATGTCCGGGCTTGAGTCGTTTTCCGGCACGCGGTAGTACATGGGAAGCGTTTTGCTTTTAATTTCGCCGCCCGCGTAAATATTAACCGTAACTTTTGCGGGGTTGGTTTTGACTATTTTCTTGCTCGTGTCCGGCGTCATGCGGACGACGAGCCTGTATTTGCCCATGTAAGGGCGGCTGACGCTTATCGACTGCGGGCCGTAAAGCGGCCAATGAGCGACGAATACCGGATCGTCGTCTTTAATCGCCGTCTCGCCCCAAGGCGGGTTAAGGTTGTTTTCGCCGCACGTGTCGTAATGGCTCGCTTCCGGGTGGTAGGTGCACTTGAGCGAGGCGTCTTTGGGAGAGGCCGAGCAGAAGTTCGGCGAGCAGTCGGCGTCGTTTTTGCACGATCCCGCGCCGCCCGGAACCAAATCGTAATCGAACGCCGGGACGGCGAAACTGCCGTACCTGCGGTAACGCACGAGATAAAACTCGAACGACGCGTCGTTGCGGTCTTTTATCAGCTCCGCGTAAAACCTTCCCTTGGGAACGGCTTTTATTTTTAATGAATAAGGCTCCGACTCCAATCCTTTCGCGTCTTTTACGACGAGCGTAATCGCCCATTCGCCGACGCTCGGCAGGTATGCGTTGACTATCGGCTGATCCGTCCACATTCCGGCGAGCTGCGTTCCGTTCACCGGATCGGCTCCGTTGGCGACGACGCTGCCGATTATTTCGGAAACGAACGTCGGTTTTATTGTAAACTTGTATTTCAGCGGCAGTCTGGCTCCGCCGACCGGCGAAAAGGAGGAAGAGGCGTCTATTTTAATCGAGTCGAAAACCGCGGGCGAGGATTGAATATCCGCAGTAAACGCCGCGGTTGGCGCTCCGGTCAAAAACTGGTCGAAGTTTATGCGGACGATTTTATTTTCTTTGGCGTTTTTCGGCGAAACGACCAAGTTGAAGGAGCGCGCCGGGGCCTCGGTATTTTTGGCGTCCGCGGGCTCGAACCAAGCCGTTACCAACAGAGGCAGATCGCGCATGTTAAGCGTTTTGGCCGACATTGACAGCTTCGTTTCGTCCATTAATCCCGCGCTTTTCTCGCAGAACGAAAGAAGTTTGGATGAATCGACGACCTTCGATTCGGCGTCGAAGAAGATGTTTTGCGCGTCGAACGGGTCTTCGCGCTTTACGTCGGACATAAGCAGGGTCGAGCTTTGCCCGCATATTTTTACGCCGCTGGACTTGGCGTATCCGACGTATTCTGCGTCGAGCGGAGAAAAGAGCTGGAACGTCTCCGCCTCGGCGGCGGCTTTAAGCGAAAATCCCGTTTTGTCGATAACGAGGCTTTTAGAGAGAATGGCCGAAAGGCTCAGCGCGTCGCAATAGTTTGGGGAGTATAGAACGGCGTTTTGAGAGCCTCGGCACAGATTGTCGGAGTCTTTGGCGGCTTTTATTACGGCGGCGACGTCGGGCTTCTGCGCCAGCGCGGCGTTGCCGACGACCAGCATTCCCGCGTCGAGCCAAACGTGGAAGTAGTAGTTTCCTTCCGCGCTCGCGTACTTAAAATAAGTGAGAAATTGATGCTCGACAACCTGCAGCGGCGTTCCGCGGTCGTCGGTCATCGAAAGGCTTGAAATTACCGCTTCTTTGTCGGCGGTCTCGGCGTTTTCTATAAAAACTTGAATGTTCCGCTTCTTCGCAACGTTTGAGACCTGAACCGCGCCGGTTGGAAAGAGTTTAATCTGGCTGGGCTTGACGGTCGAGGAGCTTTCGTCGGAGCATCCGATTGAAGCTGCGAAAAGTATAAAAACCGCGGCTGCGGCGTAGAAGTTTTTCATTTCGGCCTCTTTTTTTTTAGCGGGCGCGGTTATCGCGCAAAATCAAAATTATTATAGCACAGCTCAGGGTATTTTTCCCCGATTTCTTCCTTTATAAGCTCTTCTATCGCGGCGGCGTCCTCGCACGAGAGCGCTCTCGCCAGCAGGTCTCTCGCCCGGTTGAGCGTTATAGAGCGCGTCATGCGTCTGACGTAGGGCACGCTGCGGGTGCTCATTCCAAGTTCCGCGGCGCCGAACGCGGCGAAGAGCGGAGCGTAAATAGGCTCGGAAGCCGTTTCTCCGCACACGGAAAACTCTATTCCCGCGTTTTGAGCGGCTTCCGCCGTCATTTTTATTAGGCGCAGAACCGATATGTGAAGCGGTTTGTAAAAGCCGCGCAGAAATTCGTTGTTGCGGTCTATCGCAAGCGAATACTGTATAAGGTCGTTTGTTCCAAGCGAAAAAAAGTCCGCTTCGCGGGCGAGTATGTCGGCCGAAAGCGCCGCCGCCGGAGTTTCTATCATCGCGCCGATTTTAATTTTTTTATCGAACGCTCGCCCCTCTTTCTCAAGCTCGGCCATAGCTTCCTCGACGACGCTTTTCCCCAGCCTGAAATCTTCCGCTCCGGTTACCATTGGGAACATAATTTTTACGGGGCCGAACGCGCTCGCCGCAAGCATGGCGCGCAGCTGCCGCTTGAAGGACGAAGGGTTTGCGAGCGACGCCCGCAGTCCGCGCACGCCCAAAGCGGGGTTTTCCTCGCGCGCCGTCATCATGTATTTCGGAGTTTTGTCGCCGCCCGCGTCGAGAGTGCGGAAAGTAACCGGCAGACCGCGCATTTTTTCGACGATTTCGCGGTACGCGGCGGCCAGCTCGCTCTCTTCCGGCTCGCGCGCGCCCATAAAAAGAAATTCGGTGCGCACCAAAGAAATTCCTTCGGCTCCGTTTTTATGCAGCCGCTCTATTTCGTCTATTCTGTCGATGTTGCCGCAAAGGCGCATTCTGAAGCCGTCCTTCGTTTCGGCGGGCAGCGAAATCTCCTCGAAGAGCGAGCGCTCGAACGCGTCGTATTTTACTTTATAGCCGACGTATCTGTTGATAGTTTCCTCGTCGGGATTGACGATGAGGATTCCCCTGAAGCAGTCGATAATGAGCATGTCGTCGGTTTTGATTTCGTCGCAGGCGCCGAAAACGCCAAGCAGCGAAGGTATCGCCAAAGCCTTTGCTATAATCGACGTGTGGCTTGTAACTCCGCCCGTCTCAAGCGCCAGACCGGTGATGTTTTCGTTCACCATCCGGGCGAAATTCGCGGGAGAAACCTTGTGCGCGACGACGATGGAGCCTCTCATCTTCGCCAGCGGCGGGTCGGGCGAAAGCCCGCGCAGGTTTAAAATTACTCTGGTCGCGACGAAATCGAGATCTTCGGCGCGCGAGCGCAGATAAGGGTCTTTCGACGCCGTCATCGGCTCTTTTAGTTCTTTTGCGGTTTGCAAAATCGCCGCTTCGGCGGAGATGCGCGACTCTTCTATCATCGCGCCGACTGCGTTTGAAAACTTCGCGTCGTCAAGCATCATAAGGTACGCCTTAAGCACCTCGAAGTGTTTGTTATTTTCGCTGCGTATCCCGCTGATGATGCTTTTTATCTGCGCCCTGCTGCGCGAAAGCGCTTTTTTAAGCCGCCTCCGCTCTTTTCCTACGTCTTCGGGGTCGATGGTTTTTTCGACCGGCGCTTCCGCCGGGCGCGGAATCACGACCGCGCGCCCCATTTTAATTCCGGTTCCAGCCGGCGTTCCTTTAAGAATGTTCATAGCTATGCTATCCCGATAAAAATATAAAAACCGCCTTTTAAACAAAGCCTCGCGTCGCGGATAAACGACGCGCCTAGTCGTTCAAGCGGTTCGCCCCCGTCGGTTTCGGCCAACGGTCGAGTATTTATTTGGGTAATCCCAGTTTGTCGGCTAACGGTTTATCCATAAAATTTCGCAGATTGTTCGGAGCGAACTGCTGAGGAACGGTAATAGGCTTGTCGATTTTAATCTTTTTCCCGCAAACCGCCCCTTTGAAGTAAACGGCGCCGTCAGCAGCCGCGTAGTCCGTGGGCAAATTCTTTTTCATGTATTCTTCTCCCGCGATAGGTTCAACGAAACACGCGGTAAGCTCGAACGGTCCAAGAGTTTTGAATTTGGCCTGATCGCTTAGAAGCAAGAGAGCCTCGCTTTGACCGGTCAGCATGAGGTTTAGTTTCTTGCCGGGATTAAGAATGAAAAGGTTTCTGAAAACGCCTTCTTCCGGCTTAAGTTTATCGACCGCGTAAAGAGGCCGCCAATAAGAAACGACGTCGCCGTTTTTATCGGTTATGTGCCACGCCACCTGCCTGTACATTCCTATTTTTCCAATCAGGGCGTTCTTATCGACGTCGTCGGGTATTTTCGGGTCGAATATGGGCAGAGCGATAGGTTTGCCGCCGTTGTTGACGGCTATGAGTTTAAGCGTTTCGCCGGTTTCCAGCCCTTCGACGCTTATATCCAGCCCGATGGTTTTATTGAAATCCTCGGCGAATAACGCCCTTTCGACGGGCAGGAAGAAGCGCGCGAGCGACGCTTCGGTTTGGCCGGGCGAAAGAAGGAAATATCCCTCCGCCGCAACTTGATACTTTGAAAAGAAGTCCGCCTGAACGGTCGCCGGATCGGATATTATGTCGATGGCGGCGATAAGAGCCGGTTTGCCAAGCGCTTCTTTGGGAATGCGTTTATCGGCGTAAATGTAGTTGGCGGTTTTGCCGTCGTCGCTGAAAGAGCCCAGTAGAGAGCGGACGATGTCGGCGCGGTAAAGCTCGCGTATGTCGTCGGAGAGCATTCCGTTGGGGCGCATGCCGCTCAGCGCCGCTTTTTCCAGCGGCGACATTACGTTTATGGCTCCGACGAACGCCGCGTTCGCCCTTGAAATTATCGCTCCCAGCATAAGCCGTTCTTTTTTTGTCAGCTTGTTAAGCGCGTCCTTCAGCGGACTTTCTATTATGGACGCGGGAGCTTCGGGCGGATTTTTGCTTTGTCCCGCGGCGGGAGTTTTGGTCGTTTCAGTTTTTTGCGAGCACGCCGAGGCGGCGAAAATGGTTATTATTATTGCGAGTGCCAGAGGTTTTACAGAATTCATTTAGTATGTCTCCATGTTGCGACGCTAATCCCGTAGGGCGCGTTTTTGCCGTTTCGGCAGCTTAATATAAGCGATGAGGCGTCGGGAATCAAGAGGACGTCGTCAAGGCAGGAAAAAGACGCGTATGATTTGAAATCGACCGTTTCCAACGAATTTTTGGAAAAATCGGTCTGAACGAGTTTGTCGGCGCCGGATTCGCCGGGGTATAAGTGCGCGTAAAGTTTGGCGGACGGGTTCGCCGCCCATTTGCCGCCTCCCGCGTCTCCGAAGTAGGCGAGCCTGCATTCCTGCGAGTCCAAGCCGATAAACATAGCGCGCTCCCACTTCTTGCCTTGATCGCCGCGCTCGCCGGCGTAAACCAGCAGCTCTCTCGCGCCCGACCAAGTTACGTCGGTCATAATTCCCGGCGGGCACATTTCTTTGTTTGCCTTTATTATTTTGCGTTTCTCTACGTCTATTACGTAAAGCCCGTTGTCCTGCGGAGTCATGGAGCCGTTCTGCGGCGCGGCGCGGTCTTTTCCGGGGGCTCGTCTGCCTATTAAAGCTATTTTTTTGCCGTCGGGCGAAATCGAAGGTTTGATTACGGTCGAAAAATCGGATTTTAAGCTGATTTGTTGCTGCGGGCCGGACAAATCGGGCGGCGCAATATATAGAACGTCTCCTTTGCGGTACATCAAGGTTCCGTCGGAAGCCACGCTCGGCTCGCTTCCGCCTTCGCTGCCCGGAATTATTTCCTCTTTCTTCCGCTTCATGTCGTAACGGACAATCTCGAACGATTCCGGAGCTTTGTTCGCGTCCACCGCCCCTTTGTACATTCTTCGCTCAAAAGCCAGAAAAAGAGTCTGCGGGTCTGATTTGACGTTTCGGTCGGCCGCTCCTTTGTGCGACGTAAGTTTTTCAAGGGTAAACGGAAGCGTCGAAACGTCCTCGCGCTTTTCCATCAAACCGCATCCTGCGGACAGCGCCGCCCCGATTATTACGACTAAAACGAATTTGTATAAATTCATGCAAGTAATTTTCCGCAACGATACATTACGACAATGTAACCCATCGGCGGTTTTAACGCAAAAAAAATAATAAAACCAATCTCGACTCTCGACTCTTGTTCGACCCGTTTTAAGTTTATATAAAACCCGCGGAGACCGCGGAGAACAAGACGCGGCAACTCTTTATGATTAAGCGAAAACTGGGACGGGTAGGAAGTATGGGGCGCATACTTGTTTTAATTTTCCGAAACCTGTAATTTTTCTTGACATTGAGCGCGTTTTTAAGCATTTTATTAAGGCGCTTTTTTTAAGAGGTAAAAAATGTTTGAAGCGTTGACCGATAAAATTACCGGGGTATTGAATAAAATTTCCGGCAGAGCCAAAATCTCGGAAGAGAACATCGACGAAGCTCTCAAGGAAGTGCGCTTAAGCCTGCTGGAGGCCGACGTAAACTTCAGGGTGGCGCGCGAATTCCTTACCGCGGTCAAAGAGAAAGCCATCGGACAGGAAGTAACCAAGAGCGTTACTCCGGGTCAGCAGTTCGTTAAAATAGTCCACGACGAGCTTGTTTCCCTAATGGGGGAGCAGGCCGAGCCGCTGGCGATAGACAAAAAGCCGTCGATAATCATGGTAGTCGGTTTGCAGGGATCCGGCAAAACCACCACGCTGGGCAAGCTGGCCGCGCATCTGCGGGACAAGCACAACCGCAAGCCTTATCTCGTTCCTGCGGACGTTTACCGTCCGGCGGCCATCGACCAGTTAAAAATTCTTGCGGCCAACATAAATATTCCGGCCTACCCGTCCACAATCCAAATGGACCCGGTAGAAATAGCCAAGGACGCGGTAGATAAGGCCAAAGAGGGCGGCTGCGACGTTCTGCTGATAGACACAGCCGGTCGTCTGCACATCGACGAACAATTAATGCAGGAACTTTCCCGCATGAAGGCGGCGGTAAATCCGTCCGAGATTCTCTTTGTCGCGGACGCGATGACCGGACAGGAAGCGGTAAATCAGGCTAAGAAGTTCGACGAACTTCTCTCCTGCACCGGTTTTATACTCACCAAAATGGACGGCGACGCGAGAGGCGGAGCCGCGCTTTCCATTAAAGCCGTTACGGGCAAGCCGCTCAAGTTCATCGGAACCGGCGAAAAGCTCGACGCGCTGGAAGTCTTCCACCCCGATCGCATCGCCAGCCGCATACTGGGCATGGGCGACGTTCTCACCCTCGTCGAAAAGGCGCAGGAGCAGATTGAGAAGGACGAAGCCGAGCTTATGCTCAAAAAGCTCGAAGAGGACAAGTTCACTCTAGAGGACTTTTTGGCGCAGATGGAGCGGATGATGAAGATGGGGCCGATGGGCGACGTTCTCGCGCTTCTGCCCGGCATCGGCAGCCAGTTTAAAGACTTGGTTCGCGGAGAAGGCGCCGCGACGCTGGACAAACAGCTTCGCCGCTTCCGCGCAATAGTGCAATCTATGACGCCGCAGGAGCGCAAAAAGCCCTCAATCATCGACGTTTCCCGCAAGAAGCGCATCGCCAAGGGCTCCGGCACGGCAATGGAGGAAGTCAACGGCATCCTTGAACAGTACAACATGATGCGCCGCATGATGAAGCAAATCGGCAAAATGGGGCTGTCGTGGCTGTTCAAAATGATGATGGGCAAAGGCGGCATGGAAGAGCTCGCGAACTCGATGAGCCCCTCGCAGGTCAACGCCCTGACGCAAAAAATGGAGCGCGCGAAGGATCCGCAGCGCAGCGCCATACGCGAAAAAGAAAAAGAAAAGGCGAGAGCCAAAGCCAAACTCATAAAGCAGCAGAAAAAGCAGCAGAGGAAAAGAGGCAGATGAGGCTTTCGCTCAATGCGCTTTGCGCATAGTTACAAATCATTAGGAGGCAAGGAAAAATGGCAGTTAAAATTCGTTTGCAGCGCGGAGGGCGCCATAAGCGTCCGCATTACAGAATCATCGTGGCCGAAGACAATATGAAGCGCGACGGTCGTTTCATCGAAGCGCTGGGCACGTACGATCCGCTACCCAAAGAAAACGAAGTCAAGCTGGACGTCGATGGTTACGAGCGCTGGATTAAGAACGGCGCGCAGCCGACCGAAAGAGTGAACTTTTTGTATAAAGAGTACAAGAAGAAGAACAAGGCCGCTTAATTTAGCGTCCGTCTCTTGTTAAATTTTGCGCAGAAGGGAACCCCGTTAAGGGAGCGCCTTTCTGCGTTTTTATATTAATTGCTTCGCCCTAGCAACGCGAACTTATAGCGGTTCTAGAAAGTTTTTCCGTTATTCGGACGTGAGTGGCACTGATAAGCCTCAGCTTATCAGTGTAAAAACACTGATAAATTCCGCATCCGCTTCATTTATCAGTGCCACCCTGTAATGAAAATTTCGAACAAAATTTTTAACAAACACTATATTATAACCCGACGCTTCGCTCGAAGGGCGCGGCGGTTGAAGCGAAGAGCCCATGTCGCAAAGACGCCTTATTGAACTGGGGTACGTGATAGAACCGCACGGAATGCGCGGCGAGTTGAAGGTCGAGCTGTACAACTCCGAATCGACGGCGTTCGCGCCCGGGTTGCCGCTGTTTGCGGCTAAAAGCGCGGAGCAAATAAAGCCCGACGACGCGCCCGACAAGGTCGAGACCATAAAGGCGCAAAGTTTCGGAGTTGTCGTGAAGCTGGCGGGAGTGAGCAACCGGACAGCAGCCGAGGCGCTGAAAGGGTTCAAGCTGTTTGTGGAGCGCGAAAGCCTGCCGCCTCTTGCTGAAGGCGAATACTACCTTTGCGATTTAATCGGCTTTGCGGTAAATAGGGCGGACGGCTCGCCGCTTGGCGTCGTGGAGGAGTTTACTCACAACGGCGCGCAGACGCTATTTGTGGTGCGCGCGCCTTCGGGGCTGCGGTTTTTAGTCCCTAACGCGCCGCAAATTATTATAGAGGTAAACCTGCAAACCCGCGTAGTTACTATGAACCCGCCGGAGGGTCTGTTTGAGGACGAGAGTCTGGCGTTTTAATTCTAACTTATTCAAAAGCCCGAATAATCCTCCAGCTCCGGTATTGCGCCCTGTTGTGTGGCAACAAACTCGGCCAGGCGGCACGCTTTGGCAAGCGCTTCCGCGTCGCGCTCCCCGCGCAACAAGCCCCACAGCAGCCTCGCAAGCAGCGCGTCCCCTGCGCCTACGGCGTCTTTTACCGTTATCGGTTTTGCGGGCTCCCACAGCCACGCGCCATCATGCAACAGCCCCGCGCCAAACGCGTCCGCGGTTACGCATACGGTCGGTGCTCCGCATTTTGCCGCAAGCTCGCGCGCCCCTTTTTCCAAGCCGTCTACGCCTTGCAATTCGCCCGCGCCAAGCATTTGCGCAAGCTCGCGTCGGTTGAGCTTTAATACGTCGCATCGCGCCGCAAACTCGTACGCAAGTTTTACGTCGTCGTACGGCGGGCGGAAGTTTACGTCCATTACCCGCAGGCCGCCCGTTTTCTCAAGCAGGCTTATAAGCAGGCTTTTATTGGCGCTATATCTCTGCGCAAGCGTCCCGAAGACTATCGCGTCGGCCCCGCAGGCGGCTTCGGTAAGGTCGTCCCCTTGGGGTATGTAATCCCATGCGGAGTCGCGGGCTATCTCGAAAACGGGCTGGCCGCCATCGTAGGCAACGGTAACAACGCCCGTCGGCGCTCGCGGAGTAATGGAGACGAAACGGTCGCTTGCGCCAAGCAGTTTTACTTTGTTTACGGCGAACTCGCCCAGCGAGTCGAAACCGACCGCGCTGACGGGAAGAGCGTTTGCGCCGAGCCGGTTCAAATGAACCGCGACGTTAAGGGGCGCCCCGCCGATGAACTCCCCCTGCGGCAGCATGTCGAAGACTATTTCCCCGAAGCACAGAACTGTTGGATTTTCTTTATTTTGCGGCATTTTCATTCGATTTTAAGTAAAATTCGCCGCGCAGGTTCCTCATGTCGTCGCCGGTCAGAGAGAGCGGAACCTCCGCTTCTTTAACCGCGTTTATGCCTCGATCGCCGAAAAGCTCCGAGTACCCCTCGAACGGGCCGAAACAGAGCGGCGAATATACGCAACCGGCGCACGCCGTAAGGAGTTTCTTCTTTGTTTTAAACTCCGCCGGTATCTTGTCGATTACGGATAAAAGGTATTCCATCGAAGCGTCAACGTGGCCGGGGACGCAGCAGAAGGGAACCGCGCAGCGCGGATTGTTGTAAGCGATTTTCTCGGCGCGGAAGGCGTCGAGCATAGCGACGATGCGGGGTTTCGCGGCGTCGAACGGGAGCAGCAGTTTCCTGCGCTTGTCCGATGGCGCGCTGTTTGGCGCGAACGGATTTACGATGGAAACGCATACGGTATGCGCGTCCCAGCCGTTTGCGCTTTCCTTTAGCTCTGGGAATTCCCGCAGTATGTACGAGGCGATTTCGTCGGCGTAATCCGCGTTGGCCGCGCACAGAACGCAGTTTATTTCAACCTGCGCGCCCGCCTCCATGGCGTTGTGTATCCCCCGCGCGGTTGCGGCAAAGTCGCCGGGCGAACCTTTGGTGATTTCTTGCGAGAGCTTCGGCTCGTGCGCGTGAAGCGATACGAAGAAGTTGTTTACGCCGAGGTTGACGAGCCTTTTAGCGACGCCCGCCTCGGCCAGCTTTACTCCGTTTGTCTGCACGCTTGCGGCCGCAAAGCCCAGCTTCATGGCCGACTCTATGTGTTTAGGCAAATCCTTCGCGAGCAGGGGCTCTCCGCCGGTGAAAATCGCCAGCGTTTTGCTTCTGTCCATTTTGGTTGACAGAACGAAATCGACCGCGCCGCTTTTTAAAAACGGCAGCCCGACGCTGGGTCCGGTGTAAACGTTGCAGAAGACGCAGTTTTGGTTGCAGGGCGCGTCGAGGCGCAGCGTGAGCGTGTCGCTCAAATCCAGCTGAAGCGTGCGCGCCATGAAAGCGGCGGACTGGGGATAAATCGGCGGCAAACGGCTTAAATCTACGGGCCGCATCGTCTTCCCCAAAAGGAGGCTTTCGCCTTTCGTCGGAAAAAATCTCATTATCCGCCGCGGCAAATCAATTTCGGGCCGGCGTTCTCAGCCCCGCGAAAAGGTTGGAAAGGACTCGTACGGCTATCTGCGAGGCGCGTTCGCGGGTGATTCTTCCGCCGTCGCCGAGCATCGCGTCGCGGTGTATTTTAAAAAATTTGTTCGCCGCGCTGCCGTATAGCGCCATAAGCGTGTTGTCTATTAAATAAGCCGCCGCCTCTACGTCTAAATCCGGCCGCAGTTCGCCGGCATTTATTCCGGAAGCAAGCAGTCTGCGGTAAATTTCCATTCCCGCGCTCTCAAGCACGGGGGCGTACGTCTCCGCGAATTTTTCCATTCCCGGCGATTGAAGGCTTAAATAGACCTGTATGTAAGAGGGCGAGCGTCGCGCCGTAAGCGCGGCGTCTATGAACAGATTGACGAGTTTGTCGTAAACCGTCCCGCCCTTGGCTTCGGCTCTGGCTTGAATTTCGTTGGTAAGCTGGCTTGCGCGCTCGAAGACCGCGTCGAACATGTCTTCTTTGCTGTCGAAATAGGAGTAAAGCGATCCGACCGAAATCTCCGCGGCCTCGGCAAGCTCGTTTACGTTTGCTTTGTGATAGCCGTCCTTCGCGAACGCCCGCGCCGCGCAGTCGAGAATTCTTTTCTGCTTGGCCTTAGGGAGTTTATAAAACGATTGGTTAATCATGCTCCTCGTCTTTCAATCAAAGCCTAGCCGCGCTTATTTGGCGGGCGAGCAGACTTTCGAGTCGCTTCCTTTGCAGCAAACGGCCGCCGGCCTTGAGCAGACGTCCGTCATAGGCTTTCCCGCGAGCCTGTCGGAGAGCCACGAGAACTGCTCAAGCAGCGACCAAGTCGCGCCTTGAGAGTGTCCGGCTCCTTCGCATTCTATATAATTCATTTTATAGCCCATGGCGCACATGCGGTCGTAGCCGGAGCGCTCGACGACCGGATTGACGAGCGTATCCGATCCGCTTACTACGAATAAAATCGGGCTGTCGTTGAGTTTGGCGACGCTCGTCGTCTGAAAAGAGTTTTCTTTCAGAATGCACTTCCAATCTTCAAAGCCCGTCCACGTCTTCGCAAGCAGGGAGTCGATGAACGGCTGGTTATAAACGTCGCTCACGGCCTTGAATCGGTCGGTCAGGTCGTCGAATTCGCAGACGGTATCGAGCGTTTTGGGAAGATCGGCGATTACGTCCGCCGGAAAAATCTCCGACGCGCGCGCGTCCCACATTCCGTACCAGCGCGCAAGCTCCGTAAGAGCGACCGCCAGATTGGCCGTAGCGGGCACAATCTTTTCGACCGAAATCTCGGCGTGCGCGACTAAATCGGTCGGAGGTATCAGCGCGAGCACCGCGGCGATTTTATACTCCGGCGCGTAGTATGGCGCGTATAAATTGGTTGCGAGCGCGGCGTGCCCGCCCTGCGAGCCGCCCCACAGTATAGCCTTGTCGCCCAGCGTTACGCTGGTTTCGAGCGACAAAGTGAATTTCTTCGCCGCGCGCGCCGAGTCCCAGGAAGCGATAGCCGTCGCCTCCGCGCCCAGATAGGGGTGGAACATGCCCGTCGGGTCGCCGAAGCCTATCATGCCGATGTAATCGGGAGCCACGGTTACGTAACCCTGCGAGGCCATGAGCATGACTGCCAAGCCGCCGTCGTCGCGCGGGCTGGGGGCGCAGGCGTCCGCGAAGCCGGTCGTGCCGTGCAGCCACACAAGAGTCGGCGCGTCGGTCAGCGTTTCGCCTTGGGCGAGAACCGGAACGCCGTACGCGGCCGTAGCTTCTATCGTTTTGCCTCTGTCCTGCGTAACGTAACGAATGAGGTAAACGTCCACGTCGTATTTCGCTTCGACTGCCCCTTTGTAGTCCGTCTGTCCGATAACGCCGTTAATCGCGCTTTTGCTCAGCGAATAAAGCGACTGCCATTCCGAGGCGACCACGTCGCCCAGCGTCGCGGGGTCGAGCCACTTGTAGCCCGTCGCGCCGCAAACGTCCGTTTTAACGGCAGGAAGAGACTCTTCGACTTCCGCGCTTTCCGCGGATTCGTCCGCGTCGTAATCGGAATTTTGCTCGCCGCTTCCATCCGAACCGGAGCAAGAGAACGCTATGACGCAAAAGGCCGTTGCGATTGCCGCCGTCAAATTTTTACGAAACTTTTCTTTCATTTTTTACTGCCTTTATTCTAATGAAGTTACAACCTTGGCGGTTATTTTAAGCATACCAAAAAGTTTCGCGCAATAAAAAAGCGTCCGAACCTAAATTCGGACGCGCCATTTTTTAATGGCGGGGACGACGGGACTCGGACCCGCGATCTCTGGCTTGACAGGCCAGCGCGATAACCAGCTTCGCTACGTCCCCGGATTTGAAAAGAGCTAAGATACTAACTTATAATATTACATGGTGGGCGGACACGGATTCGAACCGTGGACCCCCGGCTTGTAAGGCCGATGCTCTACCGCTGAGCTACCCGCCCGGCGTAAGGTATGCTTTTGCCACAAAAAAATTTCATTGTCAATTCTATATCGGATAAATTTAAAATTTATTTTAACCTTCTTTTTTCTCGTAAAAATAAAGCAGCGGATGGAATGGGATGCGCGGCGTTTTGAATTTTCGCGGGCGAATGCCGAAAAATTTTAACGGTTTCGTTGGATGGCGAGGCAGTCGTCCGACTTGTTTTTTTTCGCTTTTTTTTTGCGCGCCCCAAAAAGGCCGGCTCCGCGAAAGCCGCATCGCGCCGAGCGAGATTTAAAGCGCGGCTTGTCTTGCCGCAGCTTGCCTGCAAGCGAAGGAAAACGGCTGATTGAATTTTATAAAATCTCGGCGTTCTTCGCGGCATCCGCGTTGTTTGCCCAAACCGGAGGCGCGCCGGCGCAAAAAATAAATAGGCGTCATTCTAATTTTACATTTTTACCGCAAAACGTTAAACTTAACGGCGTTATTAGACGTAAATTTTAATCGCCGCGCCGGTTGCCGGCGGAAATTCTGCCGGCGTTGGACAAAGGATGAGAACCATGGATAAGAACGCTTATTTCCCGCATCTGCTTTCCCCGCTGACGCTTAAGGGCGGGCTGACGATTCGCAACCGCACGGTAATGCCGGCGATGCACGTCAACCTTACCCCGCACGGCGACTGCACCGACCTTTTCACGTCGTTCTATAAGCTGCGCGGCGCGGGCGGCGTCGGCTTGATAATCGTGGGCGGCGCGCAGGTGGACGACCGCGGAGGCGGCGAATTTATGATTCGCATCGACGACGACAAATACATCGACGGCTTGAAAAAATTCACGACCGAAATAAAGTCCACGGGCGCCTCGGTTGCGGTGCAGCTATATCACGCGGGGCGTTACGCTCCTTCGTTCTTCATGGGCGGCAAAGAGGCTCTCTCCGCAAGCAAAACTTTCTCGCCCATTACGCGGGAATGGTCGCAGGAGATGACCAAACAGGATATAGAAGAGACGCTGCATCATCTTTACCAATGCGCGCAGCGCGCCCGCAAGGCCGGTTTCGACGCGGTGGAAATGCTCGCCAGCGCGGGGTATTTGGTATTGCAGTTCCTAAGCCCGCTTACCAATCACCGAAGCGACGAGTACGGCGGAACGCTGGAGAACCGCATGAGGTTTGGCCGCGAAGTTCTGAAGGCGATTAAGGAAGGCGCGGAAGATACGGCGGTCATAGTACGCTTTTCCGGGTACGATTTCGTCAAAGGAAGCTCCAAACAAATGGAGACGGCCGCTTTCGCCAAGGCGTTGAGCGACGACGGCGTAGAGCTGATAAACCTTACCGGCGGCTGGCACGAAGCGAACTCGCCGCAGATTACCTACCACCTTCCCGAAGCCGGAATAAGGCATTTGGGAACCTTAATAAAGAGCGCCGTGGGAGGCAAGACGCCGATAACGCTCGCCAACCGCATTCATTCGCCGGAGCTGGCGGACAAAATAATACGCAACGGCGTCGCCGACGCGGTGGCGATAGGGCGCCCGCTGTTGTCCGACCCGAACTGGATTAAAAAAGCGGCGTCCGGAGAGGCTGAGACGATTATCCCCTGCGTTTCGTGCAATCAGGAATGCCTCGACCGCGTTTTTGAGATGAAACTGGTCGGCTGTTCTTTGAATCCGCTTGCGGGAAAGCCGGAAGAAACCGACTTCTTATCAATAAGAACGGGCGCGCCGAAGAAAATTCTTATCGCCGGGGCGGGGCCTGCGGGGCTTTACGCGGCGTACCTGCTCGCCAACGCCGGGCACGACGTTACGGTTTACGAGAAAAGCGGGCAAATCGGCGGGCAGATTATCGCCTGCTCCAACGTTCCGCATAAGAGCGGCTTTATGAAATTCGTCGAGCCCGTTGCGCTGCTGGCGATGCGCGCCGGAGCCCATATAAGGCTCGGCAAGGCCGTCGGCGAGGCGTTCGTCGAAGAGATTAAGCCCGACGTCGTCGTTTTGGCGACGGGCGCGGCCGGTGTAAAGCCTCCCATTCCCGGAGCGGATTTGCCGCACGTCTTGGACTATCAGGAAGTTCTATTGCGCGACTCGGAAGTCGGGCGCAGGGTCGCGATTATAGGCGGCGGGCCGGGCGGCGTGGAAGTCGCGCTTTATTTGGCTACGCGCTCGGCGATGTCCGCGGAATCTCATCTGTTTTTCAGCGTTTTCAACGTGTACGAGCCGCGGGAACTGCGCGAACTGGCGGCCAAAACAGTCAACGAAATCACGATAGTGGAGATGCGGAACAAAATCGGCGAAGGGATTGGGAAATCGACGAAGTGGGCGCAGAAGGCGATGCTTGATTATTACGGCGTGGGGCAGATGACGAACAGCAAAGTCGTAGCGATACGAGAGGGAGAGCTGGAGCTCGACCGCAACGGAGAGCGGATTTTTTTGCCCGCCGACACGGTCTTGCTGGCCTGCGGAATGAAGAGCCGCGACGAGCTTTACGCGCCGCTTTCGGCCAAAGGATACGACGTCCGCCGAATAGGAGACGCGGCCAAACCGGCGGATATACCCGCCGCGTTCTCTTGCGCGCTTGAACTCGCCAAGAGTTTGATGTAAACTTCGTTTCGAGCGAAAGGAGGCTCGATATGCGCGCAAATAAACGCCCGTCGGCGGTTATGATTTTGTTTTTAGCGTTGGCCGCGGCTTTGGCTTTTTGCGGCTGCGCGTACTTCAACGCCCAGAACAACGGATACCGCTGCGCGGAATGCTCGCCGGGTTACTGCTGCCAGTGCGGCGGCGGAACGCCGATGTGCGCGGCGAGCGCGGCGGAATGCGCCAATATGTGCGGAACCGGCCCCATGCGGTAATTTAAAGGCAATTAAATTTTAAGCAGATATTTCCAAATCGCCAGAGCGCCGTCGTAACCGCCGTAAAAGAACGACCACGAGAAAGCCTGAAACAGCCAAAACGCCGCGAACCTGACGGCGAAAAGCGGAGCCTTTGCCACACTCATTGCAAGCGGCTTGGCCGCAAGCGGCCGTTTTGCCAGTCTGGCGGCGTAGTCGTCGAAAAGAACCGCGCATCCCTGCGTCGCTCCCCAAACGAGAAACCCCGGCTTTAAGTTGTGCCATACCGCGATGTAGGCGTAGACAGCAAAGACGTTAAGCGCGTGCCGGCGCCGGTTGCCGCCCAGCGGTATGTAAACGTATTCGCGCAGCCACTTTGTAAGCGAAATATGGTACTTTCGCCAAAACGATTTGAAAGTAACGGAAAAGAAGGGCGCGTCGAAATTTTTTGGCGTGCGGCGGCCTAATAAGAACGATACCGCGCGCGAAAGGTCGGTATATGACGCGAAGAAAAGATACATACAAACCGGCGTGGCGAGCAGAAATACAAAGTTTTCAAACCTGCCGCCCGCGGGCTGGGCGGTAAAGAAGGAAGGCGGCCTGCTGAAAAAGATAAAAACCGCGAAAAGAAATTTGCAGTAGCTTGTGAAAAACAGATACGCCGCGGTAAGCGCCTTTCTTTTATCGAGCTTCTCGTCTTCGCTTTGCTCGAAGCCGTCCGCCTCCATCACCGGCCCCTGCATAAACGTCGGGAAATACAACATGTAGGAGAGATAGGAGAGGAACCCCGGCGTTTTAAGCCTGTTCTCCATGCGGCAAGCGAGCCAGCTGGACGCGCGCGGTATGCCGTAGGCTATCCCCGCCCAGTGCGCTATGCCTAAAAGGTCGAAGCCGGGTTTCTTTGTCGCGAAATGCGTAGCCAGCATCGCCGAAAGCAGCGCCAGCGGGAGCGCGATTCTGTGGCCGATTTTCCACCCTTTGCCGCCGCCGGTCGCGTTGTAAAGCGTCTCCGTTAAAAAGTAAATCAACGCCAGCAGCGCAAGCAAATACGCGAAAAACTCGAACGTGAAAATAAGTCCGACGAACGCCGCGGAAATTAAGGTTACGGCCGCGCTCTTCGTTCGTTTGGGAAGAAGCAGACAAAAGAGGAACGCAACGGCGAGGAAGAGCGTAAGCTCTCCCTGCCAAGCGATGAACGCTCCCCAGTTGTCGGTTGGTTTGGGAAGAGAAAAATTGAGCAAAATTTAAAAGCCGAAAAAAATGCCCCCTTATTTAGTTAAGGGGGCGGTTATGTAAAATATTCTGCCGCTTTATTTATTTAAACCGGTAAGCCGGGAAATGTCTCTCTCTCTGCGCTCTCTCGCCTCGAATTCGAGCTTGCACTCGATGCACAAATCGGCCACAGGACGCGCCTTAAGCCTCTCGAAGCCGATCGGCTCGCCGCAGGACTGACAGTAGCCGTATTCCGGCGACTCTACTTTGGCCAAAGTAGAGCGTATTTTTCCGATGAGCTTTTGCTCGCGGTCGTGAATTCTCATGCTCAGCATCCGGGACGATTCTTCGGCCGCTTGGTCGATGTCGTCGGGATGGACTTCCATTTCGGTCTTGGTCATGTTGGAGATTACGTCGTCGTTCCTGCCGCCGAGCTCGTCGAGCTTCTTTTGCAGTATCTCCTTGAGTTCCTTGATTTGTTTTTTTGTCAGGTATTTCTTTTTGGCGGTCATTTTCACCTCGCAGAAATCAAATCGCGCGATCGTTATATAGTCAGCGTAAAAAACCGGCGACTTATATACAACAAAACCGGCTATAAGTAAAGCGAAAAACGCGGAATACCTCAATAAAATCAATTTTTTGCCGCAACGCTTATGACGCGGCGCGCAAAACCGGCGGCGAGAGTTAATTTTGCGGCGCAAAAACAAAAGCGGCTTCAGCGCGGCGAAATGAATAGAGCCAACTTCATTCTATCGTCAAATAACTTGAGGCTGAAGAGCGGCTCGCCGTTCGATTTGAGGCGGATTTTAATAAAAAACGCAAAGGCTGCCGATGACGCGGATGTTTTATAAAATTAATTTCGCTTTCTTCCTTGCTTATAGCTGTTCTCAAAAGTTTTGTCCGTTATTTGGAGCAGCGCGGCTCTGATAAGCGTAGCAACAGCGTAGCTTATCAGTTTAAAAACGCTGATAAATTCCGCATTCGCTTCATTTATCAGCGCCGCCCATAAATTTCGGACAATATTTTCGAGAAACGGTATAAACCCGCCGAGCGTATGCGCCCTTCAAGACAAAAGCAATCGCGGTTTTCCCTCAAGAACGCGGGTTCTGCTATAGTATATTTAAATAAGACGATTGCGCCTTTGCATTGAAAGTCGGATGAAAATTAAATCAGGTTCCCCAGTCGCGGCTGTACCTGAAATCTTTATCGACCGTTCGGCTGCTGAGTTTAGCGATTACCGGCATTCTTCGTTTAAACTGGCTGCGCTTGATGAGAAGAGAAATGCGCTCGATAAGTTTGGAGTCGTATCCCGCCTCCTCCAGCTCTTTTGCCGAAAGCCGCAAATCGACCATTTTATACAAAATTTCGTCTATTACGCCGTAAGAAAATCCTATTTCGTCCTCGTCGGTCTGGTTCGGCCATAAATCGGCGGACGGAGCTTTGGCCAGGATCGGCTGCGGCGTTCCAAGCCTTGCGGCGAGCTGGTAAATCTGCGTCTTATAAAGGTCGCCCAGCGGGTTGACCGCGCTTGCCATGTCGCCGAAAAGCGTTCCGTAGCCCAGCAGCAGTTCTGTCTTGTTGCTTGTGCCGACTACCAGGGCGTTCTCGGCGTACGAGACGTCGTAAAGTATCGACATTCTTTCCCGCGCCATTTTGTTGCCGCGCCGGTTCTTGTCGGTTTTGTCGTCGCGGCTGACGGGGATTGCTTCTTCCTTTGCGAAATAAGCGTCGATTTGCTCGGTAATATCGATCTCGAAACGTTTGACTATCCCGCATGAGTCCGCGGCAAGCCTAGCGTGCTCAAGCGATTCGCCCGCGCTGGTTTTATAAGGCATAATTACGGGCAGAACGTTTTCCGGCCCCAATGCCCGCGCCGCAAGCGCAAGCGAAACCGCGCTGTCAACGCCGCCGGAAAGACCCAGCGTTGCGCGCTTAAGGCCGGTTCGGGTTATTTCGTCGCGCAGAAAGCGGACTAAAATCTTTTCGACCAGCTCGGCGTCGAGCAGAAGAAGATCTGTAGGTTCAAGGTAGGCGGACATAGGTTAACAGTCCTATATTTTTTGGATTTCCAACTCGGCCATTACCTGCTTTGCAAGCATATCCGAGCGCGCGGAATCGTTTGTTCTGAAGAAAAAAGCCTTAAAAAGTTTGGCTTCCGTTTCGTCGAGATATTTTTCATATTCGATTACGGCGTTTTTAATTGCAATTTTATTTTTAGGAACCAAAACGATTAAGCTGTTTTTTTCTTGAGAGTATATTATAAACTTCGCTTCTATTTTGCCGTCGGCTTCGTATTTGAACCCTTCTTCGGTAAAAATTTCCGTTTTCCCCCAAAAATCCGCGCCCAAACGCAATTTTTCCTTCGGAACGCCGACGCTTTTTGCTTCTTTAAGGTATTTTAAATCTATAAACGCCTTAGGAAATTTTTTCAAACCGTTTGCCAGAACTTCGTCCGTTATTTGTTCCTTTAGTTTTTCATAATCCCGCTGAGTAACGGCGGTTTTAATTTTGCCGCCCATTTTCGCCAAAGCTACGCGCTCTCGAACCAAATCGACTATGGACGCGTAAAGAACATTCAAATATTTCGACGAGTCCAACCCAAGCGCGTCAAGAATAGCCGCGTCGAATTCCCGCCTGTCTTTCATCTTGACTTCTTCATAAATCGGCTTGACGGGGCGCTTTAAGAGCTTTTTGAATAATGATAAAATGTTTTTTATGGTTTTCTTGTCAAATTGACGAAAGTCGGGAATTTGCAATTGCTCGACTTCATAAACCGCCGCCTTTGTTACGCCTTCTCCGAGGGAATGAAAACCAATTAATTCGCGTTGTAGATTAATTAAAGCGGAGTTCAAGAGAGCAATAATCAAAGCGGCATTCTTAGGTTCCTTCGACGTTATTCCGTAAAATTTATCAGATTCATAAACTTTAGGAGTGTTTAATAGTACGCGGAATGAATCAAAATACATTTCAGGCCACAAACCGTCGGCAGGCTCCCTTGTTCCTAAATTATACCACAAATGTCTTCCTTTCACTGACGGCGCTTCCGGCCAAGGTACGCCGTCTGCGGTCATTTGTTTCTTGCCCCATTTTATATAGGAATAGACTCCGCGATATTTAGCGAGGGATTTCAATTCGTCGTCGCAAATCAGCAGTTTATGTTTCAAATTTGTTGTATCTATGTTAATTCCGTTGCATTCCTTAGGGGATCTTATAACCGGAGCTAAAAATTGATTTTCTATCTGCCAATGGTTAATTTGATCTTCGGTCAACAGGAAAAATTTAGTTATTCCGGGTTTGACGCCAAAACGAACGTCCGCCGCTTCGCGTAAAGGCAAAAACTTTCCTTTAAATTCGTTCATTATTTCAAAAAACAGTGCGGGGGCGCGCAGATACTTGCCCCATTTAACCGTTCTTCCTTCTTTTTCGGCCTCTTGCAGCAGTACGCTTTGGCGAACGCATCTTACTTTATAATTGTCATTTTCTTCGCAGTAAATTTGAGACTCGTTTTGAGATTTATCCGCGACGTCCGCGCAGGAACGCTCGATATTTATTACGATATTTCTGAGCTTAAACCATCTGTCGGCAGAAAATTTAACGTCTTTCTCAATCAGTTTTTCTAAAGGTTTTTTTATTTGCGCGAATCTGACTAAATTGTCTTCCCGTTCCCGCTTATCGTCGTCGGAAACCCGTTCGAGGACGGTAAATACGGTGTTTACCTTAGCGTCAAGAAACCATGGCTCGCAGCGGCTTTCGACTATTGCGACAAGTTTGAATTTTTTTAAAAAGAATTTCTGAAGCTCGTAACCGAACGCCGCATCCAACCATGAGTTAGAAGTAATAATTCCCATTCTTCCTTCATTCGCCAAGAATCTTGAGGCGTGAAAGAAAAGGTAGGAGTAAATGTCGGCCTGTCCCGACAGCCTTGTATCGCCGTTATTAAAAAGTTCCGGATATTCGTTTTTCCACTCGTCCGCTAAAATTTTAGTAATTTTCTTTTTATTGCCCGGTTCCTTTTTTTCAATTGCCTCCTGACGTATAAAGGGAAAGTTGCCTATAATCGCGTCGAACGACGGGATTGTCTCTTTTACTTTTTCATTGCTTATAAGAGGGTGCGGAAATTCAATAACGCCGCCGGGTTTAACGTCGAAGAAGTCGGCGCGAATAAGTCGGGGGAAATTTGCGTAATCCTCAATTTTTTGCCGGTACAAATTCATGGTGGCAAGCTGCGCCGGGAACCTGCCGATATCGACGCCCCAAATCTGCTCCAGCAGTTTTCGATGGTTTCTTTCCCCCAGCTGTTTCAAGAGGTCGTAAGCCCTGATTAAAAAAGCGCCCGTTCCGCATGTTGGGTCTAATACTTTATCGCTTTTAGAGCGAACGCAAAAAGCGGTTATTAAATCTACCAAATCTTCGTTTGTATAGTATTGGCCTAACATATGCCTTTCTTCGGGCGGAATAAGCCGCTCGAAAATCGAGCCGATTACGTCGTAAGGCATATGCGAAAAATTGTATTTGTTCAAGTCGGCGACTAGTTGAATAATTTCCTTCGCCGCGCTTGGCGGAATAGGAACCTTGTCGGTAAATTCCTCCTCGAAAATCGCCTGATAATCAATTTGGCGCGCATGGTAAAAATATTCGTTCAGCCTCTCCGATATTTTATTTGGGTTTAAGTTGACTAAATCGAATTGAGGCAAGTCCGAGCGAAACCGCCTTAGCGTTAAATAAAACAGAATCTTGCCGAGCAGCCTGTAAACTATTTGGCTTGAAACGGTATTGTAAAACGGCTCGCCTTTATCAAAAATAGTAATTCCCTGCCTTGCCGCCCAATTTGACAATTCCGCTTCAAACTTTCTGTTTTTCCCTATTTCCTCCAGCAACGATGTCCGCATATCGGGCTTAAGTCTCGCGACTGTTTCCCATAGCTTGCCGACGAAAAAATTCCGATCGACGTCTAATAAGTATAAATGCCCTTCCGAATGAAGGGTCGAAAGGTCGTCCAATATTTTTTTAGCGACGCTTTTCAACGCTTCGCTTCTTGGCCATAATTCGTCGGGGCTTGTCAACGGCGGTTCGGTCGCGAAAGCCTTCATCCTGAATATCGTAGTTACCCGCTCGTTCGCATTCGGCGTACGCCAAATAACCGCGTCGTTCATGTTCCATGTTACGAAGTAATTTGCTTCCATGGCGCGGGCTTTGGCCGCCGCGTTTTCGAGCAGCTCTTTATTGTCCGAGAGCGTCGATGGCGTTTTTAATTCAAATCCGCAAAAACCTATTTTGCCTTCTCGCTTTATCCATATCTGAACGTCGGGGAATGTAGTCGAGGTTTCCGTTTTTAGCGACGCTTCCGAACTTGCGACTTCAAAGGGATATTCGCCGGCGGCGATGATTTCGTTGAGCCACGTTACGAGCCGGCTCATAAATTCCCGCTCGTTCGACTTAATGTCAGGCATTAAACCAACCTTAATAAAACAATAGCGTTACGCTCTTTTTAAAGCCATTTCTTCCGTTTCTTTGGCGAGCGCGGCTATTCTTTCGTCGATTTCTTTCATAACCTCTGCAAGGTCGGCTTGCGCGACGTCGGCGTAAAGCATGTAGTAAAACTTAATCTTCGGCTCGGTGCCGCTTGGGCGTATCGCGACGGTCTTTCGTCTGTCTTTGTCGAGCCACCAAATCAAAAGGTTGTTAGAATGTCCTCCCGGCGCGATGTACGGCGCGACTTCCCCCGTCTTTATGCAGGTGTCGGTCATGTGAAGCCTGTCGATGATTCGCGACACCTTGAAACCGGCCAGCTCCTTGGGCGGCTCGCCGCGAAGCGAATCCATTATGGCGTTCATTCTTTCAATTCCGGAAATCCCTTCGAGATAAACCGATCTGCCGAGCGACGCGAAGTATCCGTATTTTTTATAAAGGTCGAACAGTCCGTCCCACAGCGTTTTCCCTTCTTTCTTAAGTTCGGCCGCAAGCTCGCAAGCAAGAAGCGCGGCGACCGCGGCGTCTTTGTCCCGCGTGTACGAGCCTTTCATGTAGCCGATTGATTCCTCGGTCCCGAATAAAAACAGCGACGGGTCGTCGAGCTGGCGGATTTGTTCCGCAATGTATTTGAAGCCGACCAGAAGGTCGTCCACGTAGGAAACGTTGTAGTCAAGCGCGATGTAGGAGAGCATAGGGGACGTAACCGCGGTGGTGAAAACGGTATGCTCCGGCGTAAGGGCTCCTTTGCGCTTTGTGTATTCAAGGGCGTACCAGCCGAGCAGCGCGCCGACTTGGTTGCCGGTCATCGGCTTAATTTCGCGCGTTTTAAAATCGACCGGAGCCGCGACGGCGAGCCTGTCCGCGTCGGGGTCGCTGGCGATTACTATGTCCGCGCCTATCTTCGTTCCCAGCTCGATGGGTTTCTCCAGCGCGGTGAGGACTTCTGGATTGGGGATAGAGTTTTTAACGGCTGGAAAACGTCCGTCGGGCGTCATTTGCTCCGCGACGGGATTTATGTCCGCAAAGCCGGCCGATTTCAAGACCGGCAGAACGCTCGTAGTTCCCGCGCCGTGCAGAGGCGAATATACTATTTTAACCCCGCGCTCGGTCGAAAGCGACTGGCGCAGAACGGCCTTCTGATAGGCGTCGTCAACCTCTTCGCCTATGTATTTAAAGCGTTCGCCGCAAATCGCAGCGTCCAATTGCATCTCGTTTACGTCGCCTACAGACTCGACGCAGGCGATAATTTCCTTGTCCATCGGACTTACCACCTGACCGCCGTCCGGGCCGTAGGCCTTGAAGCCGTTGTCGGATGGCGGGTTGTGCGAGGCGCTTATGACGACTCCGGCGTCGCAGCTTAAATAACGCACGGCGAATGAAAGTTCGGGCGTGCTGCGGTACCCTTTGAATAAATAAGTCTCGAAGCCCGCCGCGCAGAATACCGACGCCGCTTTGAGCGCGAACTCGCGGCTCGTGAGCCGCGTATCGTACGCGATAACGACTCGCGGCGTTCTCCCTTCGATTTTCTTTTTAAAATAATCCGCCACGCCTTGCGCGCCTTCGGCGATGGTTATTTCGTTCATCCGGTTAGTTCCCAGCCCCACCGGGCCGCGGCGCCCGCCGGTTCCGAAGGGAATCGTCTGATAAAAGCGGTCGTTCAAGTCGTCCCAAGAGTCGTTTTCAATAAGAGCCACGAGTTCTTTGCGGAACGCGGAATATTTGTCGAGCAGAAGCCATTTTTTAATGTTTTCAAATGCGGACGGCAGAAGTTTCCCCTGTTTAACAGCCCAATCGGCTTTTTCAACGCGGTTTTGCATTTTACAGCGCTCCTTTCAGTTGCCGTTTAAGTCTTAAGTAATTATAAGACCAAACAGGCTTAATTCAATATTAATTACTAAATATTTTAAAAAAGCGGCGGAAAACTTTTGCATACGCCGGTCAATTTGCGGCGCGAAAGGACGCGATTGTCTCCGATTGCAGAGTTCGGGTTGGGCGGCGCTTGCGACTAATTAAGCGGGAGGGTTTCCTGTTGCGGCTGAGGAATGAGACCGCAAACATTCGCAAGTTGTCTTCTCAGATTGAGAAACATTCTGAAACCGTAAACCGAACAGACGTTTTTTGTTGCAATGCTTTTTGTATAAAAGTAAATTAAACTAATAACGCAGTAAAATTCTAAGGCAGATTGTAATTATTATCTCGACATCGGGAGGAATAAATGAACCTTCTAAAACAGCGGAAAGAATTTCTGTTATCCGCCGTTCTCTTCGCGGTTTTTGCCTGCGCGGCTTGCTCTTCGTCAAATTTGGGCGTTTCCAACGGCGACAAAGACGACGAATTGACGCAAATCGACGGCGACGCTCAGGACGAGGAAGGCGTTGCGGAAACGGCCGAGGAAGCCGCTGAAGAAACGGTCGTCGAGGAAACGGAAAACGATGAGACGGGCGATGAGACGGAGCTTATTGCCGAGGACGAAATAGAATTGCCCGTTGAGGACGAAATTGCCGACGCGGACGATATTCCCGCCGAGATTGAGGACGTTTTGACGGACGAGGAAATTGCCGACGAGCCGAAGCTGTGTCAAAGCGCGGAAGACTGTCCGGCTGGGCAGGGGTGCGTATTCAGCGTTTGCGGCTTCTGCGGCAAAGGCGAAGACTGCCGTCAAAAGGAAGGATGCAAAGACGGAATATGCGGCAAGTGCGACGCGGCAAAGCAGTGCGCGCAAGGGCTCGCTTGCGCGGCGTCAAGCGGAGACTGTCAGTCGTGCTCGTCCGCGGCGGAGTGCCGCGAGGGCGAAGCGTGCGTCGAAAGGGCGTGCTCGCCGTGCGAAAACTCGACGCAGTGCGAAGGAAAGCTGTGTAAAAACGGAGGCGAATGCTCCGCCTGCTTTTTAACGGAGGACGATGGAGCGTGTCGCGAGGCTTACGGCCACAACTACGAATGCAAACAAAGCGGCAAATGCGCGCCTAAAACCTGTCTTACCGGAGTCGATTGTTATTTAGTTAAAATGGTGTGCGTCGAGCACCTTTGCGCGCCGTGCGCAAATTCGTACGACTGCCTCGCCGAGACAACCGGCGGCTACCCGCGAGGGACGAGCTGCGTCGATGGAGCGTGCGTGGAAGGCGAATGCCGCGCAAGCGGCGACTGCCCCAAGGACAGGCCTATATGCGGCGAAAACAAAAAGTGCCGCGCCTGTCAAACGCACGCCGAATGCGTTGATAAAAACCATTCGGAAACGGGCGACTACTGCGTAACGGAAACCGGACTCTGCGTTGCCGGCAATTGCTTCCCGCCTTGGAGCTCCTGCGAAACCGGCAAAATCTGCGGTGATAATTATATGTGCCGCGCGTGCGCGGCAGACCCCGAATGCGTCGCATCGACTGGTTTTTTAAAAGCGATATGCGAAGTCGGTTTTTGCAAACTAGGCTGCTCGCCGCCGAGCGTAAACGCTCAAGGCAAAGTCTGCGGTCCGGACTACCGTTACCGCGATTGCGGCGAAGATAACGAATGCGCGCTCGCAAGCGGCAAGGAGTCGTGGATTTGTCAGTCCGGTTCGTGCCTTGAAGGATGCGTAGCGCCGGGCGCGAACGCCGAGGGACTTATTTGCGGAAGCGACCACCGCTGGCATAACTGCAGCGGAGACTCTGACTGCTCCGCCTCGCTTGCCAACGACGCGGGCGTTTGCGACGGCGGCAAATGCAAAATCGGCTGCGTCGCTCCGGCGTTAAGCGGCGGACGCAAGGTTTGCGGAGACGATCACCGTTTCCGGGACTGCGCCGACGATTCGGAATGCGCGCTCGCAAGCGGCAGCGAATCTACGATTTGCGAGACGGGAACCTGCGAGGCCGGATGCTCGGCTCCGAGCGCGAACGCCGAGGGACTTATTTGCGGAAGCGACCACCGCCGGCATAACTGCAGCGGAGACTCGGACTGCTCCGCCGCGCTTGCCAACGACGCGGGCGTCTGCGACGGCGGCAAATGCAAAATCGGCTGCGTCGCTCCGGCGTTAAACGAGCTCGGACAAATTTGCGGCGCGGACCACAGATATAAGAACTGTTCCGGCGACTCTGAATGCGCGCTTGCCGGCGGAACGGAAAGCTACGTCTGCGAGGACGGTTTGTGCGTTCAGGGATGCGGCGTAAACGCTGACTGCGAAAACGGCGGCATATGCGACGATCACCGCTGCCGCGCATGTTTAAACGAAGAAGGCGCGCAAGCCGACGACTGCCAGAAGAACGGCTATACGTCGCCGATTATGTGCATTGGCGGAGCCTGCATAACGGGCGAGTGCAACGATGTATTAGCCTGCCCGGAAGAAAAAGTCTGCGACGCAAACAAGTGTTACGACTGCAATTATTCGAGCGTAAAAAAATGCTTGGACGCGGGCAAAGTCTGCGACTACGAAAATAAAACGTGCGTTCAATGCCTAAACGACTCGGACTGTTTCGGCGGCTCGAAAGTATGCGAAAATAAAACTTGCCGCGACTGCAACTCGACAGAATGCGGCGACGGGAAGGTCTGCGTTTCGGGCTCGTGCGAGGCGGGCGGCTGTTACATAGGCGGCGCGATTTACGCAAGGAGCGCGACCAAGCCGGGAGATATTTGCTCGGTATGCAACCCCGACCTGAACCGGTACGCTTGGAGTCCAAACGCCGGGGCGTCATGCAGCGACGGCGCGGCGTGCACTTACGACGATAAATGCGACGCGGCGGTCGCCGGGAAGTGCGGCGGAACGGCCTATACTTGCGCGGTTCCCTCGGCTATGACGCAATGCGCGACGGGCGTATGCCACGGAACGGGGCCGGCGGACTGCGCGATAGAAAAGAAATCGGCGTGGCCTGGGTGCATGCTTGAAGGCGGCTGCTTCATACCGAATCAGCCCAACCCCGCGAACGAGTGCGAAGTCTGCAACGCCTCGCTTAACGCTTGGAAACGCCAGCCCGCCGGAACCAAATGCGGAAACAAGTGCCAGTCGTGCCAAGCCGTCGGCGAGTTGTTCATGTGCGGCATGGTGGCGGCGGGCGAAGACCCGAACAACGACTGCACGGCCAAATGCCAAGTCTGCAACGGCTTCGGAAGCTGCAAATGGTCGGACGCGAATAAGGACGTCAACGACGACTGCCAGACCGACAACCCGCTTACGTGCGGCAAAACCGGCTATTGCGAAGGAGGAAGCGACGCCTGCGCTTACTACGAAGGCGGCGACGTAACCGGCGTTAACGACCTTAACGAATGCACCGTAAACGACAGATGCGACGGACTGGGCGGCAAAACGGGCGACCCCGTGGCGGAAGGGACGGCCTGCCTTTCCGGCACCAAGGTATGCAGGGGCGGGAAATGCTCAGATTGCGTTAATTCGACGGAGTGTAAAAATTTAGACCCGAACAAAATTTGCGTTTCAGGTTCGTGCGTGGTGGGCAACTGCAACAATGTAAGCGAATGTCCGCCGGCGCCCAACTGCCAGTATGCGGCCTGCATTAATAATCAATGCGTCAACAAGCCGCTTAGCGACACGACGCCATGCAGCGATAACGACCCTTGCACCTACGGCGATACTTGCGACGGAAACGGAAGCTGCGTTGGAGTAACGTATGGCTGTTCGGCGCCTAACCAATGCGAAAGCAAAGTTGAGTGCGACGGTTTTGGAGGGTGCGTGCCGACTTACAAACCGGTCGGGACGGATTGCGACGATGGAAATTTATGCACATACGCCGACAAATGCAATTCGGGCAAATGCGACGGAACTCCTATTGCGTGCGAAAGCTCTTCGTCTGTGTGCGGACTTAAAAAAGCGTGCAATGGAACGTCCGAATGTACGCAATGGTACCCCGGCGACGCGACGCATCCCAGCTATGCGGGCGATTGCAACGACAATAACGCATGCACAAAACAGGATAAATGCAACGGAGCGGGAACGTGCGTCGGAACGGCATATACTTGCTCGACAAATCAATGCGTAACCGCAAACGCTTGCGATGGAAACGGCGGATGCAATCCCGTTTACGCTCCATCGGGAACGACTTGCAGCGACGGAAATCCTTGCACTTATTTTTATTCGGGCGCCGCGTGCGTTGATAAAAACAAATGCGACGCCTGCGACGGCAACGGGTCATGCAAAGGGAATTATTCCGTTTCATGTCCAATTCAAGACGCTAATTGTCAAACTAGTCGTTGGTGCGTCGGCGACGGCTCTTGCGGAGTCAATAACAAAGCCGATGGAACGGCTTGCCCCGACGACGGCAACGAATGCACAAGCGACGCATGCTCCGGCGGGTTTTGCGCGCATCCTAAAAAGTCGGACTACACTGCGTGCAGCGAAGACGGCAATGTATGCACATTTGATTATTGCAGCAACGGCAATTGTTATCATCCTCCGAAGAATTCAACCAATAAATGCGACGACGGAAACGCCAACACTTACGACTCTGTGTGTTCTTCATATCAATGCGTAGGAAGATGGAAGAAATCTTGCGCCAGCAGCACGGGCGCCACAAGTTGCGTTTTGGATTTATATACGGGCAAAAGATATTATTTCTATCATTGCGATGAGCCTACTCATAATTTTGAAGATGCAAAAAGCATTTGCGCAAATCTTTCAAAAACGCATTGCACTGGAAGCTCGCCGCCATATACTAACTGCACCGCATTGAACGATTGGCGTCTGCCGTCATACGCGATTACAATGCCGTATGGAACTTTGACGGACGAACTGGGCGATTTAATAAATCAAGGCTGGACTACCAAGACCGGCTGCGACGGCGCCAGCGTTAAGACCGACCCGGTAGTGGCGACATGGGCGGCTGGAAGCCATTGGTACTGGGCGGATAATAATTCCTATAGGCTCTGCCATTTCTATCCCGGCTACGGTTGTATCGACAACGGCGGAGACGCTCAAGTCAACGTGGTTTGTGTGCACGAATAGACAAAAGAATGCGGGAAACTATGAATAAAAATTTTTTAGAGGTATTAAGTATTGTCTCAATTACGTTTGCGTCCGCCGCGACGTTTGACTTCTCCTGCGCCGCGAGCGACGCGATAGAGAAAGGGACGAATTGCAACGAGACCTGCCCTATTGGCGCAAGCAAAGTCAGCCGCAAGGAGGCCGACGGGTCGTGCTCCGCAAGCGGCGACTTCAACCCCACGACTAACGCGGGCTCGGTGGCCGGCAAATGCACGGGACACGGCGAGTGCGAGGTCGTCTGCATGTTCCCTACGTGCGCCGAAGGGAAGAATTTAATAATTACCGCAACCGAGTTCCGCTGCGAGTCCGACCCATGCTATAAGCAGGATTGCGGCGGACACGGCCGCTGCCGCACCGAAAACGGCCAGCCTCAGTGCGTTTGCGACGCTAAATACTGGGCGGACGGCATGGTTTGCGTCGCCTGCGGAGAGCGCGACAAGGACAAGCCCGAATGTCAGGAGCAAACCGACGTATGCGTCCCCGCCTGCCCCGATACGCAGACATGCAAGAAAGGGCTTTGCTACGATTCGACCGCCGCGTGCGGCTATTATTTGCCGGGCAAGGCGTCGTCCGCCGAGATGTGCAAGCTGGGAAGCTCGCACTATTACGTCGGCTGCGCCGCAAGCGACGCCGGCTGTCCTGCGCATTCTCAGCCGAAAAAGCAATTCTTTCTTTCGAAGGATTCGTTCATCGACCGTTTCGAGGTAACCAACGCGATGTATAAGGCTTATCTCGACGACGCAAAGGCGGCGACGGTTCCGGCGTGCGGCGAAGGCGGCGACGCTTGGGACGCGAACAACCGCGCTTTAAAGACGGATTACGCTTGGAAGGCGGATCACCCCGTCGTTTGCGTTACGAAGGCGCAGGCCGAGGCCTATTGCGCGTGGGCCGGGAAGAAGCTGCCGACCGAAGCGGCGTGGGAGGCGGCGGCTAGAGGAACGCTGGGAACAAAATACCCGTGGGGCGACGCCTTCGATACGGACGCCGCGCAATGTCTGTCCGACTTCGCCAATTACGACCCGAAGACGATGTGCGCGAACCTTTACCCGGGCGGAACCTGCAAGAACGAGGCGGTGAACGTAACCTGCTCGCAAACCGGCCCCGGATACATAAGCGGAGCCTCGACTATGCCGAAAGGAAAAAGCCTATGCGGCGCCGAGCATATGGCCGGCAACGCCGCCGAATGGGTTTCGGACGGATACGCGGAAGATCATTCGACCTTGTGCGGCGCGACGTGCGAAGACCCTGAGGTTGAAGCGTCAGGCGCGGCGAACGGGGTTGTCAAGGGAGGAAGTTTCAACTCGAACAACGAGGGCATCGCCTCATGGGAGCGCGTTAAATCAGACAAGAGCGCGGCGAAGAACGACGTCGGGTTCAGGTGCATGTATTAACGGCGCGATTTATTATATAAAGCCTTATTGAAGTCTGCATTGAGGGCGGCAGATTATATAGTTATTCGTTCGCCGGACTGCGGAAGGTGAATTTTTATAGAAATAATAGGGAGCTAAAATTACGGACGGAAATTTAGCCGGCGTTTTATATACAGGGCGTTTTAGGCGGCGAAAACTTTTCATGGGAATTTAATGTTTACAGGCAATTTAAAATGGTGTAGTAAATA
Organism: uncultured Myxococcales bacterium; assembly: GCA_964400725.1. GTDB lineage: Bacteria > Myxococcota_A > SURF-8 > SURF-8 > CAYNVS01 > CAYNVS01. The sequence continues at coordinate 50,296 of CAYNVS010000001.1, forward strand.
ATACTATATATATAAACCGGAAAGAACCGGCTTCTTTGAACATGAGTCTGTTTGATAACATCGCTTCCGCGGGGCTTAAGCCTATAGACCTGCTTAAATCTATAATAGATATTCTGATTGTCTATTACCTAGTTTACAGAGTGCTGCTCGTTTTCAAAGGAACGAGAGCTCTTCAAATGGTAATCGGCGTTTTTATGGTTTTCGCCGTTTACGTCGTCAGCAAATTCATAGGATTTTTTACTTTATCGTGGCTTTTAGACAACTTCTTCTCTTCGTTGTTTCTCGTTCTCGTAGTCCTTTTCCAGCAGGATATTCGCCGGGCTCTTTCGACGATAGGCGGAAAGACGCAGTTTTCTACTATGGTGCGCACGGTTGAGGAAGCGAAGATTATCGACGAAATAATTCACGCCGTAAGCGTCTTCCACCAGAAGAAAACCGGAGCTTTAATAGTAGTTGAAAGAGACGCAAGCGTTAAGGAATTCTGCAACTTCGAAAAGGCTACGCGGCTGGACTGCCTCGTTTCCAGCGAGCTGCTCCGCAACATATTTTACGTCGGAGCTCCGCTTCACGACGGAGCGGTCTTAATTCAACAAGGAAAACTTTCCTACGCCGCGATACTTCTTCCGATGAGCGCAAACCCGCGCAACAGCCGAGAACTCGGCACCAGACACCGAGCGGCCATCGGCATAACCGAGGAGACCGACGCCGTTGCGATAGTCGTTTCGGAGGAGACGGGCAAAATCTCATGCTGCATCGAAGGGAAAATCACCCGCGACCTCGAACCGGAAACGCTTAGGAAAATGCTGCTGAACCTGCTGGGCGGCGAGGCGCTGGCGCAGGATAAAAAGGACAAAGCGGCCAAGAAGATACAAAAAGCGCTTGAAGCCGCGGCGGGCAAAGCCGGAAAGCGGGGACGCGAAAAGACTTTTTCGCCGACGCAGACGCAATCCATGCAGAAATTTTCGCCGAAGGATACGCAAACGATTCGTAAGGCAAAGTAAAAAGCGACGCATATGATTACCGATTACCTGAAAAAGGCGTTCACGGAAAATCTGGGGCTCAAGGCGTTCGCGTTCTTCATCGCCATTATGACGTGGGGCTTCATCATGTCCGGCAAGGACACCGTTTTAGGCATAGACGTAGCGCTTAAGGTTAAGCTCCCCGCCGATAAAACGCTCGTCGGCAACCCGCCTATGAAGGTAGTCGTAAACCTTACCGGCCCCATCCGCGCCATTTCGACTTTTAAAGAAAAAGACCTAACCATAGTCGTCGATTTGACGCATTCGCCGCTCGGCCATTCCGTCGCAAACATCGACGCTTCGTCGCTGAGCCTTCCCCCCGGCGTGCGCGCAAGCGGCGTGAACCCGGCTCAAATAGAAGTCTTCATCGAACGAAAAATCCGCAAGGAGGTCGAGGTAATAGCCAAATTCGAAGGGATGCCGGAAGAAGGCTTTAAACTGCTGGAATCCGGGATAAAAACCGACCCCGCGAGAATTACCGTTGAAGGCGGCGAGTCCGAATTGTCGTTAATCGAGGCCGTTTACACGCGCCCGATAGACGTAACTGGAAGAGACGCTTCCTTTAAAAGCTCCGCTGAAATAATTCTTCCGTCGTCGCGGGTAAAGTCTGTCGACGGCGACGAGGTTGCGGTTTTTGCCGCCATAGGCCCCGATTTGCTTACGAGGGAGCTTGTGGGGGTAAAAGTAGCCGCGGGACGCCCCGAAAAAGACGGTTACAAAGCCGATCCCCCGATAGTGAGGGTATTCGTCCGCGGGCTGCGTAAAAATCTCGACAGACTTAAACTCGAAGACGTTAAGGCTTACGTGGCCGCCGACGACGTTTTGGGCGCGAAGGACGTCAAGGTCGATTTGCCCAAAGGACTTACTCTTATCAGGGTCGTTCCGCCGCAGGCGGTATTGAAGAAAAAATAGCGCGGCCCGATTAAATCGTAAAACGAGAGGAGAGAGTATGGGAGTTTTATTTGGAACTGACGGAATAAGGGGAAAGGCGAACGAGTATCCGCTGGACGTAGCAACGGCTATGAAGGCCGGAATGGCGCTGGCGGCGAAGCTGTCGCAGACGACGACGAGGCCCCGCGTAGTTATCGGGCGGGACACCCGCATATCGGGCGACATGATACGCTGCGCGATTGCCGCGGGGCTTTGCGCCGGCGGCGCGGACGTCGAAGACGCAGGCATTATAACCACTCCGGCGGTGGCGTATCTTACGCTTCAACTTGAGGCCGACGCGGGCGTCGTGATAAGCGCCTCGCACAATCCGTTCGAGGACAACGGCATAAAAATATTTTCCTCGGCCGGAACCAAGCTTGCCGACGAAACCGAGCTTGAGCTTGAGGATTACATCTTAGGCAAAAAGACGGTTCCGCTGCCTCACCGCGACGACATCGGGACGCTCAATCTTCTTCTGGGCGGCGAAGAGAACTACGCGGGTTATTTGGTTAAAAGCGCGGGGCCGATGAGTTTTCTAAAAGGCAAAACCATAGTAATCGACGCGGCGAACGGCGCGGCCAGCGCGATAGCTCCAAAAGTTTTCAAACGGCTTGGCATAAACGTCGTCCGTATGGGAATGAGCCCCGACGGCCTTAACATCAACGAGAACGTCGGAGCGCTTTATCCGAACTCGATGTGCGAGCGGGTTGCGGCGGAAAAGGCTTTCATGGGCGTCTGTTTCGACGGCGACGCGGACAGAATAATGTTGTCGGACGAGAACGGAACGCTGCTTGACGGCGACTGCATAATGGCTTTTGCGGCGCGTTACATGAAAAGCAAAGGAATATTGGAGAAAAACAGCGTCGTCGGCACGGTTATGAGCAACCTCGGATTCGAGCTTGGGCTGAAAGAAATGGGAGTAACTCTTATCCGCGAGCAGGTGGGCGACCGGTACGTAAGCGAACGGATGCGCGCCGAAGGTTACAATCTCGGAGGCGAGCAGTCGGGGCATATTATTTTTTCCGATTATTCCACGACGGGCGACGGTTTGCTTTCGGCCATGATTACGCTGAAAATATTGGAAGACGGCAAAATGCCGGCCTCGGCGCTCGGCGGTCTGTTCAAACGTTTCCCGCAGGAAATGATAAACGTCAAAGTGGCGCGCAAACCTCCGATAGACGATCTGCCGCTGACGAGCGCGGCTATAAAAGACGCGTCCGCGCAGATGGGCGACAAGGGGCGAGTGCTGGTGCGCTACTCCGGCACGGAGTTCAAGTGCCGCGTTATGGTAGAGGGATTGGAAGAGGACGTCGTCAAGCATCTGACGAAGAAGATTGCGGACGCCGTCAAGCGGGAGATCGGCGCGTAAGAAAAACTGTTGACCTTTTGCCGCGGGCGGAGTAACTTTCCGTCCGCGTTTTAGTTTAAAACTAATAATTTCGGAGAAAATTATGCAGAGACTCGACGACAGAACCGCCGGGCAGATACGCCCGGTAAAAATTACGACCGGCTTCGTAAGCTATCCGCACGGCTCGTGCCTCATCGAGATGGGGCGCACGCGCGCTTTGTGCGCGGCCACTTATTCGCCCAAGGCGCCCAACTGGCTCGCGGGGAGCGGAAACGGCTGGGTTACCGCCGAATACGGAATGCTTCCGACGAGCGCGCAGGAAAGAATGCGCCGCGAAACCGGAAACAGCCGCGCGACCGAGATACAGCGCCTTATCGGCCGCAGCCTGAGACAGGCGGTCGATATGAAAGCGATAGGCGAGTGCGCTTTCACGGTTGACTGCGATATAATTCAGGCCGACGGCGGGACGCGCTGCGCCGCGATTACGGGCGGCTTCGTCGCCTTGGTTTTAGCGGCGGACAAACTGGCTAAAATGGGATTGATTCCGGAGAGAATAATCAAGGAGCAAATCGCGGCGGTGAGCGTCGGCATTGTAAACGGCGAGCCGGTATGCGACTTGAATTACGAAGAGGACAGCCGCGCCGAAGTCGATATGAACTTCGTGATGAACGGGCGAGGACTTTACGTGGAGGTGCAGGGAAGCGCCGAAAAGGGCTGCTTCTCCGACGACGAGCTGACCGCGCTTAAGACGCTCGCGCGCGAAGGGATTAAAGAGTTGATGGAGGCGCAGCGCGCGGCTTTGGGAGAAGTATATGAAAGAGTTGTGCGTCGCGACTAAAAATAAAGGCAAAGCGGCCGAAATAAGGCGGATTTTGGACGGAAGCGGAGCGGATGTCAAAACGCTGCTCGACTTCGACGGCGCGCCGGACGTAATTGAGGACGGAACGACCTTCGAGGAAAACGCGCGTAAGAAAGCCCGCGAGATTTACGCTTTCTGCGGCATTCCGACGCTTGCGGACGATTCCGGTTTGGAAGTCGAAGCGCTTGGCGGGGCGCCCGGCGTTTACAGCGCTCGCTTCGCCGGAGAGCCTTGCAACGACGACGCCAACAACGCCAAACTGCTGGCGGAATTGGTAATCCGCGGAAAGATTAAGCCCGAAACGCGCGCCGCGAGATTCGTCTGCGTTCTGGTTTATTTCGACGGCGAAACGGAAGTAATTACAAAGGGTTATTTTGACGGATGGATTGGCTATGAACCGAAGGGAGAAAACGGCTTCGGCTACGATCCGCTGTTTATTTCGAATGAAAAAGGTCTTACCGCGGCGCAGCTTGAGCCGGACGTAAAAAACGCTATAAGCCACCGCGGAAAAGCTCTGGCGTCTATGGCGAAAGAGCTTAAAGAACGAGGCTTATTAAAACGTTAAAGCCCGCGCCCCCTCTTTGATGTGGCTGTAAATTATGCGTGCGGAAAGCGGCGCGACCTCGAAACCGCTTGATTCGGCGTTATTATTTCTTCCCCTGTTTCGCTTTCTCGCGGTATTTTTTCATTTTGCCGTCTATGAGCGTAACGACTTGAATGAGCTCGTCCAGCGTTTCCTGCGGCAGATTGCCTGTGAAACTCTCGATGGCTTCGTCTGAAAAATACTCCGCTAAAAGCGACAACTGTTCTTCTATCGACAAATTCTTCGGCATAATCATTCTCTCGTAAGTTAAATATTTGCTTAAAATTTAATATGCTATTAACCGGCATAATGTCAAGAAAAAACTTGACGGCGCGATTTGGCGGCTCGGAGGCTCTAAAGCGTTTAGCGCGGCTTGCGTCGCGGCGTTGCGCCTAAACTTTAACGCCAAATTCTTAAAATATGCCTTGATTTAATTTACGACAAATATAATAATTTGCTTTAAATTGTCCGAGCGCTTTAAGGCAGGCTTTACGTCTTAAAAAGCGTCAACAGCAAATCATTGGAGGAGAAATGAAAAACTCGCCGAGAATATTGACTATTTTATTTGCCGCAGCGGTTATCGCAGGGTCTTTCGCGGCGTGCAGTTCGTCGTCGGAATCGAACAACGGCGACGAAGACCGGCTTGAAAACGAGACCGAGCAGACCGACCAAGAGCCGGAAGAGGAGACCGAAGGGAAATACCCCGATCGCAACTTCATTTTTGAAATAAGAAATCGCGGAAGCGACCCGGCCATTAAGGACGAAACGTACAAAGCGAAAGAAACGTCGCACTACCGGGTTGCGGATAAGCTGCCGACGCTTGACGCTAAAGTAATAAAGAACATCGGCGGCGCGATTTACGTCGGGACGGCGGCCGGTTTGTACAAACTGGACGAGACGTCCGACGCGTTTAAAAAAGAGAATCTTACCGACGACGCGCAGGCGGTCATAGACATAGCCGACTCGTTTGCGGCCGACGGAACGCTGATCGTCGCTCATCCCGATTCTTTGGAATTCAAAACGTCCGCCGGGCATAACCAAATAGCGGGAGCGGGCTTTACGAGCGTCGCGGTTTCGGGCGATACTGTTTACGCGGGGCATTCGGCTGGTCTGATTAAAATGCTTACGACGGAAAATACGCCTACAAACTTGACCGAGTTCGACGGGATTGCCGTAAAAGACGTCGCGGTTTCGGGCGCGAACGTTTACGCCGCCACCGACGCGGGCGTTTTAGTTTACGACGGCGCAAACGTAGCGGCCATAGAGGCGACGGCCAAGTTCGCGGCGCTTTCTACGTGCGCCGACGGCAAAGTATTGGCCGGAGGCGAGACCGAAGCTCTGATTATAGACGGCAAAACCATAAGCAAAACGATTAAGCCCGAACCCGGCTCGCTGCCGACCGATAAAATCATCGCGGTCTCCTGCTCCGAAAACTATTTTTTGTTCGGCCATGAAATCGGAGCGTCTAGTATGAGCCGCGACCTTAAAACCGTCGAGCACTTTATTTCGCAGCGCTGGGTATTGGACAACAAAGTCGTTTCCGTCGCCGAAGGAAAAGACAAGAGCCGCTGGTTTGCGGGAAATAAGGGCGTTTCCGCAGTAAAACTCGTCGATCGCAAATTGAAAGACAAGGCGGACGCGCTGCAAAAGCTGCTCGACGATTACGCGTGGAGACTAGGCGGATTCGTGGCTCCCGACCTGTGGACGCCCGACGCGTTCAGTATGGACGGCGTCAAGCTGAGCGATTCCGACAACGACGGCCTGTGGACTCAAATGATGATAGGCGCGTGGGCGTACGCCAAGGGGGTAACCGGCGACGAGAAATACTGCGACGCGGCCCGCAAGGCGATTAAAAACATGCTGATGGAGATAGACCTTCCCTGCATCTCCTTCAAAGAGAAGGGGATGAAGTGCGGCTTCGTTACACGCTCGTTCGTTCGCGAGGACGAAGGGGAGCTGTTTACAAGCAAATCGACGCAGAGCAACTGGCACCTAGTAACTTACGAAGGCAAACAGTATTACTGGAAGGACGACACGTCGTCGGACGAGACGACCGGCCATTTCTACGGCTATCCGCTCTATTACGACCACTGCGCGACCGAGGCGGAGAAGAAGGAAATCGGCGAGAAACTGGGCTCGCTCGCCGCCTACATCATTGACGGCGGATTTTATCTCATCGACCTCGACGGCCAGCAGACTACTCACGGCCATTGGGCTCCGGATCACACGGGAGCGTGCGTGAACGGGTTCTCGGAATGCCTTGCTATTTTGAACGACGATATAGAAACATGCGGCGACAGCTGTTACGGCGGCGGATGGCTAAACTCTCTCGAAATATTAGGCCATATGCTCGTCGCGTGGCACGTTACGGGCGACCCCAAGTTCTACGACGCCTACGACAAGCTCATAGTCGAGCACGGCTACGACAAGATGGCGACGTTCACCAAGGACGTTTACACAGCCACCAGACGCAGCATACAGAACCACTCCGACCACGAATTGGCCATGCTGGCCTATCACAGCCTTATCCGCTACGAGCCGAACGAGGACAGAAGAAAGATATGGCAGAAGTCGCTGACGGACTTTCACGAGTGGGAGAAACTTGAGCGGCACCCGCTTTGGAACTCGTTTATAGCGGGTTTGGCCGGCGAAAAATACGACAAGAACGACGTTTATCTCTCGTTAAAACAGCTTCCGGCAGACTTGCGCGACTGGCGTTTCGACAATACGCACCGCAAGGATTACGTTTTGGATTCGTACGTCGATCGCTTCGGCGACAAGCAATTTACAACGGTTCCGCCTTACGACGAGATTCGCGCGATGTGGTGGAACGGCAACCCGTTCGAGGTCGTTACGGGCGGAGACGGGCGCGGAATTCAAGGGCCGATGGCGATTTTGCTCGCCTATTGGGCGGCGAATTACTACGGCGTAATCGAATACGCGAAGTAAAAAAAGCGACCGGGCGATATAACATTATAATAAATTGTATATGCGTCCGGCCTCATTTATAACCTGCGGGTTCGATCCTAAATAAATATGTTTTTTCTCAAGTAAATTTTTACTTGACTTTCGGCTTAAAACTGTATAGAAATTACATTCCGTAAGATTTGGCATGTTGAAAATTGAAGATTTGGTTGCTAAACATGTTGAAAGAACTTAACAGAAACTTAACGAAGGAGGAGAAAATGAAGAAACTGTCTATGTTAGCGCTGCTGGTAGCCTTGGTTTTCGCCTATGGCTGCACCCCGAAAGCCACCCAGGAAGAAGCCAACGCCGCTTGCAAAAAGCTCGTAAGCTTCGAGAAGATCCCGCCCGTTCCCGACACCACCCAGGACATCATGAAGCAGTATCAGCCGAAGATTCAGGAACTCAACAACAAAAAGGAAGAAGCCAAGAAGGCCGTAACCGCGAAGTTCCAGAAAGACATCGACAAGGTTGAGAAGATGAAGACCGGCAAACCGGCTCTCGACAAAGCCAAGGCCGCCGCGAAAGAAAAGCTCGACGCCAAAATGAAGCCGGAATTGGACAAAATAGATCAGGATCCGCAGTACAACACCGCCGATCTTAACAAAGAAATGACCACGAAGATCAACGAAGCCCGCGCTAAGAAAGCCGAAGCCGAAAAGAAGGCCAAGGAAGCGCAGGAGAAGAAAGTAACTGAGTGCACCGAGAAAGCCATCGCCGAAGGTCTTTCCCAACCGAAAGCCCAGTGCCAGGCGGGCGCCCCGACCAAAGAAGAATTCGACAAGTGCCAATAAGCCGTTGAGCTCTTCTTTGAAAGAGTCCGTCTAACGGGCGGCTCTTAAAACCGAAACAAAAACTGTCCTTTGCAAAATGAACGCTTGAAAGAAATTTTTAAGCGGGACTAAGCGAAGGACAGTTTTTTTTGCATAAAGGATTTTGCCGTGAATACATATCCCAGCAAATCGCTTATTGCGGTTATAGTATTTTCCTTGGCCGCGACGATATTCGCCGCAGTGTCGACTTACGATTTCGTCGCGCATCTCGACAGGCAGGTGCATTCTATAACATGCTCTTATCTCCCAGGCGTGGGGGAAAAGGACGACAAAGGAGAAAGCGGCTGCTATGCGGTAATGATGAGTCCGTACTCTTCCGTCTTTAGAACAAAGACGTGGGGCGGGCTTCCCGTTGCTTTGCCCGGCATGGCCGTTTACGCTTTTATTTTCTTTCTAAGCGTTTATTACTTTACGCGGCGCAAAGAGCTTTCAAAGGCCGACTCGCTCTTTTTATTCCTTGCGACCTGCCTTCCGTTCGTATCCGCTATTGTAATGTTTTATATATCTCTAAACGAAGTCAAAGCCTTGTGCAAACTTTGCATGGGCATGTATATATGCAGCGCGGGAATGTTTGCCGCCGGTCTCATCGCGTTTTTACATAAGCCCGACCCGGCCAACGACCGCCCGATAAACGTAACGCTCGGCCGCTGGGCGATGCTGTTCGTCGAAGGGCTTGTTTTCGTCGGTCTGCCGGTCGCGATTTACATGAGCGCCAAACCCGCCTACACTGCGGACATGGGGAAGTGCGGCGAATTGGTGCACGCGGACGACAAATACGGCGTAAAAATTAAAACCCCTCAGCTGGGAAGCGGTCCGGTTCCGGCCATTGAAGTCCTCGATCCCCTTTGCCCCGCCTGCAAAACTCTAAAAGAAAGAATGGCGGCAAGCGAAATCGCCAAGCAGCTCAACCTTGAAATGGTCATGTTCCCGCTTGACAAAGAGTGCAACTGGATGATTGGAAAGTCTCTGCATCCGGGCGCGTGCGCCGTAACCGAGGCCATACTTTGCGCGGGGAACGCTCAGACCGACGTTCTGCTTTGGGCGTTTGACAATCAGCAGGCGATAATGGAAACCGGCGCGAAGGACGTCAACGGCGTTTACGCAATGATTAAAGCTAAGTTCCCGGCCGTCTCCGAGTGCGTGAACAAACCGGAAGTGAAAAGCAAAGTCAACCAATCGCTGCGCTGGGTATCGAGCAATTCGCTGCCTATTCTCACTCCGCAGCTTTACGTCAAAGGCAGGCGCGTTTGCGACGAAGACACCGATCTCGGCCTCGACTTCGCGCTTAACCGGCTCATTGAAGGCGTTCCGGAAGAGCCGGCGCAGGCGCAGCAGCCCCCGGCGGGCGGAGCGACCGGCGGCGGCAACGTCAAAGACCCCAAAACGGCTAAGTAACAGGAGGCCCTGAATGAAAAGTCTAATCATAAATTTGGTTTTAGGGGCTGCGATTTTAATCGTATTGAGCCTGTCGGTCTATTCTTGGGTCGGGGCGGCGGCTCAGCGCAACGAAGCCGCAATGGCCGAAAAGGCCGCGGCGCTCAAACCGCAGCTTTACGCCGGTCAGGCCGACGAAGGTTACTGCTCCCCCGCGCTTAAAGTAATTCTCAAGCGCGTTCTGACCTCTTGCGGTCTGGTCAAGGGCGGCAAGCCCGGACGCGGCTGCGAGCCTATCGCCGCTAAAAACGTAGCTTCTATGTCCGGCTCGGATTTCAACGCTCTTTTCAAGCCCATGGCCAATAGAGCGTCTATAATTCAGTTCGATTCCGACAGCGCAGAGCTGGACGACGCGGCAAAGAAGCTTCTGCGCGATTCTTTTTCCGATCAGAAGGGCGCAAGCTACTTCTTCGTCGTTTCCCGCGCGTCAACCTCCGGTTCCAGCGCGCACAACAAGGAACTCTCCGAAAAGCGCGGAAACGCGGTTTTGGACTTCCTCAAAGCGAATTTCAACGACCCGGATTTGGAGCAGGAAGTCGGCCTATTGTGGCTTGGCGACGAGTTTGCGCAGCTTGATAAAGAATACTGCGACTGGAAACGCTCGCGTCCAGACGGCAAATGCAACAGCGAAACTCTCAACCGCTCCGCCTTCATAACTTGGGTTGACTGCAGGCTGTAAAAAAGCATGAAACGTTTAATAATATTTACGGCGGCGGCGCTGGCTCTGTGCTCCTGCGAGCAAGGCTCTAAGAGCGGAGGCGAAAAGTCGCAGATTTCGAGAGTCAACGCGGTTCAGGCGCCCGCGGAAACCGGCTCGACCGACAATTGGTGCGACGTTTCGTTTGCGCCGGAAAAGGCTCCAAACCTTGAACTTCCGCCGCTCTCGTCGGGCGCGGGCGGGGCGTTTGGCGGACTGCCGAAAAAGTCGTGGGTTTGGCTCAATCTATGGGCTACTTGGTGCAAGCCGTGCGTGAGGGAGATGCCGCTGCTGATTCGTTGGAAAGAACTGCTTAGAGGACAGGGCGTCGCCTTCGACGTAGCGTTTATGTCGGTTGACGACGATCCGAAGAACTTGTCGGATTATCTTCGCGCAAACCCTAACGTCGCCAAAGAGACCGTAGCGAGGCTTACAAGCCCGGACGCTTTGCCGGAATGGCTGAAGAAATACGGGCTTGACCCGAACAACGCCAACGTTCCTATTCAGGTTATCGCCGACGCCAACGGAAAGGTAAGGTGCGTGCGCGCAGGCAGCATCAACGACGGCGACTGGAGAACCGTGCAGTCTTTAATTAAGTAGCAAGCCCAAATCTTACGCGGGGCTCGCGCGGCCGGGTTGAACGACTCGGCCGCCTTTTTTTTGCGCCGCTTCAATATAACCTTGCGAGAAACTTTAAAAATTCGGTCGATGGACGAATTGTTTGTCCATGAATTAGGCGGTATGTACATATCGACGCCATAACTATAATTCTCTGATTGCGATAATTAAGAGAATCCGGCGGCAAATCCGTTAGAATTTCAAGCGTCCGGCTGCGAGACCGGAAAGGACGATTTCTTCTATCAACATTTCGTAGGAATAACCTGCCTTTTGCGCGGCGGCAAAAAATCCGGCGTCGGGCGAAATGCACGGGTTGGAATTTATATCTACCACATAAGGGGCGCCGTCGGCGGCGAGGCGGAAATCGACGCGGGCGTAGCCGGACAACATGGCGGCGTTCCACGTTTTAACCGCCGCGTCGCATATCGCTTTTAGAGCGTCCGCGTCTTCTGGAGGAAAGTCGAATTCGCGAGGGGTGTTGGCGTACTCGTACGAGTCTTCGACCCATTTGGCGCGGTAACCGACGACTTTCGGTTTATCTTCGCCGTAACCGACGAATTTTATTTCCGCCGGAGGCAGCACGGTTGGGCCGTCCGCCGTCTCAAGCAGCGAAATGTTGAACTCGCGCCCGTCAATGAATTCCTCTGCGATGCACTCTCCCAGCGTTTTACGGCGAGCTTCGAGAAGAACCGCAAGCTGAGCCGCGTTTTCTACTTCCGCCACCGAATCTTCGTCCAATCCCACCGACGCGTGCTCCCATACCGCTTTAATTATAAATCGGCCTTTAACCTCCTCTTTGCAGTTTTGAAGCCCGCTCAAGGTATGCCATTTTGGCGTTGGAATTTGCGCGCCTTCGAGCGTTTTTTTCGTCATCGCCTTGCTTGACGAAATGAACAATCCTTCCGCGCCGCAGCCGGTATAGGGTATTTTAAGGTAATCCAGCAGAAGAGCGGGCATCTCTAATCCGCGCCCTTGACCGTTAATCGAATCGACCAGATTGAAAACGACCGCGGGTTTGAATTTTACGATTTCGTCCGCCGCCTTTTGCATGTCGAAGGTCAGCTCTATTTCGGCGGTTTCCCACCTGAGCTTTTGCAGAGCTTCTTTAGCCGCGGCTGCTTGGACGAGAATATCCCGTTCGTCTGCAGGGGCGTTAGGGGGAACGTAACTGCGAAGTATGGCGGCTTTCATTTTTTCGTTTTCCGTCGCAAAAGCGTCCGCTCTCGTAAAAGAGCGGAAGCCTTTGCGCGTTAAGAGTCGGGGCTATTGAACTCTGGCGGTCGGAGAAACCGCGGCTTGGGCCGGAGCTTCTTCTTGCGGCCGTTCGGACGGAACCGGCATTTGCATTTTGAGGCGTTTAAGAGCCGAAGTCATTATCATTTCCATCAGCTCGCGGTATTTAATGCCCGCAAACGTGCAGATTATCGGCAGGTCGGAGTGTTCCGGGTGCATTCCGGGCAGCGGATTGACCTCTATGAAATTAGGAACGCCCGCCGCGTCGCAGCGCAAATCAACGCGCCCGAAGTCGCGGCCGCCAAGAGCCTTCCAGCTGTCAAGCGCGACCTTTTTAGCCGCTTCGGCGAGGTCGTCGTTCACGAGCCTGTATTCAACCAGCTCTTCGCAGTTTTCTTTGTTTACGTAGGAATAAACGTCTTTTTCCGCCTTGCTCTTTAAAATAATTTCGAGAACGCCAAGCGCGATTGATTCTTTTCCGGTGCCCACTATCGCCACGGTGAATTCGCGGCCGGGAAGAAACGTTTCAAGCAAAACGGGCTGAGAGAAGCGCTCCAGAAGATTTCTGCATACCGAATGGAGTTGTTTTTTGTTTGTAATCTTGCTGGCGGGGGTGATTCCCTTGCCGGTGCCTTCGGCTACGGGCTTGGCAAAAATAGGATACGGCAGATTGACGTTAAGAATGTCGTCCGCGCATTCCACCACAAAGAAGTCGGGCGTGGGGATGCCGGAGTTTTTAATTACGTGCTTTGTCATTCCTTTGTGAAGGGTAAGCGCCAGAACCAGCGCGTCGCTCGCGGTGTAAGGAATGTTGTACGCTTCCAAAAGAGCCGGTATCTGCGCTTCGCGGCCAAACCCTTTGACGCCCTCGGCGAAGTTGAATACCAAATCCCAGCGCTCGCCGGCGGCTAATCTTTTGACGAGGTTTTTCACGTGGCCGATTCGGTCGGTCTCAAAGCCCAGGCTTTTAAGCGTATTGTCAATCGCCTCAATCGTGTCTTTACGGTCGAACTCGGCGGTTTCTTCTTCCGTGAATCCTTCGGCTAAATAGTCGTCCCTTAGGTCGTACGTTATCCCTACGCGCATCTGAATCCTCCATTCGAGTTGTTATATTGGCAATAAAAAGAAAGGTCGAAATGAAACGCGAAAGCCGAAAGCGGGTATGCAGTTCCGCTTTTTTGGTAAAAACCGGAAGTCGGCTTGCGCCTCTCTTTGAATTTGGGCTGACTTATCGGGTGAATAAAAACCGGGTCAATCATTAGAGACGACTGGGCGTGGGCGGACATTCCGTTCGCCCTAATAGCGCGGCGGGCTTTCAAGGCTTCCCGTCTTCTCGCGTCGGTTATAGACTCCGATTCTCCTTCCGCTCTCGGCGGAGGTTCGTCGGGTTCCGGCAACGGATCGACTTTCTCGCCTTCAGGCTCCGCGTCGGCCGCTTTTCCCAGAGGGTCTTCCATAATATATTCGCTCCGGTTTCAATAAAAGAGTCCCGCCTTCAAAACCGCCCGCGAAGACGGTTTAAAGACCGAGCGTTAATTTTTCAACAAACATCGCTCTGCGCAATTTGCAACGTAATACGCTTATACAACCTGCTTGTCAATAGTAAAATCCGAGCTGAATGAGGATTATTTTCGCGTTCGTTATCGTTGTAAATCCTATATAAAATATTTAGCTCAATTTTTATGATAATCAAGTAAAAATTTCAAATATTTTCATTATTTTTCCTACTAAATCGCCGATATGTTCCCGCTTTTTGCCTAATTCAAAAGCGGGCGCGTTCGCCCTGCGAGTTGAAAACAAGAAAAAGCGCGAAATTAATTTTATATAATTTCCGCCGTCTCCGCGGTTTTTTCGATAATTTTGCGGAAGACTGCCCCGCCTTCTCCATTAAATTAAGTTGAATTCTAAAGTTTTGCCGGCCGTTACGCCCGCTTTTCTTCCGCAGGCTCGATGAAGGCGTCGCATATTATCGCCGCGATGCGCTCCGGAACGGATTTGTCGTAAATGCGAGAGCATGCCGACTTGTCGAGAAAATGGTTCATTGTATAGCGAATGAAAAAGTAGCCGAAAAACATAGCGAGCACGTCGTCGATAATCATTCCGTCTTTTATCGCGCATCCCTTTAAGGCGTCGCTTGCGGCTTTAAAAAAAGCCTCGCGCTTAATTTGACTGAGCGTAAGAAAATACTCTTTAAGTTCTCCCTGCTTTTCAGGCTCCATCGAATATGAGAGCATCAGTCTCGCCATGTGCGGCATCTCAATCACCGCGTTTTGCATCATTCGGCCGGCCTCGGTTAAAAACTGCCTGATGTTCAGCCCCTTTTTTTCGGTCCCCTTCAACCAGTTGAGAAAATACTCCTGCGCTTCGTCTAATACCGCCTTGAAAACGCCTTCCTTGCTGCCGAAATGATAATAGAGAACGGGTTTGCTTATCTTTGCCGCCGAAACCAGCTCGTCCACGCTCGTGGCCGAGAACCCTTTTTCCGCGAACACCTTGCTGGAAGCCAGAAGTATTTTTTGGCGCGTGCGGCGCGAAATTCCGGCTTTTCCTTTCGGGGTTTCGTTCTCGTTGTCGTACATTTACTTTAAAATCTCAGAATTTTCCGGCGACCGGAAATTCGCCCAAAGCCAGTTTCAGCGCCGACCAGAGCATCCGGTACTCGAACTTGTTTATCTCAAGCTGCATCTGCGCCTGAACAAGCGCGCTTTCCGCGTCCATAAGGTTTGCCGATGTGGTTTTTTGAACCGCGAAATTTTCTTTCTCGATTCGGTAGTTTTCTTCCGCTTGCGTCAGAGCCGCCTTTGCCGCTTCTATTTTTTCGGATGAGACTTTGAGATTTCTCCAAGCCTGCTCTATTTGCAGCGAAATGCCGTCGGTTCCCTTTTTAAGGTCGTACTGCGCGCCCTTGGACTTCGCTTCTTCGGCCTTGGCGGTATAATACTTCTGTCCCCAGTCCCATATGTCCCATGAAATAATCAAGCCGAGCGTGAACTGGTAATCGTTGGTCGTCGTGGAGCCGTCGTCCTGATATTGTATCGTGGAAGCCGCTATTATGTTGGGAACAAGACCCATCCAAGCGACTTTGCTCGCCTTATCGAGCATTATTTCCTGCTTTTTGAGCATTTTCAATTCGGGACGGTTGTCCAATCCTTTCGAAATGCACTGCTGAAGGTCGCACGGGGCTTCGGCCATAGGCTCGTCTTCTTCCGTTAAATTGATTTTCTCGGCCGGCAGTCCGATAACGGTTCCGAGATTGGCCTTCGCCATCTTTACGTTGTTTTCATACTCGATGGACATCTGCTTGACTTTGGACTGCTGCATCTCAACCTTTAGAACGTCGCCTTTGGTAATCAGCCCCTGTTCGAGATAATTGTTGGCGTCTTTAATGTGCGCCTCGATTTGCAGCGCGGTCTGATCGACGATTTTCTTCGCCGTCATAGCCAGCTTGACTTGATAAAACGCCTGCACCGTTCTCATTCCAGTCGCCTGAGCGGTAAGCGTTTCTTTCAGCTTCGTCAGTTCCACCGCCTCGTCGCCGATGCTGTTGGCGAGGTATATGGTGTAAAGGTAGGAAAGAGGCTGCGCGACAGTTCCTTTAATGCTGTAAAGGTGGTCGGGGTGCGGCATAAGCGCAAGCGTTATGTCGTAGGGGGGAATGCCGGGAGCCATGAACCCTTTGGGCAGCATGGGGTCTTCGTATCCCCACATTTTTACGTAGTTAAATCCCATTTCCAGCATGACTTTGGGGAAGTACATGCCGAAGCTGCTCTTCTTGCGGTATTTTTGTTCGTCCGCCGCGTTGGACGCAGCGCCCATTTCAGGGCTGTTGTTCAGCGCTTTCTTAACGCAGTCGGAGAGAGTGAGTCCGTCGGCCCCTAAGGCCGCCGCCGTTGCGAACGCGCAAAGCGCGATGAGGAATAAAATTGTCAGCGTTCGTTTGTTTAAGAGCATAGATGACCTCTTATTTATTTATATACCAAACAGTCAACATCGAAACAAATACATGCTTTTTGCGCTGTTGTCAAGAACAATGGCGCCCTTTCTTATCCTCTTTCTTTGAGCGCGCAAAGAAAGCGAAAAACGGTCGAGCGAATGAGAGCCCTCTTTCTGATTGGGCGAAAGCGCGGACGGAGCGGATGACGCGACGACGTTATTATAAAATAATGAATATATTGTTTGCGAAAAAATTCTATTTGAATAAACTTAATTGTTATGAAAAAAAAGGCGTTATGTTTACTGTTTATAGGGTTTACGCTTGCGGCGGCTCCGCTGGAGGCGAAGCAGAGCGCGTATTGCGAAGGGTTGCAAGCCCTCGATAAGGGTTTGCTCTTAGCGAAGGACAAAGGAAGCAAGGCTAAATCCGCTAAAAAAGGGAAGCTCATAATATTCGAGCCGATGATGCCGCAGAGCTTCAACCCCCGCAAAAAAGAGCTTTTATCCGCTTTTAAAGAAGTCGCGCTGCTGTCGGACGCCTTTTTGGACGTCAGCGTCAAGAAGGTCAAAGACGCAGGGCCGGACGTAGATTTAGAAGAAACCGGAGATATGGCCGAGTGCGGCGGTTTTGAAGGAGTCGTCTGCCTTTCCGGCATGGGAAAAGAAGAAGGAGGCGATTTTATAGCTTACTTCGCCGTTTCGCAGGAGGGGAAAGGGCGTCCGATTAAATTCAAAGCGGCGCTAGCAAACGCGGCGACCTTTAAAGAGATTAAAAAAGTTTCCGCGGAATTGAAGGAAAAAGGGGACTTAAGCGAGCAGATAAAACCCTACGTCTGCGAGCTTCTTTCCGCCTTCGGCTGCGCGTGGGACGCGTCGAGCGCCTCGGTTACCGTCAAGCCGGAAGGCTCCAAAGAGGAAAAAGACGAAGAGATGCTATACATGGAGTCCAAGCCTTCGGACAAAAGCAAAAAAGGGAAAGCCGAGGCCGAGCTGAAAAAAGAGGAGAAAAAGACGGGAAAGAAAGAAATTCCGCCCAAGGAAATAGTAAAGAAAGAAGAACCGAAAGAGGAACCCAAGGAGAAAAAGGTCGAGGTCGTAAAAGAGGAGCTCAAAAAGGAGCCAGAAAAAATAGTCGAGCAGAAAAAGGAAGAAAAGAAAGCGGCGGAAATTAAGCCGAAGAAAGAAGAAACGGAAGAGCCGGCCGGGTCGGGCGGCGCTTCCGGCGCGAAAAAAGGGCTGATTATATCGGGCATTACGACTTTGAGCGTCGGCGGAGCGTCCGCGATTGCGGGCGGAACGCTGTGGCTAATGTCCTATCTCGAATACCAGAAATATAAAGACTCCTCGTTGAAATCCGACGCCGAAGATCACCGCAAGAAAACCAAGACGTACAGGGATTTATCCATCTACATAGGCGCGACCGGCGCGGGCGTCGCCGTAATAGGGGCGGCGCTTCTGATTGCCGGCGAGCTTATGGAAGGCGGCGCGGACGCCGAAACGGCGCATAACGGCGCGGGCGGAATAACTCCGTCGCTTTTCTGGACGCCTACATGCGCGGGCTTTACAATTCAGGGAAATTTTTAAAAACCTATGAACCGTTTTTTAAAACATATTCAGGCGGGCGCGCCGGGGCTTCTGGCGGCGCTAATTATTTTCGGCGCGGCGGCCGGGTGCGCATATACCTTCGATAATCCGGCTGAAATTTCCGACAAAACGGCGCTTTCCGCGTCCGTATCCGGCCTTTCGGGCTCGGCGGACAAGCTGCGCGTCTCGGTTGAAATAACGATTGCGGGGCAGACGGCTCCAAAGACGATTGAAATCGAATCGGCGACCGCAGGTCAGACTTCGATGACGGTAAAGTTCTCGAACATTCCATCCGGATCGGCGAAAATTTTCGCCGCCGCGTACGCCGGTCTGCGTGAAATTCAGAAGACCGACTACCAAAACATCCGCATAAAAAGCGGAGCGGAAAACGCCGCGTCTCTTTCGCTGCCCGCCGCCGACGGCGACGTCGAAAGCCTTGAGTTCGAGGTAAACATTCCCGAAGCGCTGGACGAGGAAGAAGAGGAAGCGGTCGAGGACGAGCCGGAAGACGAAGAAGAGGAGCCCGCTGAGCTTGAAGAAGACGAAATTGAGCTTGAGCCGCGTTTCGAGATTGACGTGGTTTATCGTCGGACTCCGATTTTTGACGGCAGAATTTTCGCCGACGAGTGGCCGGATTTCAGCTATTTTGACAAGTCCCCCGACGCCAACGTCCCGGCGAGAGTTGCGATTGCGCACGACGGAGCATGGCTTAATATTGTTTTCGACGCTGGATTGACCGATTTGGACGTTTCGTCCGACGCTCTGGAACTGGCCGTTTCGCCGGGAGGCGCGACTAACGGAAAAGACGCCGCGCTTTTGACGTTTTCTCTTTCCGGAAGCGGAGTAAAACAGTGCTGGGCGCTTGAGGACGACAAGTTTGTCTGCTCCGAATTGACCCGCGAACCTGTTTGGAGCGCGGTCTTCCGCCAAAACGAAAAGCGTTTGACGATAGAGCTCAAAATAGAATTGGCTTCGCTGGGCGTCGCGCCGGGCGCCGCTTCCAAAGTCGGACTGTTCGTTCGTTTCAAAGAAAAAGGAAAAGGATACTCGTGGCCGAACGGAGCGCAAATCGTAAACTTTAGATCGTACGCGCTTTTAGGCTCGTCGGACATGTGGCTTTCGCCGTCTGCGGAAGGCGAAGAAACGACCGAGGCTTCCGACGGCGACGTAGAAATCGACGAAACGGAAATATCGGACGAACCGGACGAGGAGATTATCGACGAACCGGCCGAAGACGAACTTGAATCCGCGGAAGACGAGGAAACGTTTGAGGACGAACAAGCCGAAGAGGAGATCGCCGAGCAAATTTGCGTCCCCGATTCTATAGAATGCGTCGATAAAGACGGCAAAACGTACGCGGTAAAATGCAGCGCCGACGGAACCAAGCAAACGGAAGAGAAGTGCGACGACGACAACGTCTGCACCGACGACTCGTGCAACACCTACAGCGGCTGTTTCCGCGAAAACAACTCCAACCAGTGCGACGACGCAAACGTCTGCACCATTTTAGACAAATGCTCCGCCGGCAAATGCGTCGGCGAAAAACTGCCCGCCAACTCCAAATGCGACGACGGCAATTCCTGCACCAAGGACGACTTCTGCACAATAGACGCGGTTTGCGCGGGAACTCCCATTCCATACTGCTGTCCTGGCTTCCCCGACATGATTAAAATTAGAACCGGCGACAACGGGTACTGCGTTGATAAATTCGAGGCTAGCGCTTTTGAAAACGCGGACTGCACGGGCGCGCAATACGGAATTTCGAGCGCGGATTTCCCCGCCGGGTTCCCTAACAACGTAACCGAGGCGACGCAGACTACGCCGGTGTATTCCTGCTCCATAGCCGCGATTAAACCGACGGCGTTCATTTCGTTCCCGCAGGCGAAAATGGCGTGCGCCAATAGCGGCAAACGTCTATGCTCTACGGAAGAATGGAAATACTCATGCGGCGACGGCGCGAACGCGCAGGCGTATCCGTACGGTCAAGTCTTCGACGAGATGGCGTGCAACGACGCGGCGTACGGCGAAGCGAACGGCGGAACGATGAAGCGCGCCTGCGGCGAGGTTACTACCTGCGCTGGCTCTTACGGCGTCTTCGACATGTCGGGCAACGTGAACGAATGGAGCGCTTACAACGGAGTAACGCCGAGAATTTGCGGCGGTTATTTCGGCACAACGTCCAACTATTCGGGCGAACTCGCCTGCTCTACGACGTGCGCTGGAGCTCCATCGCAGTACACCGCCAACGAGAAAATCGGCTACCGCTGCTGCGTTGACAGCCCTAATTGACGGAAGAAACTATGAGAGCGGTCGTTCAGCGCGTTAAATGCGCGTCCGTAACGGCGGACGGAGAGCCAAGCGGCGAAATAGGCGTCGGTCTTTTGGTTTTAGTCGCCGCTAGCTTTGACGACGGCGAAACCGACATAGAATATACGGTCAACAAAATTGCGGGACTTAGAATTTTCGAGGACGAGGAAGGAAAGATGAACTTGTCCGTCCGCGACGTTTCGGGTTCTATTTTAATAGTAAGCCAGTTCACGCTTTACGGCGACGCGCGCAAAGGAAACCGGCCTTCTTTCGCGCAGGCGGCTCCAATTCCCGCGGCTGAGGCTCTCTACGATAAATTCGTCGAAAAGACGCGCGCGCTGGGGCTGCCGGTTCAAACGGGCGTTTTTCGCGCAAACATGCAGGTAAGTCTCGTAAACGACGGCCCCGTTACGATTTTGCTGGACAGCAAAAAGAATTTTTAATTTTATGAGCGGCTTCCCTACTCGCTTTAATAAAAGCGCGGGCAATCTCTGGCTTTCGGTAACCGACGTCTGCAATATGCGCTGCAAGTATTGCTTTGTAAAAAAAGGGAGCGCTTTTCTTCGCTTCGAGCAGATTAAGCCGGTTATAGACTTTTTTCTTTCGTGCGCTCCGACGCAAAAACGCGTCGATTACTACGGCGGCGAGCCGCTTCTGAATTACGCGCTGCTGGAAAAAAGCATGCCGTACGCGCTGGAAGAAGGGGCGCGGAAAGGGAAAGACGTCAGAACCTACATCAGCACCAACGCGACTCTTTACGAGCCTAAGATGACCGCTTTAAAAGACTGCGGCGTACACGTACTTGTTTCAATCGACGGGGGGCGCGAAACGCACGACGCCAACCGGCGCATGGCCGACGGCTCCGCTTCTTTCGATAAAGTCGCCGCAGGCGTAAAAAAAATGCAGGATACGCTGGAACCCAACAAGTTGTGCGCGCTTTTTACAATCGCGCCCGAATACGCCGACCGCGCGCTGGAAAATTTCGAGGAGCTATTATCTCTCGGCTTTCGGTGCGTAAACGTCGAGCCGGAGCGGACTAGGCGATGGGAGCCGCGGCAGATTGAATTCTTTTTAATAAACTTGGAAAAGATTGCGAAAAAGGCGGTTGATTCCATCTGCGGCGATCCGTCGAAGCGGCTTTTTCTCAATTCAATCTCCCGATACCTTGCCGCGTACCGCGGCGACGCAGACAACCCTTCCGGATGTCCGTTTGAAGAAAATCTGGTCGTTTATCCGGATGGAACTATTTCCCTGCCTCCCACAATAGTTTTCGAGGATTTGAAAAATCTTTTTCAAGCGGGCGACTGCGCGCGCGGTCTTTTCCCGGCTTTTCAAAAGTGCGCGTTCGATCCCGAAAGTCAAAGCTGCCAGGCGTGCCGCCGCAAGGCGACGAATCTCGAATCGGCGAGAGACAACGGCGTGCAGATGAAGAGGAACATGGTTCTGCAAAAACTTGCGGACGAAATAATTATTAAAGCGAAAACCGACCCGATTTACTCCGATTATATAATTGAAGCGGACGAGTGGACTTACGTTTAGGCCGCCGCCGATAAAAGAGCGTCAAAACAAGATAAAAAAAAGGCGGAGTTAATCCGCCTGCATTTACGCTAACCAAATTAGCGCGTCAGAATTTTATTAAAACCTGTCCGCCGCTGCTTGAGCTTCCGCCTCCGCCGGAACCTTTTACAAGGAAATAGGTTCCCACTCCGCCGCCGGCCAGAAGAGCCGCTCCGCCGCCGACTATCGTCCAAAACCACCACGTCGCGTAGAACGGTTTCGCGCCGGAATCGTCTTTTTCGTCCTGCTGCGGCTCCGCGTCGAGGTCGAGTTCCTCTCCTTTCTCTTTGCCTGCGGCAACGACGCCGTCTTTCGATTTGGGCTGCGGTTTTACCGACGCCCATTCCGTTTCCTTTGTAAACAACATGCCGAAGAGCGCGTCGATTTCGTCGGGAATGGAAATGCCGTCCGGTAAAGAGGTTGAGCGCGTTTTAAATTTGTTTTCGTCCAAGTCGTAGAACATCGCCTTTAGTTTGTGGTCTTTCTGGGTCTTGCTTACGTGCAGAAATAAAACGCTGCGGACGTCGAGAAGACGGGCGAGCGTCTTTGCGGCGGTATGAAGGTTTGGGTTGGAAAAATCGCTTTGCGCAGAATCTATCGCGGACTTGAACGTCGGGTAATTCGTCGCCGGGGAAAGCGCGAGAGTCAGCGAGCTTTTTTCTTCGCCTTTAACCTCAACTGTTTCCATAGCTTCTAGGAAGCCGGTCGCTTCGGCGAAAACGGTGTGATCGCCCGGAGCGACGTTGTCGAGAGAAAGCGGCGAAATTCCTCGGTAAACGCCGTCGATGTAAATGCGCACTCCGTCGGGCGAGGTTTTTATAGAAAGAGCGCCCGACTTTATAGACTGCGATTTGGCTCTTACGTTTTTAAAAATATTAGCGACGATTTCGGGGAACCAGTCCGGCGCCGTCGCCTCGGCGTTTATGGTAAAAATCTGCGCAAGCGTCGCCGCGCCTTCCTCGTTGTCCATGTTTAAAATCTGGCAGGCTCCGCGCAAAGTCATAGCCCGTATGAGCGCTTCGGACGCGCCTTTTACGTTAAGAATGGGGCGAAGGTTCTTTTCGGCTTCTTTCAGTTTTTTAATCGCGCCGTCGTAGTCGCTGTTGTCGTAAAAAGTCTGCGCCTCGGAAATCAATTTTTCCGCGTCGCTTTTAAGTTTGGCCGAATCGAGCTTGTGCCTGCCGCCCAGAGCCGTCAGTATATCCGCGCTCTTAACGTTATTTTTGGCGAGCCATTCGCGCATCGAGACTTCTACCTCGAGGGCGATTTTTTTTGTCTCCACGCTGGAAGGAATTACCGCCGCTGCTATTTCGCCTTTAACGTCCAGCTTTGACGCCTTTTTGTCCGAGGTGTTTTTTTCCGCCTTCTGCTCGTTCTTCGATTCTACTTTTTTTACTTTCGGAGCCTCTTCCTCTTCTTCCTCCTCGCCCTCTTCCTCGTCGTCTTCGTCTTTGGCCTGCTTGGCGAAGGCGGTCGCTACGGGCGACAAATTAAACTGCGCCGGAAAAACCAAGCCGAGCGCGAAAGCGAGAGCGGTTAAAGCCGCGGCCGTTTTGCGCCCCAAACGCGTAGTCGTATAGCTCATAGTTTATCCTTCCTTCTTGCTTTTTTCCTTGCCTTCGGCAGAATTGCGTTTTTTCCTTGACGTCGCACCCTTTTCGAGCGACTCAAGCCGCTCCTCGAATTTCTTTAGCTTTTGCGCGATGTTTAAAACTTCGTCCTTAATTTGCGCGACGTTTGCCAGACGCTTTACCATAATTTCAATCTTGTCGTCGGCCTGCTTTTGCCACGCCGAAAGCGAGGTTTGCGTTCCGGAGACAAAATCGTTAAGATTTTTGCGTATGTCGTCGGGGATTCTCGCCTTTTCCGTCAGCGTTTTTTCCAGCCAATCCTTCTTCTTTTCGGCTTCCTTTTGCACGTTCGCGACGGCGCCCTTGATGTAGGTAATCGCTTCTTCTCCTTGCAGAAGCAGGCTTTTTAGCGTCTGGCTGGAGAATTTATCCACCCCTTTTTTTTCGCCGTCTAAAAGAATTTGAGCGAACGTAACGCTGGTGAGGTCTTCGCCCGTTTTGTGATCCACCACCTTGAAATCGACGCCGGTCTTCGCCAACTCGCCGATGTCCGCGAGGGTAATGTACGAGCTGGTCGCCGTGTCGTATAGTTTGCGGTTGGCGTATCTTTTTATAATTCTTATTTCTTCGGTCATTATTTGCACCTCTGTAAATAGCTTGCTCAATTTTAATAATGTATCATAACTGCCGCGGCTATGTCAATTTGCATTAACCGAGGCGGTCGGTTATATTCGCCTATAAACTTTAAACGGAGGCGAAACAATGTCTATCGTAAAACAAACGGTATCGGCGCCCGGCGCGCCCAAGGCAATCGGCCCTTACAGCCACGCGGTAAAAGCGGGAAACTTCGTTTTCTGTTCCGGGCAAATACCCATCGACCCGGCCACGTCGCAGTTCGTCGAGGGCGGAATCGCGGAACAGACCGAGCGGGCTATTCTAAACTTGAAGGCCGTTTTAGAAGCGTCGGGTTCATCGCTTGGCGGCGTAGTAAAAACTACGGTGCTGCTTAAAAACATGGCCGACTTCGCGGTTATGAACGAAGTTTACGGCCGGTACTTCTCGGAAAATCCGCCCGCGCGCGCCGCGTTCGAGGTCGCCAGGCTTCCCAAAGACGCGCTGGTCGAGATAGAAGCGATAGCGGTCTGCGGCTGAAAAAACGCTTATAAAAAGCGCGCCGCGCCGCTTGCCAAGTCGTAAAACATTCCGACAACGGCGATTTCTCCCTTCTCAACCGCAGCCAAAATAATCGGACTGGCCGAGATAATATCTCTGCAGACGCATTTTACGTTCAGTTCCGCCGTCCGGTCTATCCATTTGCGAAGAGAGCCTTCGCCGTCTTCTTTGGCGGCGAGAGCGCTGGCGGCGAGTCTTGCGGTTACGTCCGACAGGTTGACGCTCTCGAAGCCGCCCGGATTGCGCAAACCGTTTACGGCCGCGCCGCACGCCCCGCAGGAAGAGTGTCCAAGCGCGACTATCAGTTTTACGTTAAGGTGAGCGACCGCGTATTCCAGCGATCCGTATATCAGCGCGTCGGCGAGATTTCCCGCCGTGCGGCAGACGAATAATTCTCCTAGCGCGCAGTCGAAAATATGTTCCGGACAGACTCGGCTGTCCGAGCAGGTTAGTATTGCGGCGAAAGGTTTCTGTCCGGCCGCAAGCGGCGCAACGAACTCCGGGGTCAAACGCCCCGCGTGAGCGACTTCCCCGCGGACGAATCTTTCGTTTCCCGCCCGAAGCCTTTCAACCGCCGCTTCCTTTGAAACTGGAGATGAAGACGTCATGCTGCCTCCTTTTATAAGTTTATAACGCAACGTATTATAACGGCAATCGCTTCCGCGTCAAAATTTTGCAATAATAATATTCGCTGAGAAGCGGAATTTTAAAGGATTGTCCGCGGCTTTTATAAGCCTGACATTCATTTCTCGGCCAACGCTATTTCGCTTTCTTTGCTTGTCCGAAGAGCCGTCAACGCTGCTTTACTTGACACGACGCCCTAAAATGTAGGATTATATAATTCAATATAGGGGCGGATTTGTGAGGAATCATAAAAAGGACTTTTTTGAGAGCCGTTAATTTTAACTAAGCCGGCCGTTTGTTAAGCCGGAAAGGCGGTTACATGCTTCAGGAACAAATGAATTTGGTGCCGATCGTAATCGAGCAGTCGCAGCGCGGGGAGCGCGCGTACGACATATTTTCCCGCCTGCTCAAAGACCGCATAATAATCGTCGCGGGGCCGATTGAATCTGGGATGTCGGCGCTGGCGATGGCGCAGCTGCTCTTTCTCGAAAGCGAAGACCCGGACAAGGACATTCACATGTACATTAATTCGCCGGGCGGAGTGGTTACCGACGGACTGGCGATATACGACACAATGCAGTACATAAAGCCCGACGTCTGCACCTATTGCATGGGACAGGCGGCCAGCATGGCCAGCGTGCTGCTTGCAAGCGGAGCCAAAGGCAAGCGTTACGCCCTGCCGAACGCCCGTATTATGATGCACCAGCCGTGGGGAGGCTTTCAGGGACAGGCGACCGACATGGAAATTCAAACGCGGGAAATGCTTAAAACCAAACAGCGGCTTACGGAAATTCTAGCCGAGCACACCGGTCAGGACTTTCAGCGGCTCGCCTTGGACATAGAAAGAGATTTTTATCTTTCGGCGGAGGAAGCCGCCACTTACGGCGTGGTTGACGGCGTATTGCAGCGCCGCCCGGCTCCCGCCAAGGCTTCAAAATAATTAAACGGGAGTAAACCGCCATGCGCGATCTGCGATGTTCGTTCTGCGGGAAGAGTCAGAGGGAGGTAAAGAAGCTTATTGCGGGGCCTAACGCCTATATTTGCGACGACTGCGTCGCCCTTTGCAACGAGATAATAAGCGAGGAAAACAACCGTGCCAAGATTAAAACGAGCTTCAACGTCCCCAAGCCCAAGGAAATAAAAACTTTCCTCGACCAGTACGTCATCGGACAGGAGCGCGCAAAGCGCGTTCTGGCGGTCGCGGTTTATAACCACTACAAGCGCATTTCTTACAAGGAAAAAAATAAAATCAACCCCGAAGTCGAGCTGTCCAAAAGCAACATTCTGCTGCTCGGCCCGACCGGAACCGGCAAGACGCTGCTTGCGCAGACGCTCGCCAAGTTTCTCGACGTTCCGTTTACAATCGCCGACGCCACGCCGCTTACCGAAGCCGGATACGTTGGCGAGGACGTGGAAAATATTTTGTTTAACCTGCTGCAAGTGTCCGAGTTTGACGCGGAGCGCGCCAGCCGCGGAATAATTTACATCGACGAAATCGACAAAATCGCGCGCAAGAGCGGCAGTCCGTCAATCACGAGAGACGTTTCAGGCGAAGGCGTTCAGCAGGCGCTTCTTAAAATCCTTGAAGGAACCGTCGCAAATATTCCGCCCAAAGGCGGACGCAAGCACCCGCAGCAGGAGTTTATACAGCTTGACACAACAAATATTCTTTTCATCTGCGGCGGAGCGTTCTCCGGAATAGAGGAAACCATAGCAAGGCGCATCGGCCAAAAAACCATCGGGTTCGGCGCAAACATTCAAACGGTAAAGGAACTTCCCATCGGCGACGTGCTGGCGCAGACCGAGACGGAAGATTTGCTTCAATACGGATTAATCCCTGAGTTTGTTGGCCGCCTGCCCGTTATCGCGACGCTGGGCGACTTGTCGGAAGAGGCGTTGATTGAAATACTGGAACGCCCGAAAAACGCTTTGCTGCGCCAGTACAAACTGCTGCTCGAAATGGACGAAATAAAACTGCGCTTCACGCAGGACGCAATGCGCGCCGTCGCCAGGGAAGCGGTAAAACGCAAAAGCGGAGCCCGCGGACTGCGTTCCATCATGGAAAATATTATGATGGACATAATGTACGATTTGCCGACAGAGACGGACGTTGAGGAAATAATCGTCAACGACGAGGTCGTCGGCAAAAAGCGCGAGCCGATAAAGCTTTCAAGACGCAAAGAAAAAGCGTCGTAATTGCAAGGCGTTTAATCTTTATTGAGCGGCGGCGATACAATACGGGCGTTATCATATTAATTTAAAAATTAAATGGGACGAACCGCGGCGGCATATTCGTTCGGCGGTTTTTGTCTTGACTGTTTGCCGCTTTATTATAATGTTTAATTATGGAATTGGAAATAATAAGCGCGATAGACAAGTTTTTGGCTCCCATGGGTTACATGGGGCGCATTCTGGCGGCGGCGGCGCTGGGCGCGGCGGTAGGCATAGAGCGGGAGTACAAAGGGAAGGCCGCCGGCGTTAAAACGAACATGCTGATTTGCGTCGGCAGCTGTCTTGCCATGATCGTCTCGATAGAGCTTGGCGGCAAGAACTGGGACCCGGCTCGAATCGCGGCGCAGGTCGTTTCTGGCATCGGTTTTTTGGGC
Source organism: uncultured Myxococcales bacterium (assembly GCA_964400725.1). Classification (GTDB taxonomy): domain Bacteria; phylum Myxococcota_A; class SURF-8; order SURF-8; family CAYNVS01; genus CAYNVS01. Next base: position 78,169 of record CAYNVS010000001.1, read on the forward strand.
GCGGGGACGATAATACAATCCAAACATTTTATTAAGGGGCTTACCACCGCGGCTACGCTCTGGCTTTTAGCGAGCGTCGGACTTGCCGCCGGAAGCGGGTTCTACGCCGTCGCCGCCGGAGCCACTATTACCGTGCTGCTCATTTTGACTGTTTTAGGTAAAGCCGAAAGTTTCATTTTGAAAATCGGCCACCGCACGCTTGTAGTCGTAATCGAGCTGGACGCGACGAGCCGTTCGATAGGAGAAATCGACCTTCTTTTGTCAGACCTAAAACTCAAAGAGCACGGCTTTAAAATTGAGAAATGGGAAAACCGGGTCAAATTCTCGTTCGCCTACTCGGGACGCGCAAGCCAGATAAAAAGTTTTCAGGAGAAGCTGTTCGCTCTGCCCGACGCGCGCAGGCTGGACATAGAGATAGAAGGTTGACGACGCGGATGAAAATAAGACTGGTTCAATGCGGCGCGGCTCTGGGCGAGTTCGAGAAGAACTTCGCTTTTCACTCCGAAAATATTAAAAAGGCGGCCTCGGAAGGAATAGACATTATAGTTTTTCCGGAGCTTTCGCTCACCGGTTATTTGCTGCGCGACCTTATAAGCGACGTGGCTCTCGAAGCGGACGAGCTCGTGGGTCGGTTCAGTTCCATCACAACCGGCGGAAAAGCGATAGAAGTCGTCTGCGGCTACGTTGAAAAAACGCGGGGCGGCCGCTACTACAACGCGGCGGCGCACGCTTTGATTACGCCGGACGGCAGGGCGAGTCTGCTGCGCAATCACCGAAAGGCCAATCTGCCCACTTACGGCATGTTTGAGGAACAGCGTTATTTCTCTCAAGGATTAGACGTAAAGGCGTACGACTCGCCGCTGTTAGGTCGATGCGGACTTCTTATATGCGAAGATTTGTGGCACGTCGCCAATCCGCTTCTTCTTTCGCTTGACGGACCAGACCTTGACGGAGCGCGATTTATAATAGCGCTTTCAAATTCTCCTTCTCGCGGAGTTGACGCCGCAAGCGAAGGCTCTCCCCGCAATCTCTCGCTTTGGAAAGATCTGTGCCTTGTGTACGCGCAGTTGTTCAACGCTTACGTCCTGCACTGCCAGCGCGTCGGCGTGGAGGAAGGGCTCGTATTTTCTGGCGGCAGCCTTGTCGTTTCGCCGGAGGGCGAAATTCTCGCCGAAGCGCCAGCGCTCGACGATTGGGAACTTGACGCGGCGTTCGAGTCTTCCGCCGCTCTTCGCAGGGCGCGGCTTAAGTTCGCCGGTCGTTCCGGCGACGATTTCTTCCGTCTTCACGCCGCATTGGAGCGCCTTCGAGGCGAATACGTCGTTAAATAGTCGTATTGCCGTCAAAACAAAAATACGGAAATTTCCCGCTTGAGCTTTTTTCTTGCTCGCTTTCTTTGGGCGCGCAAAGAAAGCGAAATAACGATTCAGACGGCGCGCCATACCTTTGAATTAAGGGATGACGTCCGTTTTTGCGCGTTTGAAGAGTCTTAAGGCCGCGCTCGCGCCGTTACGGTTTTTTCAAACCGGCGCCCATTACCGCGTAGTTTTTTGCCTTTTCGGCGTATTGAAGAGCCGTGTTTTTAAGATATTCTATTTCTTCAAGAGTAAGCTGGCGCTTGACTTTGCACGGCGATCCGACCGCGAGAGAAAAGGCCGGAATTACCGATCCGCCCGTAATTAAACTGCCGGCCCCGATTAGGCACCCTTCGCCGATAGTCGCGCCGTCGAGCACTACGCTGCCCATGCCTATTATCGTGTTGCTTCCTATCGTCGGGCCGTGAAGCGTAACGTTGTGCCCGACCGTAACGTAATCCCCGATGCGGGCCTCTGAGAGCCCTTTAGAGGTGTGAATCATGCACAAGTCTTGAATGTTGCAGAACTTGCCGATTGTAATTTTCGCTTCGTCGCCTCGTATAACCGAATTGAACCAAACGCTTGAGCCTTCGCCGATCTCAACGTCCCCTATTACTATGGCGGAATTCATAATCACAACGCCGCGCTCAAGCCTCGGCTCCACGCCGTTATACTCTAAAATGTTGTCGTTTCTCATGCGTCAATCTCCTTGAAGAAGCGTTCCGGGGTTCCAATCCTTCCAGATGGATTCGATTTTTTCCTCGGTAAGGTCTAGAAGCGAATCAATGCGGTAAGGCGCTCCCGCCTGATTGAAGCCGTATCTGTTTCCCGCTTTCACCGCGACGACCGCAGTTCCCGCGGCTACGCCCGCCGCTATTCCGATGGGAGAGTCTTCAACCGCCAGACAGCGGTGCGGCGAACATCCTAGAGCCTCCGCGGCGCGCAGGTAGCATTCGGGGTTCGGTTTATGAAAGTTTACGTCGTCCCCGCCGATAATACATTTTACGTGTCCCGCGGCGTTCATGTGCGCCAAAAGGCGCTCGGCTTCCATTTTAAAGCTGCCGGTAACAATCGCCAGACTGTAAGAGCGCGACAGAGAAGATAAAACTTCGCGGGCGCCAGGCAGAAGCGCCGGGCCGTTTTTGTCCATCATTTCTCTTTTAAGCTCAAGCGTTTCGTCTAGAAACTCGCGCGGCGATGGGAGGCCCTCAAAACGGTCGTAAAGAAACATGAGAACTTTGTCCCATGCGTTCTTAACCGTATATTCGCGCAGCTCGTCGGTCATTTTGCAGCCGCGCCTTTCAAGGCATTCGGCCAAAGCCGCCAATGTCGTTTCTTCCGAATCGATAAGCGTGCCGTCCATGTCGAACAAAATCGCTTTAAACATCGTATTACATCCGCAATAAAAAAATCTGCCGGCGCGTTTAAATTTTTATCATAAAACTAATTTTGTGTATAGCGGTTCTTAAATAAAAGTTTTATCGCTTATTTTTTTTTGCGCGGACGGCTATTAAAGGAGCTATCGCCGCCTCGAAGTTGCGAGTTCGGAAAAACCTTGAGAGTTAAATTCCCGAAGCTAGCGGATGCGAGGTTATTCTAACCTCTTAAAAATACGAAAAAAATTCGTTAATTCTGGCGAAAATATTGCGCATGAAGGCGATGGATACAAAAAAAGGAAGGGAGGAAGCTAGGTATGCCACTTGGGGGGGGACGGTGGGAATCTAAAGGACGTGCTTCCTGCCCTTCCGATTTCAATCTAACAACTAGTCGTTTTAATGTCAAGTAAAAAGCGCTTTTTCTAACAAAGAACGCTTAAAAAAACGCCTTTAGAATTGTAATTTTCTCATATTGATACGCGAAATGAAATTTTTAATGAACGAGCGCTCATTTGTATTCAATTTTGGTAATTTCAAACGTTCTTACGCCTCCGGGAGTTTGGATTTTCGCCTCCTCGCCTTCCTGTTTTGAAATGAGTCCGCGGGCGATGGGCGAGCTTATTGAAATCCATCCCTTGGAGATGTCCGCTTCGTCGTCGCCGACTATGCGGTAGGAGTATTCCTTGTCTTCGTCAACGTCCAAAATCGTAACGGTCGCTCCGAAAACTACTCGGTCAGACTTAATTTTGCTGACGTCTATAATTTGCGCCTTAGAAATTCTGGCTTCTAAATCGCGGATGCGCGTTTCGATAAGTCCTTGTTTTTCCTTCGCATATTGGTACTCTGCGTTTTCGCTCAAGTCTCCGTGGGCGCGGGCGACTTCTATCTCGCGAATAATCTGCGGACGATCGACGCTCTTCATTCTGTTGAGTTCGTCCGTAATTTTTTTAAAGCCTTCGGGAGTGATAGGAATTTTGTCTGACATTTCAATCTCCTGCAAATTCACGTTACATTTTCTCAAGCAGCTTCTCGACGAGCTTCTGCGAGCGCTCCGTCAAGCGTTTGCGCCGCGCAAGCAGCTCTTCGTCGAATGTCGGCGCAATTTTTGCGCACTCTTTCAGCAGCATGTAGCTCCACCAAAGGTCGTCGGCGTTTACGTATTCAGGCCGCAGGTGCGGATCGTTCGGATCGTCGTTCATGTTATGATAGTTTCCAAGCGGTATCGCGATTCCAGCGGTACGCCATCCGAAGGCGGAAAAAACGGTTCCCTCGCACGTTCCGCGGTCCATCATTAATTGCTGGCACTTAAACATGTCGCTCATGCGCGTAAGGTTGGCCGCGGCATGGCGCATTAAATTAATAAGTGGAAGGTCGAACAGCGATAACCTGTCTCCCAACCGAATAACCGGGCCGCCGCCGATTTTTGCGCCGGCTTTGTAGCTGCTCGATTCCACCGAAATCATCAGTCCGTTTTCGGGGAGCATCTTCTCCTTTACCATCGCCATCGCGCCGATGAACCCTGCCTCTTCGCAGCGGGTAAAAACTCCGGTAAAACGGGTCGCCGGCTTTTCCGCGGAAAGGCTTAAAAGGGTAGCTAGAACCGTAGTGCAGCCCGCCAAATCGTCCGCAGCCAGCGCGCGGATGACGTCGCCGCTATGCTGGTAAAGAGTAAAATCGAAATGCCCAAAGTCGTTCGGGGCGACTTCTCCTTCGACCGACAGAACGAGGCTTTCCACGCTTCGTCCGCGCGGCGCCGCGAACAGAACGATCTGCGGTTCAGAGTCCGCCGGGTCTGCCGGTTTGGCGCTCGGCTGCTCTTTGGCGTACTCGATATCCGTAACCTTCCCTTTGACCGGCCCGTTTTGGGTTTGTATTACAACCTTTGCGCCGAGCAGATATTCGGGAGAAACGTACCCGTTGAAATTCGCCACCACCAGATTGCCGCGCACTTCCGTAATTTCGAGTCCCGGATGATCCATGTGCGCTACGCCGACGATCGGACGAATCTCGTCGCTCGTTCCCGCAGGCGGAAGGTAAGTTACGATTAGATTGCCGAAGCGGTCGTACTGCGCCGACAGGTTGTCGAGCTTTTCTATCGTCTCCATTATTTTTTCAGAAACAAGCTTTTCGTAAAAAGGCGCCGTCGGCGTATCCATGATTTTTTTCGCCAGGCTTAAAAATTTTTCTTTTTCCATAACGCTCCTCGCTTGTTTGAGCCCTTGCGCCGCGGTTATGCGGGCGTAAGGGCAAAAAAAATAAGGCGGCGGCCAAATCGCCGCAGCCCGATTAAAAATGCGGGCAAACCGCCCGCAAAACTGTTTTTAGTTTTCTGAACAAAGAACAATGCTAAGCGTTTATTCTATGCTTTTTTACGCTTTTGCAAAATTATTTTTTTATGGTTTGCAAAAATTTTTCGTGAACTCGGTCGTCGCCGGACAATTCGGGATGAAAAGCGAGAGCCCATAGATTAGCCTGTCTCACGAAAACCTTCTTCCCTTCTAGCGCAGCCGTTACTTCGACCGCTTCGCCCGTCCGTCCGAATATAGGCGCGCGGATGAAGACGCCGTTGAACGGCTCGGACAATCCCAGCGCGGTCAAATCAATCAAAGCCTCGAAGCTGTCAACCTGGCGGCCGTAAGCGTTGCGTACGACTTCGGCGTCCAACAGATTAAGTCTCGGCTGTTCCATTGCCTTGCCGCGCTCCATAATGCTCTTGGATAAAATAATCGCGCCCGCGCACGTGCCCATTATCGGCAGACCGGCGAGGCCGAGCTTTTTAATCGGCTCAAGCAGTTCCCACTCTACAAGCAGCTTGCCTATGGTCGTCGATTCGCCGCCCGGCATCGCAAGCGCGTCGATTTTTTTCAAATCTTTCGGAAGACGAACTTCGACGGTTTTCGCGCCGAGCCGCTCGAACGCCTGCCTGTGTTCCCTGAACGCGCCCTGAAGCGCGAGAACCCCTACGGTAATGTTGGATTTAGTAGTCATTATGCGAAACGCAATCATAGTTTCTAGATACGTTTTGCTTTCGGCAAAACGCTAGGGACGAATGGAAAAATCAAAATTTACGCGTTAAGCGCAAAGTCGCAAAACGCCGTACCGCCGTACTCCGCGATCGATTGCAAAGCAAAAGCATCGAGGGGTTGCGCCGCGTCCGGCGCGCGATTACTACCAGCCTCTCTCGGCAAGACGGTCTTTGTCTTCCAGCGTATCGAGATTTATGCCGACCATCGCCTCTCCCAGATTGCGCGAAATCTGGGCTAATAGCTTGGCGTCTTTATAATGCGTTACTGCCTGAACTATCGCCTTGGCGCGCTTTGCCGGGTTTCCGCTTTTAAAAATGCCGCTGCCGACGAACACGCCGTCGAGGCCCAGCTGCATCATCATCGCCGCGTCCGCCGGAGTGGCGACGCCGCCCGCCGCGAAATTCACCACCGGCAGCCTGCCGTTGTCGCGAACCCATTTAACCAGTTCATACGGAGCGCCGAGCTCTTTCGCCGCGGTCATAAGCTCTTCGGCGGGGGTGTGTTGCAGCTTGCGAATGCCGTCCAAAACTTCGCGGGCGTGGCGCACGGCTTCTATTACGTTGCCGGTTCCGGCTTCGCCCTTCGTGCGAACCATCGCGGCGCCTTCGCCGATTCTGCGTAAAGCCTCGCCCAGATTGCGGCAGCCGCAGACGAACGGAACGGTGAAGTCCCATTTATTAATGTGGTAGCGGTCGTCGGCCGGGGTCAACACTTCGGATTCGTCGATGTAGTCGATGCCGAGGGCTTCGAGTATCTGCGCCTCTACGAAGTGGCCGATGCGAGCCTTTGCCATGACGGGGATGGAGACGCTTTCTATGATTTTCGTTATGATTTCGGGGTCGCTCATGCGCGCGACGCCGCCTTGGGCGCGGATGTCCGCCGGCACGCGCTCGAGCGCCATAACGGCGCAGGCGCCCGCGTCTTCGGCGATTTTCGCCTGATCCGCGTTGGTAACGTCCATAATTACTCCGCCTTTGAGCATTTCGGCGTGGCCGCTCTTTACGAGCATGGTGCCGGTCTTCTTCTCCTGCTTTTTCTCCGCCATGTTCATCTCCGTGAAGGAACAAAAAATAAAAATAACAAATACTTAAAAGGCCGCGCAAAAGGCGGCATCTACAAACATATTCAGATGAGGGAAGTTGTCAACAGCAATTAGCGCCTAAGGATAGAAGAGCGCCGACCTGCAGCCGGTTTTGTCTCATTCTAGCGAAGACGTTTGTTAGTCGTCTAATTCTGCAATGTTTACAAGCGGTTATGCAGGACGGCGCGTTAGTTGCGAGATTGAATTCAACGAAGTTTCCTCATCTTTCTTGACCGCCTTGGGTCTCCTCAGGAATGCGCCGCCCCTTTTATGCGAAACAGGCTGAGCCGCAGGCGGGACGGCGGACAATCCTCAATTTCAAACCGTCGTTATTTCCGCCGCGCTTAAAATTAATTGCTAAAAGTCCGGCGATGCGGTAGTTTGCCGCTAAGGCGGCGCATGCGCCGTAGAATTAACGCCTTAACAAGGAGAGGCAGATGGCGCGGATTGTTTACGGAATAAGACCGGTAGCGGAGCTTTTAAGCTATCCCGACAGAGTGATTAAACTGCTTCAGCTTGAGGACGCCCGCAGTCAGGCTATAATGGAGCTTACCGACTTAGCTATAAACAACGGCATAAACGTCGAAACGGTTTCCCGCAAAATACTCGACAGCATTACTAAAGAAGGCGCGCATCAGGGGATAGTCGCCAAGGCGAATGATTTTCCTTACGTTACCCTTGAAACGCTTTTAGAGACGAAAGCCAAACCGGGCGTTCCGCGCAGGCTTATTTTGGCGTGCGACGAGATTACCGATCCGCAGAATTTCGGCGCCATGGCGCGCTCGATGGAAGCGCTGGGAGGCGTAGGAGTAGTTATAATGTCGCGCCGCAGCGTAGAAGTTACGCACGCGGTATGCAAAACGAGCGCGGGGGCGGTGGAGCATCTGCCGATTGCTCAGGTCGTCAACTTGTCTAACGCGCTGGACAGGGCTAAAAAACGCGGCTGGATGGTGGTCGGCCTAGACATGGACGGCGACCTTTCGGCCTACGACAAGCTCGACGCGCCGGACGTCGTTTTGGTCGTAGGCAGCGAAGGCAAAGGAATACGCAGACTCGTCGCCGAAAACTGCGACCGTATTATGTCTATACCAATGAGGGGGCGCGTATCCTCGCTCAACGCAAGCGTAAGCGTCGGCATCGCCATTTCGCGCCTGCTCTCTTAGCCGGTTGTTTAATTTAACGTAAGATTCCTGCTTTTTTTTCGCAAACCGTGGACGGGGCGAGTCAAACCGACGAACGATATTATTATTTTTTGAAATTTGTGAAAAATAACAAATAACAAGCGTCGTTATTCGCTATTGACTACATTCTAATATAGCGCTAATTTTTGTCGGCTGAAATTTTACGGAATAAGGCTTCCGTCTTTTTTTTGCGCGGACGCGCTTTTTGCGAGACGTCCGCAACGGCCACGACAATAAGACGCTTGCGAGCAGGAGTATTTATATGTCGCTCGAAAAAGTAACGCTCTTTACGCGCTGGGTGTTGAAACATCGCGCCGCCGTGCTGATAATTTTCGCCGCATTCTGGGCTTTTAATCTTTTTTACATCTTCAAGATTGAAGTCAACAATCAGGTCGAGCGGCTGGTCAAACCGTCCGACCCGCGCTTGCAGCAGTACGCGAAGTTCTTAGAATGGTTCGGTTCCGACGAGCTTGCGCTTATAAGCGTAGAGCGTCCCGACGGAATATACGACAAGGAATTTCTTAAAGGAATAGAGAGATTGGAAGAAAGCCTCTCCCAAATTCCTTCAACCGCCGCGCCGACGTCGCTGCTGACTAAATACCGCCGCGCCGCCAAGCTGGGACCGCTTGAGTCGGCGGATATGGCGCGCCTTAAAGCGCTTTGGCTGGCAGATCCGCTGAACCTGAAGACCGGCTTGACGAACAAGGACGGAACCGCTCTGTCGGTTATCGTTCCGATATTGCAGGATAAAACGAACGCCCGTAAAACGGTTGTTCCCGCAATACTGAAAACGGTGGAGCGGGCGAAAAAAGAGCCTGCGTTTTCGAACGCAAAGTTCCACCTCGTCGGTCAGCCGTTTGTAAATTTCACCATGGACAACTCCGCCTCGGAAGTCGGCTACCGCTTTTTCCCGGTCTTCTTCGTCTTCACTATTCTTACGTCCATCTTCATATACAGCAGCGTAATGGCTACCATTGCGGCTCTGTTGTCTGTCGGCACCGCCGCCGCCGCCGCCGTCGCTATGATGGCCTTTTTAAACATTCCGATGTCTCTTTTAACAACCGCGCTGCCTGTTACGCTTTTCATAATTTTGCTCGCGGGCGAAATTCATTTCAGAAACGTCTTCTTCAACCCGCACGACAAGCCGGAAACGACGAACGAACGCCTTGAGCGCGTTATGGCTCTGAAGTTCACCGCGACGGTTATTTCGGTCGCGACGGTAATGGTCGGGTTCGGGAGTCTTTCTTTCTCCGACGTTCCGAGCATAGGCGAGTTCGGACTGTTTATCGCCTACGGAATGCTAGTCGGAATCGTCTGTCATTTCACGTTGTTTCCGGTTCTTATTTCGCTGTTCTTCCCCAAGCCGCCGGAGCCGAAAGAGTTTCGCGGCAATAAAATGCCCGTCGCCGAGCGCGTCGTTCACCGCGTCTTCGATTGGACGATCAATCGCAGATGGACTGTTTTCGCCGTTTGCACGGCCGCTATTTTGGCGGGCGGATCTACGATATTTTTTATGAAATACGAAACGAACCCGATTAATTATCTCGACGAGAAACATCCGGCGAAAGAGGAAATAAAGTGGTTTGAGAAGAACATGTCGGGCGCCGCCACGATAGAGCTTGCGTTTGACGGCTCGTCCGAAGGCGCGTTCTCCGATCCCAAAGCGGTTTTATGGCTTGTGGAAGCGCAGAAAACGATTGAAAACGTTCCCGGCGTCCGCGCGGTCGTAGGCGTTCCCGAATTGTTGAAGGAAGCCAAAGGGATGATGTGGGGAACCTTCGCCTTTCCGGAAAAAACCGAAGACGTTCTTTTTTACGCCAACATACTTAAAAACACCTACGCGCAGGAGTACAACGCCTATTTGACGCCGGACGGCAGGCGCGCCCGCTTTACTATCATCTGCGACACGGTCGATTATATCGGCTTCAATAAAATTATAGACGGCGTGAGAAAAGTCTACGACGAGCTGGTCGCGGCCAAACCGGCGCCGCAGGGGGCTAAACTCATTTTCACCGGACAGACTGAGATGCTTACCGGCATCACCGCATACCTAGCCGCGACTCTTACCGAGAGCCTTTTTATTACGGTAATCGGAGTCGGCGCGCTGGTGTTCATTACCTTCTGGTCTATGTCGGTTACGATGATTTCGCTGCTGCAAAACCTGTTCGGCATCGCCCTTATGTTCGCCTTTATGTTTTTAACGGGAATAAAACTAAACACCGCTACAATATTAATTGCGTCGGTTTTGCTCGGCATTGAGATAGACAACACTATTCACTTCCTATATCATACGCGTCAGGGGCGGGAATTAGGGTTGCCTTTCCGCGAGGCCGGGCATTTCAACCTGACCATTACCGGCAGGGCGATTGCTTCGACCAACTTTATCATCGCGGTCGGCTTCGCGATATTTTATTTAAGCGACTTCCCGCCGATACGGCACTTCGGCGTGTTGATAGCGATAGGCATGATTTTCGCAATCGCGGGCGTATTGGTTTATCTGCCGGCTCTAATATCAATACTTAACCCGAACGTCGGGCTGGCAAAAGCGAAAATCGCCGCGGCGCAAGAGCGGCGGAACAATACCGAGGAGATAAAAGATGGAATGGCGTCCAAATAGAGAAGAGGCGTGGAAGCTTTATTCGAGCCTCAACTCCGAGCCGAGGCTGATTAAGCATTCTCTTTCCGTTGAAGCGGCGATGCGCGGCATGGCGCGGCATTTTAACGAGGACGAGGAGCTTTACGGCGTCGTCGGGCTTTTGCACGACGTCGATTTCCAAACGCACCCAACCGCGGAAGAGCACCCGTACGCCGGCGCGAAGATTTTAGCGGAAAACGGTTATCCCGATTTTTTCATAAAAGCGGTAATGGGGCACGCGCCTTACACCGGAACTGCGCGCGAGACGAATCTTGAGAAGTCGCTGTTCGCGGTGGACGAGCTTGCCGGGTTCGTTATCGCCTGCGCGCTTGTGCGCCCCGATAAGTCTCTTTCGGCTATGGAAATCAAGTCGGTGAAAAAGCGGATGAAGGACAAGGCTTTCGCAAGAGCCGTCAACCGCGAGGATATAATTCAAGGCGCGCGGGAACTAGGAATCGAGCTGGACCAATTAATCGACATCGTCCGCAACGCGCTGATCCCGGCGGCTGCGGCGTTGGAAATAAATCCGTAGAGCCGCGCTTTACGCGCAGCCGTACGTCTAATTTTCTCAACGGAGGAATTATATGCAGGAAATGTTAAAGCAATTCGCGCTGCTCGGCAGCGAGTGGATATTATGGCTGCTTGTGATTTTAAGCGTAATCTCGATTGCGATAATGGTTGAACGCGCAATTCGAGTGGCAATGGCTAGGTCAAACCTTGACGAGATTTTCGCTTTAATTTCCGGTTTTTTAGGGAAAAAAGACTGGGACGGCGCGGCTAAAGCGCTGGAAAAGAATAAAGGAAGCGTGGCGACCGTGGTGAAGGAGGGGCTTGCCAACGCCAAGCAGGGGACGCAGGTCGCCGAGGAAGTTATGACCGCTCAGATTACCGCGCAAAGGCAGAACCTTATGCGACTGCTGCCGTTTTTGGGCTCGGTCGGCTCGAACGCTCCGTTCGTCGGCTTGCTTGGCACCGTTCTGGGCATCATACGCGCCTTCCATGATTTGGCGTTCAAGGGAAACGAAGGTCCCAGCGTCGTTATGGCCGGCATCTCCGAGGCGCTAGTCGCCACGGCGATAGGCTTGCTGGTCGCCATTCCGGCGGTCGCGGCGTTTAACTACTTCAGAGTTCTGGTCGATAGAAACATCGAGGACTGCGAGCGCGCAAGCAAACTGCTGCTGGCCTATATGGGAAGCAAGGAAGAATAAAAAGTTCGCCTTCCGTCCAAAAATGGCAGGGAATATGACGTTTCGCATATCTAAGGACGCGAAAGGGAAATTCCAATCGGCGCCGATCGTAGTATTAATATTCTTATCAATCGTCATTATATCTATATATAGTATGTCTCAGGCGGAGTCTATACCCGAAGCTCCCGCTCTCGAAATGCAATCCCATTTGGCGCGCAAAGGCTCGTTTGTTAAACTTCAAAACATTTCCACGGTCGCGGGAAAAGGGCTCGAAGCTCTTGTAACCGACCAGAACGGCGCGTGCGTTTTCATTTGGTCGGCCGCTGATAATTCAACGACGGAATTCGCGGGAAAATGCGGCGAAGCCGGCGAGACTATGTCCGAGACGCCGGCGGAGCTGCGCCTCAACGCGCCTTCCGCAGCCGCCGCTTACGGCGGAAGTCTCGATTTGGCCGCGATTGCGGACAGGAAGAACGATCGAATCATCATAATTGAAAACGGCAAGGCGAGGGCGGTTCAATTCGCGCTTACGGGCGAATACGCTACAAGAATTTTCTCCGCGCGCGGAGTCGTCGATTTGGAATTCGCAGATAAATCAACGCTTTTTATGGCGGACGCGCAAAACCATACGGTTTACGAGGCCGATTTAACTACGTATAAGCTGAAGCCGACGGCCGGAAGCGGCGTAAACGCGTTGGACGACTTTACGGCCTCTGCCGATAAAGCGTCCCTTTCCTCGCCCGCCGGGATTTCGCTTTACAAAATGAACGGCGGCGACATGCGTCTTTATATTGCCGAGGCCGACGGCAGAATGCTGCGGCTTTTGGTTTACGAGGACGCGCGCCTTACAATCGTCGCGGGAAATCCGCGCTCCAATCCCGACGACTTCGTTAAAACGGTTTCTCCGGCGATGCTCGCGGTTTTCAGGCGGCCTTTTAGAGTTTCGGCGAGTTCGTTCGGCGACGCCTGCCTTATAACCGACCCTTCCGCCAACAGGCTTTACTACTATTCAATATTTTACGGATACGTTTACGCTTTGCAGACGGGCGGTATGGACGCCAAGGAAAGCGCGTATTCGGCGGCTTTCGACGCGACCGGTCGCGTCGCGTTCATTGGAACTAACGCTGGGTTGTACGCTTACCGCATAGTTAAATCGGCCAAATAAAAAAGGCTCTTCCGATATGGAAGAACCTTTTTTTGCTTTTTTTAATCTGACGCCGACGGATTATTTATTTCCTAAAATATGTCTCGAAATTACGATCTTCTGAACTTCGCTCGTTCCTTCGCCGATTTCAAGAAGGTGCTGGTCGCGATAAAATAAAGCGGCCGGATATTCTTCCATAAGGCCGTAGCCGCCGTGAATCTGCACGCAGAAATCCGCGGCTCGCTTCATAACCTCCGAACAGTAGTATTTTGCCATCGCCGCCTGCTTTGCAAACGGCTTCTCCTCGTCTTTCAACTTGCACGCCTTATAAAGCAGTCCCCTCGCGGCTTCGATTTCCGTTCCGATTTCGGCGAGCTTGAATTGCGTGTTTTGGAATTCGCCCAGCTTTTTGCCGAACTGCGAGCGCTCTCCGGCGTATTGAACGGCCGCCTCGAACGCTCCCTGCGCTCCGCCTAGTCCCATCGCGGCGATCGCCAGTCTTCCGCGGTCGAGCGTCGAGAGCATCTGCTTGAAGCCGTCGCCGCGCTTGCCCAAAATGTTTTCAGCCGGAACTTCGCAGTCGGTAAAGTAAAGCTCCGCCGTGTTGGACGCGCGCCACGTCATTTTATTGTGCATCGAGCGAGCCTCGAATCCTTTGGTTCCGGCGTCCACTATGATGCAGCTAATTTCCTTGCGTCCGTCGATTTTGCCTGAAACCGCCTGCGCGGTAACTCCCAGCGTCATCGGGTTGCTCGCGTTGGTGATGAATATCTTGCTGCCGTTGATAATCCATTTTCCGTCTTTCAGCTCGGCTGTCGTCTTGCTCGCTCCGGCGTCGCTGCCCGCTTCCGGCTCCGTAAGGCCGAAGCCCCACAGCCATTCGCCGCTGCACAGTTTGGGCAAATATTTTTGTTTCTGCTCTTCGCTTCCGAAGTAATACAGCGGCCCGATGCCCAGCGAATTGGCGGCGGCCACCGTTGCGGCCTGCGAGCCGTTGACGCGGGCGATTTCCTCCACCGCGATGACGTACGAGAGATAGTCCATCCCCTGTCCTCCGTACTGCGGCGAGACGACTATTCCGAACAGTCCCATCTTTCCCATTTTCTTGGTCAGCTCGACTGAAAACTCTTCCTTGCGGTCGAGCTCGCGCATGACGGGTTTAATTTCGCTTTCGGCGAAATCGCGCACGCTTTTGCGTAAAATTACGTGCTCTTCCTTCAATCCGAAGTCCAGACTGTAATCCATTTCCGGCTCCTTTGGCTATAGTTTTATTAAATTAATTCCTTTCCCTTTTAAAGCCTTTAAAAGGCGAAAGGAAGCAGCCCGCCTCGTGAGCGGCGGGTAATATTTACTCGGCGCTTACGAGCCGAGCTAGTATCTTTCAATCCCTTCGCAAAACGCCCGGGACTTTCGGACTTTTAATCGTCGGTCCCGAGCGGTTTATCAAAGAATATACATTAGCGTTAAAATGTCTGCGAGACTAGGCTCTTTGTTACTTTTTCTTCGGCTTCGCTTCCTTAACGGTCTTTTCCGCTTTGGGTTTCGGTTTGACGGCCTGCGTCTTGGCCGGAGAGAATGAAACGTCCGTCGGTTTGAATTCGGACAGCCACTTGAACTTCGGCTCAAGTTTCATTCCAATCCAGTCGAGCGAAGGCTTGAGCGGGTCCACGCCGGTTATGCGGGTAAGCATAAGAGTATCTACGCCCGGCCATTCGACTAAACCGAGTATGTACGGCGTTTCGTCCATAAAAGACTCGGAGCCGAAATAGCAGACCGTAAACGTGTGCAGATGGCACTCTTCGGGCAGCTCGAACCATTCCATCTCGGCGCCGCAGCGGTAGCAGGCCAATCTGGGATTCGGATGGGAAAGCCCGCATTTAGGGCATTTGGTTCCGAGAAGTTTCTTGTTGGCTATGGCCGCGAACCACGGAGAATCCTGCGCGTAGCTGTGGATGTAATCCATGCTGTACGGCATTTTCATTACGATCGGGCTCATCGACTTGAGCGCCTTGTTAAGCTCTTCGCCCGAAAGCTGGGTCGGGAAGGGGACGTTATAAATGACGGTGCCGCCTATTGTGGTGGGAAGTCCTTTTTTATCGCTCATGTTATCCCTCTCTTTCCATAATCGTAACGGTTACGTAGGTTCCGGTGCCCGCGTGGCTGTGGATTACGCCTCTGCGCGCCTTTTTGACCTGCAGTTTGTCGTTGCCGAACTTGTCTTTAATGCGCCCCTGCAGCTGCCACAAAGCCATAACGCCCTGCATGATGCCGGTGGCTCCGACCGGATGACCGAAACCGATAAGACCGCCCGACGGGTTGACCGGGACGACCGTTTTGCTCTTGGGTTTTAGGCCGTAATCGACGCCGGGCATGAAAGCCTTGCCGCTGGCCGCAAACTCGCCGCCCTCGCCGTATTTGCAAAGACCCATGTCTTCGTAAGTTTGAATTTCGCTGGAAGTGTAGGCGTCGTGAAGCTCCACAAAGTCGAGCTCTTTCGTCGGGTCTTTGATTCCCGCCATTTCGTATGCCTTAAGGCTCGCGTAACGCCCGGCGCGGAAGCTGTGAACTCCCGGATAATTCAATTTGCCGCCGACGAATTTTTTGCCGACGTAATCGGACGGCTTCTCGTTGGGAAGAAGCATTACGTCCCAGTGGGGGCGGTCGGCCATGCGCATCTGGTCGGAGCCTCTTCCGATGCCGATTATTTTTACCAGGTCGTTAAGTTTGCCGCCGGCCTTTTCAATCTTTTTCAACCCTTCTTCGCTGGCGAGAATCATCGCCGCGGCGCCGTCGGACATTTGGCAGATGTCCAATCTGTGAAGCGGCCACGAAACTATCGGCGAGTCGATTACGTCTTTAACCGTCAAATCAAAGCCGGCCTGAGCGTACGGGTTGTACTTGGCGTTAATGTGGTTCTTTACCGAAACGTGCGCCATCTGTTCGTTGGTCGTGCCGAACTCTTTCATGTGGCGGGCGACCATCATCGCGTAGTAGCCGGTGTAGAAGCCGCCGACCGGAAAGTCGAAAGAAACGTCGCTGGCGAGAGCGATAAATTCGTTTCCTTTCCAAGTGAGAACCGAGCTCATCGTCTCGAAGCCGAAGACCAGCACTATATCGTGCAGGCCGCTGGCCACTGATTTCCAGCCTTCCTGTATGCCCAGACCGCCGGTGGCTCCGCCGCCTTCAATGCGGACGGTCGGCTTGGGACAAAGCCCTACGTAGCCGTGCGGCATAACGCCCGCCTTCAATTGGCGGAGGAAGTGGTCGGAGAAATAGCTCGCGACGCTCATGTCGGTAAGTTCGATGAAGCGCGGATAATCGAGACCGACGTCTTCGATGACCTGATCCGTCGCTTCTTTGACGAGACCTTCGAAAGTCTTGTCGTGGCGGGCTTTTGCGAACTTGCTTACGCCGCCGGATACTACGTAAACGTTCCTCATAATTACCTCCTTGATTTAGAGAATGCCACGTTTGCTCGCTAAAATATTCTGCTAATAGCTGATATTCGTATGTAAATTGTCTATATATCAAATCAGCCGCGTTTGCAAGCGATTGCGCAAAGATAAACGCATAGTTACTTTAAATCAGCGTCCGTTTTTCATTATAAGTTTTCTAACGGCGTCAAGAAGAGCTTTGGCTTGCGCGGATGTATCAAGCGTTGGAGAGTCGCATTTTACCACAATCGCGTAATCGCGGGAAAGAGCGTACGGCTCGTACGCGTTGGACGAAGGCAGCAGGGCGACGTTAATAATCTCGCCTGAACTTGACTCGAAAACGTAAGACGCGCCGTTCTTCTCGCCGCGGACGAGCGCGAGCGTAAAACCGGCGATACGCTGCCGCCCGGCTTTAAGCGGATGCAGCAGCGCGGCCGCTTCCGAGTCGCTCATTCCGTTGGACGCGTCTGCGTCCGCCGCGTCGCAGCGGGGCTTGAGGCGCGCGAGAAGCGCCTCGTAATGCGAGCGCATCAAGCCGTAAGCCTCGCGCTGGGAATCGAGAACTTTCTTGGGGCGCAGTCCGCGCTCGTAAACAAGGCGCATCGAGCCGGGGCCTGAAAGGTTCAGCTCGTCGAATCCGGCGAATGAAGCAAGCCCGCCCGCGACAAGCAAGGCGCGGGTCGAGTCCTCGAACTCGTCGCGGTAAATCACGCCCGCTGGGTCTATCGAAACCGCCGCGGAGCCGTCCGCGGAAGGCTCTCCAGCCGCGTAATCGCAGTGAACTAGCGCGTGCGAAAGCTCGTCAATCCACGTTTTATTAATAAAATATTTTTCGCAGGCAAAAACGAGAGAGCGGATTTCCGCGAGACCTGCGGCGAGAGTTTCAAGCTGCGAGGAGCTCCATAAAACCCCGATTTGCGGAGAAATTTTTACAAAGCCCCGCTTTGCCGCGTCGTAGGCGCAAAAGAAGTCGTCCTCGACGCTGCGCGCGGTATGAGGGGATACTACCATGTTGACGCTTACGTCCGCTCCCGCCGCTAGCGCCAGTTCGATTCCCTTCATCGTTCTCGCCCATCCTCCCGCGGATTCGTTAAGGGCGGCGCGCCGAGAATCGTGCGTCTCTTCTGAGCCGTCTAGGCTTACGCGCAGCGATGTTTTCGACTCCGCAAACAATTTCGCCAGACTCTCATCCATCAGAGTCGCGTTGGTAACGACCGTTATTCCGCCTAGTTTCCCCGCAAGTCCGGGGTCGTCCGCCATGCGCTTAAGAGCGTCGAATACCGTCAAAAGAACTTCGCGCGCCAGCAGCGGCTCTCCGCCCGTTATTTCTACGTCCGCGCGTCCGCGGCTTCGCGCCGCGCTTTTTACCGCGTCTAAGGCCGCCGCCGCGGTTTGCGGGCTCATGTAAACGTCGCGCTTTGAGGCGTAACAATATTTGCATCGCAGGTTGCACTGCTCGGTCAGAATTAGGCGGACAAGGGCATGCCCCGTTCCGGGCGCCGGCGTTTTAAACTCCGAACTCATCGGGAATTCCTCCGACCGCGAAATAAACCGCCGAATATTTCATTCGAAGCGTCCCGCCGGCGGGGGCGCCAAAAGCGATTGAAAGACAAACCGGCCGCGTTTCAAGTCCGTTTGCCGCGCAGACGCGCCGCGCCCGTCCGGCCAGTTTCCATTCCTTCGAGCCTTCCAGCGAAAAATTTTTTACAATCCGGCTTAAAATCTCGTCGCCGAATTCTTCCGGCGCGCCGGGCGGCGGCGTGTAATAAACTTTAAAGCCCGTCGCGTCGCCGGTTTGCGGCTCGTATTTCTTGTAATAAATAAGCCCGTCTCCGTGCATTCTTTGCGGCAAAAGCGACTCGAAGAGCTCCAGGCTCCCGGCCGCCTCGGCGCTCATTTGCGCGAATGGAGCAAAACGGCGCGAATAGTCTTTAAAAAAACGCAGTCCGATCATGCGGTCGGCTGAAAAATCGGCCGCAATCATGTCCAAATCGGCGGCGTTAAACTCGCTGAAAATCTCCTCAGCCCGTCCGCCCAGCATAGCGCAAAGCCGCTTTAGAGCCTCGCGCCTTACGTTGGAGCTCATAAGTCTTTTGGCGTCCTCCATTAAAAACGTAAGTTTGGGCGCGCCTCCGTTTTTAGGCCATTCGGCGCCCATAGTAGGCGAGACGCGATAAAATGGAACCGCGTCCATGAAGGCGGCAAGGGGGCGCAAATCGAAACCCTGCGCCGAAAAAACCGCTTTAACCGATTTATGAAACGCGCTCGTCAGCGCGACGCGCGGATTGAAGCCGATTTCAAACGTTTCGTCCCCTCCTTCGCCAAGGGCGAACCCCAAATCGAACTCGAACGGATGCTCCTTATTCGCGAGCGCGCCGATTGCAAAAAGAATGTCGTTCTTTCGGGCGTAACCGTCGAGGAGAGTTTGAGCAGCGGCTTGAATTTTCTGAATTCGCGCCGCGTTGCGCGCCTGAAAAGCGGCTCTGACGCCGGCGTCGTTCATGGCTTTCAAACGAAAGCTATCCAGAGGATATAAAACATGATGAGACAGACGAGCAGGCCTATTACCGTGCCGATGGCTATTATCATCCAAACGGGCGGCCCCTCCTTGCGTTTGTTGTCCTGCATATTGAGGATAATTTTTTTTGTGTTCTCTATGTCGTCGCGCGGCGGCGGCGCGTGCTTGGGAACAGGGACGGGCAGCGGGTCTTCCTTTGGGCCGATTACCTTTATAACCTGCACGGTTACGTTGTCGGTTCCGCCTGCGGACAAGGCCATATCTATAAGGTCGCTGGCCATAACGTCGGGCGTCGTTTCGCGGGCGAGAACGCGCTCGATGTGGACGTCGGAGACGAGGCCGTGAAGTCCGTCCGTGCACAGCATTATTACGTCTCCGCCTTGCAGCTTTACCGCCTCCGGCAGTATATCGACCAGAGCGTCTGGATGACAGCCTACCGCGCTGTTAAGAATGTGCGACCGCGGATGGTTTTTCGCCTCTTCTTCGTTCATAATGCCGCTTTCAATCAACATCTGAACGAGCGTGTGGTCGATGGTGAGCCTGTGCAGAGCTCCGGCGCGGTAAAGATAGATGCGGCTGTCTCCTACGTGCGCGACGTAAGCCTTGCCGTCTTTTATCAGCACGGCCACGGCGGTGCTGCCCATGCCGTAAAGCTCCGGGTTCAGCGCGCCCTTTTTAAAAATTTCTATGTTTGCGCGGAAGAGCGAATCTTTGATAATGGCAATTGGATCGGAGTTGGGATCGGAGCGCGCGCAGCGCTGCATCAACAGGTTGACGACGAGGTTGCTGGCTATTTCGCCTCCCTGATGTCCTCCCATGCCGTCGGCTACCACGTAAAAAAAACCAATCGGCGTCTGGCCGTGCCAAACGTCGTCTTGATTTTTCTTTCTTACCTTCCCGACGTGCGTCCTTTCCGCGACCTTGTAAACAAGCTCCTGACTCATTGCGCCGTAATTTTCAAGCAAACGAATACTTCGTGAATCCCTGCTTCGTCCGTTAAAGAACAATAATTGGTCAACTTTTATCTTTTCAATTATTATACAATTTCTTAAAAAAACAAAATATAAATTTTTTACCCCGTCCGGCTATCCGGCTTGGCCTTGAAACGTTTTCGGTTTTATGCCGAAGGTCTATTTATTGGAAGGGCGCGCCAGGCGGGTTTATTAAAAGGAAAACAACGGAATTAAATATATTTATGCGCGTTTTTTTCCAAAGCAAAGGGGCGGATAAGCGTCGCCTTCGTCCTCCGCGTCAGGCTAAATTTTTTTGATACCTTATCTATAATATGTTATACGTTCATAAATTTGATTGCCAGAGCAAAAAGAAAGAGGCTTGATATGGCTAAAAAGATTTTTCTGTTGTGGGCAATAGCGGCTGCGTCGGTTTTATATTTTTCGGCCGCTTTGGCCGCCGGTCTTCCCAATTCGCCCGAAGAGATGATACCCGGAATGTCGGGCGAAAAGAAAAGCAGTTTCGGCGCGCTTATTATGGCGAGCAAATGGCGCGAGGATTGGTACCTCGATTTGGCTCTCTCAACCGAGTTGCAGCTCGGCCCTAAAAACATAGTCGGCATCGGCTTGTCGCTTCCGCTGCACTTTCAGGTTTACGACGCCGACCCGAAGAACGACCGCAAGTGGTACATGCCGTTCCGCAAAGAAGAATGGGACGAAGTTCCCGACTATCTGCGCATACTGCGGTACGTCCGTTACGGCTGCAAATTTTGCGAAGACAATTACGTTTACGCCTTGGCGGGCGATTTGCAAGGCGTAAGCATCGGCCACGGAACCATTGTAAGCCAGTATTACAACAACGCCGATTTGGCGCACTACAAGCCCGGTCTCGAACTCGACCTGTATTGGCCTAAACGCGGCGGAATAGAGCTGTTGACGAACAATTTTCTCGGCAAGCCGTATCTTGTAGGCGGTCGCATCTACGCGAAACCTATCGGTTTTTTTCTCGACGAGAACAGCTATTTAAACAACTTTGCGATGGGCTGCACGGTCGTTTCCGACGCGGTCGCGCCCAAGGAGCTTACGTTCCTTCCATACACCACCAAAGATTCTACCGGCAAGGACGTAATCCAGAAAGACTCTAGCGGAAATATTATTTACAGCGAAGCCATCGACTCCACCGACGCCAACAACCCGGCGTCCGATAAAAACAAGGCTCTCACCGTATTCGGCTTCGATTTCGAGTTCAAGGCGGTAAACAACGACTGGCTCTCGGTTACTCCGTTCCTCGACGTCAACACTATCGCGACGCACGGCTCCGGTATGCACCTGGGCGTGCTTACCGATTTCAAATTCGTCGTAACCATCAACACCCGGCTAGAGTACCGCTACTTCGGCGACGATTACATTCCGATGTATTTCGACACTTTCTACGAGGCGCAGCGTTTCGTATTTCCCAGCCCGAAGAAGCTGAAAACAAAAACGTGGACTACGACCGAGGCCGCGCCAAACGACAAAATTACGTTTGTTTATCCTCAAACCAAGGCGGAAGCGATAGACGGCATGGACGCTAAAAACGGTTACTACGCCGGATTGTCGTTCTTCTTCCTTAAAACGCTCAAGCTGTTCCGCGTCGGCGCCGTGCTGGAAGACTACCAAGGCAAAAACAACACCAATTTCATCATGTTCCTCGACGTTCCGGCTTTGGAGACGATTGAATTCTCGGCTTGGTATTACAAGAGCAATTTCGAGGACTGGGGCGACGTCTTCAAGTTCGACGAGCGTTCTCTGCTCGTCGCTCAGGCGAAATTCCATTACAGCATGGCTGTAATAATGGCTCAGTTTACCCGCTCGTGGAACTTCAATCCGACCAGCGGCAAATACGACAGCGTCGATAACTGGCAGTTCGGCGCGGGCGTAGAGGTTTTGTTTTAACGCCAAGATTAAAGCGTCCATGCGGTTATGAAATCAAAGCTTAACTTGAACGCCTTTAAAAGGCCGTTCTCCCTCGCCGTCGCGGCCTCGGTTTTGGCGGCGTGCGCGTATTCCATATATTTTTGGATTAATCTGCGGGCGGACGTCCCTTTGGACGACGACTTCAAAGCGGCGGCAAAGCATATAAAGGCGGAATACAAACAGTCCGATTTCGTCGCTATAACCCCTTACTGGGCGTTTCAAGCGGACGGAGCCATGAAGGGAACCCGCCGTCTTCTTACGCAATACCCTGAAAAAGAAATATATTCCTATACCGACAGGCTTTGGGTCGTTTCGATTTTCGGCCGCTTCGACGAAGGCGCGAAGAAATACGCCGAGAAAGGGAACAAACTTTTACAGAATAGAAAATTCGGAAACGTCTCAACCTATTTGTTTGAAATCGCAGAGGAAAACAAGCCGCGCTTCGATTTTGTGGAGGATATAAACCAAGCCGAGGTTTACATGCTGAAGCAGGGACATAAAACAAGCTGCGGCGCGGCGATTAACAAGCGGTTCATGTGCTCGGCAAACGAATGGAACTACGTAGGGCAGATTTACCGTTTCGCTGGTTTGTCCAAGCGTAAAATGATATGGGCTCATCCGGTCGAAGATTCTCTTGAAATTCAATTTTTCGACGTAAAAACCGGAAAAAACCTATTAATTAATACGGCGCTTTCTTTCTTTTCGCCGTCCTTGAAGGAAGGCTCGCCTGTTTATTTGGACGTTTACATAGACGGGCAGCTTTATTACACGATAAAACAGCCCAACAGCGAAGAGATGCAAAGTTTCGTCATCCCCTTAAAAAATCCCGAATTTTCCCACGACGTCCGTTTTTCCGTCCGCGCTCCCGACGTCGGCAGGCGGCACTTTTTATTTCAGGCTTACACGCTTTGACGCAGGCGCAATCATAAATGCTCGAACAAAAATTTTACGAAGAAAAATTGTATAAAACCGGCGGCGGTTTAAATAGAAAGGCTCTTTGTATAGGCGCGGCGCTCGCTTTGATTTACCTCGCCGTTTTAATTTTTACGGCCGACGCGATAGGAATTGCAAAGGACGAAGGATACTATTTCAACGCATCCGGCAGCAACTACGGCTGGTTTAAAACATTAAAAGATTCGACGCTTGCGGGAAGGCCGGCCGATGCGTTCTCGAACGCGGCGATTTCGCGCCACTGGGACAACAACCACGAGCATCCGGGATTTTGCAAAGTTCTGATGGGCTTATCTCACTCGGTTTTCAACGGCGTTCTAGGCTGGTTCAACCACGCGACAAGCTACCGGATGCTAAGCATGATTCTGGCGACGTTCGTAGTTTTTATGATATTCGTTCTCGCGCTGCGCTTCGCCGGTTTCTTCGAGGCGGTATTCGCGTCGCTCGTGTTCATTCTCGACCCGCGGGTCTTCTTTCACGCGCATCAAAACGTCTTCGACATGCCGAACGTTTTTTTCTGGCTTTTGAGCGTTCTTTTGTTATGGAAAAGCCTCAAGCGTCCGTGGGTAGGCGCGCTGTTCGGAGTAAGCTGGGGCGTCGCCATGGCGATTCGCAACAGCGGCGTTTTCATACCCGGCGTCGTCGCATTCGTATGGCTTTTTTCTCCCCTTTCCTCGGATTTCGTCCGCGGCTGCAAAAATTTTAAGCGCGGAATAGCGGCTTTCGGCGCGGCGCGGCTGATTGTTGCGGCGTTGTGGTCGTCTCTTCTTCTTTTGACGGCTTACTTTCAATTCGGGGGCGACGTCCGCGCCAACCAAACAGGTTTTGCCGCGATAATCGCCGCGGCGGCTGGACTGCCGGTTATATTGTCGGTTTGGCGCCTAACATACATCCGCTCGCGCAGCGGCTGCTCGAAGGCCGCGCGCTTAACCGGTCTGATATTAGCGGGGGCGGGCGCGTTTATCGCGGCTTTGACGATTGCCTACGGCGACCGCGCCGCTCCTTTTAACGCGATGCTGCTGCTCGCGATGCTCATGTTTGCGGGATACGTTTTTTGGTTTTATTTATTCAAGGCGGAGCGTATGCCCGCGTGGGCGCGCCCCATTGTCGCGCCGATTGCGCTCGGGCCTATTACCTTTTTTATTTTGTGGCCGTGGCTTTACCGCGACACATGGACGAGGCTCGGCGAGTTCCTTAACCGCCACCTTCACCCGCCCGCGTGGCAGACGGTTTATTTCAATCATTTCATAACCGATCCGCCGCCTTATCCGCCAAGCTATCCGTGGGTAATGTGGGCTTTTACAATTCCGGCGGTATTTCTGCTGCTTGCAGTTATTGGCCTTTTTGTTTACGCGGCGGCCGCAAAAAGCGCAAGGGCGCGGCTTCGGTCGGAATCGGATCAAACGGCGGACGCGGATGAGAAAATTGCGGCTTGGCGCGAGTCAAATTATGGCAGATTTATTTTTTTACTTGTAAATTTATTTTTGCCGATTATTGTAATCACGTTGCCCAGCACCCCGAAGTACGGCGGCACCAAACATTATATGCACGCCGTACCGTTCTTGGCGGTTTTCGCGGCGTTCGGCTTTAGGTATTTCATCGACGTCGTTTCGTCCGTCTTCGCGCCGGCTTTCGCCTCCGCGAAAAAGAGAATAGCGGTCGCGCTGCTCTCCATAGCGGCGCTTTGCGCTCCGGCGGCGGCGGGAGTAGCTTTTTCCCATCCGTACGGCCTTGGTTTTTACAACGAGGTCATGGGCGGTCCTATCGCCGCGCCCGAAGTGGGAATGCAGCAGAGCTTTTGGGCTTATCAGATGCGCAATCTGATTCCATGGATGAACAAAAACGTGCCGGAAAACGGCGGCGTCGCGTTCAACAATCTGCCGTTCGACTGCTGGGACATGTACATGCGCGACGGCATGATTCGCAAAGATATAAGGTTCGTTTGGCAGGCAGATCAGGCAGATTTTTACATTACCAACTCGTGGCAGTTCTATCTTGACGGAACCTTCGACGTCGAAGCCGCGTACGGCGCGGACGGAATCGTCGCGCATTCCGACATGCTTGGGCTGCCGATGGTTTACGTTCACCAAAATATGAAGCGAATTAAAGAACCTGTTAAGACTCCGTGGGATTAAGACAATGAAACAAACAAAAATCGCGTTGTTATTTCTTGCTTTCGTCTCGATATGCGCTTTTGCGCCGCAGGCTGCCGCCGGAGACGGCGAGCTTGAAAGCAAATACAAGTTTTCCTTTTGGGCCGAGACCGACCTGCGTTATATTATTGATAAAAACCGCGGCGCGGAAAAGGACGACGGTTACCGCTGGGACTGGAACCGCAATCAGGTTAATTTCGACGTTGAAGCGTTCCCCAGCTCAAGAAGCAGAGGAAAAGTTTCCGCCAAGTTCGTATTTTTCGGCTTCGGCAACTATAAAACGCTTCCCGAAGTGAACGACCACGCCAAGCTCGATCCGTACTGGCTGGAATTGAACGAGGCGTTCGTCGAGGTTCACAAGTTCCTGCTTGACTCGCTGGACATTAAGGTCGGGCGCCAGACGGTAACTTGGGGCGCGGCGGATATGTTCAATCCGACCGATCTCGTGAACAGCCGCGATTTATGGGATCCGCTCGATTACACGGCGAAAGTGCCGAACAATATGGTTAAATTCGATTGGTATCCGGCGGATGCGCTTACGCTCAGCTTGATTTTCGTTCCATTCTTCAAGCCTGCAAGACTTCCCGATTCTTCCATTCTCGGTTTAATTTCCACTTCCGCCGCGCCGCCGATTAAAGACAAGGACGTCATTAAAAAGCTCTCGGCCTTTCAATCCGCCGGTTCAGACATAAAGGTTACGGCGCACGTAATCGACCCCGAAAAAGAGCTTAAAAACGCTCAGTTCGCCGCGAGGGCGAAACTGCACTTCGGCTCTTACGACGTCGGCTTGTCTTATTATTACGGACGCTGGGGTTTCCCGCAGCCGGTCGCGACCAAGGCTTACGACGAGAAAACAATCGACGCATGGGTTTATTATCCCCGCATTCAAATGCTCGGTCTGGACACCAACGCTTCGCTGGACTGGTTCTTCGATTTGGGGCTTTTCGCCGAAGCGGCGCTTTTTTTCCCGGAAAAAGTAACCTTCGCCATGTCGCTTCCCGACGGCATCGATCTCGGCCTGCCCGACCCGATAAAAAGCGAAAATATGAGCGGCAAGGCTTATACAAAATACACCGTCGGCATGGATTACAACTTCGGCAGGCATTTTTACGCCAACCTTCAGTACGTTTACGGCTTCTTCGACGAGATTAACGACATCGTAGGCATTAAGCATTACCTCGTTCCCAACCTCGACATAAAGCTGGCTGAGGATACTATTTTAATAAGACTTTCCTCGGTTTTCTGCGCCAGCGATCTCTCCGCGATAGTTACCCCTTCAATCACTTATCAAGCCGCCGACGGCGTTCAGCTTTCAATGGGCGCGCTTTATTTTATCGGCGACACCGAGCCCAAGGACGCGCTAAAGTATCGCAGCGAGCAGAAATTCGGCGCGAAAGCGGTGGGCCGCAGCGAGTTTTATCTGAAAGCCAAACTGAGCATGTAAAAGGATACGACGATGAAACGTTTCTGTACAATTATATTATTATCGGCGTTTGCGGCGGCCGGGTCAGGCTGCAACTGGGAGACCGACGGCGCGGACATAGTAGGCGACCTCGATTACGACAAAGGCGCAACCGAGATTGCAGACGAGGCTGAGCCCGCAGAACTTTCGGAGCTGGGGGACACCGCGGGCAGCCAAACTTACGCGATAAAAGAAACTCAGGAAGTTCTGACCGACGTTTTGGGCGACGGCAGTTTGATGAAACCCATGACTATAACGACCTTTTTCGTCGGAACGCTCGACGGGACGAAACTGTCGCGCAAAACCTGCTCTATTAAAATGACCGAAATAATGACGAAGACGACGACGTATTCGCAAAAAACCGCGGAAAGTCTAGACGTTCCCGACATATCCGCGTTTATTGACGGCTCGGGCAAGGTTACGGTCGCCAACCACGTGTGGTTGTGGGGTTATCGCGCGGACAACCCTCTAACCGACTCGGTTCCTGCCGACAAAACCGATTCGCGCATATACGACCAAGACGACGACGGAAAGATCGGCGTTACGGTTACGGTTATGAACGCCAACGGAACGCCGTTCGGCGACAGATATATGGTTCAGCGGTCGGTTAAAAACTACGACGGCCAGAAAAGCGCCGACGGCGAATGGATCGAAGGGACGATGAATTTCGTCATCGAAGGATATTCGCTTGGAGCGACCAATCCTCAGGTGAATATTTCTCCTCCCACTCCTCAAGATACGGATAAAACGAGCCCGTTCGTTATGCGCCGCGTTAATTCCGGCGCGGACTGCGCGTTCGTAACTTCGCATGGAGAGACTCTCTTCGTCAAATAGCCCCGGCACAAATTACGGAGACGGCCTTAATATGAAAGACGATTTTTACGGTCGGACGAACCGGTTTTTCGCTTCGATTCCGGTTTATTTGCGCGTTTTGATTACGGCGGCGCTTGTCGCCGGCTTCGCTTTCGCGTCGGGCGCAGCGATTCCTAAAAAGGCCTCAAGCGAGGCTTTAAACGAAGCGTTCCCAGGCGTTTCGCAGTATTTCGACCACATGTCGCGCACCGGTTTAGACGTTGCCGTGAGTTTGGTCATGGAAGACAAGGAGCCGCTTTCAAAGGAAGGGCTTCAAGCCGTTTTTTCCCTTACGAAGGCTCTTATGGAGACGCCGAAACTGGGAGTGAAACACGTTCGCAGCCTCGCAAACATTCCGCGGATGCAGTTGGACGAGAACGGCGAAATGGTCGCAAGTCCGTTGGTTTTAAAGGTTTTTTCAAACGAGGTCGAGCGCAGGCAGTTGGCGAAAGACATTCTTGCCGACGAGAACGCGCCCGGAGCGGTCGTTTCAAAAGATTTGACTCTTTACATGTTCGCGCTCGGGCTCGCCAAAGACGCCGATTTTTCAAAAATCAAACAGCTGATAGATAAAAACTCCGGCGGCTTCAAGGTTTACGCCGTCGGCGCGCCCGCAAAAAATTTAGTCGTCGAAAAACTCAAGCGGGACGCCGGCAGAACCGGCTCGCTTTTAGGCGGATTCGCTCTGCTAATTTTCGCGATCTGGATATTCGCTTTCCATTCGGGCGTTCTGCTCGGCTTTCTGACCGGCTTCATTCCATTCGCCGCAATGACCGGCGCGTGGGTTTTAATATGCTTTTCGCAAAACGTTTTGTCTTTAACCGCGCTTCCGGCGGCAATGACCGTCTTTGCTGCGGTCGCGTGCTCGCTTTCGAGCGGCTCGCGGACGGTCGCGGCGTCGCTGCTTTCCGCCTCGCTCTCGATGATCGCTTCGGCCGCTCTTCTTTTCGCCCTGCCCCACGTTTCGCTCGACGCGCCCGCTTCCGCCGTTATGAACGCAGGCCTCATAGCGCTGGCATTCGTTCCGCTTGCCGGAGCGTTCGCCGATAAAAACGTCGTTATGCCCGCGCTCAAAAACTTCTCAAGGCCGATTTTTTCGCTAAAAAAAATCGCGGCCATCGCTTTGGGCATCGCTGGAATTTCGTTGATTTCGGGAGTCGATTTTAAAAGCTCGCCCGAAGACCTGCTGAAGGACGACAAGGGGAGGCAGGCGTACGCTCTGCTCGACGCTCATACGGGAGGAAGCGCTTTTACTCACTTCGTAATCGAATCCGACGAAATTGCCGAGTCGGGCGCGCTTGCGGCGGGGCTTTTCGCGCACGACTATTTTGCGGACGATCCGGACGTCGCGGACGTAAGAAGCGCTTCGGAAATAATCGCTTCGCTGGGAGATAAACTCGGAGCCGGCAATTACGCGCCGACGAGCGTTCAAAGCCTCAACGCCGTAAAGTTTTATCTCGACGGAATGCCGGATTTCGAGATGCTAGCCTCGCAGCAAAACGAGAAAATCAAAATGGTTCAAGTTCTCGTAAAGCCCAAAGCCGGACGGGAAGGGAAAGTCGCGGCGAAGGCGGAAGAGCTCAAAGCGCGCCTTGAAAAAGCCTCCGAAAAATCCGGCGCCGCCGGAATTATGCGCGAGCATTTTGCGAGCCTCGTCGGAGCGAAGGATAACGCCGCGCCGCCCGCGCCGAAATACGAAGACTGCCGCAAGCTGATAGATGGCGAATTCGATTGGAGCGAAGGAGTCGTAAGGCTTATTATCGAGCTCGAAAAGCCGTCCATGCCGCTCGCGTTTCCGCATCAGACGCCCGAAATGAGCCTTAAACTTAAAGCCCTCTTTCAGATTGAGGAAACCGAACTTCGTCAAAAGACCGAAGACCTTTTAAAAACGGTGAAAGGATTTGCAGAGCTGGACGCCGAAACAGCCGCAGGTTACGTTGATTTGACGGCGAATACAATTAAGGAAATCAAGCGCGACGTTTGCGCCGAAGGCGAAGCGTCGAAGCTCGCGGCCGGATTGAAGGCTAAAGACGCTAAAAAGTTCAAACGGTTAAAATCCCATATTTTAGCGTCGTGGAACGCGTCCGCAGACGCCGGCAAAACGGGCAAAAAGCCTCCGCGCATGAGCGTTTTAGGGCTTCCTTCGGTAAAATCAGCGGCGGAGACCGCTCAAATGATAAACGTCTCCTATTCCGCCGTCATCATCCTCGTATTATTTCTGCTGGGGTTTTCGTTCGACGGCGTTTTTGCCAACGTCGGGCTTTTCGGCCTGCTGGTAGTTTCCGCGTTCGTTTGGTCGAAGCTGGGGCGCCCTTTTTCTCCGCTCTCCGTTTACGCTTTCGTCGCTTTCGTCGCCGCCTTATCTTTTACGCGCGCGCTCAAAGACGACCGCCGCGCCCTGCTCTCCTTTATGCTGCTATGCGCCATGCTGGGAGCTTTATTTGTTTCCGCCTATTTCCTGCTTCCGGTCGCTCCGTCGTATTTGTTGTTCTGCGCCGCTGCGCTTATCGTAGTTCCGCCCGCGGCCAAGCTGTTAGGCTGAATGCCGGTTTAAAGAACAACCTCGCCGAAATGTACATTAAGTACGTTTCGGCGTTTGTTTTTACGCGCGCTCTTTCGCCGAAGACTTTTATTTTGCATTCGAGAAGTTTGCTGATAAATTGAACGCAAACGAACGGACAAAGAGGCATTAATGGTTTTTTTTAAAAGAACGCTTCCTTTAATAACGGCTTTTGTTTTCGGCGTTCTTGGCGCGGCTCTTTACTTCGCGCCGCACAGAAGCGCGGCCGGCGCCTACACCCAGCTGGTCAACTGGAACCGCATCGTAGCCGCGTTCGCGCTGCTTTTGGCGACGTATTCCCTCGTCCGCGTCCATTTAAAAAAAGTAGAGCGCCGCGTTTCCGGCTGGGGATATTCCGCGCTGCTGCTGATTTCGTTCGGCGTTACTTTTTTCTTCGGAATTTACAACGACGGCATGTGGGCTTTTCAGGAGCGAGAAACGACGGGCGCGCTGCCGTGGATTTACGACTACATATTCAAGCCCGCCGGTTCGACCATGTTTTCCGTTCTCGCGTTTTTCATCGCAAGCGCGGCGTATCGCAGCTTCAGAGCCAAAACGTTTTCGGCGGGACTGCTTCTTTTCAGCGCGCTCGTTATGATGCTCGGCCAAATACCGGTAGGCCGAATGATAAGCGACAAGCTGCCGGACTTTTCTCTTTGGCTGATGACCGCGCCAAACACGGCCGTCAAGCGCGGCATTTTGTTGGGCGTAAGCCTCGGCATAGTCGCGACGAGCGTCCGCATTATCTTCGGCGTTGAGCGCGGCTATTTGGGCGGCGAATAGGGAAAGCTTAAGCGATGGACGCGGAAAAATCGCTTGAAAAACTATTAAACGCCGACAGACGCGTTTTATTTCTGCTCGTATTTGCCGCGGCGGCGGCGGCGATGCTGATAGATATTCCTCTGCCGATAAAACCGAGCGCGCCAGTAATAAAAATGTACGAAGAGATAGAAAAGCTCGCCGCAAAAGAAGGCTCGGCGATGCTTATCTCGATGGACTACGATCCCGGAAGCAAGCCCGAGCTTGAGCCGATGAGCCGCGCCATAATACGCCACGCGCTGCGGCGAGGAATAAGAGTTGTGGGAATGACGCACAACCCTTCTGGACAGGATTTGGGCGAACGCGTTCTGTTCGACGTCGCGGGCTCGCTTGGAAAAGAGTACGGCAAAGATTTCGTTTACCTCGGCTTCAAACCCGGCGGCGCCGCGCTGGTGATAAACATGGGACAAGACTTCCACGACGCCTTCGGCTCCGACTTTAAAGGAGCGAGCTGCAAATCGCTGGAAGCGACCGCCCGCGTAAAATCGTTGTCGGATTTCGGCTTCGTCGTTTCGATTACCGCAAGCGCCTTCTGGGAAACGTGGGTGGTTTACGGACAGAGCAAATACGGCTTCGACATGGGAGTCGGCGTCGCGGGAGTAATCGCTCCCGACGTGTTTCCATTTCTTCAAACCGGCCAGATAAAGGGGCTGCTAGGCGGTTTGGCGGGAGCCGCGGAATACGAGACTATTACGGGCAAGCCCGGAGCGGCCGCGGCCGGAATGAGGCCGCAGTCGGCGGTTCATCTTTTAATAATCGTCCTTGTTCTGGCGGGGAACGCCTTTTATTTCGCCCTGCGTTGCCTTGCGAAAAAGCGAGCCGGGGGGCGATAATATGGAAAAGAGAGCTCGGATAAGCAAAGACGCGGCCATATTGGCTCTTACGCTCGCCGCCATGATAATAGCGGACGCGGTTCTGTTTGCGACGGGGAGACACGCCGCGGACAAGGAGGGGATCGGCGTAATGGTCGCCGCCGGAGTTACCATCGGCATGTACAGTTTTCTTTACAAAGACAACCCGATATTCAAGGCGGTGGAGCATATTTACGTCGGCGTTTCGGCGGGATACATACTTACGCTGGCATGGTATAACACTTTTCTGCCCGACGTTATAAACCCGCTCGTCTTTCCGCGCATGGGAGAAGAGCGAGACCTTGTTAAGCTGGCGCCGCTTACGCTCGGCGTTTTGATGCTTATGCGCCTTTCCTCCAAATACGGCTGGTATTCGCGCATCAGTTTCGCGTTCGTAATAGGCTTTTCTTCTGGCATCGCTATACCTAACTACATCGACACGATTATTTTCCGCCAGCTTAAATACTCGGTCGCTCCTTTCGCGGCCGCTTCAGGCTTTTTCGATTACTTCAACGCCGCCGTTATATTGGTCGGAACCTTATCGGTTCTTATGTATTTTTGGTTTTCGGTGGAGCGCAGAGGCGTTTTGAAGCCCGTCAGCAAGACGGGCGTTTATTTTTTAATGGTCTGCTTCGGCGCTTCCTTCGGCTACACTATAATGGCTAGGCTTTCGCTGCTCGTTGAGCGCATCGCCTTTTTAATGAGCGATTGGCTTAAACTTATTTGAACGGAGCGGCCTTCGGCGGCGAAATATTTGCCTTGCCGCTCTTTTTTATATAATATAAAGCATTATTTTACGATTTACCACAGGAGAAATCTATGTATAAATGCGACGCCGATTGGCCGGTTACGCGCTGCGACATGTGCGGAGGCGAATTTAAGCAGGTCCGCTACATGCCCAACTATATGGAAGGCGAGGGCGGAAGGAAGACGATTCAGCTTTTCATGCTGATGGAATGCAAGGAGTGCCAAACGATGATGCTCGATATTTCGCCGTCCGAAATGGAGAGCCATTTGCGAAGCGCCTCTTACACCAATCCCGCCAACTACGACCGCTTTCTGCGCGAGCGGGTTAAGTTCTTCGACTGGCTCATCGGCAAATATCTCGGCGGCCTGCCCCGCGACGGATCGGCCAAGGTTCTCGATTTCGGAACTTCGTACGGCCACATGACCCGGATGCTCGCGGAGCGCGGCTTCAAGGTTTACGGGGTGGAAATTAACGACCGAGTGCGCGAGCTCGCAAAAAAAGAAGCCCCGAAGGCCAAGCTGGTTAAAACGCTCGACGAGCTTGAGGACGAAGGCTCTACA
Organism: uncultured Myxococcales bacterium; assembly: GCA_964400725.1. Lineage (GTDB taxonomy): Bacteria > Myxococcota_A > SURF-8 > SURF-8 > CAYNVS01 > CAYNVS01. The sequence continues at coordinate 110,968 of CAYNVS010000001.1, forward strand.
TTTTCTGCGGCGCTCATTTTGGACAGCCTCTATTATTGCACCAAACCCAAAGCGACGCTTTCGCGCATCTGCGGAATGCTGAAGCCCGGCGGCGCGGCGCTTATACGCATGGCAAACCGCCGTTGGTATTTCAAGGCAAAAACGCTTATCGGCTCGCGTCCCGACGAAAACCCGCTTGGCGACGCCCGCTGGACGTTTTCTCTCAAAGGGATGCGGATAGCCCTCGCGTCTATGAATATGTCGGAGCCCGAAGCGACGTATTCGGAAAAAAGCAAGAACATGGGCGCGATAAAAGATTTTCTTTACGGCGCGTCCGGCTTTGTCGGAGACGCGACTAAAGGCAGAATAGCGTTCACTCCGGGCATTCTTCTTTATTCGGAGAAGCGTTGATTTAGCGTTTCCCGCGGCTGGCAGAAGGCTCAATCGTCGAGTTTGGCGATAAGTTTTGCCAAAAAATCGGCGGCACGCGCGCCGCTTTGAGTTAATTTTTCGGAGCGCTTTGAAAGCGCGATATTGAAGCTGGCGCTGCGTTGCAGCGCGGGAAGCGAATCGTCCCGGCAAACCGCCTTTAACGAAAATTCCTCTCCGGTTTCGGAAGCGAACGCGGCCGTAATCTCGGTTTCGCCCCGATCGACTTCTTTTACCGCCCAGCCGTTTTTAAGCGCTCCGGCGGCTTTTAATTTGTTCAGCGCGGCCTCGATTTTCTTCAGACTTTTTTCGTTGGACGACGCCGCTATTTCGTTTTTTACAGCGTCTTCGGGTTTTTCGTAGGGAACGCCTTTGGCGGCGGTTTCTCTTTTCGGCAGATAAAGATCGTCCTGCTCTTGAAGCGAAAGACCGAACCGGACCAGCTTCGCCGCGAATTTATCTTCGTTTAATTTGCGCGCGGTTACGGTGTTTGCGAGCAAAAATATTTTTGCGTAGTCTTCGTCGCTTGCGTCCGAGCAGTTTATATGAGTGCTGGAATAAATGTAATCGTCGTAGCTGTCGGAATCTTTCAGCTTCCCGATAGAGGCGGCGAGCGTTCTCATCTTGGTCGAAGGCTGCGGAATCGCGGCGAAAAAGCGCGGATAATCCACGCAGTCGAGGCTTGCAAGCTCTATCGTGCGGTACATTTCAAATTTGGTTTCGGTCGGTATTCCCAGCATGAAGTACGAGCCGGTAATAATGCCCAGCTTGTCCATCAGCTTAAGCGCGGCGAGCGTCTTTTTTAAATCGAGATTTTTATTAAGAAGTTTTTGCAGCCGCTCCGAGGCCGTTTCCATCGAAACCATGACGAACGTAATTCCCGCCTCCCGCATTTTATAAATCATCCGGTCTTCGAGCGCGTCTCCGCGAAGCCCGTTGGGAAATGAAATTCGGAACGGCGAGCCCATTTTTATAATTCCGTCGAGGATGAGCTCCATGCGCCGCGGATCGGCGTTGAAAAAATCGTCGGTTATAAGCGCGTCTTTTACTCCGAATTCGTCTTTGAGGCGCGAAAGCTCGTCCAGAACTTTTTGCGCGCTTTTTCGCCTCATTTTTTGCCGAAAATATTATGGCAGAAGATGCAGTCCCGCGGACATCCGAGCGACGTCATAACTGTGGCGTAACGCTCGTTGGGCGCGTAAAACGGCTGCATGCTCGACAGCCGCGCGTACGCGTCCATATCTATCAAGTCCCATGCCGGGAACGGCAAATCGTCCAGATTCGCCGGTTCGGGCGGGTCGTTTATAACGATTTCGCCGTCGTCGTTTCTGCGCGCGAGCCCTTTTACCGCCGAGGTATCGCCGCCGTCCATAATCGCGTCGAATAGCTCCGGCGCGCTTGCAAAAGCTTCGCCTTTAATCGCGAAGTCGAAAGAGCGGTCTTTCATCGCCTGCGGATACATTGAAACGTGCGGTCCTCCGACGACGATTTTCGCGTTCGGCGCGAATAACCTCGCCCGGCGCGCCTGAGCCGCAGCGTTTCCCGCTTCTCCGGTAACCGCGCTAAGTCCGATTATGTCCGGCCGGTAACTTTTATATATTTCGTCCAGCGCGGCTTGTCCGCCTTGCAGCATTTCAACGTCGATTATTTTTATATCGAATTTGCGTTTGCAGCGCTCGCGAACGCAGGCGGCGACGTACAACAGTCCCATCGGCGCGCAGGAAAGTATCGAGGCTCCGGCGAATTGAACGGGTTTGGAGCACTTAATAAAAAGTATTTTGCCGTCGGCCATAAGCCGCCTTCCGATCTTTAAAATTAAACCGCGCTCAAAAAAAACGAGCAAACGGAGGCTTTATAATATTTCAATATTACTATTGCAAAACAAACGCGCAAGTGTAATATCAATCCGCGATTTTTAAACCGCCTTTTTTATGAAAGATTTCAACGGTTAATAAATGAGTTACAAATCCGGCTTCGTAAGCGTTATCGGAAGACCCAACGTGGGCAAGAGCAGTCTGGTGAACGCCATAATTGGCGAAAAGATCGCGATTACGAGCGACAAGCCTCAAACGACCAGACAGCGCATTTCCGGAGCTTTGCACGTTGACGGCGGCCAGATTGTTTATTTGGACTGTCCGGGCGTGCACAGAGCGCGCGGCGGCCTTAATAAATTCATGGTTGACGAGGCGTTTGCGACTCTAAGAGACGCCGACGTTGTTTACTTCATGCCGGAAATAAAGCCTTCCGATTTGCGCGCCGATCCGATACGCCTGCGCGACAGCGACTTGGAGATAGTCGAAAAAATTAAAAAGCGCGAAAGAACGATTTTTTGCGTGATAAACAAATGCGACCTTTTCCGGCGCGACGAGCTTGCGTACTTTGCGAAAACGCTGGAGGATTACGGCGATTTTAACAAAGTTTTCGTCGTCTCGGCCCTGACGGACGAAGGGATCGACGATTTAGTAAAGGCTACTTTCGCTCTGATGCCCGAAGGAGACCCGTATTATCCCGAAGAGCAGATAACGGACAAGGATTTAAACTTTCAAGTCGCCGAGATAATTCGCGGCAAGGTCATTGAGGCTACGCGGCAGGAACTGCCTTATTCCACCGCCGTCGTAGTGGAAGATATGAAAGACCGCGACGACAAAGATATTCTGGAAATTTACGCGGCGATTTACGTCGAGCGCGACAGTCAGAAAGGAATTATCGTGGGACGCGGCGGCTCGATGTTGAAAATCATAGGCAGCGAAGCGCGCTCGGAGCTGGAAGATAAATTCGGCCGCAAGGTTTTTTTAAAGCTGTTCGTTAAAGTCGATAAAGATTGGTCGGAGAACGCCCGGTCGCTTGCGCGTCTGGGATACAGAAATGAAAAATAAAACCGTCCGCGCGGTTTTAAAACGAAGTTGCGGACTTTTCCGCGGATTACCTCAGGATTGCGAGAAGAAAAATGACCGAAAGAATTCCGGTGGCGGCTATTGTAGGAAGACCGAACGTAGGCAAGAGCTCGCTTTTTAACGCTTTTATCGGCAGGCGCGCCGCGATAGTGGACGACCGTCCAGGCGTTACGATTGACCGCAATTACGCTCTAGCAAAACTGGAAGGCGGGCGCGTATGGCTTGTCGACACCGGCGGGTTCGAGCCGTCGCCGTCGTCTTCGCTTTTCGCCAAAATGAAGGCGCAGACGGAGCTTGCGATAGAAGAAGCCGACGTTGTCGTTTTTGTTTTGGACGCGAAGGACGGCCTTATGCCCGACGATCAAACCGTCGCCGATATGCTGCGCAAGGCGGGCAAGAAGACCGTATTTGCGGTCAACAAGGCCGACAACGATAAAATCGCCCGCGACGCGATGCCGGAATTTTTCGCGCTGGGAGCCGACTACTTAGTCTGGGTTTCCGCCGCTCACGCCAAAGGCATTGAGATGCTGAAGGAAAAAATAGCCGCGGCGCTGGGTTTCGAGCCGGCGTCCGAAGAGGAAGAACCCGCCGAAGAGCCGCCCGCCGACGCCGAGGAGCTTGAAAGCTTAAGCGAATCGCGCATAGAAAGAACGACCAAAGAGGCGATGTCGTCGCCGCGAAAGGTGGCGGCAATAGGCAGACCGAACGTCGGCAAGAGCACTCTTATTAATAAGCTGCTCGGAACTTACCGTCAGGTCGTCGACGATACGCCTGGCACGACCCGCGACTCCATCGACGTTCCCTTCAGCGCCGGCGGAGCGGATTATCTTTTAATCGACACGGCCGGAATCAGGCGGAAGGCGCGCATTAAAGATTTCCTTGAGCGCATTACCGTTATGCGGGCGATAGAATCTATCGAGCGCTGCGACGTCGCGGTTCTTTTATTGGACGCCGCCGAGGGGATTACCGAGCAGGAGGCTAAAATAGCCGGAGTGGCCGCCGACCGCGGAAAACCGCTCGTAGTATGCGTAAATAAATGGGATAAAGAAGGGCGCGGCGAAAAAAGCGCCGAGGAGATTAAGGAAGAGTTAGAGCGAAGCCTTTACTTCTCGGCGTACTCGCAGATATTATTCATTTCCGGCAAAACGGGACGCGGCGTAGGCGAACTGCTCGAATCAATCAATTTGGCGTTCGATAATTCGCTGCGCAAAATACCCACCGCGGAGCTTAATAAATGGCTCGCGGAAACGACCGAAGAATACCAGCCGCCGACGATTCGCAACAAGCGGACGAAGTTTTATTACGCATCGCAAATCGGCGTCAAGCCTCCCATGTTCATTATAAAAACCAACACGGTCGAGCCGATGCCGAAAAACTATCAACGCTTCATCGAGAAATCGTTGCGCGCGAGGTTCGATTTTACAAATTCGCCCGTAAGAATTTTTTTCAGAAGAAAATAATTGTGCTATAATAATCCCGCAGGCGCGCAATCAATTGCGCGGGAACGGACACAAGCGCGGTAAAAATAAGCGAAAGCCGAAGAACTCCGTGGAAGAAAAAACAGTAAACCTGACGCTTGACGAAAACGGGAATATACTTAACGAGAGAAATCTCCCAAAAATTCTCGTCGTTGACGACGAAGAGATTAATCTTCGCATAATGAAGGCTTATCTCATGGAGCGCGACTACGAGATATTATGCGCCAAACGGGGCGCGGAGGCCGTTGAATTAGCGTCGAAAGAAAATATCGACGCGATGGTCTGCGACATTAAAATGCCCGACATGGACGGCATGCAGGTTCTCAAATGGTCGTCTCAGAACCGCCCGCTTATGCCAGTGGTAATGCTCACCGGTTTCGTCGATTTGGCGACGGCGATAGCGGTAATGCGCGAAGGCGCGAGAAATTATCTTACTAAACCGATAGAGGCGAAGGCTTTGCTTGACGCGGTGGATTCCGCGCTCGCCTACCGTCGCAACGCGCTGCAAACGCTTGCGCGCCAGCAGGACGCGCTCGGCTACCAGCAGGAACTCGAAAGAAAAATCGAAGACAGCGGTCTTAAATCGCAAAAAATGGCGCTCGACGTGGTTGTGGCTCTTACGAACGTAGTCAAAACCCGCAGCCGCAGGCTTTCCGATCATTGCAGGCGCGTTACGCGCTTCGCCAGCCTGCTCGCGCGCGAGATAACGCTCGACGGCGAAACGAGCCGCGCTCTTCAGCTCGCCTCTTCGCTGCACGATATAGGCTGCGTCGCCCTCAACGACGATATTGTCGGACGCATGCAATATTTTTCCGAACACGAATTTTCGCTTTATAAAAATCACTGCGAGTTGTCGGTCTCTATCCTTGAGCCCGTCTCGTCCTTCCGCGCAATCCTTCCGGGCATAAGGTCTCATCACGAGCGTTTTGACGGGAAAGGTTTCCCCGACGGGCTTTCAGGAACCCAAATCCCTCTTATTGGCAGAATTATAGCTTTATGCGATTACTTCGACCTGCTAACGCACAAAGACGTCAACGACGATCCGCTCTCCTACGCCGAAGCCGCCAAGACAATAGAGGAAAAAAAAGGCGCAATGTTCGATCCGTACTTGGTTGACAGATTTTTAATAATTATAGAAAGAATCGGCGGGCGTTAGATTCGACTCATCCCCTTTTCTAGGCTAATAGGCGCGAGGCGGGTTTAATAACAGGCAAACCGGCTGAATTAATTTTTTAAAAATCTCCGCGTTTCTTCGCGTCCTCGGCAGTTTTTTACAGGGGACGAGTCGGAAATTTTGACTAAAATTTTAAAAAATATCTTGACCAAAGCAAAGCGATTTGCTATTAAGAGCTACTCTGCTAGGCGGCCCCATCGTCTAGAGGTTAGGACACGGGTCTTTCACGCCCGGTGCGGGGGTTCAATTCCCCCTGGGGTCGCCAATTTTTTTTGTACGCCGCATTGCTTTCGCGCATGCGTAAAATCTTTAAATTTAATTTTAAAAATCGATTAAAAAATACCTCGGCCTCTTCCATTATTCGCGCGAGAAGTTATAATTACGTCCAAGTGCATTATTAAACTATTTCGCGATTTGACATGAGAGGTTATGGAATGAGCAAATTAACGCTGGCGCAGGCCGTAAGAAATTCGGTTGAGGCGGAGCTTCGCGCCGCCGCTTTCTACAAAAAACTCCAGTCTTCCGACGTTTCCGCCGAAGCGCGGAACTTTCTCGCCGAAATGGAGAAGCAGGAAATCGAGCACGCCGAGATTATTGAGAGAATGGGGAAAAGGCTTCTCGCGGGAGAGCTGCCGCAGACCGCGGACATGCTGGTAGAGGCCATCGAGCAGCCGCCCGACTGGGATGAAAAGAAAAACCCGACTCTGCGCGACGCGATGGAAGCGGCCTACATGGCCGAGCGCCACGCCGAAATGTTTTACGGCGTACTGGCAAAAATGCTCGACGGCGAACTTTCCGAGTTTTTCTCGAAACTTTCGCACTTTGAAAAAGGGCACGCCGAACTGATAGACGCTAAAATATTGAAAACGCTTTAGAGCCGTTTAAGGGTTAAGCGCGGGCGCTCGTCCGCGCTTTTTTTAACAAAACATGATCCGCTTAGGCAAACTCGCATTCATCGACTTCGAGACTACGCAGGGGCCGCTTGGAATGCGGGCGGTTGAAGTCGGGGTGGTCGGCGTTGAGAACGGCGTCGTAACCCGCGAGTTTGAAAAGCTGATTAATCCATGCTGCGCCATCGACCGCTATTCTATGGCGGTTCACGGCATTACCGACTCGCAGGTGGCTGGCGCGCCGAAGTTCCGCGAAATATGGGACGAAATGGCTTCGCTTCTCGACGGCGCCATTGTGGCGGCGCACAACGCGAGCTTCGACGCGACTATTTTGCGCAACGAGCTTAAGCTGATGTTCGTCGTTCCTCCGCAAATGGAGTGGTGGTGCACGCTGAAGCTGTCGCGTAAGGTTTACTCTAAAATGTTCGACAGCTATTCGCTGCATAATTTGCAGACGAGCTTGAGGCTGAAATCCAACGCCAGCCACCGAGCGCTTGATGACGCGCTTGCGGCCTACCGTTTATTTGAGGCCATAGTCGAAGAGTTCGATAAGAACGCCGACTTGTACGACGAGATGCGAAACGTCGGCAGAATAAAGAACAACCGCGTTTGGCCGTGGTTGGATGCGGCGTAAAGGACGACCGCATGCGTTTTCTTAAAAAAACGGCTTTCGCCGCGGCAGCGCTGGCGGCGATTGCGTTGGCGTTCGGATTGTTATTCGCAAAAGAGTCTTCGCGGGTGGAAAAAGCCCGCAAGGAAAAAGCCGCCGTCATACAAAAAATGTTCGACAACGCGGGCGTCAAATACCCGCCGAACGCGCTTTTGATAAGAGTTTTCAAAGACGAAAGCGATATGGAGGCTTGGGCGCAGCCCGAACCCGACGCCGAATACAAGCTGATAAAAACCTATAAGATATGCGCTAAATCGGGAACGCTCGGCCCGAAGCGCAGAGAAGGCGACGGGCAGGTTCCGGAAGGCTTCTACGACATCGACCAGTTCAATCCGGCGAGTTCGTATTATCTTTCAATGCGCGTAAACTACCCCAACGAATCGGATAAAATTTTAGGAGTTAAAGGCAAATTGGGCGGCCTTATTTACGTCCACGGCGACTGCGCAACTATCGGCTGCATGCCGATAGAGGACGAAATTAAAGAGCTTTACGTCGTCGCGCTGGATGTTTACGCTAAAACCAAGCTGGTTCAGGCTCATATATTTCCAATGCGCATGACCGCCGAGAACTGGCCTAAGCTCGAAAAATTTGCGGAAAAAAGCGGAAACTCGACGCTATTGCCTTTTTGGACAAATCTTAAAGAGGGCTACGATTATTTCGAGAAACATAAAAAGCCCGCCAAAGTAAGCGCGGATAAAACGGGTAAATACATTTTTAAGTAAATTCTCGCCGGGGCGACGTCGCGGTCGCCGAGCCTCGTTCCTCTCTCGTCTCAAGTTGACAGTTTTCTCAAAATAAGTAAGGTATGTACGTTTTGAGAAACAGCGGCAAACGTTTGTACATTTAGGCATTCAGGAGGTTCGCATGTCCGACAACGCAATAACCGCCCATCAGGAAACCGCGCCGGTTCAGACCAAAAATATAGTAAGATTCGTCTCGGCGGCCAGTCTTTTCGACGGCCACGACGCCGCGATTAACATTATTCGCAGAATATTGCAGTCAAGCGGCGCAGAAGTCATACATCTAGGGCACAACCGCAGCGTCGGCGAAATCGTTAAGGCGGCCATTGAGGAAGACGCTCAGGGAATAGCGCTTTCGAGCTATCAGGGCGGCCACATGGAATTTTTTAAGTACATGCGCGACCTGCTGAAAGAAAACGGCGCCGAGAGCGTAAAAATATTCGGCGGCGGCGGCGGCGTTATAGTGCCGGAGGAGATGGACGAGCTGCACGCATACGGCGTGGAGCGCATCTACTCGCCTGAAGACGGCAGACGCATGGGGCTGCAAGGAATGATTAACGACATGCTGCGCAAATGCGACTTTTCTCCCATCGAGAGATCCGGTAGGGCCAACGTCTCCGAGGTTCATTACTCGAAGCCGTTGTCGGTCGCCAGAATTATAACCATGGCCGAGGCCGGATCGCTCTCCGCCGAAGAGATCGCCGCGCTTGAAAGCAAAGCCCTAGAAAACCAGAAAAAACGCAAAATACCAGTCGTCGGCATAACCGGCACGGGCGGCGCGGGCAAAAGCTCGCTCGCGGACGAGCTCGTCCGCCGCTTCCTTGAAATTGAAGATTTCCGCATTGCGATTATTTCGGTCGATCCGTCCAAACGCAAGACGGGCGGCGCGCTGTTGGGAGATAGAATCCGTATGAACAGCATCGAGACGCCCAACGTCTATATGCGCTCGCTGGCCACGCGCGGCAGCGGCGGGGAGCTTCCCGTCTGCATTCCTACGGCGTTGACGGCGGCTCGCGCGGCGGACTACGACATGATACTGCTTGAGACTTCCGGCATCGGCCAAGGAGACACCGCCGTGGTGGACGTCTGCGACCTTTCGGTTTACGTTATGACCACCGATTACGGCGCGGCGACGCAGCTTGAAAAGATAGATATGATAGACTACGCCGATTTCATCGCCATAAACAAATTCGACCATGAAGGCGCGCCCGACAGCATCCGCGACGTGCGCAAGCAGTATCGGCGGAGCCGCGGCAAGTTTGATCCGCAGGCCGACCCGGACGAGTCGCTGCCTATATTCGGCACAATAAGCGCCTACTTCAACGACAAAGGCGTCAACGCGCTGTACGGCGCGCTTCGCAAGGCCGTCGCGCGGTTTTCCTCGCGAGAATTTCCGCCGACCAAATATACGGTCGAGTCGGGAGAGGTGTTCGGCGAACGCCACCCGATAATACCGGTAGAGCGCAACCGTTACCTGTCGCGCATAGCGGACTGCGTGCGCGGCTATCACCAGCGCGTAGAAGCGGAGGCCGAGGCCGCTCGCAAAATAGCGCAGCTTCGCGCTTCGCAGGCCGAGATGCAGTCGCAGGGAGATTCTTCGGCGGTCGTTTCGATTGAGAAGCGCATAGCGGAGCTTGAATCGTTGGTTTCGCCCGACGCGAAAAAGGCGCTGGATGAGTACGCTAAGATTGCGCAAAAATACCGCCAAGGAGAATTTTCCTACGAGGTGAGAGGCAATAAAATATCGGTCGAGACGACGTTTGAATCGCTGGCCCGCAACAAAATTCCCCGCATCGCGCTGCCCGAATATAAGGACGAAGGGGAAATTTTACGCTACGTAATGAAGGAAAATCTTCCGGGTTGCTTCCCGTACACAGCGGGCGTCTTCCCGTTCCGGCGCACATGGGAGGAGCCGAAGCGTCAATTCGCGGGAGAAGGCGGACCGGAGCGGACGAACCGTCGATTCCATTACCTTACCGCGGACGATCCGGCCAAAAGGCTCTCCACCGCGTTCGACAGCCCTACGCTTTACGGAAACGACCCAGACCTTCGCCCCGACATTTTCGGTAAAATCGGCGAGTCCGGCGTTTCAATCTGCTCGCTTAACGACCTTAAAAAGTTGTACGCTGGCTTCGACCTGTGCGATAAGAACACCAGCGTAAGCATGACTATTAACGGGCCGGCGCCGGTTATGCTCGCGTTTTTTATGAACGCTGCGATAGACGGCCAGATTGAAAAGTTCGAGGCGCGGCAGGGGCGCAAGCCGAGCGAGGCGGAGCTGGCCGAGATAAAGGCGTTTGTCTTTCAGAACGTCCGCGGCACCGTGCAGGCCGACATTTTAAAAGAGGATCAAGCGCAGAACACCTGCATTTTTTCAACCGAATTCGCTCTTAAAATGATGGGCGACATTCAGGAGTTCTTCATTCGCAACAAAGTTAAGAATTATTACTCCGTCTCTATAAGCGGCTATCATATCGCGGAGGCGGGCGCGAACCCTGTTTCTCAGCTGGCGTTTACGCTTGCGAACGGCTTTACCTACGTCGAGTATTATCTCTCGCGCGGGCTTAAAATCGACGACTTCGCGCCGAACTTCAGCTTCTTCTTCAGCAACGGTCTCGACCCGGAATACACGGTAATTGGCCGCGTAGCGCGCCGCATTTGGGCGGTGGCGATGAAAGAGCTGTACAAAGGCGGGCCGCGCAGCCAAATGTTGAAGTATCACATACAAACCTCAGGCCGATCGCTGCACGCTCAGGAGATACAGTTCAACGACATCCGAACGACGCTGCAAGGGCTTTTGGCGCTGTTCGACAACTGCAACTCGCTGCACACCAACGCGTACGACGAGGCGATTACGACGCCGACCGAGGAGTCGGTGCGCCGCGCCATGGCCATACAGCTCATTATAAACCGCGAGTTGGGGCTGAACCGGAACGAAAATCCGTGGCAGGGGTCGTTCATCGTTCAATGGCTTACCGACATGGTCGAGGAAGAGGTGCTGAAGGAGTTCGATCGTATAAGCGAGCGCGGCGGCGTGCTGGGCGCGATGGAAAAGCAGTACCAGCGCAGCAAGATTCAAGAGGAATCGCTTTATTACGAAACTCTCAAGCACAACGGCCGTTTCCCGATAATCGGGGTAAATACCTTCGTGCGCAAGGAGATGCTTGCCGACGATTACCGCGCGCCGTCAATAGCCATGACGCGAAGCGACTACGCCGAGAAGCGCGCTCAATACGACAACTTAAAATCGCTTCAGGACTCGAAGGCCGAGGAATGCAAGGCGGCGCTTGCGCGCCTGCAAATGGTCGCTTTAACGGGCGGAAATATTTTTGAGGAATTGATGAGCGTAGCGCGCGTGGCTAGTCTCGGCCAGATAACAAGCGCGCTTTACGAGGTCGGCGGCAGATACCGCAGGAACATGTAGCGATTTCAATTTAATGAAATTCGACGAGGGCGCAGGGAACTAGGACGTTTCCGGCGCCCGTTTTTTATACATAATAATAATATTTTGGCGCCGGACGCCTATTCTGGTATATAATAAAAAGAATAAATCTGCAGGAGGAGCATTGCGATGAAGCCGTCTTCATTTTTTATAATTTTTTGCGTTGCGTTGACGCTCTTCGGGCGCGCGGCGCTGGCCGAGGAACTAATACTCGACGAGCCGTTGATGTACGGCTCGACTTCCGGCGAACGTTACGGCGGAACCTTCAAAGGGCCGCTCGGCTGGTCGGCGGACTCGGACGTGAATTACATAAAATTTACGCTCGCAAAAAAGATAATGTGCGCCGGCTACATGGAAGTCGAAGTTACTAACTTTCAACCCGGCATGCAGGTGCCCGAAAAGTCGGCGCAGAATCCGGACTTCGGCGTGGCAAGAATATTGGCGGCGTTCGGCGGCGGAGCGCAAAGCCCCGCGGACGCGGAGCTCTTTCAAACCGGGTACGTCGCCCTTAAAACCTTCGCGTGGACGGACGCGTACCACGGCAACGGCCTTATGCTTTCGGCGTCCAGCCAAGGCTACTGCGGAATAAAAGAGGACTACGCTACTAAAAACACGGTTTGGGACGCGTCGATGTTTTACAAGTTCCGAATCGAGTGGGACGGCGCGCTGGTAAAGCTGCTGGCTTACAGCCGCGCGAGCCGCGCCGTTGAATGGCAGCAGTTCTTAACCTACGACCGCATTTACATGCACAACTGCGCCTACCCGATAGACACGATATTTCTGGGCCGCGACAACGGCAACACCGGTCAGGCGGGGCCGATTTACAGCAATCTCAAAGTCGGCGATTTGCAAACCTGCTCGCTGGGGCCCTGCCAATGCACGGGGACGCAGGGAAGTTGCTCCTGCCGCGCCGGAACGTGGCCCGACGGCGACGTTGAAAGCGAAATCGAAAGCGAATACGAATCCGACGTCGATTTTATTACCGAAAGCTTTGTAGTTTACGCGAAAGCCGACAGCAAGGTAAGTCAGGCAAATCCGTACCAAAACTACGGAACGGATCAATGGATGGACGTTTCGGGAGCGACGAACAATGCGTTCATCGCGTATATGAAGTTTGAAATTCCCGACGAAGGCCTGGAGATAGTCGGCGGAAAGATACATCTTTACAACAAAATGACGGGTTCCAGCGGCGAAGGCGGCGACGTTTACGCAACGGCAAACACATGGACGGAGAATGAAATAACTTTTATGAACAGACCGATTGAAGCCGGCGAAAAGCTGGCGGCAATCGGAAGCGTTCCGCCGAAATCGTGGATATTAAGCGGCGCGGGCGTTGACGTGAGTCCGCACGTAAAGGCGCCGGGGATTTACTCTTTTATGATAGAAAGCTCGTCCAATATGGGCGTGGCGTATTCCACAAAAGAAGATCCGACGAAAGACAGTATGAATAACGCGGTCTGGCCGTATATGGAAGTTTTCTTCAAGCCGCCTCCCGGCACGGGCGACGACGCGAAGATAATTTCCCACACCATACCCACCGACATGGTGGCGGGCAGCTACACGCAGGTCAGCGTTACTGTCGAAAACAACGGCGTAACCGACTGGACGATGTTTGACTATCAGCTTACAAGCCCCAACGGCAGCGACCCGTTCGCGACCGCCGTTCAATACATACAAACTTCCGGCGGCGTTCCTCGCGGGACGCAATATACCTTCAGCTTTATTATGAAAGCGCCGAAAGACCCGAACGTTTATACGACGATTTGGCAGATGAACCATAAAAACGTTAAGTTCTTCGGCGAGAAACTGACGCAGGAAGTCAACGTAATCGCCGCGACCGGCAGCGAGGATTTCGTCAAGGTTTATCCTTCCAACGCGACGCAATGGATGTTCAATAAGCATGTTTTCTTCCCGCGGTTCATCGACTCCGACGCTTTGCTGTCTCTTGGGGAACAGGAAATCAAGGCTTACGTGGACGACGTCGCCGTAAAAGGGTTCAACGGAATTCGCGCTAAACTAATATGGATTAAACCCTCAAGCGGTCCATACGCGGGCGCGTCGGACAGCGCTTGGCCATTTGCGGGAACGCCGAGCAATCCGCAGCTTGCGCAGCTTAACTTCGATTACTTCGATAAGCTCGCCAACGTCCTGAATTACATGAAGGATAAGGGTATGGTCGCCGATTTGTCGCTGCTTTCGTGCGGCCTCGATTACAGCAAGGGGTACACGAACGAGCTGCGCGCTTACGTCGATTACGCAATTGTTAAGTTCCGAAACCAGCCAAACCTTTATTACGAACTGGCCGACGAATACAACAACCCGTGTTTCGCGGGCGGCCTGACCGACAGTTTCATCACGCAAATGCTCTCGCGCATTCGCGCCAACGACCCCGATCACCTCGTTACCATTTCGGGAAAAATCAGCTACAGCGCGGCTTATCCGTCTTCCAGCTGGAATCAGGCTTTAATGATAAACATGCCTTATACGACCGACTGGTATCTTCAGTTCGCGGACACTTTCTCGGCTTATTCAAGCGTCATCAAGCCGATAGTCGTCTTTAAAACGCCGGTCAGCGCGACGGAAAATGAAATTTCAACGCTTTATTCGGGCTCTTCAATCAGCGTATCGTCCGACGCTGCGGCCTTTACGCGCGGCCTTTGGATAGCGGCTCTGCTGGGCGGAAGCATGAACTTTACGGCGCACAAAGGGCTCATGGCTCAAGCGGGAGACATGCCGGGCGCGGACGCGTACTCGGTGCAGAAGCAGCTCTTCGACCTTTACGTCATTCCCGACGCGATGGTTACGCCCAAACCCGGCAGGCTCGCGGACGCGGGCGACGGCAAAGCGTTTGAGGCTCTTATCGGAACGACGTACGCTCTTTATCTCATTCGCGGCGCCGCCTCTACGATGCTTTCGTTTAATTATCCCGCGGGGAGCTACCAGCTTTTGTGGTACGATCCTGTTCTAGGAGTGAAAGTATCGGAAGACCTGCGCAGTCTAAGCGCCGGAGCTAAAGTCGCCGTGCCGGACGGATTGGGCGATTTGGTTCTTTTCGTTCGCGGCGCAACTATTCCCGACGGCGACGAAGAAATGGACGCGCCGCAGGAACTCGAAGAAGAAATAAGCGACGAGCATATAATCGAGGACGAAATTATAGACGGCGACGACGAGGCGGAAAGCGAGACCGCGGAAGATGAAATGACGGAAGAAGAAACGCAGGAAGACGACGTTTCGGAAATGGAACAACCGGCGGACGAAGAGCCCGCGCAGGATGACGAACTTGAAACCGCGGAGGACGATCAGCCCGTCGAAGACGAAACGGTTATGGAAATCGAGGAAGCCAAAGAGTACGACATAGACGCGCAGAAATGCGGTCAGGTAAACGTTACGCGCTGCGCGTCCGCCCTCGACAAAATAGAGCGCTGTACGTCGAGCCTTTACTGGCAGGTTGCCGAAACGTGCGAGGCCGATCAGATTTGCGATATTGAAACCGTCAAGTGCGTCGCCAAGCCGAAGAAAAAATCGGGCGGCGGCGGGTGCGGGCAGGGCGGAGCCGAGGCGGCGATTCTGGCCGCGGGGCTTATCGCGGCGTTCGGAAGACGCAGACTTTTTAATTAAAAAGCGGGATATTTAATGAAAATAAAGCATTTAGCGTTCATTCTTGCGGCGCCGGTTCTTATGGCCGCGCTTTGTTATTGCGCCGGCGTCGGCATGGTCGCGACTAAGAAGAACCCGATAGACGAAATAGTAAAGAAGGTTGGGAACGAGGGAAAGGCCGCAAGCTATTCCTACTATCTTCAGGGGTTGGAGGCCAAGCATGACGGAGACTTCAAACTCGCCGTAGAAAAGCTGGCGACCGCGGCCGCGTACGATCCGGAATCCGAGGAGCCTCTCAGCGCGCTTGCGGCTGCGCAGCTATCAATGTGCAACCCGACCGAGAGCGCGAAAACTGCGGACAAAATTCTCGCGCTTAATCCGAACAGCGCGGAGGGACTGTCTCTCAAGGCCGAGGCGAAGGCTTATTCGCGGGATTACAATTCGATGATGACGTATTACGAAAAGGCCGCGAAGGCGTCCAACGACGGCTCGCGCTGGCTTGCGCTGGCGGAGAACTCGTTCGTTTTCTTCGGAGATCAGCGGACGCTTGCGGCTTTGGCCAACTACCTTAAACGCAATCAGGAAGACGTTTCGGCGTGGCGCCTTTTCGCCCGCGTAGCGATTTTCTCCGGACGATACGAAGCCTTGCGTGAAGCGGTAAACGCGATAAAAATTCTTTCGATGGGGAACTACTTTTCGTTAATGCTGGCGCTGGCGCAGGAAGGACTTACTCCGCCGCCGCAAAAACTTCAACCGCAGTTTGAAGAAATTTTAAATATTAAGCGCAACCCGAACATTCAGGAACTGCTGGCTTACGGCGGATTGCTGCTGCGGTGGGGGCAGGCCGATAAAGCCTCGGACGTGCTCAATCACGTCGCCAACATAGAGCCCCGCGACAAGGGCGTTCAGCTTGTTATTCTTTCGCTTCTGCTAGACTACGCCGATTACGGCGCGGCTAAAAAATGGGCGGATGGAAGAAAAGAAAGCCCGTACGCCAACAACATGAAATACATGCTCGCCGGACGCGCCGTCAACGAAGGGAAAAACGAAGAGGCGTTGAGTCTGATAGACGAATGCCTTAAAAGCGACGATTTGACGGACGTCGTTTCTTATCAGAAATTAAAAGTCGAAATCCTTTTGGCGATGGATAAAAAGAAGGAAGCCAAAGATTTGATGGATAAAATCGTCGAACATTCCGACGCTTCGGACAAGAAGCTGCGCAGCATGTATTTCCTCTCCCGAACCGGCTCTTTCGCCGAACTCAAAGAAGAGGCTTCGGCCTTTATTAAAGCCTCGTCCGACAACCTGCCCGCGGTAATCGAAGCGCTGACGTATCTGGCGGAAGCCGACGAAACCAGCGAAACGACCGTTTCGATTCTGGAAGAGCTGCTGCAAAAAAATCCGGACGCGCCGGAATTATTGAATTTCCTTGGTTATGTGTTAGCCGAAAAAGGGAAAAAACTGGATTATGCGGAGTGCCTGACCCGGCGCGCTTACAAGCAAATAAACGACAACGCCGTGCGGGATTCGCTTGCGTGGACGCTTTTCCAGCAGGGCGATTGCGCGGTGGCCGAGCGTCTTCTTCTGTTCACCGCCGATAAGACGCCGACGGAAGCGGAAATTTTATGGCATTTGGCTCAGGTTAAAATGAGTCAGAATAAAGACGCCGACGAGGCGTTTAAAGCGCTTGAAAAGGCCGACAAACGCTCGATGAGCAAAAACGCCAAGGAAACTTATAAAAAATACAAGGAAGACAAGGCGAAGTTTCTCGAAACTCTGCCGAAGTGCATAACTTTCGAGCCGCAAAAAATGTAGCCATGAAGCCTTGCAAAGCGTTAAGAGCAGAGTCGGCGCGAAGCGCGGCGTTTTTTTTAATCGTTATTATATCGACGCTATTTTTGCCGGGGTGCGCGGCCATCGACAAGTTTTTAGGCGCCGGAAAAACCGCCGGCGCGGATTGGAAGCCGCTCGATAAACGCGAGGCTTTGCGGTTGGTTAAGGCCAGGCAGGATGCCGCGGACGACGTTTCGGCCAAGGCGCACATCGATTTTAAAGGAAGCGGTTATTCGGCGGGCGGCGAAGCCTCGATATTGCTGGGCGGCGCGGGAGAGTTTTATTTTGAATTCAGCGGCCCGTTCGGGGCGGACGCAATTGTCGCTAGCGACGGCTCCATACTGCAGGCGTGGGACGTCCGAGGCAGGCTTATGGCGGTTTCAAGCGCGGAAACGCAGACTGCTATACTGCTGGACATGCCGGTTTCGGCTAAGGAAATAACTTACATTCTGCGCGCGGCTCTTCCCGCCGGAATAGACTTTGAAAAACGAGTTTCGGCGTTTGAATTCGCCGACGGCAGAAAACAAATTAACGCTGCGGAAGGCGACAAGGTTTACACAATCGAGTTCGACGCCTCCGATAAGCCGATTAAATACGGCGTCGCAAAAAAAGGAATTATCGCGGTCGCCGCGTTTTATTATAAAGAGGCGCAGTGTCCGCAGCTGCCTTATACCTCGGTAAAAATAGCCGCGGCAAACGCCGGCGAAATTTTTATTTCTTTGCGGGATGGAAGCGCTAAGAATAAAATAACGGCGCCCAAAACTGCGTTCAAACTCAATCCGCCGCCGTTCGTAAAAAGAATTTACGGCGAAATACAGCTCCCGTTGCCTAAAAAATCAGATTGATTTTTCGATCCGCCGAAAAATGCGCCGAAAGACGCAATCGTTAAATATCGTTGTCGTTTTTTGGTTTTGGCGGCGGCGGAATAACGATTCCGGGAATTGAAATCGGTTTAGAGGAATTCTTTTCTTCCGGCTTAATAGGCGGCGTCGGGGACGCCATTATTGGGGCGAGCGGCGGCGGCGGAGCTATGTTTGCCGACGGAACCCGCGCTCCGAATTCCTGAGTGTCGCGGTCTTTTTGGCTTTTCTTTTCCGCCATCATTTGCTCGCGCACTTCGCGCTCGGTGTCTTCTATCATTTTTTTTGCGGCGTCGGAAAGTTTTGGGCTTATGAACGAAATGTAACTCTGAGTATCCTTTGAGGAAATCGAGGGCGGACGGACTTTGATGCCGAGCTTTTTATCGACTTCGCTGATGAGATGTTTTTTCTTGGTATCTTCGTCTATCGCTTTATCGAAGGGCGGAATAGGCGGAACCGTTGAGCCGGAGGAAAGCATGTAATTGGGGTTCGTTTTAATTCTATCGACGGAAGACGGAGCGTCTTTCGTGCCGATAATCGGAGTAGCCTGCGGCGGCCTAGCTTCATCTTTCACAATGGAAATAGGCGTTGAAACGGGCGTCGGCGGGGGCACGGTGGGCGCGGCAGAGCCTATTATCTGCGAAAGCTCGTTTTCGGATAATTTGGAGTAGGGAAGCCCCAAATCGGCGGCGATTTTATCAATCAACGCTCTGTCGAGAACGGGTTGTTTGCGCAAAAAGCCTTCGAGCATCGCGTTGTCGCAAAGAGTGTTGATAAGGCGCGGATTGCCGTTGGTGGAAGTGTAGATGCTTTTAACCGCTTCCTGGGTTAAAAACATTTTTTTTGCGCCGGCGGTTTTAATGCGGTGAATTATGTATTTCACCGTTCCTTCCTGATCCAGCGGCTTCAGCCTGATTTTGAGCGCGACTCTGTTGAGCAGCGGCTCGTCTAACATAAGATGCTTTGAAATTTCCGGCAGACCGAAAAAGACGAAGGTGATCAGCTTGCGCTCAGGCATTTCGAGGTTAAGCAGTCCGCGGAATTCTTCCATTATTTCGCGGGTTTTAAGCATCTGCGCTTCATCGACCAATACGACCGCTTTTTTGCCCGATTTATAAATTTCCATCAGGTGGCGCAGCAGCTGGGAAAGAAGCTGCAGTTTGTTTTCCATCGGGTTTTGCACGCCAAGTTGCAGCGCGATGCGCTTTAAAAGCCAGTTTGCGGTGATTTCGCTGTGAACGATGACCAGCATGGTGGCGACGTAATTTTTTTCCGGCAAATTCTCAAGAAGCCTTCTGGCCAGGGTCGTTTTGCCCGTGCCCATTTCTCCTTCAACCACCGCCAAGCCTCGCATTTGCTCCACAATGAACAAAAGTTTTGTCATCGCGTCGTTGTGCTGCTGCGAGTTATAATACAGCTTGGAAACGGGCGCGTTGGAGAACGGCTCTATGTTAAGACCGTAAAACGACAAATAGTCCATAGCAGTTTTCTCTTTTCAACGCTAAAAATGACGACGATTCGGTCGCTGTCAAACATAGCTGATTTTGTTGGAATTGGTCGGATCTCCGTCGTCGTTCTCGCCGCCGCCCGTAATGCGTTTGAGCATTTTGATTAAATTGTCTTCGGAGCTGGCGATTTTGACGCCTTCCTCGACCAAATCCTTCACCTTTTCTCTTACGTTTCTGAACTTGGGATCGTGCTGCATGGCGATGCGGTAATACAGCAGCGCCTTCGACAAATCGCTCGACTCCTCGTATAGAAGGCCGAGCTCGTAATAAATGTTTTTAATCACGTCTTTTTCGAGGTTGGGTATTTGCAACGCTCTTGTCAACAGTTTTTCGGCCATATCGGCGTTTCCTTTGCCGACGTAACACATCGCTATCATCAGTAGTCCGTCGAACTGGCGCTCTTGGCTGCCCAAACAAATTCTGAACTCTTCAATCGCCTCGTCGTATAGCGCCATTTCCCTGTATGCAACGCCGAGATTGTAATGAGTTTCGTAATCGTTCGGCTTTACCTGCTGACTGACGCCTTTTTTGAATTGTTCAAGCACGTCCTCGGCGCTGATTTGAGTCGGAGCTTTATCGCTTTGTCCGACTTTCTCGTAAAAGTCTTCTTCGTCCTCGATATCGCTCATAATTTCAGCGGCGAGGTCGAACGAATTATCCGCGATATTCTCTTCCATAATCGCGGCTGCTTTGCCCTGATGACTCATATGAGACGGCAGAGTTTCCATGCTCTTAAGCCGGTCGCGCACTTTTTGGCGCAATTCGTCGACGCGTTTGTCCGAGCGTTTTTTCTCCGCTTCGTCCAGCAGCTCCAAGCATTCGTCGAAAAGTCCGCTTTCAAAGAAGAACTGCGCTTCTTCCAAAAATTGAGCTATATCGTCCGACGACGCGGTTTTGCTTGATTCTTCCTCCATGCCCTCGAAAAGATTAAGAGCGTCGAGGTTTGAATTTTCAAAGGAATCGCCCGCCTGAAGAGGGGGCGGAGCAAACTTCGGCGCGGAATCGCCTTGCTTATTCGGTTGTTTCTTGGAATCTACGGCGCCGATTTCCTTTAAGAATTGGGCTTCTTCGTCGTCCAGCTCCTCCAGCGTTTTATAATTATCGCCGGCCGCTTTTACAACCGTGGTGTCTTCTTCAAGCGGCAGTTCGTCCAGCTCCAGCTCGGACGATTCGCTTTCGTCAACTACCTCGACGAAGTCGTCCGCGTTAGCGGTCTTCGCGAATTCCAAATCCTCTTCCATCGCCGCGTCGTCGTAGCGGTAACGGTCGATTTTTTCTTCGTACAAATCGTATTCCGAATCTTCGGATTTGCTTTTCTTCTCTGAAACGTATCGAATTTCCTGCGATAAGGGAACCTCGTCGGCGATGCGCGAATCTTCGTACGGCTCCAATTCGCCGTCGTCCAAAAGCACTTCCTCCGATTGATAGTCGGAAGCCGGTATATCTTCTTCTATTTCTTCCGCGTATTCGGGTTCGGGCTCCGGCTCGTAATACCCTCGCCTGTCCCTCTGATGTTTGTCGATTTCTGCCTGACGCTTAAAGGTTTTGGCCTGTTGCCGCGGTTTTGACTGCGGTTGAACTACTTCGGATTCTTCCTCGCCGAATTCCGGCATCGGGGCGTCGAAACTGAATTCGATTTCTTCTTCGTACTGCCCTTGATTTCTAATCACAGCTATTTCCGGTTCGGGCTCGAAGTCCTTATCGATTTCTATGTCGGATTCATAATCTATTCCGCTTCCGTCAATCGCCCCCGCCACCGGCTCGATGGCGTAATCGTCCTCGTCGGTAACTTCAATGTCTATCGCTTCGCGGTTGGCCGCCTTAACCTTGGCGAACATTTCCTTGTTGTTTTCCAGCGCGTTTTTAATGATAATAGCGACTTCCTTTGGAGAAAGGAAGTTTAACTGGTCGGCGAGCTTGTTGAAAACCGGATCTTTCGGAAACAAATCGACCGCGTTGTCGATGAGCTGTCTCGTTTGGAATTTATTCGCCTCGTTTACGGCTATCTGAAGCTCGCGCAAAAACATTTCGCGGGTGCGCTCGTAGTCGTATTTTTTTATGTAAAGAAGGCGAAGCGAACTCAAAGCGTCTTTATTTTGCGGCGCTAGTTTTAGAACTTTTTCAAACGTAGCGATCGCTTCCTCGCTTTTTCCGGCTCGTTGCAGATTCTTTCCTTTAACCAAAAGCAGGTTCGGGTCGGAATCTTCTTCGTTAAGCTTTCTGGGCGCTGTCGCGAAAGCCTGCTTGAGGTGGTCGCGCTGCGCTCTGGCGTCCTGCTGCGGAGCGGGAGCTCCCGTTCGGTTGCGCCGCTGAGGCTGTTCTTCCTGACCCGGGGCAGTCCGCTGGCTTTGTCTGCGTCCCGCCGCGGGTTCGTCGGACTGGCTCATTACGACTCTTTCCTGACGAATCGTCGCTCCGCCGCGTCCGCCTTCGAGCTTATGCAAAGCCGTAAGAGCGGTCGGGTTTGCCGGATCGACCGAAAGCGCCTTTTTATACGCTTCCTTAACGTCTTCTATTCCGCCCTGCCTGCCCATAAGCTCGGCGATTTGCAAATAGACCAGCGCCGCCTTATCGCTTTGCCCCATGATTTTAAACAGCTTGGCCAGCAGGTCGAGCGTCGCGGCGTCGTTTGGATCGAGTTTGATGCAGTCTTGAATTTTTAGCAGAGCTCTTCTGTTTTCGCCGCGTTTTAAGTATATAAGAGCCAATTCGCGCTGACGCGCCTTGTCTTCGGGCGTATGGTGAAGCAGGCGCTCCATTACGCGTATGTATTCGTCTTCTTTGTCTTTGGTCTTCATTTCGTCCAGCAAGGCGCGGTACTCGGCTATGCCTTCGTCGCGCATGTTGGAGCGCATGTAACCTTCGGCAAGTTTCAGCCTTAGCGGAATATTGTCCGGCTCGATTTTTGTCATTCGCTTTATGACGGCGAGCGCGTCGGTTACGTATTCTTCTTTTTCGTATATCTCAAGAAGTTTTTGGTAGGCTCTGTACGCTTCGGAAACAAGCCCCATCTGCTCGTTGAGTTCGGCGATTTTGGTGATTATCGCCGGATCGTCCCCTTTGCCCAAGTCGTTTTGTATCGTTTCAATCTGCCGGTAAACGGCCACGGCCTTGCTGAAGAAACCGCCTTGGGCGAAAATATCGGCGACCTTTTTAAAGGAATCGACGGCCTCTACGTTCTTGCCCATTTTACGGTAGAGGTCTCCTAGCCGCTGAAGCACCTTGGCGTCTTTCGGATCGAGTTCAAGCAGTTTGGTATATTCCTTTATCGCTTTGTCGTACTGCCCCTTTTGAACAAAATTCAGCGCCGTCGCCAGCACTTTGTTTTTATCTACCGGCATAATGACTTCCAGCCTTTTCGTTGCCGCAAAAAAACCATTTGAAAACTTAGCTCTTCAAATAGTCGTCCGATTATAGTAAAGCGCTTCCGGTTTAATATCAAGAAAAACGGTTTTTTTTGCTTCTCGCGTCTCGTTCAAACGTAAATCGACCGCGTTTTGCCAAACCGGCGTTTATTTTAAGCTAAACTCTTAACAATCTTTTCTCCTAAATTTTGTATTATAACTTTAAAACTTCTTTTTCAAAGTAAATTTGAAAAAAAAAGCGCGGCGCTGATGCGCGGACTCAAATCATCCGATTGTATCGGCGCCGCTTAAACCAGCGGGCGTCTGCGCGAATTCAAACAGAGCTTGACGCTTTTTTTCTCGTTTACCGCTTATTTTCGCATACGTCCGGCGGTTTTATTATGAAGGAAAACGGCGGAATTAATTTTATATAAACTCCGCGTTTCCCGCGACCTATACGGTTTACAGGAACGACTGAGGACGGGTTGGGGAGAACTCGCGGAAATATCGCTTCCGGTCTCTAATTAGCTTGACAGAAAAACGCCGTATGCTATCTTTAATGAGTGAACGGTCATTCATAAAGGTCAACGATGGAAATTTGCGATAAAAAACCGGTATGGCTGGTCGCGGCCGCAAGAAGCGCCTGCAAAAAGACGGGCGGAGAACTCTCGACGCTTCGCGCCGACGACGCTTTGTCAAAAGTAGCGCGGCAGATTTGCGCCGGAAGGCTCGCTTTGGAAAAAATAGAAAACGCTTTTTTCTGCGTCGGCTCTTTCGGTTCAGACTTCGAGCAAGGAGCCGCGTTCGCCGCGTCCGCCGCAAGGCTGTCGGGCTTTTTCGCTTCGTCGCCCGCTTTTTCCATCGTCGGTTCGTCGGCGGCTGGCGCAAGCGCCGCCGCAGTTTCGGCCTCTTTCATTTCCGAGGGAGCGTTCGAAAGCGGTCTTTGCGCCGGAGCGGATTTCCCTTCGCGGTCTCTTCCGTACGGTTTCAATCCTTCGCTAAACCCCGAAATTTACGCCGCAGATCCGTCGTTCTACGGAACAATAGGCGCGGTTGCGGAATTGATAGCCGGCCGCGAGGGCTTAACGCGCGAAGAAATGGACGAATGGACGTCTTTGTCGCGATCTCGCGCCGAAGCGGCAATAAAACGCGGCGAGGCGCTTTCGCAAATAACGCCGATTGAAATCGCCCGCGACGAGCTGGGCGTTCCTCTTGAAAAGAAAATATGGGTTGAAACCGACGACTTGACGACAACCGCCGACTTCGCCAAAGCGAAAGGCGTTTATAAAAAAGACGGACGGGTAACGGCCGCCAACAGCGCTCATTATTGCGACAACGTCTCTGCGTTCGTTTTGGCCGGAGGAGATTTTTGCGAAAAATACGGCGTTTCTCCCGTCTGCCGAATAGGCTTCCCCGCGTTGACGGCGGCGACTTCGGGCGACCCTCTTGAACCGGTCGTAAACGCAATTAATTCGGTTTTATCGCGGGAAGGGCTGGCCTTATCGGACGTCGAAGCCTTTGAAATAGACGAGCAGTGCGCAGCTATGCCGCTTGCTTTAATAAAGAGGCTTAGCCTTAATCCGCGGCTCGTCAACCCCGACGGCGGAAGTTTGGCTTACGGCAATTGTTTCGGCGCTTCTTTCGCCCGCTTGATAACGGGCTGCGCCGCTAAAATGCAAAGGGAAAAAATATCGAGAATATTGGTCGCTCAATGCGCCGAGAACGGCGCGGGAGCGGCTGTTTTACTTACAAACGCAACATAGATTCATCTCGGCTGTCGCTCCATCTAAGAACGAACAAAACGGCGCTCTATAAAACAATTAAATATAAGGAGAAATTTTAATGAAGGAAGCCGTCTTGTCTAAAGCCGTAGTAATAGGTTCGGGAGTCATGGGACAGGGCATCGCCGCCGCTCTCGCAACTGCGGGCGTTCGCGTCGCTATGCTCGACATAATTCCTCCCAACGGATTAACCGAAGAGGAAAAAGCCGCCGGGCTCTCCGAGTCTTCCCCTGCATGGAGAAACAAAATAGCCGAAACCGGCCTGAAAAGAGCCGTTTCGGCGAAGCCGCCTCTATTTTACGCCGTCGAAGACGCGAAGTTAATAACGACGGGCAACGTTGCGGACAACCTCGACGAAGCCGAGGACGCGGATTGGATAATCGAAGCTGTTCCGGAGGTCGTAGCGATTAAGCGCAAACTTTACGGGGAATTAGAGAAACGTCTAAAGCCCGGCTGCGCGGTTACCAGCAACACTTCGGGCATACTTCTAGACGAACTTATGGAAGGAAGAAGCGAACTGTTCGTCAAACAGTTCTTTATTACGCACTTCTTCAATCCGGTTCGCTACATGAAGCTATTGGAAATAGTTTCGCACGACAAGGCCGACGAGAAAATAGTTAATAAAATCATAGCATTTTCGCAAAAAATGCTCGGCAAAGGAATCGTTATTGCAAAGAACACGCCGGGGTTCGTAGCTAACCGCATCGGCATTCAGGCTTTAGGCCACGCATCGCAGCTGGCGGTGCGAATGAATTTGCCTCCCGAGGCGGCGGACTATTTGTCGGGAACGCTGATCGGAAGAGCGAACAGCGGCACTTTTCGCACCATTGACGTAGTCGGCATCGACACCCTGGCCTTTGCCAGCGATCACCTGTACGACTCTCTCGCCTATGACGAACGCCGAGGCGAAACCAAGCTGCCGGAAATCACTCCGGCCATGGTTGAGAAAAAGCTGTGGGGAAGCAAAACGGGCGCCGGTTATTATAAAATGGAAAAGACGCCGGACGGCGGAAGAAACCTTTTGTCCCTCGATTATGCGACGCTGACGTTTAAGCCGCAGATTAATCCGTCTTTTCCATGGATGGCTGAAGCGGATAAAATTAAGAAGCTCGGCGAAAAACTGCGTTTCATATTCGCGCAGAACGACGAAGGCGCTACGTACGTCCGCAAAACGGTCGTCGCCTATCTTACTTACGCCGCCGAGAAGATACCGGAAATCGCAGATAGAATTTACATGGTGGACGACGCGATGCGCTGGGGATATAACTATTCGGTCGGGCCGTTCGAGCTGTGGGACGAACTCGGCGTCGAATACATAGCCGGCCTGCTCAAGGCGGAAGGTTTGCCGGTTCCGCCGCTGGCAACGAGCCTGCTTGAGTCGGGAAACAAGACGTTTTATATCTCAAAAGACGGCGAGCGTTTGGACTTCGATCCGGCGACGCGGACTTATAAGGAAAAATTAATTGCGCAGTCGAAAGTCTCCGCGGCGAAAATCAAAACCGAAAAAGCCTCGCTTATTTTCGACGCGCCCGACGCCTGTTTCGCCGACGTAGGCGACGGCGTAAGCCTGCTGCTTCTCAAAACAAAGAACGGGACGCTTACCGACGGCGCGCTTGAAGCGATTGAAAAAGGCGTCAAACTCGCCGAGGAATCGGGAAACGCGGTAATTTTAAGCTCGGACGGACGTCATTTCTCAACCGGCGAGAATATTGCCGCGACGCTTGAGGCGGTTAAGGCCGCCTCTTGGGACGCAGTGGACGCTTACATAAGCCGTCTTCAACGCGCGGCGCAGACCGTTAAATACGCAAAAGTTCCCGTGGTTGCTGCGGTATTCGGTTCGTGCATTGGCGCGGGCGCGGAGCTGGCGGCGGGCGCAAGCGCGATCGTAGCGCATATTGATGCGCAGATGGGCTTGAACCAGACGTTCGCGGGATATATTCCGGCGTGCGGCGGAATGTTGACTCTTTACGAGAACTTCGAGAAGAGCCTTTCCGCGGGAGGGCCGATGCCCGCGTTGGAAAAGATATTTGAAATCGCGCTTTTTTCAAAAACGGCGGGAAACGCAAAAGAGGCGTTTAAGCTGGGCTATCTCGGCGCCAACGATAAGCTCTGCCGCAATCTCGACTCGCTGCTGGACGAGGCGAAAGAAATGGCGCTGGAACTGAAGGCCGCCGGTTTAGCGCCGCGCGCGCCGCGCGAATACAAACTGCCCGGCGAAGGCGGCGCCGCGGTTCTTTTAGAAAAAGCGGCGCAATGGGAGCGCGACGGTTTAACGGCTCCGCACGATCTCGTTATCGCCAAGGCGCTGGCCAAGGCGCTGACGGGCGGAAATATAAGCCCGAACGCCTCAATTTCCGAAGCGCAAGCTCTTGACATAGAGCGTCAAATATTTGTAGAATTGACCCAAAATGAAAACTCGGCAAAGCGCATGGAGGCGATGGCCGCCAAAGGAAAGCCGCTTCGCAACTGATTTTTTTGCGCCCGCTTTGTTCTTTCGCAATTATTGACAGAATTTTCTTCCGCGTTTTGACGGGCAAGCCGTCGAGCGTAAGTTCTTGAAATCGTTCAATTCGCAGGAAACGTGTGTTTCATGCAGTTACTAGCCAGAGACAAAACTTAAACAAGAAAAGGAGGATTCGATGGCATACAAAATTAAGAAGGTTGCAGTGCTCGGCGCCGGAGTCATGGGCATTGGCATAGCCGCGCACCTCGCAAACGCGGGCATACCGAGCGTTCTGCTCGATATAGTGCCGCCCAACCTCACGGAAGAGGAGAAGGCGAGCAAGAAGAACCGCGACCGCTTCGCCGCCGGCGCCCTCGAAAAGGCCGTCGGAGCGAAAGGAAACATTCGGGCGTTCTTTGCCAACCGCCGTTCGAGCCTTGTCGAAATCGGCAACTTCGACGACGACCTTCACAAGATAGCCGACTGCGACTGGATAGTCGAAGTCGTAGTCGAAAGGCTCGACATTAAGCGCAGCCTTTTTGAGAAAGTAGCCAAACACCGCAAGCCCGGCTCGATTATCAGCTCCAACACTTCGGGCATCAAGCTGCAAGACATGGTTGAAGGGTTCCCTGAGGAGTTCCAGCAGCACTTCCTTATTACCCACTTCTTCAACCCGCCCCGCTATATGAAGCTCCTTGAGCTGGTAGCCGGCCCGAAGACCTCCCCCGAAGTCGTTAAGGCTCTGGCCGAGTTCGGCGAAGCCGAAATGGGCAAGGGAATCGTTTATGGAAAAGACACGCAGAACTTCGTCGCAAACCGCATCGGCGTTTACGGCATGGCCGGAACGATGCACCAAATGGCCGCCGACGGTCTGACGGTCGAGGAAGTGGACGCGATTACCGGATCCGCGATGGGACATAAGATGCCCACGTTCAAGACCGCCGACTTGGTCGGTCTGGACACTCTCGATCACATCTTTAAAAACAGCTATGAAGCTCTTCCGAACGATGAACAGCGCGCCGCTTTCGTGCCGCCCGCATGGTGGGCCGACATGATTAAAAACGGCTGGTTCGGCGATAAGTCCAAGCAGGGATTCTACAAAAAGCTCAAGGGCGAAGGGAAGAAAGAAACCCTCCAGCTCGATTATAAGACGATGGAATACGTTCCGACCGTCAAGCCGAAGTTCGACATACTCAAGAAGTGCCGCAACATCGACGACGTAGGCGAACGCATTAAGACTCTGATCTCTTCCGACTGCAAAGCCGGTCAATTTGCGTGGAAACTGACCGCCGGCGGATCTATTTACGCCGCCAACCGCATAGGCGAAATCGCGGACGACATCGTCCAGATCGACAACGCTATGAAGTTCGGTTTCGCATGGGAGCTCGGCCCCTTCGAGGTATGGGACGCCATCGGAGTGAAAGAGTCCATCGAGCGGATGGAAAAAGAAGGAATGAAAGTTCCCGAAGTCGCGAAGGAAGTCGTAACCAAGGGCGAAGGCTCGTGGTACGTGGTGCGCAACGGCGCGCGTTACTTCTGGGACGTAGTTTCCAAGTCCTACAAGCCGGAAGTCGTTAAGCCGCAAGAAATCAACCTCAAACTGCACAAGCAGGCCGTAAAGCCGCTCAAAGAAAACAGCGGCGCGTCCTTAATCGACTTGGGCGACGGCGTACTGTGCTGCGAGTTCCACACCAAAATGAACGCCATCGACGGCGACGTCATTCAAATGATGATGGACGGTTTCGACGTCATGGAAAGCTCGGATCATTGGCGCGGCATGGTAATCGGCAACCAGAGCGAGTCGTTCTCGGTCGGCGCGAACCTCGCCATGATTATGATGCTTGCCATGGGCGGCGACTTCGCGACCATCGAACAGGCGGTCGTCGGTCTGCAGAACGCCAACATGAGAAGCCGCTATTCCAGCAAGCCGGTCGTAGCGGCCCCCTACGGCATGACGCTGGGCGGCGGATGCGAAGTGGCGATGGGCGCGGACGCCATTTGCGCGCACGGCGAACTTTACATGGGTCTTGTCGAAATCGGCGCCGGCGTCATTCCCGCCGGAGGCGGCACCATGAACCTGCTCAAGCGCTATCTCGCCAAATTCCCGCCCGAATGGGAAACCGACCGCTTCCCGTACATTCAAAAAGTGTTCGAGTGCATCGGCATGGCGAAAGTTTCGCTCTCCGCGATGGAAGCCTGCGATTTGCAGTTCCTCCGTCCGGGCGATAAAATCGTAATGAACCGCGATCATCAGATTTATGCGGCGAAAAAGATGGTTCTGGGCATGGCCGAGGCTGGTTACAAACCGCCGCTTAAAGCCGACTGGCTGGTTTTGCCGGGCAAGAACGGATTCTCGACCTTCGAGATGGGTCTGTTCAACATGAAGATGGGCGGATTCATTACCGAATACGAATTCCATATCGCCAAGAAAATCGCGCACATCATCACCGGCGGCGACATCGAGCCGGGATCGAAGGTTACGGAAGATTACCTGCTCGAACTGGAGCGCGAAGCCTTCATGTCGCTGGTCGGCGAGCCCAAGACCATCGAGCGTATGCAGTCGCTGCTTACCACCGGCAAGCCTCTGCGCAACTAGTATTTTTTAACGAAAACAACGGTTTAACCGAATTTATACCTTGAAAGGAGAAAAGCTATGGCTATGCACGAAGCGGTAATAGTCGCTGCAAAAAGGAGCCCGATTGGCAAAGCGAAACGCGGAACGCTCAAATACGGTCGCGTCGAAGATTTTTCCAAGCCCGTCATTCAGAAAATTCTTGAAATCACCGGCGTAAAGCCCGA
This sequence comes from uncultured Myxococcales bacterium, assembly GCA_964400725.1. Taxonomy (GTDB): domain Bacteria; phylum Myxococcota_A; class SURF-8; order SURF-8; family CAYNVS01; genus CAYNVS01. The sequence continues at coordinate 140,829 of CAYNVS010000001.1, forward strand.
AGAAATAGACGATTTCTTCGTCGGCTGCGCCATGCCAGAGGCCGAGCAGGGGATGAACATCGCCCGAATTATCGGTTTCTATTCCGGTTTAGGCGAGAAAGTGCCAGCCGTAACCATCAACAGATTCTGCTCCTCCGGCCTTGAAACCATCTCAATCGCCACCGCCAAAATAGCCGCCGGATGGCAGAAAATAAGCATCGCGGGCGGAGCCGAGACGATGAGCTGGATACCGATGGGCGGAAACAAAATAGTGGGACATCCGGCGATTTCGGCCAATATGCCCGAAATTTATACATCCATGGGAAACACCGCCGAGGTTGTGGTGGAACGTTACGGCCAAGAGTTTAACCTTACCCGCGAAGAGCTCGATAAATTCGCCTACGCCAGCCAGATGAAGGCCAGCAAAGCGATAGCCGACGGCGTTTTCAAAGAGGAAATCGTTCCGGTCGAATACGAGGCGTGGAAAGACGGCAAGAAAACCATTAAGGTGTTTGACATGGACGAAGGTCCCCGCGCCGATACGACGCTGGAAGGCTTAGGCAAATTAAAAGGAGCGTTTAAGGCTAAGGGCGGAATCGTAACCGCGGGCAACTCGTCGCAGATGAACGACGGGGCGGCCTACGTAATGCTGATGGAAAAAGAGGAAGCGAAGAAGCGCGGACTCGAAATTCTCGGACGTTTGGTTGACTATCAGGTCGCCGGCGTGCCCCCTGAGGCGATGGGCATCGGCCCGGCGTTCGCCATTCCGAAGCTGCTTGACCATGTCGGATTGAAAACTACCGACATCGACCTGTACGAGATTAACGAAGCCTTCGCGAGCCAAGCTCTTTACAGCATCCGTAAAATCGGCATCGAGGGTTTAATGGATCGCATCAACGTCCACGGCGGCGCGATTGCCTTAGGCCATCCGCTTGGCTGCACCGGCGCGAAGCTGACCGTTCAGTTGCTGCACGAAATGAAAAGGCGCGACGCGCGTTACGGCATCGTTTCGATGTGCATCGGCGGCGGCATGGGCGCGGCCGGTTTGTTTGAGCGCGTTAAGGCGTAACAAACAATTTTGCCCAAAAAGAAGGCGGCTTATGCCGCCTTTTTTATTTTGCGGCGTTTACAAAACTAGGCAAACGATTATTATTAAAAACGAGATGCTGGTAATACCTCGATTTTTAACCGTTTTGCGAGGAGTTTAATTTTAATGAAAAGCCTATTCCTTTATATAATCGCAGCGGCGGCTTTCATAGCGGCGGGCTGCGGCTCAACCGGCGGCGAAGAGAAAAAAACGCCGATAGACCCAAACGTTGACGGAACGCTCGCTTACGACAAAATCTCATACAAACTTCCGTATGAAGGCGGGGACGAATCTCTCGACATTGATTTGGTAATTTACGCGCCGACCGTAAAAGAGAAATATCCTCTCGTTCTCTTTACTCACGGTTTTTTATTAAGTCCCGACGGTTACTTTACTTACGCGCAAAGGCTCGCTTCATACGGTTTCGCAGTCGTCATGCCGCAAATGCCCGGAACGCTTACATCTCCTAAAACGCACAAACAGCAGGCCGCTTATTTAAAAGCGATACTCGACTGGGCGCTGGGAGCGGGAAGCGCGACCGGGGGCGTTCTTGAAGGAAAAGTGGACGCGACGAGGGTTGGGGTAAGCGGACACTCGATGGGCGGCAAGCTGTCGATGCTGCTTGCAAGTTCGGACGCTCGCGTCAAAGCGGCTTTTTTGGTAGATCCGGTCGATTCCGGCCCGCCGACAGGCGGCGACGCTGCCGATTATCCCTCGGTAACGCCGGAGCTGATGCCTCAAGTAGCAATTCCGTTCGTCGCTTTAGGCGAAACGATTAATTCGGCAGGCGGTTCGTGCGCTCCCGGCGACAATAATTACGAGCAATATTACGCCTATGCGCAAAGCCCGGCATTAAAGATAACCATGACCAGCGCAAACCACATGTCGTTTCTCGACGACCCGGACTGCGGCTTGGCTTGCGCGATTTGCAAAAAAGGAACCGACGACCCTGCGGTTACCCGATTGTTGACGTTAAAATATATGACGGCTTTTTATTTGATGGAATTTTACGACCGATTGGAATTAAAAGATTACCTTACTGGCGCCCAAATGAAGCTTGACGCGGACGCTTCGCTCGCGGAATTTGAATCGAAGAACGGATTTTAAACGAAAATCGTTGTAATTTACAATTACAATTGCGGCGTTTCGTTTGTCAGTGGTCGCGTTTGGAGCCTTCCGGCGCGTCGAGGCAGTTGCGGTACAACTTTTCCGCCATTTCTTCGATTTTGAACGATTTGCAGCACGTTTCCGACAGGGCGATTCCCTGATCTTTCCACGTGGCGTTCACCACGCGCAACCCGCGCTCCTGCACTCTCTCGACGGCGGCCACGAAATCGGTGTCGTTCGTAACAAGCAGCGCCACGTCGTAAGCGTCGGCCCAAGCTAGCGAAAGAAGGTCGATAATCATCAACGCGTCCACGCCTTTTTCTTTGGCGTAGCTGAGCGGCTCGCGGCAGTAGGGGCAGTTTACAATCGTGCTGCCGCATTCGTTGCAGCGGACGTTGCGGCTGCGCGGATGGCGCGCGCGTAAAAATACTCTGTAATGCGGAAACTTTGCGATGGTGTTTTCAAGCCATTCTTTAAGTTTCTGCTCGGCGCGGTTGTCGGGGTTGTAGCTTGCGTAAAGCCGCACTTCAAGCAGTTCAATCGGCTTATTCACTTCGCCGGCTAAAAGTTCGGCGCATTTGTCTTTTAAAACCTTAGCCAATACGGAATAGTCGCAAGGCGCTTTGTGCGTGTGTTTGTTCCACGAAAGTTGAAAATTCCAAAAATCAACGAACGCTCTTAATCTTACAACTGAACTCATTTCAATTCCTCTATTCTTTCGTAAACCTTCTTGGCGGAAGTCTCTTTGGTGTAGGTAAAACGCCCTCTGCATTTCGTCGTTATTAAAAATAATCTTTTCAATTCTTCTCTTTGCAACAGGCAAGTCGCTAATTTAAAGGTTTGCGTATAAAAAAAATCGCCGCCCTCATATAACTCTTCCGCGATTAGACCGCAAAACGAGCTTCGTATTTTTGCTGCGAGAGGCTTTGCCGGCGGCTCCGCGGCTTTGCGTCCGTCCAAAAAAAGCGGGGGCCGCGCTTTAATATAATGCGGTAATATTGAGGTTTGAACGCGCGCGCAACTCTTGACGGCCGTCGTCTTATCCCCGTTTACGCGGTAGCAATATCGACGCATCGCTTAAAATCGGTTTCGCGAATGAATTAAAATTTATTCTGCCTTGCTGATAGAAATGATAACATACAACCTAAAAAATGCAAAATTCAAAACAAAAAAATAATATTGTATAAGTTAAAAATACCCAAATAACGCAATTAAATATCCTTAATTTTTATGGGAATTTGCGGATTTTGTGATAATAATAATTTAATCTCAAATCAAGAAACTTAATTCCGAAATATGACAATCTGTTGACATTTTGAATTAGGGGTGTTAATAAAAAAAATTAGAAGGATTGTTATTTGAAAACTTATATTTTAACAGGAGGTATTGATGAATTGTAAAAGCGTATTTAAACCGCCGTACCCGGCGTCGCGAACGCATAACCGCGGCGCTACATTGAAGAAACCTATTGCAAAACTCGATTTAAAGACTTTATTTTTCCTCGCTCTTTCATTCGCCGCTATTGCCGCGGTAAATTCATGGGGATGCAGCTCGTCCACGTCAACGAAGGAAGTGAAAACTCCTTACGTGTCATTGACGGGAGACGTTGCGGTCGAAGTTGGAAGCGCGATTAAACTGACCGCGAAGACGACTTTCGCGGACGACGCCAGCTATACCTGGACGTCTTCAGATAACGCCGTCGCTACTGTGGGAACCGACGGAACCGTAACCGGCGTCGCCAAAGGCGAAGTCGTGATTTCCGCCAAAGGAAATACCTCGGCGGCGACGGGATCATGGGGCGTTTACGTTTACGAAAAGCCCAAAACCGCAAGCAAAATTTCAATATCGGGAAAAGTCGCAATAAAAGTCGGCGAAACGGCGAAACTTACCGCCGCAACAATCGGCGCGGCGGACGCAAGCTATGCGTGGGATTCCGCCGACAAGACGAAGGCTACAGTCGCGGCTGACGGAACCGTAACCGGCGTCGCCAAAGGCGAAGTGAAAATAACCGCGACCGGCGCGACGACCAAAGAGGTCGGCGAATGGATGATGTACGTTTACGAAGACGTCGTTCAGCTTCCGTTCGTTTCGGTCAGCGGCGACGTTGCGGCCGAGGTCGGCAAGACGATTAAGCTGACGGCGAAAACCGTTTACGGCGTCGACTCGAGTTATACATGGACGACCTCCGACGATAAAATCGCTTCAGTCGCAAACGACGGAACCGTTACCGCGGCGGCCAAGGGACAAGTAGTAATTACCGCCACCGGCGATTCTACCAAAGCCTCCGGAACGTGGGGCGTTTACGTATGGGAAAAGCCTCCGGTCGTTTCTAAGGTAACGGTCAGCGGCGGCGTAGCTATTAAAGTCGGCGAATCGACTCGGCTGACGGCCGTAACGACGGGCGGAACCGACTCCGGCTACGATTGGGCTTCAGCCGACGAAACTATCGCCGCGGTTGACGCGGACGGCGAAGTAACCGCCGTCGCTAAAGGCGAAGTAAAAATCACCGCGACCGGCAAAGATACGAAAGAATCCGGAACGTGGATGATTTACGTTTACGAAGACGCTCCTCCGATTCCCGCGGTTGTCGTCGAAGGCTCCATGGCGCTTTTTGTCGGCGGAAAAGTTAAGTTCTCCGCCAAGACGACCAACGGAACCGACAGCGGTTATAACTGGTCGAGCGAGGACGAGTCCATAGCGACCGTAGCGGAAGACGGAACCGTTACCGGCGTCGCCAAAGGCGAAACGGTTATTTACGCCGAAGGCAAAGAGACAAAAATCAAAGGCGAGCGCGGCGTCGTGGTAGCCGTTAAGCATCCCGAAGTTCCGTTTGAGGAGCAATGGGCGTCAAGCGGGCACGCAGACATTAACGCCGAAGCTTTTAAACACTGGGACAACGCCAACCCGGCGGTAGTGCCGGTCGGGTGCGCAAAGTGCCATTCAACAACCGGTTTCCACGATTATTTAGGCGTGGACGGATCGGCGGCCGGCAGCGTAGAAACCGCGCCCGCGGTCGGAACCGTGGTTTCCTGCACGGCTTGCCATAACTCCGCAACCAAAGATATGACTTCCGTAACTTTCGCTTCTTCCGGCAAAACGGTTTCCGGCCTTGGGCATGAAACGGCGTGCATCAGCTGCCATCAGGGCGTCGAAAGCAAGAAGAGCGTGGACGATTACATCGCCGCCGCCGCGGTAGCGGACGACGATGCGAAGAGCGCGTCTCTCGGCTTTAAAAACGTTCACTACATGGCCGCGGGCGCGGTGCAGTTCGGAAAAACCGCGCAAGTCGGCTACGAATACGCCGGCAAGACGTATGCGGCCAAGTTCAACCACGTTGAAGGCGTCGGCTCCTGCAACGACTGCCATAACCCGCACACGCTTGAAGTAAACGTCGAGACGTGCAAAACGTGCCATACCGACGTTGCGACTAAAGACGACCTCAAGAAAATTCGCATGGTCTCCAGCGAAAAAGACTTTGACGGCGACGGAAGCGCAACCGAAGGAATGGCCGGCGAAATAGAAGGTTTGCAGGCTAAACTGCTTGCCGCAATTTACGCATACGCCAAAGACTTCAATCAGGCTCCGATAGTTTACAGCCCTTCCGCCTACCCGTATTGGTTCGTCGATACGAACGCCGACGGCGTCGCCGACCCGGCGGAGACGGTAAACGCAAACAAGTACAAGTCTTGGACCGCCAGACTAGTAAAAGCGACTTTCAACTATCAGTTCTCAGTCAAAGACCCCGGCGCTTACGCTCATAACGCAGCCTACGTTATTGAGCTGCTGTATGACTCGATAGCCGACCTCAATACGAAACTCGTTACGCCCATCGACCTTTCCGCCCTCAATCGCGATTTCGCGGGGCATTTTGACGGCGCGGGCGAGGCGTGGCGTCATTGGGACTCCAACGGCATAGTTCCGGCGTCTTGCTCTAAGTGCCACTCCGCGGACGGTTTGGCCTACTTCAACGAGACGGGATTAACTAAGGATATGCCCGCAAGCCTCAGTATGGAATGCTCGACCTGCCACGACAAACCCGGAGACTTTTCAAAACGAAGAACGATTAAAAATATTAAATTCCCCAGCGGTTTGATTCTCGATTCGGGCAGCAATACGACCAACATGTGCGCGACGTGCCATCAGGGGCGCGAGAGCAAAGTAAGCGTCGACGCCGCTTTGGCGGGACTCGAAGCCGATACGGTCAGCTCTAAAATAGGGTTTAAAAACGTTCATTACTTCGCCGCAGGCGCGACGTTGTTCGGAACGCAAGCTAAAGGCGCGTACGAGTACGACGGAAAACATTACGAAGGGAAGCTCGTTCATTGGCCGGGACTTAACGACTGCAATTCCTGCCACGACGTTCACACCGGCGAGCCGAAGCTGACTACGTGCGCGCAGTGCCACGACGGCGCGGCGACCGTAGAGGAGCTTAAAGACATCCGTTCCGCCGGCTCTTTAACCGATTTCGACGGCGACGGCGACGTATCCGAAGGAATTTATTACGAGATTGAAGGCCTCAAGCAAATTCTTTATACGGCCATCCGCGATTACGCCAAAACGATAGGCGGAAAAGAAATCAAATACGATCCTAACGTCTATCCGTATTTCATGCTCGACGACGGCAGCGGCAAGAGCTACAACGCTTGGACGCCCAGACTGCTCAAAGCGGCCTACAATTACCAGTACGCGACGAAAGATCCGGGCGCGTTCGCTCACAACCCGAAATACGTAATCGAAATTATTTACGACAGCATCGAAGATTTGGCCGAAAAGGTTCCGGTCGATTACTCGTTGAGTCATCGTAATTTTGCGGGTCATTTCGATTCCAACTCCGAGGGATGGCGCCATTGGGACGCAGACGGTTCCGTAAGCTCCAGCTGCGCCAAGTGCCACAGTCCGGCTGGTTTCGAGTATTACGCGCAAAACCTGACCAACCCGACGACGAGCATGCCGGTCTCAAACGGACTTCAGTGCTCGACCTGCCACGATAAAACGACCTTTATGCCGGTTTACGTCGGCAAAATCACGTTCCCCAGCGCGATTGCGATTGACAACGATCCGTCCGACTCCGACAACTCGTTCATTTGTATGACGTGCCATACCGGACGCTCCGCTAAAAAAACGGTGGACGACAACATCGCCACCGCCAACGGCGACAACAGCAAGCTGAAATTCAGCAACGTTCACTACGCGGCGGCGGGCGCCACGCTGTACGGAAGCGACGCTAAGGTAGGCTACGAATACGACGGGAAGGCGTACGCGGGTAAATTTGAGCACACCGGCAGCGGCAGCAGCTCCAAATGCTCTTTCTGCCACGACATGGCCGGCGACAGCCACACTTTTAAAGCGACTTTTAAAGAAAGCTGCGAAGGCTGCCACGCGTCCGCGGGCGGGGACGTCGAGAAGATTCGCAAAATCGCCGCCGACGTAAACGGAAACGGCGACAACAAGGAAAAGCTGAAGGACGAACTAGCGGTTCTAGCCGAAGCTCTTCTGAAGCAGATTCAAACCGTCGCGACCGCAAACGGCAAGCCTATCGGCTATCTTGAAAGCATGAACCCCTACTGGTTCGCAGATACTAACGGCAACGGCGTTATCGACGTTACGAGCGATCCGGCCACTAACGAAGCAGCCTCGTCGAACAGCTTCAAAGGTTGGACTCCCGCGCTGGTTAAAGCGGCCTTCAACTATCAATTCTATTTGAAGGAGCGCGGCGCGTGGGCGCACAACTTCAAGTACATAGCGGAACTGCTCATCGACTCCATCAACGACTTGGGCGGCGACGTCTCAAAGTATTCGAGACCGTAGCAATCCTTCGTCCCCCAAAAAGAAACCGGACGCCTAGCGCGTCCGGTTTTTGATTTCTAGCCTCGTCGTCGAAGGCGTTTTGTCGGCGTTTACGACTGTTTTACGTCGATGTCAATGCCCGTAACGCGCAGTATCACCTGACGCGCAACATTGTTCGGAGCCTGCTCGAAAGAGTTGAATTCCATGCTGAAAGTAGCCCGCCCCTGCGAGCGGCTGCGCAAATCGGTGGCGTAGCCGAACATTTCGGCGAGCGGAACGAAAGCCCGCAGAGCCTGAACCCCGGCGCCGCGTTCTTCTATGCTGCGAATTTTGGCGCGCCGGGAATTTAAGTCCGCGATAATGTCGCCGTTGAACTCCGGCGGAGTCGCCACTTCCAAATCCATGACCGGCTCCATTAAAACGGGGCAGGCCTTCTTGTAGGCCGCGTTGAACGCCATGCTGGCCGCCACCTCGAACGCCATCTCGCTGCTGTCAACCTCGTGGTACGCCCCGCCCAAAAGCGTAACCTTAACGTCTATTACAGGAAAGCCGCACAGCGCGCCGCCCGACAAGCAGCCTTTAACGGCGCTTTCGCAAAACGGAACGTACTGCGGCGGAATTTCCTTGTTTCCGGCTTTGTTGACGAACTTGAACCCTTCTCCGCGGCCAGACGGCTCGACCATAAGGGCAACCTTGGCGTACTGCCCTTTCGCGCCTATCGTTTTGTCGTGTTCGTAGGTCTCGGCGGCCGCTATGGTTATCGTTTCGCGGTAACTGACCTGCGGCCTGCCTACGTTGACGTTTGCCGCAAATTCTCGGCGCAATCTTTCAACTAAAACTTCAAGATGAAGCTCGCCCATTCCGGAAATAATAGTCTGACCGCTCTCGGCGTCCGTGCGGACGCGGAAGGTCGGGTCTTCGAAGGAAAGAGACTTCAACGCGGACGTTACCTTCGGCTCGTCGTCTTTCGTCTTCGGCTCGATAGCGATTGATATTACCGGTTCAGGCGTCGAGATTGATTCAAGCAGTATCGGCGCCGATTGCTCGCAAAGCGTGTCGCCGGTGTAGGTTTCTTTTAAGCCGACTACGCCGCAAATCTCGCCCGCTTCCAAAAATTCCAATTCTTCGCGCTTGTTGGCGTGCATGCGAAGTATTTTTCCGATGCGCTCTTTACGTTTGCGCGTGGCGTTGAAAACGGTTTGACCGACCTTAATCGAACCCGAATAAATGCGTATGTACGTAAGGTGGCCGACGTACGGATCCGTCGCGATTTTAAACGCGAGAGCCGCTAGCGGCTGCGCCTTGCTCGATTTGCGCTCCTCGATTTTTTCGGGTTTATCGGGATGCGTTCCGCGCGCCGCCGGTATGTCCAGCGGGCTCGGCAATAGGTCGATAACCGCGTCGATAAGCGGCTGCACTCCTTTGTTTTTAAAAGCGCTCCCGCAAAAGACCGGAACTATTTTATTCGCGATGGTAGATTTGCGCAGGCTTTTCTTTATCTCTTCTTCCGAGAAATCGGCGTCCCCGGCCAGATACTTTTCAATCAAATCGTCGTCCGCCTCCGCCAGCTTTTCAATCATTTCTTGTCGAGCAAGCGCCGACTCGTCGGATATTTCGGCGGGAATTTCATGTTCTATCACTTCCGAACCCTGCGAAGACTCGTCGAAGGTAAGGTATTTCATGCGCGTCAAATCTACTATGCCGCGGAAATCCGATTCCGCGCCGAGCGGCAGCATAACGACGACCGGATTGGCGGACAGTCTCGCTTTCATCATGTTCACGGCGCGTTCGAAGTTGGCGCCGAGCCTGTCCATTTTATTTATGAAAGCGATGCGGGGAACCTTGTAGCGTTCGGCTTGCCGCCAAACGGTCTCGCTTTGCGGCTCGACGCCTCCGACGGCGCAGAAAACTACAATGAGACCGTCAAGAACGCGAAGCGAGCGCTCCACTTCGATGGTAAAATCGACGTGTCCCGGCGTGTCGATAATATTGATTTGGCAGTCGCGCCAGTAGCAGGTCGTAGCGGCCGCGGTAATAGTTATTCCGCGCTCCTGCTCCTGCTCCATCCAGTCCATCTGCGTGTTCCCCTCGTCAACCTCGCCGATGCGGTAGATTTTTCCGGTGTAGTAGAGGATGCGCTCGGTTGTGGTCGTCTTGCCGGCGTCGATATGCGCCGCGACGCCTATGTTGCGCAGTTTTTCCAGCGGTATTTTTTCCGGCGCCATAAGATTCCTGCCTTAACGGTGCGAGCGTTTATTTGCGTTGAGAGCGAGTTCTTAAAAAAAACGGCGGGAATAACCCGCCGTCATGTAAGAGCCTTAATGAATTACCAGCGATAGTGCGCGAAGGCGCGGTTAGCTTCGGCCATACGGTGAACGTCTTCGCGTTTTTTATACGCGGAGCCGCGTTTTGCGTAGGCGTCCATAATTTCCGCCGCGAGTTTCTCTTCCATCGAACGTTCGCCGCGCCCGCGGGAGTAATTAACTAGCCATTTGATAGAAAGCGCCAACGCGCGGGTATGATGAACTTCGGTCGGGACCTGGTAGGTCGCGCCGCCGACTCTGCGCGATTTAACTTCAACGAGCGGTTTGAGGTTTTCGATAGAGTCGTTGAGAATCTTCATCGGGCTTTCCTTCATCTTTTGTTCGACGATGTCAAGCGCGTTGTAAACGATGGATTCTGCGGTGCTTTTCTTGCCTTTGCGCATTACGTTGTTTATTATCTCGGCCAACAGCATGCTGTTGTATTTGTGATCGGGCAACTTTTCTCTTTTTTTCGCGGCGCCTCTTCTCGGCATTTGTAACCTCGCTTAAATAGACAAAATATTTAAAACCGTATTACTTCGGTCTTCTTACGCCATACTTGGAACGGGCCTTATGACGGCCTTCAACGCCCGCGCTGTCAAGCACGCCGCGGATGATATGATAGCGCACGCCGGGCAGATCCTTAACGCGGCCGCCGCGGACAAGCACAACGGAGTGCTCTTGAAGGTTGTGCCCTTCGCCGGGGATGTAAGCGGTGATTTCGTAACCCGTGGTCAAACGGACGCGCGCGACTTTACGCAACGCCGAGTTCGGCTTCTTGGGGGTCGTGGTGTAAACGCGCACGCATACGCCGCGTCTTTGGGGGCAGGCTTTAAGCGCCGGAGCCTTGGTCTTCATTACGATTTGTTCGCGCCCGGCGCGGACAAGCTGGTTTAGCGTCGGCATGTTTAGCAACTACCTTTCAAGTAAAAATTACTGCTTACTACACAAAATCAAAGCCGATTTACGGCTTTAGAGATTGCGAGTATATGAACCTGTTAAATTTTGTCAAGAAAAAATAACCATAATTTCTCTATAATCTCGCTTGATTTTCAATCTCCGAAATTTTGAGACCGTAAAAAGCGTTTCGACTTTAATTATGTCCTTTAAAGCAAGCGCGCCGCGTCGGCATGACAATATCTCTTTAATTCTCATATTGATAAAACTTTTAGCGCGCCGCATTTTTATAGATTATTGAATACTTGTCAAAAAAAGTTTGCGGCAATACAATAAATAATATAATTCTTTATCATCTTGATATTTACAACGAATTGACCGCAGTATCGGAGTCTAATATGGAACGGATAAAGGCATATACCGGAAGCGAGCTGCATTGCAAAACGTGGGGAGCCGAGGCCGCGTTGAGAATGCTGATGAACAACCTCGACCCGGACGTCGCGGAACGGCCCGACGATTTAGTGGTTTACGGCGGACGCGGAAAAGCCGCGCGCAACTGGGACGCCTATAATAATATTGTAAAGGCGCTCATCAACCTCGAGCCGGACGAGACGCTCCTAGTGCAGTCCGGCAAGCCGGTCGCGATACTCCCCTCGCACGAGGACGCGCCGCGGGTTATAATCGCAAACTCCAACATAGTGCCCAACTGGGCCACGTGGGAGAACTTCTGGGAGTACGAACGGCTCGGACTTATAATGTACGGCCAAATGACCGCCGGAAGCTGGATATACATAGGAACGCAGGGCATTTTACAGGGAACCTACGAGACGTTCTGCGAGGCGGCGCGCAAGCATTTCGGCTCGACGCTGCGGGGCAAAATGGTTCTAACGGCGGGCCTTGGAGGCATGGGCGGGGCTCAGCCGCTTGCGGTTACAATGAACGAAGGCGTCGTAATCGCTGCGGAAGTCGATCCGGAGCGAGTGGAAAAACGGCTTAAAACCGGTTACGTCGATATGATGGTCGATTCCGTCGATCAGGCGTTGAGCCTGGCGGAAGACGCGATGAGGCAGGGATTGCCGTTGTCCATCGGACTGCTGGGCAACGCCGCCGACGTTTACGAAGAGTTCGTCAAGCGCGGAGTTACTCCGAGCTTAGTAACCGACCAGACCAGCGCGCACGACGTTCTCAACGGGTACGTGCCTTCGGGCATAACGCTTGCGCAGGCTAAAAAGCTGCGAGCGAGCGACCCGGAAACTTACAAGAAGCTGGCGATGGAAACTATCGCGCGCCATGTAAAAGCGATGCTCGAACTGCAAAAACGCGGCTCGCACGTGTTCGACTACGGCAACAACCTACGGGCGCAAGCCAAAAAACAGGGCGTCGAACGCGCGTTCGACTTCGAAGGATTCGTTCCGGCTTATATCAGGCCGCTTTTCTGCGAGGGACAGGGGCCGTTCCGATGGGCGGCGCTCTCTGGCGAGCCGGAAGACATATACGCCACGGACGAAGCTTTGATAAACCTCTTCCCCGAAAAGACGCAAATGATTCGCTGGCTTAAAATGGCGCGCGAAAAAGTGCGCTTCCAAGGGCTTCCCTCGCGAATCTGCTGGCTGGGATACGGCGAGCGCGAGAAGGCGGGGCTTATGTTCAACGAGTTAGTCGCGAGCGGCAAAGTTAAAGCTCCCATAGTAATAGGCCGCGATCACCTCGACAGCGGAAGCGTGGCGAGTCCCTACCGCGAAACCGAAGCTATGCGCGACGGCAGCGACGCAATAGCCGACTGGCCGATACTCAACGCGCTCATTAACTCCGTCAACGGCGCGACGTGGACGAGCTTCCACCACGGCGGCGGAGTCGGCATCGGCTACTCGCTGCACGCCGGCATGGTTGTAGTGGCGGACGGAACTTCAAAGGCGGCCGCGAGATTGAAGAGAGTTCTCAATTCCGATCCGGCAATGGGCGTAATACGCCACGCGGACGCCGGTTACGAAATCGCGATAGAAACCGCGAAGAAAAAAGGAATAAAGATACCCGGAATTACAATTTGAGTTTTAACGCGGCGCGGATTATCCTTGTCGTTAAGGTGAAATATGGAAGATCAGAACGATAAAACGCAAAAGGACATGACGTTGAAAATACGTCGAGACGATTTGATTCCTCAAAACGTCTCGACCGCCGAGAAATCGGCCTGTTTCGTAATAATTTACGGACCGAACCTCGGTTTAAGGTTCAAGCTCAAGGAAGACGAGGAGCTTATCATCGGCAGAGACGTCGATTGCGGTTTCGTCATTCCTTCGCAGGCCATCAGCAGACGGCACTCGAAGGTTACGTATTCCAACAATACTTATTACATTAATGATAACGGAAGCACGAACGGCACTTACGTAAACGACATGCCGCTGCGCAAACCGATTCCCTTGATGCACGAAGACCGCGTGCGACTGGGCAACGTGATTTTGAAATTTCTTATCGGCGACAACTTGGAAAACAAATATTACGAGGAGCTTTATTCGCTTTCCATCACCGACGGACTGCTCGGCATTCCGAACAGACGCCATATGAATTTTCTTCTTGAGAAGGAAGTCAGCCGCGCCAAACGACACGGGCACCCTTTATCTCTTCTTATATTCGACATCGACCACTTTAAAAACATCAACGACACTTACGGCCACATAGCGGGCGACCACATTCTAAAGCAGCTTGTAAACCTCGTTCAGCAAAACATTCGCAAAGAGGAATTCCTCTGCCGTTACGGCGGAGAGGAGTTCGTGCTTATAATGGCCGACACTCCCAACCGCGGAGCCATGACCGTGGCTGAAAAATTGCGCAAAGCCGTAGAGGCGAACGTCTTTACCTATCAAGAGTATTCGATACGCTTTACCATCAGCGTCGGCGTCGCCACTTTCGACGAAACGCTGGACAACGCGGAAGGGCTTCTGCGGATGGCGGACACGCGCCTTTACACGGCCAAGAACCACGGGCGAAACATTGTTGTCGGCGACAACATTACAATCACCATGCGCATTAAAAATTAATCGCGCAAACTTTGCCGAGGTTTCAGCTTGACCGCAAACGAATTCGTTACGGCGTTAGTAACCGTCCCGAACCGCGAGACGGCGCTTAAAATAGCCCGCGAGCTTGTAAACGCGCGCTTGGCGGCCTGCGCGAACATAATTCCGTCCATTGCAAGCGTTTACCGCTGGGAAGGGAAAATTTGCGAGGAAGGCGAGGAGCTGCTTGTAATCAAAACGCGGCAAGAACTGTTCGACGATTTGTCGAAGCTCGTGAAATCGCTTCACCCCTATACCGTCCCCGAAATTATCGCCCTGCCGATATTAGCCGGAAACCCGGACTACCTGCGCTGGATTAAAACGGAAACAACCGTAGATTAAACTTTTCGCCGCGGTATAATTTCGGTTGAAAGCGGCGCATAGCTCGGGTTCGTCCCTGAATTGTCCGCCCTTTCTTGCGCGCTTTCTTTGGGAGCGCAAAGAAAGCGAAAAAGCGGCGGTCGGGCGACTAACGCCCCCCTTTAGCATTGAACGAAAATGGGGATGAGTCAGACCTAAAAACGATATTTCTTGACTCTTTAATTCTGCGGGCTTATAACTATTAATAAAATTGGTATGGTTGTTAAAAATAGTATTAATAACGCTTAGGCTTGTTTATAACTTGCGCTGCGAAAAAGGAGGTTCGGATGAAAAGAAATATATGGTTGCTCGCGGCCGTAACGCTGTTAATAATAGCCGGTTGCAGCGGCTCAAGCACTGAAACGACCCAGGAAAAAACGGTTCAGACCGTTGACAAAAACGGCGGCACGGTAACCGCGAAAGACGGAACGACTATCGACATTCCCGCCGGCGCGACGGGCGATGCTCCCATTACAATTACCGTCGAGAAGACAATCGACTGCGACGATCCAGTTGCGGTTGAAAAGGCGAACCTTAAAAATACCGAAGGAACCAAAATAATTCCGGTAGGCGACGTCGTCAGCTTCGGCCCCGAAGGAACCGTCTTTGAGAAGCCGGTAGCCGTTACTCTGCCTTACGACGCGGCTAAAGCTGCGGGCAAAAAGCTCGGCTTTTTCTGGACGAAACTGAACGATTTGACCGCTTACGAACTCGTCGAAGGCGCGTCGTTTACAGACGGCAAAGCCAAGGCCGACGTAACGCACTTCAGCAACGGATTTGTCGGCTACGTCGAGTATAAACTTCCCGAAGGTCTAGTTTTCGAGCCGGCCAACTTTGCGGCGGACGTAAGTCTCGCCCGGCCCGTTAGCGTAACCTATACCGAGACTCTCAACGAGACCGATCTCGCGTTCGAGCTTAAGCGCGGCGACGTAAAGGTTGAAGGGTTCGGACATCTGACCATCGACTCCAAGAGCTACGTTTTCTTCCCCAAAGAGCTGCTTGCGCCAAATTCTACTTATGCAATTTACGCGGTAATCGACGGCAAAAAATACGGCGCCGAATTTACTACCGTCGCCGACGCCGGGACGAATCCGCTTGCGGCAAACGCCAAAAACTACAGCTTTACAGTGTCGCCGACGGCGGTTCTTAACCCGAAAAACTACGAAAAGAGCATTATGGATTTGTTTGCGAGCGCTTCGACCGCCGGAGAAAAACCCCTATTCTCGCCGATTTTGGTTAAAGACCTCGGAGACGGCAATTACGAATTCACGCTCGCGTACGGCGACGGCAGCGATTTCGACGGCGATTCCAAAGCCGAAGTCAACCACACCGCCTGGGCTTCCCGCATGAAAGGAAAGATGCGCGGCAAATATTTCATGGTCGGCGGCCCGTTTACTCTTTCTCAATACGTCAGCGGCTCCTACATGACCGCAAACATCGACAGCGTGTTTTTATACGGCGCGATTAAAGACGACGGCAACGGCGGACTGGCTGTGGACGGCGGCTTTGGCGGCGTTTATACCAAAAAGTGCTCCGACATAGTGAACTTCTGGGAAAACCTCGGAGCCAAAGTCGTTCTTTCGCAAATGTGCACTCCCACGGTTGAAGACCTTTTTGCTTACGGAACCTATTCGGTCGCGGCAAACGGAATCGATCAGATGACTTTCAGCGTAACCGGCGCGACGGCGACGGCCATAGAGGTTGCTTCGTCGGGCAAACTCGACGCCAAATACGCGCACATAAACGACCTGGACGGCGCTCTTTTCGAGATTTATCAGGGAACTTCCCTTAAGCTGACCAGTTCGGGGCTGGAGAAGCCGATTTCAAGCGAATTCACAAAAGAAGCCGACGGATGGTACACTTTCTCGAAAGTTACCTTCAACATTCCCGAAGAAAAGAAACTTGCGGCTGGAACGTACACGCTGCGGTTCATAATAGGGCTTTACGGCTTTGAAACCGCGTTCGAGATTAAATAGTTTGATTGAAAGAAGTTAAACTCGGAAAAGCCCCTTTGTCAGGGGCTTTTCTCGTTTGGCGGCGCGCCGACGGCTTCGACTTAAATAATTAAGGAAAGACGCATGTTTAAACGAAATCTTTTGCCTGCGGTTGTTTTGGCGGTATTTTTCTCGCTCGGCCTTAATTGTTCTAGCGGAGGCGGAGACAAGTTATTTGGGGACGCCGACGCGGAAGCCTCGGATATGGAAGAGGCCGCGTGCGTTCAGCCCGCGTTTGCGGCCAAGCACCCGACTCTTGTTGCGGATAAAAGCGACAAAAGCAGGCTCAAAACGCTTTACGACAATAACGACGAATTCGCCGCGCAAATGATTGCCAAACTTAAAGGAACCGCCGATAACGGCGATCCGGGCTCTTCCGTAACGGAGGGATACGACCCTTACAGAGCCGTATCTATGGCGCTTATCGCCAAAAACGCCGCATTTATGAACTGGCTGGGTCTGTCCGCCGCGGACGGCGCCGAGAGCTATCCCGCCAAAGCTAAACGTCTTCTGCTTTCTTTCGATGCCGACCTATCCTCCATAACGCTCGAATCGGACATGCTGGATATTGCAACCATTCACGGCGCCGAGGCGATCATCGGCTTCCTCGAAGCGTTCGATTTTCTCTCCGACGGGTGCGATTTGACCGAGGCCGAGTATTCCGCTATTCGCGGCAGGCTGCTCGAACTTGTCCGCTCGTACTACGACGCTTATTTTGACAGGCTCGCCTACGCTTTGTCGCTGTGGCAGAACAACCACGCGATAAAGGCGGCGTCCGCAATCGGAACGGCCTCGCTGTTATTCCCAGACGAGCCGGACGCTTCGAAGTGGCGCGATCACGCGCTCAGCGTCGTCGATAGATACGGTCTTGTTCATCAGGCTTGCGAAGGCGGCTCGTGGGCCGAAGGGCCGGCTTATTTTCAATACGCGATGATTAATCTGCGCGCTTACGGCCTTTCATTGCACAGGCTTCAAAAAGGCGCCCCCGCGTCGTATAACCGGATTTGCGCCGGTCTGCCCAAAGACTGCGTAGAGGAGCCCGCGCAGATTGACGACGTTCTTTTTGATTCGCGCCTGAGGAAAGTAAGCGACGAGTGGATGCGGGGGATATTCTTGCCCGAAGGCTGGGCGGCCAACATAGACGACGCCGATTACGTCGCGTACAACTTTTACTTCGACGCCTTCCTGACCAAATCGCCCAAGGCGCTTTGGTATGCCGAAAAAAACGCCGATAAATTTCCGGACGCGGCGTTCGACGGAATAGAAACTCTGCTGCTTTACGACGAAACGCTTTCCCCGCAGGAGCCGGAGAATAAAAGCGTTTTCTTCCCCGGAATCGTCAAACTTACAAACGGCGCGTTAGACGGCCTCGCCGCTTGGCTTATCGGCGAGAAAGGGCGCGGGCGCGAAGCGGGCATGGGACACGAGCAGCCGGACAATCAGTCGTTTATAATGTACTACGGCGCGCAGCCGTGGATTATCGACTCAGGCTACATCGCTTACTCTAAGCGAAAGGCGGTGGCTTTGGACGTAAACCATAACGTAATTTTAGTGGACGGCAAAGGCGGCCCTACCGATTACTATCAAATGTACGGCACCGACGACGACGCCGATTTGACGGTCTTCGACGACTCGATAGCCGTTCCGAACGCGCTCTCCAGACTCTTAAGAAACAAAACGGAAATCAGCCGAGCGTTGATTTTATTAAACTCGTCGTCGGCGATGATTATCGACCGCATGGTTCCGCAGGACGGCGCGGCGCATGAATACAAGCTGCTCTTTCACCTTAACGCGGGCGGCTCTACGACCGGAACGCTCGCGCTTAAAGACGACGGCGCCGTCATATCCCGCGGCTCGAAAAAGATGCGCCTTAAGTTTTATTCCGACCTTCCATTGGGGACGGCTGCGACCGACGAAATGACTCACAGTTTTGTCCGCAAAGCAAAAGACGACGTTCAGGAAAAGCATCTGCGCCTTACTCTTCCGATTAAAGGGGACGCCTCGCATCCCTCCGCGCTGGTATGCTCATTAATGAATTTTTACGACGCTGCGGAGTCGGAAAATGCTGCGGACGGCTATTCGGTAAAATTCGTCGGCGCGGGCGAAACTCCGCAGTTCTGTTTTGCGGCCGCGGCGCAAGACGACGGCAAAACGGTAAACGTATATTTGTGGCAGGAGCCGACGACCTCGCCAAAGAGCTATGCGCTGACGGACTCCGAAGGGAACGAGCTTAAAAAGTTCAGCTCCGACGCGGTTTTAACCGGATTGAAAATAGACGAGCTGAAAAGCGTTTCTTACGTAAGCGGGCTGGTCTCCAAGGGAACCGTCGCCGACGCAAAATGACGAGAGGCGGAAATACTTGAAATTTACGCCCCGCCGGTTTTATTATAAACGCCGTTTGGCTTCATCGGCTTCACCTTTAAAAACGAGGCGACAAAATGAAAAAAATAGCGCCGGCATTAATCGTTCTGACCGCGTTCGCGGCGCTTGCGTCGTGCGCGCATTTTTTACAGCTTGAAAAAAAGCGCTCTCTTCCGAACGTTCCGGCGTTGAAGTCGGATTTTAAGGAGCAGATAAACGGATATAAAGTAGTCGATCCGTTCCGCCCGATGGAAGAGATGAAGGCCGCTTCCGAATGGATAGAGGCGCAAAACGCCCGAACTCAAAAATATCTAAAAGAACTGCCCGACGACGTTACGCCCGACGTAACGAAATACATGGGGATAGGGTATATTACAAACCCTAAAATGGCGGGCGCGGCGGTCTTTTATACAAAGCGCGACGGCGAGATGGAAAAAGCCGTTCTGGCGGCTCTCATCGACGGCAAGGAAACGATTATATTAGATCCGACGAAAATCGACGCCAGCGGCAAGACGGAAATCGACTGGTTTTATCCGTCGCCGGACGGCAAACTCGTCGCTTACGGCTTGTCGAAGGCCGGAGACGAAAACAGCTCGCTGTCGGTAATTGAGACCGCGACGCTTAAAACGCTGCCCGATTCCATTTCCAATATGACGCTGGCTAGCGTTGCGTGGCTGAAAGATTCTACAGGTTTCTATTATACTCGTTTCCCCGAAAACGACCGCTACAACCGGAAGATTTATTTTCACAAACTCGGAGACGAGACGGCCAAGGACGTCCTCGTTTTCGGCGAAGGACTTGAAAAGACCGACTGGCCCGACTTGGATTTATCAGCCGACGGCAAGTACGGCCTCATCACGGTTGCTAAAGGTTGGAGCAGCGTTTACATAAACCTGCTCGACCGCGAAAGCGGGAAGATTACGCCGGTCGTCGCCGAGAACGGCTCGCTGAATTACAACCCGAAAATAATCGGCGACAAGATTTATTTCATTACGATGAAAGGCGCGCCCCGCGGCCGCATCATGTCGCTGGAAATTGGCAAAACCGGAGAAAGCGCTTGGAAAAACGTAGTATCTCAAACCGATTTGACTCTTCAAGCCTTTGAAGTTTCCAAAGACAGACTGCTGGTTCTCGCGCTTGAGAAAGCTCTTTCCAAACTGCTCGTTTATTCGCTCGACGGCAAAAAGCTTGGCGAAGTCGCGCTGCCTATGCCCGGCTCCATAGAGGCCGTTTCCGCCTGTCCCGATTCCAATAAAGTCGCGCTTGGCTATACGTCTTATCTCTATCCGCAGTCGGTTCTTGCTTTCGACGCGGAAAAGGAACCTTTCAAGGCCGAGCCGCTTGCGACGGTTTCGGGAATGTCGATGATAGATCCTTCGGCGTTCGAGGTGCGCCAAGTAATGTACCCAAGTTACGACGGAACTATGGTTCCTATGTTCATCGTTCACAAAAAAGATTTGGTTTTAACCGGCTCCAATCCGACGCTGCTTGACGGTTACGGCGGCTTCAGCGTAAGCATGACGCCTTATTTCTCGCGCTCGGCGATGTTTTGGACTTCGCGCGGCGGCGTTTACGCCGTGGCCAACATCCGCGGAGGAGGAGAGCTGGGCGAAGACTGGCACAACGCCGGCATGAAGGAGAAAAAATTTCAGGTCTTCTTCGATTTCGAGTACGCTATGCGCTACCTGCTGAGCGAAGGTTACGCGTCGGTGAACAGCCTCGGCATACGCGGCGGAAGCAACGGCGGCCTTCTAATGGGCGCTATGATTACGCGGGTTCCGCATCTTTTTAAATGCGCTCTGGCCGGCGTCGGCCTTTACGACATGGTTCGCTATCACATGTTCCCTCCCGGCGAGCAGTGGGTTTCCGAATACGGGAGCAGCAAAGACGCTAAACAAACCGGTTACCTGTGGGCTTATTCGCCGTATCATCAAGTCGTCAAAGGGGTAAAGTATCCGGCGCTGTTTGCCGATACCGCCGATCAAGACGCGCGCGTGCATTGGATGCACACGGTAAAGTTCGTCGCGGCTCTTCAAGAGGCGACCGCGGGAGACGCGCCGATTCTCTTCTGGCTTGACAAGGCGGCCGGGCACGGTTTCGGCAAAACCAAAACCCAAATAGCCGAAGAAATGGCCGATAAGTTCAAGTTTTTAGTCAGCGAAATAGGCGATCCGGCGCCCAAACCGGTAAAGTAAAAGGGACGGCGGCTAGAAACGAAAGCGGCCGCGCTCTCCCATCATACGACGGAAGAGGAACTATATTTCCTCTTCCGCGCTTTTGCGTGGGAGAGGGCGCCCGCAGGGCGGGCGAGGACTGAATACAAGACAAAAATTAATTTGCCCGCCGTAATTTTGTTTTATTGAGCGAAAGCCCTATTCCCGTAAATCGGCCGTTACGGGCGCGAGCAGTTTGAGGAGATCGCCGGTTTTTAATTTCACAATAACGCCACGGCCTCCTCCGTTAATAGCCAGCTCGTCGTAAAGCGTCAGCGTTTCGTCCATAAAGACGTCGAGTTTTTTTCGCGCTCCAAAAGGGCTTATGCCGCCGACCAAGTAGCCGGTAAGCCGTTCCGCGTCGGTCGGTTTGGTCATTTCCGCGCCTTTTGCGCCCGCGGCCTTGGCGAGCTTTTTCATGCTTATTTCTCCGTCGCCGCCCATTAAGACGAAAGCCAGACCTCCGTCTGCGAACTTGACGACGAGCGTTTTTATCATTTGCTCCAATGGAATTCCAGTGGCTTGCGCCGCGGCTTCGGCGCCTTTCACCGAGCATTCGTACAGAAGAGTTTCAAACTCGACGCCCGCCTTCTCAAGAAACTCAATTCCTCTGGTTTTAGGCATTTCAAGCGGCGCCTTGCTTTTTACTTCTTTTCTTTAACCTTCTCTTCGGGCTTGTTGCGCTCTTTTTCGGCGCTAGAAATTGAATACCTAAACAACGCCTTTATAACCTTGTTTCGTTTGATGCCGCCCAATATTTCCTTTAAATCTTCGTAAAGCGTGTCGTCTGTAATCAACGCGCCGACGGTGCCTTGTCCTTTTTGAACGCCTTCTATAATGACTTTCAATTTCGCGCTCGCCTCGTTAAGCTCTTTTAAAAAGTTCAAGTCCGCGCTTTTATAAACCAAGGTATGCAGTATTCCGTCCTCGTTCTGCACGTGGCCGATGATTTCGTTTAGGCTCGTCATCGTTTTGTTAAGAGTCGTTACTATCTCGTCTCCGCGCTTGTCGTGCAGCAAGGTGTTCAACAGGCCGTCGTTCTTTTCAAGCTGCTTGGTAAAGGCGTCGATTTTGGCCATCGCCGTGTTAAGTTTGGTTGACGCGTCCGCGAGGCTTGCAAGCATGGTTGAAGCGTGTTTGGGCGCGCTTTTGTCGTATAGAGCCATATGCGCGAGCCCCGGCCCTTGCTCGACCTGCTTCAATATATTGTCGGTGCGTTTGAGCATGCTCGCGAAATTTTGTAAATTCTGTTCGCTGCCAGCGTTTTCCAGCAGCTTTGCGAGGTTGTCGGCTACGAGGGCTCCTTTATCGAGTATAAGCTGCCCTTTTTCGACGAATTTAAAATAATCCGGCGGCTCGATGCTCTTTAGTTCGTCGCCGTCCTTTAGGCTCGGTTCCTTCGGAGTTCCCATCGTAACGTTCACGAGCTTGTCGCCTAAAAGACCGCTGCTGGCGATGCTCGCAACGCTGTCGCCGCGCAGCTTTTCGCTTACGCTCTTTTCAATTGACAGCTTTACTAGGATGCGCTTGTCGGCTTGATTGGCGGCGAATTCTATTACGTCCACCTTGCCGATTGCGACTCCAGCAAGCCTTACCGGCGCTCCGGCCTGAAGCCCTTGCACGTCGTAAAAATAAGTCCGCAAGACAATCTGCTCGCCGAAGAGCCGTTTCTCCTTGCCGATGACCATTACCGTCGCGAAAAGAGCGGCGACGCCTATCGCGACGAAAACCCCTGCAATTACGATTCTAGTCGAGTTCGTTTTCATGTTTAAATGTTATATCAATATTGAATTAAATTGCAACTAAATTTTATAACATTTTACATAATTATAAATATTTTGAGCGGAAAGCTCAAACCGCCGGACAATCAAACCGGTTCAGCCGAGGCTTCGGCATGCGTCTAATTTTAAAGATAATGCGTTTGACGCCTTCACTCGTCCATCTTTTTGTAAAATTTAGCCTCCTCGTCCGATAAATCTTTCGACTTGATTTTCTTTTCGATAAGAGCCTTGTCGATTTTTCGCATTTGCGGTCTGCTCCACGGCGCCGTCCGGCTTTTGCGCGAAGTTTCAACGTCGGCCGTCAAAGCCGCCATCAAGGCTATAATCAGCGCGACGAGAAAAATAAAAAGCGCGTCGCTTCTAATTTGCTTCTTGTTCATTTTCCGCCTTCCTCGCGTCGTTATTCTCGCTGCGACGCCTCGTAAGAGCGCGTTTGGCGCCGGTTAATATTTCAAGGAAAAGCCCGGTAGGACAAAATATTCTGCACCACGCCCGCGGAAAGAAAGCGCCCAAAAGCAGCGCGGACGCTACGAACGCCCAAGCGATTAACCCGGAAGAGCGGGAGAAGGCAAGAGAAAACGGCTCGACCGCAGGCGCGCTTTTTACGTCGAATGCGAAGAATAAAATAAGCATTGCGGCGGCAATAACATGGCGGATATTCGCCGCGGAGGCCAGCGCCCGTTGCGAAGGAATAATTCTTATTGGAGAAACGCGGGAAACGGCTTCCTGCGTCGCGCCAAAAGGACACGCGAATTCGCACCACGTTCTACGGCCGAGCAGCGCGCATACGACTGCAAAAACAAAAAGCCCTGCCGCGGCGGCGTTGTTAAGAACGGCGGCGTTAAGCGATAGAATCTGCGCAAGCGTCGAGAAGCCGGGACTTGCGTTAAGGTAAACCCCGACGCCGAAAAAGCCCGCGGCGAGAGAAACGGCGCGCAGCCTGCTTGAGCGCCGGAACTGCGCTAAAAGAGCGAGAGCCGCCGCGGCCGCTGCGACCGGCAAACCGTCTAGCGCAAACCGAGCCGAGGCGGCGCTTTCGACGGGGTAGGACGATTTAAAAATAGCGTTGAAGGCGTTGCGCGAAGACATGAGCGCGTCCCGCATTATTGCCTCGCTTGTAACGGTGGCGCCGGTTACCGCATCGAGGCCTTGAAGGCCGCCGTCTATGCGCCGCCCGGCAAATTTGGCGAAGAATCCGCTTTGCGCGACCATGCCGAAGTAGAACGGCGTCTCGTCGTGCCGTAGAGGCTCCATCGCCAGTATTTCGCCCTCGGTCGAAAGCGCGACAAGCGCCGAGATTTCTCCGCCGTAACCGTTGACCTTTGGGTCGATTTCGGCGGTATCGACGACGATTCCCATCAGCGCGTCCGATTCGGAAAGGAGCGCCCAGTGAGGCGCGGGATGAAGACGTTTTTCGGCTTTTGCCGCGCCGGAGACGAGAGCGGCAATGCGCGAATTGGACGGCTCGTCTTTTTTGGGAGCCGACGCGGTTAGGCAGTTGGCTACGACGACGCAGACGATTGCCGCGGCCGCAAGAATCCGCCGAAAAATTTTAGGCGTAAGTTTTAGATTCATTTAACGACGACGCCTCGCCGAAAGCGGCGCTTTTAAGCCGGGGCGTTTTCCTTCGCTTCGGCGTTTCGCTCGGCTTCGCTTTTGCGCAGGTACGCGGGAGCCCAAGTCATAGCCGCGCGTTCTTCGTATGAAGCGTTGATAAATATCCGGCCAAGCGCGCTTGCGTGAGGAAGGTTTAGCGTAGAATAGCGCGCCGTAGAGAACCCTCTCGCCGCAAGTTCCGCCTTGTATAAGGCCGCGCCGGAGCCGACCGCGAGGATCTCGCCTTCGCGGGCGTTTTTTGCCGCGGCGATTATTTCGTCCAAAGTTGAAATTGAAGGCTCGATTATCGTCTTCATACGGCCTTTGCCTTCCGGCATGTACATAGCCGAGTAAAGCTCTCCGCGTCTGGCGTCGAGGAGCGCTAAAATAGGGCGGCTGACTTTATCCATAAAATCGTCGTGCGCAGCAACCTGCGCCAGCGCTTCAAGAGCGTTTATTCCGTACAGCGGAACCGAAAGACCTTTTGCGAGCCCAAAAGCGGTCGCCACGCATACGCGCACGCTGGTAAAACTGCCTGGGCCTTTCGAGCAAAGAACGACGTTTATATCTTCGCGACGCCACTTGGGCGCGTTGATGATGTCTTCAACCAAGCTCATTAAAATGACGCTGGAAGGCTGCTGCGGCTTCTCAATCAGGCTTTCCGCCAGAAGCGTCCCGTTTCCATAAATTGCGGCGCTCACGACTTCGGTGCACGCCTCCAAGCAAAGAATGTTAGCCATGAGCTACCTCAATAGAGCCGTAATTTGACCCCATTTTAATACTATCCAGTCTATCATGGTGCTGCCGTAGCGCTCGATGTCGTTCTTGAAAACGAGAACCATCAAAAGAATAAGCAGCGCGAGACCGACCAGATTCGCTTTTTCTCGGACGTTCGTCGGAAGCCGCTTGCCGCGCGCCGCCTCTATGCCGTAAATAACGAGTTGTCCGCCGTCCATTACGGGTATAGGCATAAGATTGAGAAGACCAAGCGATACGCTGATCAGCGCCATAATTTTAACGTATTGAAACCATCCTGTTTCGTAGGCGCGGCTTGCGACGTCGAAAATCATAATCGGGCCGCCCAACTGCTTGAGACTGGCCTTGCCGGTGAATATCATCTGCATGCTTTTGACGCCGAGAACGGTTATGTCCCAGGTTTGAGCGAGCGCGTATTTAATAAGCCTGACGGGGGAAAGCCCTACGACCTTTCGGTCGGAAACCGCCACGACGTCCGAGCCGACCCACTCCGCTCCGAATTTGTAAATCGGCCCTAAATCTTTGTAGGGTCCCGTCAAATCGACTTTCGTAAGGCGCGTAACGTAAGTCAGCTTCGTTCCGTCGCGCTCAACGGTAATCGCAAAGTCGGAGTTCTCAAGAGAAGGAAGAATGCTTTGAATAGACATGAAATGACGCGCCGGTTTCCCGTTGATGTCGATTATGCGGTCGCCCGGAATAAGATTTTTCCCCACTTCCGTCTTTTCGTCCACTTCGCCGACGACGGATGCAGGCGGAAGAAGTCCGGCTTCTGGATCGTCCTGCGGAACTTGCAGAGAAACCGATAGTTTCTCCGGCGCCGCGTCCTTAACTTTACGTTGAATCGACAGCTCGGCAAGAGCGCCTTTATTTTCGCTTATTTTTGCGAGGGCGTCTATCCATTTGTCAACCTTGGCTCCGTTTACGGATAAAATAACGTCGCCCGTTCTTAACCCGGCTTCCGCCGCCGCGCTTCCTTTGCGCGCGCCGCCCAAAACCGGCGGGTCGAAATACGGCGCTACGCCGATGAGGCCGACCGACACAAGCTCTTTGAACTCGTTTTTAATTTTGAATTCCTCAGGAATTACCGTTAGTTCTAGTATTTCCGAGCCGCGCTTTACAGTAAACCGAGCCTCTTTGTTGGGGTAGCGCATGATGTATTTTTGAAGGTCGCTCCATTGCTCGACTTCCTCGCCGTTGACCTTTATTATTGAGTCTCCGACCTTAAGACCGGCCTTGATTGCGGCGTCGCCCCACATCGAGCCGATTGTAGGGGCGTCCACCGGTTTGCCCCCCAGCGCCAAAGCCATGAAAAAGTAAAGAAGAATGGGAAAGAGAAGATTCATTCCCGGCCCGGCTACGAGAATTAAGGCTTTCTGGTAAAATTTCTTTTCCTGCAAGGTTCGACCGGCGAACTCTTCGGGAAATTCCGTTTCCAGCTCGTCGGGAGTTTCTCCTACAAGTTTAACGTATCCGCCAAGCGGCACAAGCGCGATGCGGTAATCGGTTTCGCCCCAAACTTTGCCGATAATGCGCGGACCGAAGCCGAGCTGAAAAGCGTCAACCTTGACGTTGAACAGCTTGGCCATGAAAAAGTGCCCTAACTCGTGGACGAAAATTAAAATTCCCAGCAGTATAAGCGCGGCAATGAAGCCCATTGCTACCTCTTTCTATAAAAATAAAGCGCCGCGGCGCGACTTTGTTAAGATGAAAACGAACGCCTAACGATTATAAAATAGTCGGCGCGCCGACAATGGCAAGGCCGTCAGCGTAAAAATCTTACCGCCGCGTAAAAAACTACCCCCGCCGCCAAAACTCCGTCGAGCCTGTCGAGCATTCCGCCGTGCCCCGGCAGCAATTTGCCGGAATCCTTCGCTCCGAAAGAGCGCTTTAACAGCGACTCGTACAAGTCGCCGACCTGCTCGAAGACGCCTCCCGCAAAGGCCATAGCCGCGGTTAGCGCGGCGGGAAGAACGCTCTCAAGGCCGAAAATCCAGCGGAATAGAAACGCGCCGGCAACGCTCGCCGCCGCGCCGCCGATGGAGCCTTCCCATGTTTTATTCGGAGATACGGCCGGATAAAGTTTATGCCTGCCAAGAGCGCGGCCCGCGAAATAAGCGCCGGTGTCGCCCATCCATACGACCGCCAGCATAAGCACGATGTATTTCGCGCCGAAATTATTTACCGACGCGACCGCTTCGGCCTTGGCGTAAATCAAGGGGAGAAGGGCGAAAAGTCCGCCGACGTAAAATGCGCCGACAAGCGACAAACCCATTTGGGGCGCGGACTCTTTGACGTCTTTGACGCGGAACAAGTAGAAAAGACCGCACAAACCGGCGCATCCGGCGACCGCCGCGAGTTTGAGCGAAACTCCCGCCACGCTCGGAATATACAAGCCGCCGACCGTCAGGCCGAAGTAAAGAATCGAACCGCATACGAGCGTGGCGGCCGCGTTTGCCTTGTCGTTCGGAAACGCCATCTTTACGTATTCCAACATTCCTATTATGAAAGCGGCCGAAAAGAGCGCGAAATTTCCGGCTACGCCGCCGTAGAAGAAAATCGCGAAGAGAATCGGAACTCCGACGATTGTCGTCAGCACTCTGTATAGCAGCATGTAATTACCCGTTTTTCGTCATGTTTTCAAGAAATTCGCGCATGTACGTGGCCTTGCCCCGGCGCGTGAACCATAAAATCTGCCGGGCTATTCCGCGCATCAGCGTCGCCTCGGACGTTTCTATCTCGCGGCGGTTGAACATTCTGCGGATGTCCAGCATGAAATATTCCTCGTTGCCCGCCGAAAAGAAGCCGACCTCTCGAAGAGCCTCGCGGAGATGATCGAACATTCCTTCTATCTCTTGGCGCGTCGCCGCCTTGGGCTGGTCGCGCCGCTTGTCTGGCTCGGCGTAAACGGCCATGAACATTTCATAGGCCAATATAAGAACCGCCTGAGAAACGTTGAGCGAGGACAGCATCGGCGAAGTCGGTATTTTAACTAAGTGCGTGCAAAAAATTATGTCTTCGTTGGCGAGTCCGCGGTCTTCAGGCCCGAACACTATCGCGACGCGGTTCTCCGCGAGCGTTTTAGCCGCTTCGGCGACGACTTCCTTGGGGGTTGAAAGCCGCTTGCGCCAGCCGCCCTTTCGAGCCGTGGCGCCTATTACTATTCCGCAGTCGGCTATTGCCTCTCTCAAGGTTCGATGCGACTGCATCCTTTCGACCAAGTCTATTCCGCCCTGCGCAAGCGCGAAAGCTTCGCCGTTTCTGTCCCGAGGGGGGTTGACGACGCGCAAATCGGTCAGTCCCATATTTTTCATGGCTCTGGCCGCGCTGCCGATATTGGCCGGAAAGGCCGGTTCCTTTAAAACGACGCAGACGTTAGCCAGCCTTTTTTCCGCCGTGGGTCCTTTGTCGATTGCTTCGCTCATGCTTTCCTCTTGCGCCGCTTGGCGCCGACTGTTTTTCATTAAGGCGCTAAAAACAAGGGCAATATATCAGAATTGCGCAAAATAATACAAATTGTTTAAACGCCTTGTCGTTTTTTTGTCCGCAGCGCGGCGGCTCTTATTGCGCGCGTCCGAGTTAGGTAAAGGCTATTCTCCCCATTTCGCCGGATCGGCCACTATGCCGCAGTCTATCAGCTTTGCGCCTTTATCGCGCAGCGGCGAGTAGCAATACTCAAAGACGTAAGCCATTTCGTCAAGCCGAATATGAAAGCGCCGCGAGGTTCCGCCCTGCCCGTCGTCTATCGTTTCGGCGCGCGGAGCGATAAAATCGTCCAGCTGTTCGCCGTCTTTCAGGCTCGTCCATGGATCCCAGTGCGGCCATTTCAGGTACCAATCGGAAGCGGCCGCGTACCATTTTATTATATGGCGCGCTTCGGCCGCGGTAAGAGGATAGCCGTAAGCGGCGGCGTTTAACAGCCATCCGGCCAAATCCGTTTCAAACTCTTCGTCGTCGCGGTTGTTCAATTCGGTTCCTTTGCGAATTTCGTCAAAACGCTCGATAAGCCCGTTCATTAGAGACAATCCGATTTCGGGATAGTTCCACAAATGAGCCTGCGTCAGAGCCCCTATGTGAAAATAAGTATAAATGTTGTAATTAAAATAATTGTTTGTGTAAGCGATTTTTTCGAATTTCCACATCGGGGACGAAGGGGACGCTCCTTGGCAGTCTCCTTTTTCGCCGGGGTTGCCGTAAGCGGCGAAAACCGTTCCTAGCTGCGCGGCGCATTCGGCGTCCGGTCCGAAAAATTCTTCCCAGTGAACGAAACTTCCCAAATCGGCGGGCGGATATTCTCCGTCTATCTTTTCTTTGGTGTAATCGCGCGCGATGTCAACGCTTCCGTCTCGGTAAACCGTCAGAATTTGCCAGCCGTTGTCGACGACGCTTTGCGAAAAGCCGCGCACGTACTCTATGTATCGCGCCGCGGCCTTGCGAAGAGCCTCGTTTTTAGTCGTCCGGTAAATCCGCGTTATCGGCTCAAGGCTCGAATATAAATACGGAACGTCGTCCTTCGAGCGCATGTTGGAGACCCAGACCTGCCCGTAAACGGGATTGTCCGGCGCTTCGAAGACGTGAACGTTCCATTTATACCATTTTTCGTGCGTTTCGTCCCAGTACATCGGGGAGTAATCGACGCGGATTTTTCGGCCGTCCGCGACGTACGAGTGATTATGATTGAATATGGCGCGCGCCTGAAGATACTTAGCCTTGGCCGGACTAGACGCAAACGCCATGCCGTCTGAAAGAGCGACTACTCCGTTCATTATTTGCTCGGCGACTTCCGCCATTCTGGGCAAGCCGGTCATTTCATACGCGGACGCGGCGGCGACCATTACTTTAACGCTGCGTTTAAGAATATTTTCAGCGCGCCCGACGTGAGTAAAAACTATCGTATCCCCTTCGCGCTTGACCGTCGTATCCTGCCACCACAATTTGTAAGGCGGTTTCGAGGCGTCGTAACTCGCGTCTAATCCGTGCGTCATGCGCCAAACCCAGTCGAAAAACGCGGCGTTTTTAAAAAAAGCGGTTATTTTTTTCGTGAAAGCGGCGATTTCGGCGTCCGTCAATGGCTCGCCGTCGGCGGGACGCTCAGGAGGATTGTAGCCCAGCGAATCGGAAGGCATGAGCGGCGGCTCCAGCGGTCCGACTTCGCCGCTCGACTCCTCTATTTCCGTCAAGTCCGAGTCGGCGTCGCCTTTGGCGCCGGACGAGGAATTTCCGCAGCTCTGCGCCCAGCACGCGGCGGCTATTAGGAGCGAGACGGCAATATTTCTAAGCATTTTCCGACTCCGTCAGCATGATTGAAGGTTTTTATGCGAGTCCGTTTGCATACGCGACCTCTTCGCCGCTCCGCGGTTTGCGGAACGAAAAAAGGCAGGGATTTCCTGCCTTTTGTATTTGCCTCAATCGCCGCGCGCGGTTATAAGTTTCTTTCGGCGGCGATATTTTTCAGCTCTTTTTTAATCATAATTTCGGCGAGGTGCGGCACTACTTCCCACACTATCGCCTCAATCTGCGCCTGCGTCATTTTCTTCAGCGCGGCCAAGACCATCTCGTTGACTTTTTCTTCGTTAATTTGGGGCGCGGGCGCCGCGGCGGCCTTTTTGGCAAGCGCGGGGCTCTTCTTCGCCTCGGCGATAAGATGCGCTTCTTTAACCGGCGCGGCTATAATAGCGTCGTCCGAGAAGTCGGTTACGTACGCGCCCGGAGTTTCTTCCTGTTCGTCGAGAATTTCCGCCTCTTTAAGGAATGCCGGTTCCGATTGAACGGTCTGAGAATCTTCGCTTTTGAAAACGTCGTCGCCAAAGTCGGCTTCCGGTTTGGTCTCAGCTTCCTCTTCCGTCTCCAACAGCTCCGCTTCCGCTTCGGGGACGGTTTCCGCCGCCGCTTCCGCTTCGACGAATTCTTCAATCGGCGCGGAATCAATATCGACCGCCGCCATTTCTTTCTGGTCGAAGTCTATCGCTTCGCCCAAGATTTCTATCGGCGGCTCGTCCGTAATTTCTTTGACGGTTCTTACTTCCTCGACTTCCAGCGGTCCGGCCGAGGCTTCAATGTCGCTCATTTCCAGAACGCTTTCGTTGACGTTTACGGCCTCGCGCTCCTCTTTGACTTCAAATTCATCCAAATGAACCGATTCGGCCTCTTCATACCGCTCAACCTCGACCGCTTCCTTGATAGGTTTCTCGTTTTCAGAAATCGCGTCGAAATCAATATCGATTTGAGTCTGATATTCCGGTTTGTCTTCTCTTAAAATCGGAGCAGACTCTTCCGCGGGAAGTTCTTCGTTGAGCTGTTCTTCAAGCGGCTGGTCGTCGTCGGCCAAAACAAGCAGGCTTTCAATCTGATCGCTCTTGCGGGTCGAGGAGGGCTCTTCCGCGGGAAGGCTCATGTCTCCTTCGGAGGGCATGTCTTCAAAGCCGAACGAAACCTCTTTTTCCACCGCGCTCAGGCTTGGCACCGCTTCGTCTTCCGCCGGCGGAGCCGTGTCGATGAACGCGTCCATGAAGTCGTCGATGGTTTTGCGCTTTGCCGCTTCGTCAACCGGAAGCGGTTGAACGACCGTTTTATCGTCTTCGTCAAAAGTCAGAAGGTCGGATTCGAGCGCGGCTTCGGTCTTTTTCTTGGCCGCATCCTCGAAACTTTCCATTTCTTCGCTTTGAAGCACAATCTCGTCTCCCGCGTCGGCCTCGCTCATCGAAACGGAATCTTCGACCGGTTCGGGCGTTATTTCAGGCACGTCTTCTTCTATTTCCTCTAACGCGATTTCCGCAACCGGCTCTTCTTCGGCAGGTTTGGGTTTAGGTTCGGGGATGGCGAACGGATCGGCCGCGGGTTTTCTCTCGGCGGCTTTGAAAGGAGACGGCATGTCCAGTTTGAACGCCTTATCTACGTCTTCGATAAGCGCCTCCGCTTTTTTATCCGCCGGTTTGGCGGCTTGAAACGACGCGGGCGCGGCGGCCGGGGCCGCGGGGAATTTTTGAGTGGAAACGGCCGCGGGCTTCTGCGGCTCGACTTTGTCCTGCGTCAAGTCGATTCCCATGTCGTCCAGTTCAAGGGCGTCTTTGTTTTCGGTTACCTTGGAGCGGGATGCGCTGACCGCCAAATCCTGCATGGTTTGGCTGTCGAACGGTTTGCGGATAAATCCCCATGCGCCGTGCGCCTCGGCTTCAGTCTGGTTGGTTTCGCCGGCGTTTCCCGAAAGAGCGATTATTGGAATCGTTTTCGTCGCCGGATTTTCGCGCAGCTGCTTTATAAGCTGCAAACCATTAATGTCGGGGAGACTAATATCGACGACGATGACCGACGGTTTGGCGGCCAGCGCGCTTTTAAGGCCGTCCTTTCCGTTGGACGCGAACTGCAGCTCGAAATCCGAATGCTTAAAAGTAAACTCGAAAACCTTCTGCATAGTTCTGCTGTCTTCGATTACCAACAATGTCTTAACCATAATAGCCTCCTGAAAGACGGCATCATAAGGTAATATTTTAACAAAATTTATCATGCGATTGCGTCAAAGTCAATTATTTACAGGGTTTCTATTTATAGATTATACAAATTTAAGCATAATTTTTATGCAATCGACTATTGGCTCCGATCGTTCGTTTAACGCGCCGCGGCGAATCGCGCATGGGATAGGACGCGCCGCGGAGAGTTTTTTCGTGTTGCTTTTTTTTTTACGGCAACGGATAATTCCGGCAGGCAAATTATGGCGTTGGACACCTATTCGTTTATGACCGAGCTGACGGACAGGGTAAGAAAAATCAGCGATCCGGGGATGCGCCGGTACAAATTCGCTTCTTATATTACAAGGCTTTCAAACGAAGACGCCTGTTCGGTCGTCGAGGCGATTTACGCGGACGCCGTCGCCCACAGGCTTCCCGGCAGACTTCTGCTCGAAAACTTCGCCTACATGGAAGAAATCGAAACGATAGCCGGAACCAGCCTCATGGAAGAGTGGTACATAACGGCGAACAAGATGGGGCTGCGTTTCGCGGGCGAAATCGTTTATCCCCCCAGATATACCGAAAGGCATGTAAATTACGACGGACATAAAGACCTCGCCAAACTTACGATAGGCGAGAAAAAGGCGATGGCAAAAAAGCCGGACGCCGTTCTTATTGAAAAATTGATGTTTGACCCGGAGCCGTCGGTAATTGCGATACTGCTAAACAACCCCAGACTGCTTACGAAACACGTCGTAACTATGGCCAATCACAGGCCGAACAAACCGTCGGTCATCGAGCGGATTTTTATTCACCCCAAGTGGTCGAGGGTTTACGAGGTGCGGAAGGCTCTTTCCAGCAATCCTTACACCTACCCGTCGATGGCTATAACGCTTCTGCCCGGTCTAAACTCGCAGGACTTGAAGCTGCTGGAATTCGGCTCCAACCTTTCATCCAACCTCGTGCGGCAGATACTCGCGTACCGCCGCGAACTGTTCGGCGAGGACGAGCCTCGTCAGGCGGACGACGAGTTCTTTGGAGAGGTTTCGGACGCGGCGGCGGCGGAGTTCGCAGAGAGGCTGGAGGCGACCGGGTATTTCGAGGCGGAAATCGAATCGGTGGAAGTGGAGAAGGACGAAACCTGACGATGCAAAAGAATAATCCGTACCTTGAAACGCTGGCGCTTGAGCTTGCGAGGCTGCCGGGCGTCGGCAAGCGAAACGCTCAAAGAATGGCCGTTTTCGTAGTTTTCAGCGGAGAGGATTATCCTAAAAGGCTCGCGTCGGCGGTCGTAAAAGCCGCCCAGAACGTAGGAGCCTGCCGGCGGTGCGGAGCGATTTCGACCAAAGGGGAAGAATGCGCGGTCTGCTCTAATCCGCTTAGACGCGCAGGCTCGATTTGCGTCGTGGAAAGCGTAGCCGACATGTCCGCGATTGAGGAATCGGGCTCGCACAACGGCCTTTATCACGTTCTTCACGGCAACATTTCGCCGTTGGACGGACGCGGGCCGGAAGACATAAACGTTAAAACGCTGTTCGACAGAGTCAAAGCCGAAAAAATCGAAGAGGTAATTCTCGCCACCGAACCGACGGTGGAAGGAGACGCGACCGCGCATTACATCGCGGACATATTGAGCGCCTCAAACCCGGATATTCTTGTTACGCGAATCGCCACCGGCCTGCCGAAAGGCGCCAATCTCGAATTCACCGACCGCCGGACGATTGAAAACGCCATCAAATTACGGCAGAAATTTTAGCCCGAAAAACGATAAAAATTTCGAGAGCCGCCGTTTAGAAAAGGCTTTAATTTGTTTTGGACGACAACGATTATTTATAATTTTTACGCCCGCATCGCGGCGAATGCTCTCGACAACCGACTTTTTCTGGCATAGATTTACCGAATGCGGATTTCGTTGACCACGAAGATTTTTTCGCTGTTTCTGCTGTCGATGACGGCGTTTCTGGCGGCGGGGATTTATTCGGCTTATCAGCTTCAAAGCCAGCGCGCCGCGTTGTCGCTTCTAAACGAAGGGTATCTTCCGCTGATAAAGACAATAAGCCAGATAGACGCGGTGGCCTCGAACCAAAAGAACGATTTGTCGCGAATATTCGACGTTAAGGAAGAGCGCGTTAAAAAGGTTTTGGCGCGTCTCGTGGGTCATTACTTTCCAAACCTTTTGCGAAAAAATTTAGAAGACGCGAAAAACCTCATAGCTTTAATCAAGCAAAAAGCGCTTTCGCCGCAGGATAAATCGGTGATTATGGCCGTTGAGGCCGACGTAATGAAGATTGAATCCAGCGAAAAGCAGTATGAGGAGCTTGCGAAAAAATTGTTCGACGAAAACGAAGCGGCGGAAGAGATTGCCGCCGACGAGCGCGCCGCGCTGGAAAGCTCTCTCGACGCCGCCGAGCGCGAACTGTCGCGGGCTGTAAAACTAGCCGGTCTGCGGCTCGATCAACAGTCGTCGTCGATGCTTTTGGCGATTGAAAAAGACGGCAGCCGCACGCTGACGATAATGGGCGTTCTGCTTATAGCGAGCCTTGTTTGGTGCGCGCTGGTGCTGATGATTTTATTCTACAATCTCAAACCCATCCGCACTCTTACCATCGAGGCCAAGCGCATTTCCCGCGGAGACTACTCCCACGCTGTTTCCAATGAAAGATCCGACGATTTGGGCCAGCTCGCCAACGAATTCGACGCCATGCGCGTATCGTTGATACGAAGAGACGAGGAATTGGCGAAAAAGCGGGACGAACTTCTCCGCTCCGAGCGGCTGGCCGCAGTGGGTAGAATGGCGTCTCACGTGGCGCACGAAATACGCAATCCTCTGTTAAGCATAAGCCTCAACGCCGAAATGCTTTTGGACGACCTTGGGAAAACCGACGGCGCGGGCGAGAAAAAAGAGGCGTTGAACGCCATTATAAAAGAAACCGAAAGGCTTGGTTCGCTGACCGAGGAGTATCTTCAGTTCGCCAGAATGCCCCAGATGGAGAAGCGCCCTCTTAACGTCGCGGAAGCCTTAAAACACGCGGTTTCGGTGATGAAGCCGGTCGCGGCCGTCAAAAAGACGGCGCTCTTTTTAAATATTCCCGACTCCGAAGTTAAAATAAACGCGGACGAAAACCGGCTCATTCAGGCGTTTATTAATTTAATTAAAAACGCCATAGAGGCGGTAGCCGCAGAGGACGGGAAGGTTGCGGTCAAGCTGTCGCAAAGCGACGACTCGGTCGAAATCGAAGTCAGCGACAACGGCAAAGGGCTTCCGAAGGAACCGCCGTCCGACAGGCTGTTTGATCCGTTCTTTTCGACCAAACCGCACGGCGCCGGGCTGGGACTTACAATAACACATAAAATTGCCGAGGAGCACGGCGGATTTATAAAGTGCGCCAATCTTCCGACCGGAGGAGCCAAATTTTTAATGATACTTCCAAAAGGAACCGACAAAACAGCCTGATTGAAAAAACAAAATGGAAGAATTTCAAACGGCTCCAATAAAAACCGCGCAAATCGAAACGCCCAAAGAAAACGGACGGATATTCGCCGTTCTTTTCGCGACGGTCTTCGCGACGATTTTGGGAATAGGGCTCGTGGTTCCGATGATGCCCGCCTACGCCCAGAATTTAAAGGCGAGCGGTCTGTGGATAGGCGTAATGTTCTCGTCCTTTTCCGCAGCGCGGCTGGCTCTCATCCCCTTTATCGGCGCCATGTCCGACAGAACCGGCAGGCGGCGGTTCATACTTATCGGACTAGTCATTTACATGGTCGCGGCTTTGGGCTATATGGCGGCCAACGACATCCAGCAGCTCAGCCTCGCCCGATTCGTCAACGGCGTCGGCAGCGCTATGGTAATACCCATATGTATGGCCTACGCGGGCGACATAGCTCCTTCCGGCAAAGAAGGACGCTACATGGGGACGATAAACATGGGGCTTTTCCTTGGAATGGGCGCAGGACCTGTTTTGGGCGGAGCTTTGACCGACGCTTTCTCCATGAACGCGGCCTTCTTGGCTCTCTTCGGGCTAACTTTCGGAGCGTTCGTTTTTGTCTTTTTCTGGCTCGCCGAACGTCCTGCGGCGATGCGGCGGACGAAGCCTGAGACGTACTCGGTTATATTGAAAGATAAATTTGTTGCGGGACTGCTTATATTCAGGCTTGTGAGCGAAATAGGGCGAGGCGCGGCGATGGGGTTCCTGCCTCTGCTGGCTGGCGAAAAAGGTTTTACCCATAGTCAAATCGGCGCGCTGGTGTCGTGGTATATTTTAATCACGGGCGCATTGCAGCGGCCTTTCGGCAAACTGGCCGACCGCATGAGCAGACCGGCGCTTATGGCCGTCGGCAGCGCCACAATGTCGGTCGCCTTCGCATCATATCCGCTTTTTGACGGCTTTTGGGGCTTGATGCTGGTCGGACTCTTCTTCGGGCTCGGCGGCGCCGTCTCCATGCCTGCGGCGAGCGCGGTTTCCGTGGACGCCGGAGCGGTTTACGGCATGGGAAGCGTCATGGCTTTGTTCAGCATGGCGATGAGCGGAGG
Source organism: uncultured Myxococcales bacterium (assembly GCA_964400725.1). Taxonomy (GTDB): domain Bacteria; phylum Myxococcota_A; class SURF-8; order SURF-8; family CAYNVS01; genus CAYNVS01. The sequence goes on from CAYNVS010000001.1 coordinate 178,073, forward strand.
GCTTATTATCGCTCCGCTTTTAGCCGGCGCGATGAAAGACCTCTTCGGCATAAACTACGTTTTCTATGTCGGCGGCTTTGTATCTTTAATCGGCTGTTTCGCTGTTCTGCCGTTTTTAATCAAAAGGCAAAACGCAGCGCCGACGAATAAGAATTAATAATTAAGACTCCGCTATTGAGCGCCGGCCCTTCCGCTTTTGATAAAAACCAGAGGCCGCAGAATTACGCGGATGAATGCGCAGGCGTATAAAATTTAAATTTTCTCCTTGCAAAAAAAAACGAAGGGAGTGAAAGTCGCCGGCTCGGCTCGCAATCTACAAAATTGGTTTTATTCCGAGCTTGTAGATGGGGATGCGGAAAAAATGCGCCAAAATAAAAACAGGGCGCGCAATAGCGCTCCCTGTTGAATTTAATGCTCGAACCTGAAGAAAGACTTAAACGGTCTTTCTCATTCCCTTTCTGCGGCGGCGCTCGGCCTCGTCGCGCTTGCGTTTCTTCTGCTCGGAGGGCTTCTCGTAGTAGCGGCGTTTTTTAAGCTCTTTAAACACGCCCTCTTGCGCCATCTTTTTCTTGAGCGCTTTTAAGGCTTTTTCAATGTCGTCATACACAACAACTTCGAGCGGCTGAAGGTTCATCAAATCTCCTTTTAATGCGCTTATCCGGCCAAAAAAGGCGCGGAGTTGAAACTTATAAAAAACAAGACAAGGCAATCTTCTAACCTATCAATATCATTTTGTCAATTAGAAATAATTTAAAAAATCAATTTCAATAAGCCGAAACGTCCAGTTCGTCCAGCTCTCCGACTTTCGCGAAAACCGCGGGCGAGCCTACGGGCGCGTCTATTTCAATCCGCGTTCGTCCTTCGTATATTTTCCCGTCGAACAAATGCCTCCATTTGCCGCTTGTAAGGTAAACCGTAGCCTTTGCGGCGCCTTGAACGACTGCCGGAGCGAATATCAAATCGTTTCCAATATGCCACTGATCGTGCGCCTCGTAAGAGCTCTCCCACTCCGGATCGACCAAAACGGCGTGGCGGATAATCGGCAGTCCGACGGCGACCGCTTCCGCCGCCGTTTTTTTAAAGTAAGGCGCAAGCGCCGCGTGTATTTTTGCGAACCTCGCAAAATGCGCAAGCGTTTCCGCGTCCGAATCGAACCGCCAGTTTTCTTTCTTTTTTAATCCGTCGTGCGTCCGCATGAAGGGAGTAAACGCGCCCATTTCAGTCCAGCGCAAAAACAACTCCTTGACCGAAGGCCCGCCGGAGAAACCGGCAACGTCGTGCGTAAAGAATGGAATCGCGGCCAATCCCATCGTAAGCGCCGCTTTTATTACGGTTGAAATACCGTCCCCTTCCGAGAAATCGGCCTCCTGATCTCCCGCCCAGACAATCTGCGCGACGCTCTGCTCGCCGGTAAATCCCGAACGCGTCAGCATTATGTAATCCTCGTTTGCGATTCCTTCGTCGAGCGCCTCTTTATTGAGCTTGTGCCACAACGTTGGGTAAACGTTGTGAAGCGCCGCCGCCGCTCCGTCGAAAACCGCGGAGTCAAACGGCAGCCATTCGCCGAAGTCCGCCATCCAGCCCGACATGCCCAAGCCTATCGCCGCGCGCGCAAAAGTTTTAAACCAGTTTCCAGCATCCGGATTGGAAACGTCGAGCAGCGACGCCTTGAAAGTCGAAACCGTAAAAAGGTACGGCTCGCCTTTGGAATTTTTTATTGTATATCCTTTTTGCGCCGCCTCGTCGTACTGTTCGTAACCCGGAGTTATGAACGGATTGAAATAACCGAGGAACCTGACGTTCCGCTTTTTAAAATCTTCAATCATTTCTTTAAGGCCGGGGTAAAGCTCTTCGTCGGCGTTCCAGCGGTATTTAACGCCGAAATTGCTCGCGCCGAAATCGCGCAGCCCCACCCAGTCCTGAACCCAGACCGCGCTTGTGGGAACGCCCGCGTCCAAGGCCGTCTTCAGCCTCGCCGTTACCGAGTCTCTTCCTCCCTGCGCGGCGAGCCAAACGCCGTCGAAAGCCCAATCCGGCGGTATTTTTTTAGGTCTTCCCAGTTCCGAGGCAAGCGCGGAGACTATTTTAGCAGGAGTTTTTTTGGAGAAAATAATAAAGCTTGCGGATCTGCCGTTATGGATGTCCAGCGTCCAGTAATTAGGATCGGACGCGCAGAGGTCGAAATCCGAATACTCCGGGTTTTCAAGCAAAAAAGCCTTTCCCGCCTTCGGGTCTATAAAATAAGGCATCGGAAAATAACTGTTGGTATATTTGCCGATAAACGGAAACGACGGCTCCTCTTCCCTTCCGACTCCCTGCTCCTGAACGAGTATCGGAACGTTGCGGCCCCGAAAGTCAACGTAATTGTACTGCTCGCCGAACCCCCAGAACGCGTCAAAAGCGGCGCATGCGAATTTGAGCCTCATTCCATCGCCCGCAGCCTCGTCGAAAATTTGGATTGATAGGCGCAGGTTTCCCTCCGCGGTCGTAGAAAAAACCGCCGACCCGACGACCGTTCCGTCCCTTACCAGCGAAATTCCGTCCGCCTTTCGCGCAAAAGCGAGAGATTTCAACGTTTCATCGCTTTTTTCCATCTTGAAAAAACCGAACGTCATCGACGTTTTAAGCGTAAATCTCAAAGCGTCTATTCCGGCGAGAGAAAAAATATCTTTCCCTCCTTCGGTTATCGCGAGCGATCCGTCGCCGGAAAGAGACCAGCCGAACCCGCGAAGCGCTTCATTGCCTTCGCCGCCGCCCTTGGCGCAGCCCGAAAAAAATGACGCGGCGGTAAAAATCGTTAAGGCGACAATCATAAAAGTTCTTCGCATTACAATATTTCTCCATAATAAAAAAACGGACAGGAAAACCCGTCCGTTAATTATAAATTTAAATTTTCGCGCCGTAAAATTAAACCTTCGGCAAATCGTCGGGAGAAGCTAGAGTTTTTTGTTCGTACCTGCGGAACAGCGCGCCCCATTCGGTCGTTTTAAGCCACTTGTTTACATGGCGGCGTCCTTTGAGCGGATACCAGACGCGGTCGTGGTAAACCGCGCTGGCCCAGATGAAAAAGTTGACCATCGGCGTATGGAAAAAAAGCCGTTGAAGTTTGCGCAGCGGCCCGAACCATATGAACTTTCCAACCGAGCTGGCGAAGTTGTTGCCGACGTAAAAGTTCCAGTTCTCATTCTTAACGTCCACGTCGCCGACTATCTCTATCTCTTCGATGCGTCCGACGCCCGCGCCGAGTTCGTGTCCGACGCGTATTTTTTCCACGCTCATCGGGTCCATTCCCATCAGTTTGGCCGCGACCGCGTCTATCGCGACCATGTCGCCGCTTGCCAGCATTACGTTTTTAACCGTCGGAATCATCGTGCGCGGGCCGGGGCCGTTTCCGGCGGTGGTGCCGTCGGTTACGCAGAAAAGTCCGGGGCAGATTTCCTTCTGAATTGTCAGAAGGTCTATCAGCGTTTTGTGAATTTCGCTGTGGCAGTAGTGGCGCTGGTTTGGCAGCAATCCGCCGAAGGCGTTCTTCAACGCGCCCGTCATCTGGGAATAGATGTGGCATTTAACCGTGGGCAAATGCAGAACGCTTCGGCCAAAGAAGTAGTCGGGTATCTTAATGCCGTCCTTGAATATTTTATCCAAGACGAGCATTTTGCCTTTCGGCTGATAAACGACCCACTGCATATCCGCCGGATTGAAGTTGTATTTTATGGGGATGTTATACGCGTTGTTCACGGTCGTAAAGTTGTTGAGCCGCTCTCCTTTTTTCGCGTTTGTTACGACCGTTTCGTTCTCCACGGTTACTATGTTTCCGTAGCCGGCCTTGCGCAGCGTACGGTAAACGCCTTCGTACTGCCACGGAGTCGTGTTTGCCGAAGGATACATAAGGTGCCACGAAATATTGTTTTTGAGAATGACGTCTTTGTCTTTTGGCAGATAATTCTGGTAGTCCGCCATTTCCATCAACCGTTGAACGTCTTCCAATATCGTCTGCGGTTTAACTTTTATAACCGCCACTTTCGCTTTCGCCATGAACTCGCTCCTTTCGCTAAGAAGAAATAAACCTCAAGGGTTATTTTTATAAGAGTAGTTATTTGCTCGTTAAAGTCAAGCGTCCGCAGACCTCTTCAATCGAGCTTTTCGCTTCGAATGGTCGTCTTGCGGGCGTTCGCGCTAACGCGAAATCATTCCGCAAAGTTTCGGCACAGCTCGTAAGCGTCGGGCCGTCTGTCGCCTAGCGCGTCGTTGCGCGGCGTTATCCGTTTGTTTCGGCAGCGCGACAAATCGGCGCGCGCGCTTATCGCGTCCGGGTCGCTCTTCGAGGCCGACGCCAAAGTTTCGCCGCCGGGCGAGCAAATTACGCTGCCGCCTGTAAACGAAAGGCTCTTGTTCTCGTTTGTTTCCGTTCCGACGCGGTTGGCGGTAATCGTAAAAACCCTGTTTTCAAGCGCGCGCGCGGGCATTACAGACTGACAGTGCGGCAGAACCAGGTTGGAAGGATGAGCGATTATGTCGGCGCCCTTAAGAGCAAGCGTCCGGGCGGCTTCGGGGAAGAGCCAGTCGAAGCAAATCATCATTCCGACGCGGAATGGCGTTTGGCGCGGATTAATCTCGAACGCGTCGAAGCGGTTTCCCGGCGCAAAAAAATCTTTTTCGTCCGCAAAAAGGTGAACTTTGCGGTAAACTCCGGCAAGCCCGTTCGGCGTCAAGAGCGCGGCGGAGTTGTAAATCTCGCCGTCGTCCGCGCGCTCCGCAAAGCCTACGACTACGGCGCGGCGCCCCGGCCTGGCGACCTCGTTTATAATAGCGTCAAACTGCGGCGACGCGGCGGGATTTACCGCGGCTTTCTCGACTTCTCTTTTATTTTTAAATACGTAACCCGACAAAGCGAGCTCAGGGGCGACTATTAGATCGGCGTCTAACGCTCGGCAGGCCGAAATAAGCCCGCGAAGATTGCCCTCGAAATCGAATAGAACCGGCCGGGTTTGAACGGCCGCGACGTTAATTTCCATCCGCGTCTCTCTATCCGCCGACGCCTAGCCACGCGAAGCGGAAAAATTCCGCAGCCGCCAGCCTGCACGGCTCCAAAAGCAGGTCGGGAATAATTCCGAGCAATATTACCAGAACCGCGCTTATTGCGATTATAAAGGCCACCGGCAGAGACGTCGTCAAGGTTCGATGCGGCGCGTCCGGTTCCGGTTTCATGTAGAGATAAACTATAACGCGCGCGTAATAATAAACCGAAAGCAGCGAGGCAAGAACGCCGATAATCGCAAGCTCTATGAATCCGGCGTCGACCGCGGCGCGGAAAGCGTAAAATTTAGCTATAAATCCGGCCGTCGGGGGAAATCCGGCGAAGGCGAGAAGGAATATCGTCATCGCCGCGCCCGACAACGGATCGGCGTACCCGAGCCCAGAGTAACCTTTCGATATGATAAGATTCTCGTCTTCGCGCCGCCCCAGGCGTATAACGACGGCGAATACGCCGACGGTGGAGAGCGCGTAAACGGCGAGATAGAAAGGCAGAGCCGCCGCGTCGGCGCGCGCGCTGGGGTTGCCGCCTGCGACCAGAGCGGTCAGCAAATACCCCGCGTGCGCGATGGACGAGTAAGCCAGAAGCCGCTTTATGTTGTCCTGCGTCAAAGCGAATAGATTGCCGAATACCATGGTAAGTATCGCCAAAACCCATAATGCGGTTCCCCAGCCTGACGCCGACGCGTACAAGCCGGGAAGAGCTCCGGTTAAAAGCCTGAAAAGCGCGGCGAACGCCCCCGCCTTTATCGCCGCCGCCATAAAGGACGAGCTCGGCGTAGGAGCTCCGTCGTAAGCGTCGGGCGCCCACATATGAAAAGGAACCGCCGCTGTTTTAAAGCCGAAGCCGACGACGGCGAAGAGAGTTCCGAGGAAAAGCGCCGGATGGGCGGAAACGCTCAATCCTGATTCGGACGCCGTTTTTACCGCTTTATAAAGCGCAGCGTACGAAGTGTCGCCGCAGGCTCCGTAAAGCAGCGCAAGGCCGAAGAGCAGAAACGCGCTTGAAAAAGCGCCCATAAAAAAGTATTTAAGCGCCGCTTCCGCGCTTTTTAAGCGATGCCGCTCGAAGCCGGTTAGAATGTAGGTGGAAATGCTGGCGAGCTCCAGCCCGACGTAAAGCGTAAGCAGGTCGGCAGCCATAACGAGGAAGACGAGCCCTAAAAGACTCGACATTAAAAGCGCGTAAAATTCTCCGTGCGCGAAATGACGCTCCTTGAAATAGCCGATTCCCTGCATAACCGCGGACGCCGCGACGCCTATGAAAACGAAGTTGAACAGTATTGAGAACCGGTCGTGCGTAATAGTTCCTCCGAAGAGCGGTTTGCCAAGCGCCGGAGAATGCGTCCACGCAAGGGCTTCAAGCGCGGCCGCGAAGAGCAGGCCTAGCAGAACGATATACCCGGCGAAAGAGCGGTCAAGCCCCTTGCGGGCGAATGCGTCCACAAGCAGAGCCGTTACGGCGAAGAAAATAATCGCCATTGGAGCGGCCACGTGCAGTAAATCCGAGGCGTTGAAGTTCACGGTCTTGCCTCCTTTCCGCCCGAACCGCCGGTCGTTCGCGGTTTTATTTCGAGGTATTTAGACCGAGGCTGCGGCTTTATCCGCCCGGCGGGCGGCGGCGCGTCGTCGTCAACGGGCTCTAACTTCATTTCCTTCATCTCGTTGGAACCGTCGGGCATGTAAAAGACTTTCGTTTTGTAGCGCGCCTTTTTCGAGGCGTCTTTGTCTGCTTTGGCTTTGGCTTCCGCGTCCGCCTTCATCTTGGCGGCCTCCTCTTTGGAGGGAACTTTGAGCTTAAGTATTTCCGGGTCTGCGCCGACGCTCCAAGCGAACGACGACGCGCCGGCGCCCGCGTTTTTAATCGCTAGGTTGTAGTCGTAGGCGAGTTTCTGAATCGATTTTTCCATCGGTTTGAGGAAAAGATTGGGAGCAAGCCCCATGACGAACATCATAATTACAAGCGGAGTCAGATAACCCCACTCGCGAAGAGAAAGATCGGGAAGGTTTTTATTCGCGTCGTTTTTAAGCGGGCCGAAAAAAACTCTGCGGTACATCCATAAAAGGTAAACGGCCGCTAAAATTACTCCTGATGACGCGACCGCCGCGAATATCTTGCCGCCGTAAAGCGACTTGCTGGCGAAGGCGCCGGTCATAATTAAAAACTCGCCCACGAACCCGTTGAGCGGCGGAAGGCCGAGGCTCGACAGCGCCGCTGCCAGAAAAAGCGCCGCGTAAGCGGGCATGACGCTCGCAAGGCCGCCGTACTCCGAAATAAGGCGCGTGTGCCTGCGCTCGTAAATAACGCCGACAAGAAGGAAAAGCGCGCCGGTTGAAATTCCGTGATTGAGCGACTGGTAAACCGCGCCTTGCAGCGACACGAGCCCCATCCCCGCCAAACCGAGCATGACGAACCCCATATGAGAAACCGACGAATACGCGATTAAACGCTTGACGTCCTTTTGGGCGATGGAAACCAGCGCGCCGAAGACTATGCCGAATGCCGCAAGCCCCGCGATGAACGGCAGCGCCGCGTTGGTCGCAAGAGGAAAGAGAGGAATCGCAAAACGCAAAAAGCCGAATACGCCCATTTTAAGAAGAACGCCCGCCAGAATGACGCTGCCTCCGGTCGGCGCCTCGGTATGCGCGTCGGGAAGCCAAGTGTGAAGCGGCCACATTGGAACTTTAACCGCAAAAGCGAGGCCGAAGGCTAGAAAGAGCCAAGTCTGCTCCGAAAAGCCGAGGTTCGGAACGAGCGCCGCCAAATCCGTTAAATCGCCGGAATAAAAACCGAACTGCTGGTTGTGCCTGAAGTAAAGATAGAGTATGCCGACCAGCATTAGCAGCGAACCGACCATAGTGAACAAAACGAACTTGAGCGTTGCGAAAACGCGCCGCTCGCCGCCGAAAACGCCGATGATGAAATACATTGGGATGAGCATGACTTCCCAAAACACGTAGAAGAGAAAGACGTCCAGCGCGAGGAAAGCGCCAAGCATTCCCGTTTCCAGAACGAGCATGTACATCATGTAGTCTTTCGCCCGGTTATCGACCGCTTTATAAGCCGAAAGCGCGACAAGAGGGGTGAGAAACGTCGTAAGCAAAACGAGCCACAGGCTTATTCCGTCGATGCCGACGCGGTAGTAAACGCCCAGCTGTTTAATCCAAACCGCCTTTTCCTCGAACTGATAATACGGGCTGGATGAGTCGAACCAGACCAGAATCAACAGCGAAATTAAGAAGACGAGAAGCGTCCAAAAAAAGGCGAATCCTTTTATTACCGATTTTTCGCTGCCCGGTATAAGCGCTATTATCAGCGCGCCCAGCGCGGGGGCGAAGATAACGGGCGAGAGCAGATGAAGGTCGCTGAAACTCATAAAATCCTCTTAGCGCGGCGCGGCCGTTAAAACAGCAGCCACATCAAAACGGCCGCCGCGAAAACGAAAGCCGCCAGATAAACGTGCGCGTTCCCGTTATGCGCAAGCCTTATTACGCGGGAAGCAAAGGCGGCTCCGCAGCTTGCTCCTCCGACAATAAGGCCGTCGATTATAACGCCGTCGATGAAGCTCCATAAAAAATGCGCAAAATGTTTTATAGGGCGCAAAAGGGCGTAAAAATAAATCTCGTCAACGTAATATTTGTTTTGAACGACCGCGTAAAGACGGGCGAAACGCGCCTTGTAAGCGTCCGCGACTGAACGGTCGCCGACTCCGTAGAAATACCTCGCGGCAAGCCATCCGGCGACGGCTACCAAAACCGAAAAGGCTATAAGACCTATTTCAAGCCCGACCGGACCGTGCGCCTCTACGCGCGCGGTTACGGGGCCGCGGAATAAAAATTCCTCGAACAGATTGCCGCCTAAAAAGCGCGGCATTCCCAGAAAGCCCGCGACGAGCGAGAACCCGGCGAGAACTGCGAGAACGTACGTCATTACTTTGGGCGACTCGTGAATATGCGAGATAGTCTTCGCGTCGGCGCGGCACTCGCCGCTGAAGGCAAGATAAAACATGCGGTACATGTAAAACGAAGTGCAGAACGCCGCGAGCAGTCCGGCGGGAACCATGAGGTAAGGCAGGAACCATATAGCCTCGTTATGCGCGGCGAAGGCGCGCCACAGTATTTCGTCCTTCGAGAAGAAAGCCGCCGCCGGCGGGAATCCGGCGATGGTAAAGGTTCCGATTGCGAACGTCCAATAAGTCAGCGGCAGTTTCTTGGCCAGCCCGCCCATTTTGCGTATGTCCTGCTCGCCGCTCATAGCGTGAATGACCGAGCCGGAGCCGAGGAACAAAAGAGCCTTGAAAAAGGCGTGCGTAAACAAATGGAAAACTCCAGCAGCCCACGCGCCGACGCCCACGCCCATGAACATGAAGCCGAGCTGACTTACCGTGGAATAGGCGAGAACCTTTTTTATGTCGGTCTGGAAGAGTCCGATAGTCGCCGCGAAAAGAGCCGTAAATGTTCCGACCAATGCGACGACCGCAAGCGCGTTGGGAACGTGAACGTAAAAGAAATTCAGGCGCGCTATCATGTAAACGCCCGCCGTTACCATGGTTGCGGCGTGTATTAAAGCCGAAACCGGAGTCGGGCCGGCCATAGCGTCGGGGAGCCAGACGTAAAGCGGAAACTGCGCGCTTTTACCCGTCGCGCCCAAAAACAGGCACAGCCCCGCCAGCGTCGCCATAGCGGGCCCCATGGCCGCCGGAACGCCGTCTTTAAAATAGATGTAAAGGTCTCGGTATGAAAGCGAGCCCGCGAAGTAGAAGAGAATGAACAGCGCGATTAAGAAACCCGCGTCGCCGATTCGGTTTGCCACGAAAGCCTTGAGCCCCGCCTTCGCCTTCTCTTCGTCCGCAAACCAGAAACCGATAAGCAGATAGGAGCACAGCCCGACGCCTTCCCAGCCGATAAACATTACTACGAGGTTGTCGCCCAGAACCAGCATAAGCATGGAGAATGTGAACAGGTTGAGGTAGGCGAAATAGCGATGGTAGGCCGGGTCGCGCGCCATGTAGCCGATTGAATAAATATGAATCAGGAGGCCGACGAACGTTACGACGAGCGTCATAATTCCCGAAAGTTCGTCCATTAAAAAGGCGAAATCGACTTTCATCGAGCCGCCGATCGTAATCCATTCGTAAACCTTGTGCGACAGCGCGACGCCGGTTTCGGAGCGCAGATGGTTGGACGCGAAGAGAACCGCGGCCAGAACGAAGGAGGCCGCAACCGAGCCGACCGCGAAAAACGAAACCGCCGATTTCGGCAGCGCTCGCCCCAAGAGGCCGTTAATAGCCGCGCCGACGAGCGGGAATAAAACTATCAGCGCAAGCAGGTTCGTAAAAACTACAGCTTCGTTGAATATTGTCATTGCGATACGCTCTTAATAATTAAAAGTTGCGAGTTTAAATTCCGCCGTAATCTTTGTCGGGCTCGTCCCGCAGGCTGTTGAAGTCGTCGATTGTAATGCTTTTGGTGTGCCGGTAAAGCGCGACGAATATCGCGAGCCCCACGACGGCCTCGCTGGCCGCAACCGCCATTACAAAAAACGCTACGGCGTGGCCGTACGAGTTTCCGGAGCGGAGCGCGAAGACGACGAACAGAAGGTTTGCGCTGTTAAGCATCATTTCGATGCACATGAAGACGATTATCGCGTTCTTGCGCGCCATTACGCCTATCGCGCCCAGCGTGAACAACGCCGCCGCAAGCGCGACGAAATATTGAAGAGGAACGGAAAGCATTTATTTTTTCCTTTCCGGCTAAAGTTTTTTCTTGCCCAAAACCACGCCGCCGACTATCGCCGTCAAAAGCAGCGCGCTGGCCGCCTCGAACGGAATGAAATACTTTGCCAGCATTATCTCGCCGACCTGCTCTACGCCGCCGAAGCCAGCCGGAAGAGAAGCCGGAAGAGCGTAAAGATAAGAGGCCGAGGGCGCGAATAAAACGAGCGCTATTTTTGCGCCTATCGCGACTGCGGCGGCTATCGCGGCGTATTTGTAAGCTGAGAGTTTGTGGATTCCCAGCGCTTCGCTGCGCAGATTAAGAAGCATAATGACGAAAAGGAACAAAACCATAATCGCGCCCGTATAGACCAGCGCTTGAATTACGGCTATAAATTCGCCCATCAGCATAGCGTAAAGCCCGGCCGTGTTAAACAGCAGAGCTATCAACGCAAGCGCCGAATGTATGGGGTTTTTGTGGAAAACGACCGCTGCGCCGAAAAAAAGCGCCAGCGCCGCCATTGCGAAAAAAAGCGTATGCTCGATTGCCATGCAAATTGCTCCGGGCTAACCGTTCGGCTTTATTTTTTGCGGCGACGAAGGAGTAAGTTTCGCGAAGTTCAGCGCCGCAAAAGGCTGCGATTTAATTATTTCCGCCCTCGCTTCCTCTATCGAGCGCGGCGCGTCTAATCCGAGCGAAGCCGCCAGCGCGGCGATTGCTTCAAACTCAGGCTTCGCTTCCTTTAAATCGGTCCGCTTAACCGCCGGGAAGAACGTCTGCGCGAACCCTGCGCGGTTTACGAAAAATCCCTGTTTCTCGTAGTGAGTAACCGTCGGGAAGAAAACGTCGGACGCCCGCGCGAGCGCAGTTTGCGCCTCGACTCCCGCCGCCAGTATAAAGTCGAGCTTTTGTAAAATTTCCGCGTCGAGCTCAAGGTCGCAGCCGAACGCCAGCAGAGCTTTAATCTTGCCGCCGTTCGCCGCGTCAATCAAACTTTTTAAAAAGTCCCGGCCGCAGCCCGCAATGTCCAAAATGCGCGCGCAGGCCGAGTTGGGGCGTTTGTCCGCGCTTACAAGCGTTTTGGGCAAAATATCGGAATTTACCGGCGGACATTCCTCCGCAGCGCCCGCGATTGACCCGACGAGCCCCGCGCCCAAAGCCTCCGCGAACCGCTTGGCCGCATACATTTCCTCGCAAGTCAGCCGCGCCGAAACGTAAACCGCGATGGAGCGCGGACCGCTTGCCGCCGCGATTTTTTTAATTTTATCAGCCGCGGAAGAGACTGCGGACTCGAAACTTTTTTCTTCTCTTGCGCCGCCCGACTTTACGCTGGGGCTTCCCGCGCGCGCCTTGGAGTTTGCGTCGTCAAACGCAAGGCGCCCCGCGTCGCACATCCATATGGAGTTTACTTCGTCGCAGCGCCTCGGCGTTACGCGGTAAACCGCGTCGTCCTTGCTTTCGACCCAACAATTGCAGCCTGCCGCGCATTCCGCGCAGACGCTCGGACGCTTGATTAAATCCCAGGCGCGCATTTTAAAGCGGAAATTTCGCTCGCCCAGCGCGCCCGTGGGGCACAAATCGACGGAGTTGAGCTGAAAGCCGCTTTCAATCTTGTCAACAGCGTCAACCAGCGTAGTAAAACCGCGCCACGTAAGGCCGAAGGCGCGCTCGCCGGTCTTTTCGGCGAAGTAACGGACGCAGCGGCTGCAATGAATGCACCTGTCCATCTCCACAAACAGAACGTCGGAGACGTTTCGGCGCTCGAATCGGCGCTTTTGGCTCGTCTTGTCGGCGTCGTCCATCCACGACGTATGCGTTCCGTACTCGAAAGTATAATTTTGCAGCGGGCACTCGTAGGACTTGTCGCATACAGGGCAATCGAGCGGGTGGTTGGCGAGCAGGAACTCCAGAACGGACTTGCGGAAAGCCCTTACTTTGTCGGAGTTCGTCGTTACTTCCATCCCTTCTTTTACGGCCGTATTGCACGATATTTGCAGGCCTCGCATACCTTTAACCTCGACGGCGCAAAGGCGGCAGTTGCCCGATACCGGCAGGCATTCGTGCCAGCAGAAATGCGGTATCTTAACGCCGTTTGCAAGCGCGGTCGCAAGCAGGTTCGCGCCGTTTTCCGCGAGTATCTCCCGCTCGTCGATTTTAATTTTTACCTTGTCGGACATTTCAAAAACCTTGTAATCAAACGCGCCTCAACCGAGCGGCGCCTTGGAGAAATGCCTCGGTTTTTCCTCATGCACGGGCGTCGCCGCGGCGGCGGGCCACTGCGGAAACATCGCGCGCTCCAGCTCGTCGTACGGGCAGACTTTTTTGCCGACGTGCGCCAAGAACTCCCCGCGAAACTTTTTAATAATCGCGCGTATCGGCATGGCTGCGGCGTCCGAGAGCGCGCAAATCGTCGTTCCGAGCATCTGCGAGGAAATTTCGTCCAGCAATTCCAAATCGCGCTGCGTCCCTTCGCCGTCCTCGAACTTTTTAGTAAGCAGGTACAGCATTCGCGTCCCTTCGCGGCACGGCGTACACTGTCCGCACGATTCGTTCATGTAGAATTTCATTAATACCAGCGCCGACTTTACCATGCAGACGCCCTCGTCGATGACTATTACGCCGCCCGAACCGGCCATGCTCCCTTCCGCCGCGATTTCGTCGTAGCAGCAGGCGCATTTCAGCTGATTCGGCAAAAGCACGGGAGAGCTTGACCCGCCGGGTATGACCGCCTTCACGCCCAGCGGTTTGCCGGTCAACGGGTTTACGCGCGAAGGGCCGCCCGCGTGGTTGTAAATCAAGTCTTCTAAAGATGTTGACATCGGAAGCTCGTAAACGCCGGGGCGCTTTACGTGGCCGCTTACCGCGAACATGCGCGTTCCGCCGGAGCCCGCGGAGCCGAGCGAAGCGAACCGCTCGCCGCCCATGCTAATAATCGGCGGAACGGACGCTATCGTCTCGACGTTGTTGACGATTGTCGGCGCTCCGTAAAGCCCGACGACCGCCGGAAAAGGCGGCTTGAGGCGCGGCATTCCGCGCTTCCCCTCCAGCGACTCGATTAGGCTCGTCTCCTCGCCGCAGACGTACGCCCCCGCGCCCGTCGCTACGGTAAAGTCCATTTTGAAACCGGTTCCCCACAGCGGTTTGCCAAGCAGCCCGGCCGCGTAAGCCTCGTCGGCCGCTTTTTGCAGAGCCGCCTTTTGCGCGTGGAACTCGCCGCGAATATAAACGTACGTCTTGTCCGCCGCAATCGCGCGGCAGGCTATCATCGCGCCCTCAATTATGGCGTGCGGGTCGAACTCCAAAATATACCTGTCTTTGAACGTCCCCGGCTCGCCTTCGTCGCCGTTGATTACCAAGTAATGCCGCTTGCCGTCCTTGGGAATAAAGCCCCACTTTACGCCGGTTGGGAACCCCGCGCCGCCGCGGCCGCGCAGCTTGCTTTTCTTAACTTCGTCTATAATCGCCTGCGGCTCCATGCTCGTTACCGCCTTTTTAGCCGCCTCGTAACCGCCTTTTTTAAGGTAAACTTCGAGCTTCGCGTTGTCGCGGTCGGCTATTTCCATGAACGCCTGCCCGGGTTTGGCAAAATTGCGCGTTACTATCAGTTCCGCGGTCATTGCGCGCCCCCTTCCTCTCCCGCCTTCAGCGATTCGATTAAAGCGTCGAGGCTCTCCTTGGTTACGCTTTCGTAAAAGGTCTCGTTCACCATTATCGTAGGCGCGGTTCCGCAGCTTCCTAAACACTCGACGAGCGTAAGCGTAAACACGCCGTCGGGCGTGGTGCGTCCGGGCTCGACGCCCAGCTTATTGGAGAGATACTCGACTATGCGAAAGCTCCCCGCAAGATAGCAAGAAAGATTCGCGCAGACCTGAATGTTGTATTTTCCGGTTTTTTCCTTGTCGAACATCGAATAAAATGTCGCGACGTCCCAGACTTCCTGCTTTTCGATTCCGACTTCCGAGGCTATCAAAGCTAAAATCTCGTCGTCGAGCGCGCCGAATTCTTTTTGGGCAATGAACAATATCGGCAGCAAGGCGGAGCGGCGTTTTTCGTACCGTTTATACAGCCCCTCCATTTGCAGCCGCGCCTCCTGCGAAAATTCCAACGGCATATCGAGAACCTTTCAATTTGCGCGCAAAAGCGGCTTAACTAAATTACTTACTCTATTAGAAAGTATATAGACTAAAATAAAATAGAATTCAAATCAACTATTAGATTTTTCGATAAAATTTATTAATAATGCTACTTGTTGGTTCGGCCTGTCGCAAACGCGCTTTATTAATAAGACGCCCGCGGCGCGGCTTGCCTGCTCGGACGGACGTTTCTTTTAATTTTCCGGCTCTTCCCGCAAGGATTTTTGCTCGAATCCTTTGCGCTCTTTTACGTGAGAGCGGGCGTCGAGCCATATTTTGAGAGCCGTAAGCGTCGCAAGCGCGAACATGGGCGAGCCCAGCGCCATTACGAAAAAGCCGCTCGCGATTAATGTTACGTGCAGAATTACCACTCTGCCGTAAGGCGCGCCCATCAGCTCGCCTATCGCCGCGCTTTTGTATTCGCCCATAAATATAAAATTGTATAAGAACGAAAACGCGCGATTCGCGGCCAGCGCAAAAATCGGCGCCGCCATGTTGTAGTCGTTTACCGCCTGAATAACGTTGTCGGGCCGCGGAAACGAAGCGCCTTTTGTAAACATTCCGCCGAAAAATCCCATTAAAAAAACGCCGTGCACGAAGCAGAACATTCCGTAATGGAAGGTAAAAAACGGCATTATGAAAAGTTTTGCGGCCCAGCTCTTGAGGTCGCCGGGGCTGCAAACCGCTATTTTCATAAGGTTTACGACGCCGATAATCAGGTTTTCAATCCAAAAAAGGAGCATCAGCGGAAAGACCGGCCACTTCCAAACGATTATCGCGTAAACCGGAAAAAGATTGGACAAAAAGAGCGAAACTACGGACAGCCTGGCGTAATCGTCCCACGTTATTTTAATTTCGCTCTTTTCGGCCCTCCGCGCGTTTTGAATCTTTTGCATCGTTTCGTTATCCGTCTTAAACCGAGCGTTCGTTTAAGATTGGCACAAAAGCGCCATGCGCGCAAGTAATGGTTGAGCGCGGATGCGGCGGTCTTTGAATCGCGCCGTATTGTATAAATTACGCCTAAAGCGCAATATCGAAATGAGAATATTGTTCAGAGATTGAATTTAATTAATGATAAAATGCAGCAATAATAATATGTTGGGCTGCTTAATATAAATTTATTGCATAAAAAGGTTTAAAAATACTTGCATACGCGCGCAATAATATTACAATCAAACCGTGAACATGCGCGAGGCTTATTTTAATGAAAAAAATTGAGCGCGACATTTACGAATATCCTTCTCTTAGGGCGCTAATGAAGGATGTAAGAGAATCTTACACTTTGATGGAGCTGGCGAAGCCCGTCGGAGTGTCGCATCAGACGATCACGCTTATTTTCAACGGCTCGGAACACCGCGTTATCAATCGTTTGCAGGGTTGGAAAAAAGCTCTTGACCTTAACAAGCGAGAGGGGGATTACTTCGAGTTTCTAGCTATTTTGGCGGCGTACCCCAAACAGCGGGATAAAATCCGCCTTCTCATGAGAGCCTTTTACCTTGTCGAAAGACTGGAGGCTGCTCTCAACGGCGGAAACGACATAGCCAACAGCCTCGTTTACTGGCTCGATCCCCTTTGTCCGTTTTTACGCAACGCCGTCGAGATGAACGGCTTTCCGCGGCGCGAGCGCGACGTAGCCGCATGGATTGCGGACGTTATGACTCTGCCCGAGTCGGCTAAAATCACCCGTCCGGCTCTTATTAAAAGAATTGAAACCACTTGGAACTGGCTTGTTAAAATCGGAGCCGTTGAATACTCGCAGGCCTATGGAAGATGGATAAAAAGCGCGCCGATGTTGATTTCGTCGGGCAAATTTACGCCGGAGCTCAAAGATATTCAATCCGCGCTTTTCTCGATGGTATTCGTTACGATATTTAACAGATTCATCGAAACGATTCACGACGAAAATATAATCGTTACGAAGTTCGGAACCTTCGCGCTTTCGAGCGCAAACGCAAAGGCGCTAAACCAAATCTGCTCCGATTTCGTAGTCGAAACGGTGCGCAAACTAAATTACGCGTCGAACGAAGACGATTTGGCGAGGCTTAAAACCGAGGATGAAAAGTATTACGAAGAAGTCGTTCAATACAAAGCAGAGCTTGAAAAAAAAGGAATAAGACTCGAACCCAAAGGAGACGCCGACGTCGATACGATTGTTCAACTGGCCGTCGCCGCAAGAAAGATGACGAAATGCAAATGAAGCCTCTTGCGTTGTTTGCCGAAACTTTTGCGCTCGCCGCGGCCTTTTGCGCGATTTCTTGCTCCAATTATAAAGCGGAAGCATCTACCGATTGCGAAAGTTCGCTCAAGCCGTTATCGCAGGGCGCGGAAACGACGGGGATGATGGATGCGTCTTTCGAGCTCTCAGGCGCAAGCCTATGCGGAAGGGCGAAGCGCGCAACGTTCCTCGACTCCCAAGGGAACGCAATTCAAACGAACGAAGAAAGCGCGAAGATTAATTCGATCTCAAAAAAAGTAAAAATAAACATCGCAGGAATTCCGTCGGATTTTCACGCGATAGACCTGCGGCTCGACGAGCTTTACCTCGGCGGCGGAGACGTCGGCGGCAAAGTAATCGAGCTGACGGGCGTCGATAAATGGGGAAGGGTCGAAGGTTATGCGGGCGGGGGTGCGGGGAACCCGGCTTTATCGCCGGGAGGAGGCGACGTTGGAGGCATAGGCGTCGTCGGGCTTGTATTGCCGCATTTGGCGATACGTAAAATCTCCGGTCAACGGGCGAACGCATCGCTGCGCGCGTCCGTTGAAAATTATAAAAAGCCCGACGGCCCGGCCGAAAGAAAAGAACTGGTCGGCGGCTGGTTTCTTCATTGGAAGCGCTTTGGGTAAAACGTATGTAAATTCGTCGACTTACCCGCAACGACCTCAAAGCGTCTGGATATACGGCGGAACTATTTGGAACAAAGGAGAGAAATTTCAGAGCTGCGGCGTTAGACGCGTAAGAAATATGCCTTAAAGGGGATGGAGACTTTTTAGGGGAAGGGGCGAAGCGTAGGTATGCCACTTGGGGGGGATGGTGGGAATTTAAAGGACGTGCTTCTACCCCTTCCGGTTTCTTTTTTACATTTTATCGGGCGTATTGTCAATAAAACAGTTTATTTTGTTTATTTTCAAATTCGTCTTTGGCAAATTTTGTGATTTTCGCAATAAATTCCGACTTTCCATTTGTGTAGGCTTCGCGGTCGTTTCCATAACGCGCCGCCAGAGCGAGTTTTAAGGTTTCGTATTCTTTCGCGGTTTTTGGGTATTTTATTAAATAGTCGCGAAATAAAAGGTTATCCCACATCTCGAAACCTTCCTCTATCATATGTATATGACACAAACGTCTTCCGCAGGCGTCGCGTTTTATAAACCAAGCGTAATAGGGAGCCGATTCGCCTCCGGGGGAAGGACGCCAGAAGAAGTCGCATCCTTCGTTTTCCAAAATCGGAGCGGCGACCGCCCGCGCTTCACCAAGGCTCGCGACGCCGGCTATAATATCGACGACTGGCTTGGCGGACAGACCCGGCACGGAAGTCGAGCCGAAATGCTCGATTCTGTAAATCAATCCGGCGGGAAGCAGAGATAAAAGTATTTTTTTTCGGCCTCAAAAATCAACGGCCAATCGTTATTGTAAGGCTCAATTTCGATTTTATCTTTTAAAACCCTTACAATTCTTTCTTCCTGCGTTTCTTTTCGCATAAAACCAACTTTCAAGGCTGTTCTAATCGGCGCGTCGTAAAATTTTAGCGGCGGCGGTCAGCCTCGTCCGCGGTTTGGAAAATTTAAAGAACCGTTTTAAGCGCTTATTTTAAAGACTTGATTTTTTCTTCCGCCTTTTTTGCCAATTCGGGGAGGCAGCGTTTTATTTTGGCCGTTTGATAAAAGCGTGTGTAGGCGTCCTTGGAAAGCGGCTCGCTGCCGAATTTTTCAAGAGCGGCGGCCGCGTTATAGAACAAAAGCATGTTTTCGCCGGCGGACGCGCCTAAAACGTTTGAAAGCGCGCGCGCGCCCTCTTCGTCGTTGCGCTTCTCGAATTCCATTAAACCTTTGTAGTACGACGCCGCGATGCATTCTTTTTTGGTTTGATAAATTTTGTCTATAAGGCTTTTAGCCTCTTCTTTTTTGCCGGTCTCATAATAGAGGCCGCCCAAGGCCGCAACCGCCCACTCCGGTTTGTCGTCCTTAATCAGCTCGCGCAGTTTATCGGCGCGCTTGTCTTTGTTCGGCGAGGCGGCGGCCGCTAGAATAAGCGGATAAACCGAGTTGACGTATCCTGCGGCGCAGGCCGCGAAAAGCAGATCGAACGCTTTGTCGAATTCTCCGGCTAGGTAGTAAAGTCTGCCGGCTTCTCCGGCGATTTCCGCCCATTCCTTGTTCGCTTCGTAAATTTTGGCGAGCTTATCGGCGGTCTCTTTTTCGCCGAAACGCTCCATGTATTCGGAGTAAAACATGGCGAAGCGGCTCTCTTTGTCGTCGAGGCTGAACGCCTTTGCGAAGGATGACTCGGCCTCTTTTTGCGAGCCCTTGTCGGCGTAGGCCATGCCTTTAAGCAGCCAAACGGCGGCCCATACCGGGTTGGCCGCTTCCAACGCGTCCAGATGAGCGAGCGCCTCGTCGGTCTTTCCGGCCAAAATAAAAGTCCATGCGAGCTTTAAACGGGCGTCGAGGTTGTCCTTGTCGAGTTCGAGAGCCTTTGAAAACTGGTCGGCGGCCTTGTCGTATTTTCCGGAATGCAAGGCCATTTCTCCGTTTTGAAGAAGTTTAGCCGCTTCCATTTTGTTTTTGTAAGCGGCGTCGGATTCGTCCATGCACGCTTCGCCCTGCTTTACGTCCGCAGATTTGTCGGTCTTGTCGTCTTTTTTATCTTCCGTTTTTTTAAGGGGCGCAACCGGCGCGTTCTTCGATTCGCCTTTCGTTTCCTTCTTTGCGGGTTCTTTCGCTTCCGCCGCGCAAATAAAGAAAACGGACAAAACGACTATTAGCGGCATCGTAAACTTTTTCATTTTGGCCTCCGCGTAAATTTGAAATAGCAGCTTCAATATAACCATTCAAAACTGTTTGAATAAATTTGTCAAGCCCGGCTTAGGACTTCCGCTAGGCGCTAAGAAGTCGATTTGACAACTTTGCGCCGTAAATGTTCAATGAAGCGTATGAGACGGGAAACGATTAAACCGCCGTTAAATAAAATAAAGCCGAAGATTTCGACGCTTAAAAAAGCCTCCGCGGCTCTTTTGGCCGCCGCCGCGATGTGCGCGGCGCTGGCTTACGCGATTCCGCTGCCCGCGAAAATGAGCGTCAGGAATTCCGTCTTTTTAGTTTTTCGCGACGGCTCGCCGATGACCGAATTTCTTTCCGGCGACGACAAATGGAGGATTTCCGCAAAGCTGGACAGAATAGACGAGCGGTACGTCCGCTCGCTTATTAAATTGGAAGACGGCCGTTTTTTTTGGCACCTAGGCGCGGACGTTTTCTCCATAGCGCGCGCCGCCGCGCAAAATATCAAGGCCGGGAAGGTCGTTTCGGGCGCTTCTACCATAACGATGCAGCTCGTCCGCGTGCTGGAGCCTAGGCCGAGAACTTTTTTTTCAAAAATCGTAGAATGCCTGCGCGCGTTTCAGCTCGAATTAAGGTTCTCAAAGAAAGAAATTCTTGAAATGTACCTTACGTACATTCCGTTTGGCCGAAATATTGAAGGCGTAGGCGCGGCCTCGCTGGCTTATTTTGGACACGACCCTAAAGTATTGTCGCTCGCGGAAGCGTCCGTTCTTCTCTCCGTTCCGCAAAACCCGAATTTAAGGCACCCGTCTAAGGAAAATTATCCGAGGCTGTATAAGGCGAGGCTGAACGCGGCGAAGAAACTATTATTGTACAAAACGTACGAGACGTACGGCAAGCCGCCGGACTTGATCGAAGAGCTTGCGGCGCCGCTTCCCGACCGCCTGCGAAAAGCTCCGTCAATGGCGAGGCACGCCGCCGTATGGATCGCTTCTCAGGTCAAATCGGGAGATTACGTTTGGACGTCGCTAGACAGGAACGCTCAGATTGCGTGCGAGAAAATTGCGGCGTCCTACAAGGACGAGTGGGCCGACAAAGGAATTCGCAACGTCGCGGTTGCGGTCATCGACAACGAAAGCGGCAAAATCGCGGCATTAATAGGCTCGTTCGATTTCGACGACGACGAAAACGCCGGACAAATTCCCGCGTTTCTAATCCCCAGATCGACCGGAAGCGCTCTGAAGCCGCTTATCCTGGCTCTGGCGATAGACGCCGGAATAGCGCTGCCGTCGCAGCTCGTTCCAGACGCGCCGTCAAGCCGAGGGAAGTATAAGACGCGGAATTACAACAACGTCTATTACGGCATGACGACGCTCAAAACGGCTCTTTCGCAGTCGTTAAACGCGCCGTTCATAGACCTTTTAGCGAAGCTGGGGACGGACAAACTAATAGGAGCTCTAAGGTTAATAGAAGCGAAAGGCGTATGGCCGGACCCGGAGCGTTACGGGCTTTCCGCGGCGGTGGGCGGAGTAGAAATGTCTCCGCTTGAGATGGCCGCGCTTTATTCGGCGTTCGCAAACGGCGGAAGATACAGGCCGCCGTCGTGGACTATGGAAGACGCGGCGGAAGCGGGCTGCCGCGGCCGCGCGAAGCCGGGCGTTTCCATCGTTTCTAATGAAGCGGTTTATTTAATGAAAGAGGCTTTGAATCTGCGCGACAGACCGGATTTTCCGCTGAGAAGAAAAATCGGCGGCGCGAGGAGCGATATTTACTGGAAGACCGGCACCAGCGTCGGTTTCAAAGACGCCTACAGCGTCGGCTTTACAAAAAAATACGCCGTAGCGGTATGGGCCGGAAACATGGACAACAAGCCGAGCTATAATCTGCGCGGAGCCTCGGCGGCGGCTCCGATTATGTTCGACGCGCTGGAATCGCTGGACGACCGCAACGACGCCTTGGCGTTGGACGAAAGGCCGAAGGGGCTTGGTTTTATAGAGGTTTGCGCGTATTCCGGTTTCGCGCCGACCGACGCCTGTCCTCATAAAACGAAAACGCTTGCAATATTGGAAAAAACTCCCGCGCAGACGTGTCCCTACCACGTAAAATACGACGTCGATATTGATTCGGGGTTCGCGTTGAAGCCTGAATGCAGGGCGGGAAAGCGTTACGAGAGCCGCTTTTACATCAACCTTCCGGCCAAGGTAAAGGCGTATTTTTATTCGGTCGGAAAGGGAAGCCTAAAAACGCCGGCCTTTGCAAAAGACTGCGCCTCCTCAGTTTCCGCGAAGAGCCCGAACATAATATCTCCGGCTCTGAATCAGAGCTTCGCCCTTATTTCCGGCCTTGATCCGCAAAAGCAGCAGATAGAGCTTGAGGCCGAAGTTTTCTCCGGCAACGCCGCGCATTGGTTTCTTGACGGCGAGTATCTCGGCTCGACGAAAGAAGGGGAAAAATTATGGATCGTTCCGACTCCCGGAGAGCACTCGCTAACGGCGGAAGACGACTCTGGAGCTTCATCTTCGCGCAAATTCAACGTAACGTCGGATTAAATCGAAAGGCTTTAACATGACCGGCAGACCGAAAATTTACATGATAGACGGATCGTCGTATCTTTACCGCGCGTATCACACAAGAACGACGAAACTTTCAAACTCAGCCGGAGAGCCGACTTGGGCGGTTTATATTTTTATTAAAATGCTGCTGAAGCTGATTAAGCGCGAAAAGCCCGAAAGACTGGCCATTTCATTCGACAAGGGGCGCGACACCTTCCGAAAGGAAATGTACGAAATGTACAAAGCCAATAGGCCCGAGGCTCCGCCCGATTTGATTTCGCAGGGAGCGCTCGTACGGGAGGCGGCGGAAGCGTTCGGAATTCCAATTGCGGAGCGCGAAGGATGCGAGGCGGACGACGCTCTAGGCTCGCTCGCTAAGCGGTTTGAAAAAGAAGGCTACGACGTCGTTTTGGTTACCGGCGACAAGGATTTCTGCCAGCTTGTTACCGAGCGCGTTACGCTTTTGGACACGATGAAAGATAAGGCGACCGACATTGACGGCGTGATGGAGCGGTTCGGCGTCGCGCCGAATTTGGTGGCCGATTCGCTTGCTTTGCAGGGAGACGCGTCGGACAACATTCCGGGCGCGCCGGGCATCGGCGAAAAGACCGCGAGGGAGCTTGTCGCGAAATACGGCGGCGTCGAGGAAATAATCGCCAAGGCGGACGAGCTCGATCTGCCGGAGAAAAAACGGCTCTCAATTAAGGAAAACGCCGATATTATAAGGCTTTCAAAGAGGCTGGCGACGATTAAAACCGATTTGTCGTTCGATTTTACCGCCGACGATTTTTTGTTTAAGGGCGTAAACCGGCGGAAAATAATACCGCTGCTGAAGAGGCTCGAATTTTATTCGCTTGTAAACGAACTCGACGAGGGAGAGGCGGAGAAAACCGAACCGGAAAATGACGCAGCGCCGTCGCCGCGCGCAAAGGAAGAGGAAAATATCCGCGGCGCGGCGCGAGCTTACGAAACGGTTTTCAGCGCGGAAAGGCTCTATGAAATTATCGGCGAATGCCGCAACGCCGGCGCGTTCGCGTTCGACGCCGAAACGACGAGTCTTGAGGCTTCGAGCGCGTCGCTTGTAGGCGTTTCGCTGTGCTGGGGCGCGGGCAGGGCGGCCTACGTTCCGGTCGGGCACCGTCTCCTCGATTCTCGAAAACAGATTCCGGCCGCGGAAGCGGTCGCGGCTCTTAAACCGCTTTTGGAAGACCGCTCGACAGTAAAAATCGCCCACAATTTAAAATACGACATGCAGGTTCTTGCGGGGCGGGGAATAGCCGCCTCCCCGCCTTACGAGGATACGATGCTGATTTCGTACGTTCTGAATCCGGCGCAGCGCTCGCATTCGCTCGACTCGGCGGCGCTTGCGCTGCTGGGCGAGAAGGGAACGGCCTACAAAGACATTACGTCCCGCGGAAAGACGCAGATTTCGTTCGCCGAAGTGGATTTCGAGACTGCGACGGCTTACTCTTGCGAGGACGCGGACTTTTGTCTGCGCGTTTACAAATTGACGAAACCCAAACTTGCGGCGGAGAAGCTCGATGACGTTTATTCTAAAATAGAGCTTCCGCTGGTCAAAACGCTGGCGAAAATCGA
Source organism: uncultured Myxococcales bacterium (assembly GCA_964400725.1). Taxonomy (GTDB): domain Bacteria; phylum Myxococcota_A; class SURF-8; order SURF-8; family CAYNVS01; genus CAYNVS01. The sequence continues at coordinate 202,095 of CAYNVS010000001.1, forward strand.
AACGACCGGAGTAAAAATCGACGTCGATAGGCTGAAAAGAACGGGCGAAGAGCTGGCGGCGCAGATAAGGGAGTTTGAAAAGGAAATTTACGAATACGCAGGCGGAGCGTTTAACGTAAATTCGCCCGCGCAGCTTGGCGAGATACTTTTCGGGCGGCTCAAATTGCCGCATAAAGGAAAAACAAAAGGCGGAAAGTGGTCAACGGACGTCGACGCGCTGGAAAAATTAGCGGACGCGCATCCGCTTCCGGCGTTGATTTTAAAATACAGGCAGGCGGTAAAGCTGAAAACCTCGTTCGTGGACGCGCTTATAGGAGCGGCGAGAGAGAAAACGCTCAGGGTTCACACGTCTTACAATCAGGCCGTAGCGACAACCGGCAGGCTTTCGAGCTCCGACCCAAATCTTCAAAATATTCCCGTCCGGACTCCGCTTGGACGAGGCATACGCAAGGCGTTCGTCGCCGAAGAAGGTTTTGTTATCCTAAGCGCGGACTACTCTCAAATCGAGCTTAGGCTGTTAGCGCAAGTCAGCGGCGACAGGCTTTTGACGGATTCTTTCGTAAAAGGCGAGGACGTTCACGCCCGCACCGCGTCGGAAGTTTTCGGCGTAAAACCCGAAGAGGTTACGAGCGATTTAAGACGGCGCGCAAAAGCGATTAATTTCGGAATCGTTTACGGACAAAGCGCGCACGGATTGTCGGAGAGTTTGAAAATAACCCATCAAGAGGCGAAAAATTATATCGAGGGGTATTTCGAGCGTTATAAAGGAATCGCCGAATACATGAAGACTACGATTGAAAACGCTAGGAAGGACGGAGCGGTTTATACCGCGTGGGGAAGAAAAATCCCGACGCCGGAAATCAATTCGTCGAACGCACAGGCGCGGCAGTTCGCGGAGCGCGCAGCGATTAACGCGCCTATTCAAGGCGCCGCCGCCGATTTGATAAAAATCGCCATGATAAACGTCGACGCAAGACTTGAGCGCGAAGGGATGGCCTCAAGGATGATAATGCAGGTTCACGACGAGCTGGTGTTCGAGGCTAAAACCGAGGAGGCCGAAAGGCTTGAATCGCTCGTCCGCGAGGAGATGATGAACGCGGGCTCCGGCGTAGTCGCCGTTCCGCTGGCGGTGGAGATTAAATTCGGCGCTAACTGGGACGAGGCGCATTAACGTGAACGACTTCCGGTTTGGCTAAAAACCGCCGCGAGCGCGGAGAGCTTTGAGATTTATTTAACCGCCGGGCGCGCGCTTAAACTCTTTCCGCGCTTACGCGCCGTCTCTGCCCGTCCGTCGAGAGAAGCCGACGGCGGGGTTAGCGCGGCGCTTTTTCTTTCTTTAGGCGCGCAAAAAAAAGCGAAAGAACAAGTCGGGCGGCGAGCCCTCTATATATAGGAATGGACGAAAGCCGAAAATTTTCAAAGGGGAAACGCGTAAATTCATATTTTTTTGAAAAATAAATTGCCTTGCGCCGCGCTGATGATATTATTACAAAAAGAGTTTTTACGCCTAAGATTTTGCTTTCGAGGGACTCGCTTTGACCAAGACTGCGCGCATGCGCTTTGCCTGCATTGAGCGTTTTACAAAGGAACCGCGACATGAAAAATTTTTATCAAACCGGACTTTTTTTCTGCTTGGCGGCGGCGATTGCGGCCGCGCAAACCGGCTGCGTTACGGTTGAGGAACCTGAAGCGCAAAAAATCGACATCCCCGACAACCCTACCGGCTGCGACGGGTACTGCGACTGCCCGGCGGAGAAAATGTCGGGTCGCGCCTACCGCCTGACAAGAATGGAAATCATCGAGCCGGAGGCGTTCGTTAAAGTGCTTAACAATATGTGGGCGCGCGACATTAAAAACAACGTCCTCAACGTTCTTTTTCAGGTAAGAAGCGCAACGCCGGGCGATAACCCCGCGACGCAGGCGTTTAAACAAATTATAATATCGGCCGGACCGGGGTGGAGAAATCCGGTCAAGCCCGACGTTTTAGATCCGCTTGACAAAGAAAGCGCGGACGTGGTCAACTCGTACTGCCTGTTAAACGGTTACGCCGTTCCAATAGACCTTGCGCCTTACCCCGGCAAACAATGTATGTTCCAAAGCGCGAGCGAAAGCGCGCTTTACTTCCATCCGGGGCCTTTATCGAACGCTTTCGAATGCGCGCCGGAGAACGAGCCGAAAAACAACATTCCGGTTAAGCAGCTTAAAATACGCGCCACTTTCAACAAAGACTGCACGGCGATTAAAGGCGGCCTGCTCGAAGGGTGCATCACTCGCGAAGACGCGAAACGCATCTGCATGTGCACCAACACCGGCGACTGCGAATTCAAGCCTAATCCGCAGTCCGGCTACGATCCGAACGTCGATTACGGCTTGTACTGCAAAGATAAATGCGGCGACTCGTGGCTTTCGTTCGCTGAAGCCATCAGCCTCTTTTCAAGCATTTATATGAACTGTCTTACCGAAGAAGGGCTGCCCGGCTACCGCGTTACGGGGTTCTTCGACGCGATAGACATATCGGACAAGTTCAATCCCGTAAAGTCCGACGATTGTATGAAGCAATAACGAGAACTTAAGCCTTGCAAGCAGGTGCAATATGTATTGTAAAAAGCGGTTGCTTTTCGCGCTCGCGTCCGCGGCAATTACCGTTTACGCCCAAACCGCGGCGGCGGGCGGCCTCGAAATAGGCGATCAGGGAGGTAAAGGAATGGGAAGGGCGGGAGCTTACGTCGTAGGCGTCGAAGACGTTTCGGCGATAGACTACAACCCCGCGAACCTGACTAAAATAAACGGAACGCAGCTGTATCTCAGCAACAGGTTCTCCTACGCCGACGAACGCTACAAGCGGGCGCAGACGCTAGATTACAGTCAGGCGTTCGACAACGGGCTGCCGGAACTGGTTAAATTTCCGACGGTTAAAAACGAAACCCCGTTCGGAGCTCTGGGCACGATGTTCGGCGCGGCGAGCAATTTCGGCCTTTCCGACTGGGCGTTTGCCTTCGGCGTTTACGGCCCGCCGGGAATTGAAAAACAGCAGTATGCAAACCATCCCAACACGCTTTCAAACAACAACCGCAAAGACTCGCCGCAGAAATACATGCTGCTTGCCAGAGACGTCATGCTGCTTTACTACTCCGTAAGCGCCGCATGGAAATATCGGGACGTCTTCGGAGTGGGCGCCAGCCTGCAGTACGTCGATATGCCGAAACTGCGCTTCGATTTGGTAATCGACGGCGACATAACGCCTATGGCGGTAAATCCGGTCAACAGCCAGTTCGACATGATTTCCAGCATCGAGGGGAAAGACCGCTTCAATATGACGGCGATTGTCGGCGCGTGGTACCGGCCGTTCGAATTCTTGGAATTCGCCTTTTCCGGTCGCCTTACTCCAATTAAAGAAGTTGCGGACTGCAAACTTAACGTCAAACCGTTCTCGCCCGAAGTGCTGAAGCTGAACAAAGTCAAGCTGACTAAGAACGGCGCTCCATACAACGACGTTACGTTTTCTCTAACGCTTCCTATAAAGTTCAGGGCAGGCGCGCGTTACGTTTACAAACAAAACGACAAGGAGCTGTTCGACGTGGAGCTAAACCTCGGCTACGAGGCTTGGTCGATGATGGACAAATTCGTCATGGACGCCGGCGGCATCAAGACCGAAGTGCTTAATCAGAGCTTCTATATAAATAAAATCGTTATAAAAAAAGGATTGAAGGACACCTTCAGCCTGCGGCTGGGCGGAGATTACAACGTCATTCCCGACATGCTCGCCGTCCGCGGCGGATTTTTTTACGAAACGAAAGGGCAGGACGAACCTTACGCCTACGTCGATTTTTACAGCTTTCACCGCGTAGGCCCAAGCCTTGGCGCGTCGTTAAAAATGTGGGGCTTCGACTTGTCGCTGGCTTACGCTTACGTTTTTCAAATTCCGATTATCGTCCGCGAGGAAGAATCGAAGACGTACCAGCAGGTTCCCGGAAGCAAGTGCGTCGCCCCGTACACAGACCCGATGAACTGCAATTCCCGCTATTACGGACAGCCGTCGGCGGTCGCCAACGCTGGCGTGTACATCGCGAACTATCATTTCTTTTCCGCAGGACTGACGTACACGTTTTAACGCCGCGGCGTTTTGCGGGCGCGCAAGCGCAGAGCGGGGGAGCGGAATAAGCGCGTAAAGATCATCCTTGCGCAAGGCGCGTTTTCTTCCACCCCCCTTTGCGCACGCGAAGTATTATTACTACGCCGAATATAACGATATAACACAAAGCTCCAATCCATGCGCCGACTATTCCCATGCGCAAATATTCTGCAAAATAATACACGCCGGGCAAAAAGATTGTCAGCGAGCATATAATTATGGTTAAGAGCGGAAATTTAGTGTCGCCCGCGCCGCGAAGAATGCCCATGCTTACTATCCCAACCGCGTCGAACGGCTGGAAGACCGCGGCGATTAAAACCAACACCGCGCCGATGGCGACGACTTTAGGATCGGGATTGAAGGCGTTCATAAGCGGATAACGCAAAAGCGCCATGGTCGCTCCGGCGAGCGTCATGTAGCCTACGCCGAGAAAAAAAGTCCATTTTGCGCTTTTTTCGGCTAAGTCAACCCGCCGGGCGCCGATGTACTGACCGACGAGCGTCGTTCCTGCGATGGAAAAGGCCACCGCCGGCAGAAAACTGAAGTGGATTATCTGAAAGATAATCATGTGGGCGGCCAGCGCTTCGGGCGCAAGCGTTGCGGCGTATATTGAAAACAGCGTCCACGCCGCCATGTCGAACATCCATGAGAAGCCTATCGGGAGGCCGAGAGTTAAAAGTCTTTTCGCGTCGTCGAGCCTCGGAGCCGCCCATGCGCGCGTTTTGTAAAGCGCGTTGTTTTTGCGGCCAAAGTAGGCGAAAAGGTAAAGAGCCGCCTCTACTCCGCCGGCTATTAAGCTGGCGGTCGCAGCCCCTTCGACCTTCATTGCGGGGAACCCGAAATAGCCGAATACAAGCGTAACCGCTAAAACCGCGTTGACGACGTTCGCGATAATCGTGATTATCATCGGCGTTTTCATGTCGCCCAACCCGCGCACGAATCCGGTTATTACGTAAATTGTAAATAAAAACGGCGCGCCGAGAATGCGGATTGAAAGGTATTTTACAACTTCCGGCTCCACTTCGGGGGACGTTCCTAATAGTTTGAGAACTATTGGAAAAAGAGGAATCGTCAAAAAGACCAGCCCTGAGAAAAAGGGGACGAGCAGCGCCGCCGAATGAACGTAGCGCCGCAAAACGTCGAAGTTGCGGGCGCCGTAATCCTGCGCCACGAAGGTGTTGACCGCCGTCAGCGTGCCGGTAAAGAGGGCGCACAACCCCCACGACAGCATTCCGCCCAAGCCGGTCGCGCCCTGCTCGACGGTGCCGACGCGCCCCATTATAATAGTGTCAACCATTCCCATCAGCGAGAATGAAATGACGGAGACGATAATCGGCGCCGCCGTTACGAACACTTCCTTGGCGCTTCCCGATCCTTCTTTTACGACCGAGCCGATTTTTTCCTCGGCCGCGCTTCCTTTGGTTGTAAGTTCAATGTCGGACATCTTTATACCGCGTTTTGCTTTCCGGCTTATATTGTTTCCGGCCTCGCGGCCGTTTAAGCCGTTAAAATAACTTAACAATTATAATATGTTGCGCAAGACTCTCTTGTTTTTTGTTTTAAACGCAATTTGTTTGACGGAATTGAAAGAGAAGAAAAAGAGAAAAAAGACTGGCGGAGAGAGAGGGATTCGAACCCTCGAAGGAAGTTTAAGCTCCCTTACTCGCTTAGCAGGCGAGTGCCTTCGGCCACTCGGCCATCTCTCCATAAAGCCGGCTTAAAATAACAAAGTTGTTTTTTTTTGTCAAAAAATTTTACGCGTTTAATTTTTTAATTTTAAACGCCGGCCAGCGCCCGCGTTCGCATAATCCGAGAAGGGGGCGCGTTTACCGCCCGGTTGCATCGGCGGAATTTTTAAAGTTCGTTATCGGACGGGTATTCCGATTTCCTATTTCCTTTCAATTTAAAACAGTCTCGGCGCTTGCGAGCCGAGCTGTTTACTTTTAATCCTTTGAGATTTTAGCAAGGGGAAATTTTTATTTCAGACGCGCGCGCTTTCCTCCGCGTTTCTAAGCGTCCTCCGAGGTTTTTAAAGAAAACCTTAGGCCATTAGGCGCGTAAAAAAGATTTGACTGTACGCTAAAATAATTAGATATATAAAATTGATGGTTTCCTTTTAAACGCAAGGTTGAAAATGCGCATTGTATCCTTATGTCCGTCAAACACCGAACTGTTGTTCGAGCTTGGGCTGCAAGACCATATCGTAGGGGTGGACGACTATTCGGATTATCCGGAACCGGCGAAAAAAATCGAAAAAATCGGCGACGAATTAAACGTTGATATAAAAAAAATAAAGGCGCTCAAACCCGATTTAGTCGTGGCAAGCATGTCGGTTCCCGGAATGGAGAAAACCGTTCAAGAGATACGGCGCGCAAAGCTCAATCACATCGTTCTCGAGACGGAGCGTTTTACCGACTTTATGACCGACGCCTACGAAATAGGGGCCGCCTGCGGAGTCGCTGAAAAGGCCGCGCAGCTTGCGGCGGTTTGGGACGCTCGCCTGCGCGAAATTTTATCCAAAACGCAGGAGCCGGTCTCGCGTCCGGCGGTATATTTCGAGTGGTGGAAAGAGCCGTATTACACCCCCGGCTCGCAGTCGTGGATTACAGACATGATTCACATGGCCGGCGGCGAGAATATTTTCCGCGACGTCGAAGGCGGCAGCAAAAAGGTAAGCGACGAGGAAATAATCGATCGAAATCCAGAACTTATACTTATCTGTTGGGTCGGCGAGCAGACGAAGCTGATGTCGCCGCAGACGCCTAAGGAAATCGTCGCAAGAAAAGGATGGAGCGAAATAGACGCCGTTAAGAGCGGCAGAATTATTACGTTAAGCGAGTCCATCTTCGGAAGGCCGGGGCCGCGCCTGATGGACGGACTGGAGCTTTTAATCGAGCTTTTCAATAATTATTTCTTCTCGCGTTTCGAGTAAAACGGCAAAAAGTCAGGAAGCGGAAACAGACTTATGTTCAAGGAGTATTTCGAGAAGGCGCTTGCGGCGGTATCCGCCGGACGGGAAGGAGAACTTCTGGCGGCGCGCCGCCGTTACGTCGAATTGGTAGGGGAGTACTTCGAGGACGAAGATTTTTACGAAGAGCGCGTAAAAGCGTTCCTCGAATGGTTCTTTTTTGACTATAAACTTTTGTCCGGCGTTACGCCGCTTGAATTTTATCTTGCAAACTTCGACCCGGAAGGCGATGAGCGGGCGTACCTCGAAGACGTAAGCCGCAACGTATGCTCGACTTTCGAGATAAAAAAAATAAATCCGAAAAAAGAGCTTATCGTTTTAATCGACCAGCAAGACGCGAAAAAATACGAAATAAAAGAGCGGCGCAATCCGCTGGGAATCAACAAAGGAGAAATGCTTTACGCGCGGATTTTTCCTCATATGGGGCATTGGCTTTTCACCGATTCCTTCTGCGCGCACCCGAAAGACGCTTCGTCCGTAATAAGAAAAGCGGCGAAAATAATGCGTAAAAGCGGCGAGGGCAACTTTTACGACTGGAATATTTTTTTAGTAAGAAAGCGCTGGCTGTTGGAAAGATACCCTAAAGCGAAACCCGAAACGGTTTACCGCGACGACTTCGCGCCGAATTGGTTCGATAAAACGCAAAAATAACGAGACGTTCTTTTTTTGCGGCGGGGAATTTACAGTCTTTCGGGCGGTTTCCCTTTGGTTTCGTAAAGTTTTTTCACCGCCTCCGGCGAATACCCGGAGACAATCGTCCCCATGTAGTCTAATACCGGCACGCCGGCTCCCGTAGTTCCCGCGGCCTTGAGCTTCATCGCCATTTCGTACGCCGCGCCTTGATCCTTTTCGACGTCTTTTTCGATAAAATTAATTCCCATATCTTTAAGCAGAGCCTTGAGCTTGCGGCAGTAGCCGCACCACGAGGCGGAATAGACGATTACTTTGTCTTTGTTGGGCGCAAGGGGAGCCATGTTCGGAGGCGGCTGCGCGGGAACTCCGCCGTCCGCGGAGCCGTCGTCGGCCCGCCCTCCGGGGCGTACACGGTCGAGTCTCGTCAGTTTGTACTGTCTTTTCAGCTTTATCGCCCGCTCAAAGTCCGCCCGCGGTTCGGCGCGCAGCTTGAAATTTCCGAGCTCGTCGGTTTGCAGCAAATCGGCGACTATCGCGTAGCTGTCCGATTTTCTTTCCTCCGGCGTCTTGCTTAAATCGGTAATGAGAACGTCGTTGCGGCATTCTTCGGGTATTTCGTCTATCTTTTCCGTCGATCGAAACTCTCCTTTTTCGTCGACGTAAGTGTAAATTATGTTTTGACTGTCTTTGTTGATTTTGAACTCCGCGAGAAATTTTTCCAGCCGTTTGGCGTTGTCGCCGCCCGCGGGCGCGGAGGCCGGAGTCGTAGAATCTTTTTTATCGCACGAGGCGGAAATCGTCAAAATCGCCGCGAGCGTTAAAAAACTGATAATTTTTTTCGAGTTGCAATTTATTAATCGCATTTTACGCCCTTTTTTTGACTTTGCGCGGCTCTTTTAAGGTTAAAGGTTCGGTTTTACCACTATGACTAGCTGCAAATTGAGCTTCATCATCGCCCGCACATCGGGCTCTACAGAAAGTATTTGCGAAATATCTATGTCGGACTGTTCGGGGAAAGCGACTTGGACTTCAAATAGAAGCGTTTTGATTATGTCGGAAATTTTGTCGATGTCGGCGACGTTAAGCCTGACGCGCCCTTCTTTGGCGCAAATAAATTTAGCGGTTTCGCGCGTCCCTGCGGAACATATCTTGTCGCAGTCTTTGGTGAATTCCTGACAAGAGCAAATGCGCTCGTTATTGGGGTCGCACGAAATCAAATCGCGCTCGATTTTTTTAAGCTCGGCGGTCAATTCTTCTTTTTTCGTTTTGTCGGTCTCGGTTAAAATGGCGTCGTTAAGGTCGAACAGCCATGAATTGCCGTAGCCGCGCTCCATCGGTTCAACTACGCCCAAAGACGCCCAGTCGCCGAACGGTTTTAACGTTTTGTCTTCGCCCACTACCAGCCGCCTAATTTTCACCTCAAGGCTCGGAATGCTCATCGCGAGCTTTTTGGCGGGCATGGAGTAGGTTACTTTACGGATGAAAATGCCCTCAATTACATCTTTGAGGCTTTTAATCGATTTATCCTGTCCTGCGATGTCGATGCTGGCGCGCCCAAGCAGGCAGTTTTTTGCAAAGGCGAGCCACTGCTTGTCTTTGACGCAGATGCAGCCGATTCCCGGCGTCGTATCGCTGGGAGTATTTTTATCGCAGGCGTTAAGCGTAAACGGCTCGTCCGCGTCCGCGTACGGAACGGGCGGGCTTATTTCCGAATCGCCGTCGGAGCCGAGCGCGGCTTCAACGTTCATTACGACGTAATTGCCCGACTCGAACGCGGCTTTCGTCTTCGCCATCTGGGCTTGATCCAGCTTAAGATCGAGCCGTTCGTCGTCCTCGAAATAAACCGGAACGGAAAGAACGTCGGAGCAGAAGTCGCCCATGAGAAATAGAGGAAACATGGAAATCGCCGCAAGCAGCAAAAGTCTTTTAGCCACAATCGCCTCCAGACGGAAGAGAAGGATTACGGACAGCCATCCGGTAAAATTTACCGATTATAAGATGCCTTATAATTTTGTCCCATCGAGGGAAATAAGTCAAGAGAGGCGTCGATTTTATTCGCCGCCGCCAAGCCGCGTTGCGACCCGCGTCCGCTTTTGGCAAAAAACGCGGACGATGCGTAGATTAAAAAATTGATTCCGCCGGTTTTCTTAAAATAAACGCGCCGAGCGCATGCGCTTCTCGCTCCAAATCCGCGCTTGCGCGCCGCCGCAAAAAAAGAATTTTTTCTCTCCTCTTGATAAATTTACGCCGCGAATATACCTTATATAAAATTTGCAGAAGGAGACGAACATGCAAAATAAAAATCTTCAATGGTTTCGGAGCGAAAAACGGGCGCTGATACTGGCCGCCTCGATTGCGCTCATTGCGGCCGCGTCGTTGCATTCGTGCGTTCCGGCGCAAAGGGTGGAAACAAAACAAAAAACGCTTGAAAGCATGGCGAGCGCGGACGAGCTCGCCGAGGCGAGCAAGCCGCCGATTACGATGGAAACGCTTCCAAACGGATTGTCGCTGTTCGCTTTGGAAAACCACTCGGCGCCGATTGTAACGGTTATGGTTGCCGTAAAGGCGGGCGCTTACGTGGAGCCGCCGGAATGGAACGGCTTGATGCACTTTTACGAACATATGTTCTTCAAAGGAAACAAAGTCATTCCCGATCAAACCGCGTTCATTTTAAAAATTCAGGAGCTCGGCATAGTCTTCAACGGGACGACGAGCGACGAATCGGTTAGATACTATTTTACAATGCCCAAAGACAAGCTGGAAGAAGGACTGAAGTTTATGTACGACGCCGTCACCAGCCCGCTTTTCGACGAAAAGGAGCTGGAAAAGGAAAAGGGCGCCGTAATGTCCGAGTTCGACCGCAACGAGGCCGAAAGCGCGTACTGGTTCAACAAGCTGATGGACGAAACGGTTTTTTACAAATATCCGGAGCGCAAACACCCGCTCGGCAAGCGCGAAATAGTAAAGGCCGCGACCAAAGAGACGATGAAACAAATTCAAAGCGCGTATTACGTTCCGAATAACGCCGCTCTTTTCGTGGCGGGCGACATAAACGCCGCGTCGGCCATGGATTCGGCCAAAAAAATATTCGCAGGGTGGGAAAAGGGGGAAGATCCGTCGAAGAAGTATCCGGCGCCTAAACATCCTAAACTTGAGAAAATCTCTAAAGTTTTCTTGTACAGGGACGACGTTAAACTCGCCAAGGTTGCAGTTCAGTGGCACGGGCCGTCGGCCATAGACGATATGGCGGACACTTACGCCGCGGACGTCGTTTCCAACCTTTTGAACATGGATTCTAGCGGCTTTCGCAAACGCTTAGTGGAAAGCGGAATAGCGGTTGAGGCTTACTTCGGTTATTACACCCAAAAGAACGTAGGCCCGATTTACCTTTACGCCGTCTGCAAGCCGGAAAACGTTAAAAAACTTTTAGCCGCCGTTGATGAAGAGCTGCTATTGATGGGTAAGGACGATTATTTCTCGAAGGAGGAAATTCAGCGCTCAATCAAATCGGTAATTATACGGGAGCTTTACGAGCGCGAATATACGAGGAGTTTTACGCTGTCGCTGGGGTTCTACTACTGCGTATCGGGGATAGATTATTACCTCGACTACACGAAGAATATAGCGAAAGTTACGGAAAAAGACGTCGCCGCCTTTATGAACAAATACGTCAATAAACAGCCTTACGTCCAAGGCGTTCTTATTAAAAAGGACGACGCCAAAGCGTTCCTGACCGGAACTGAATTTTACAAAGAAGAAAACGGAGGGGCGAAATGAAAAAAAATTATTTAAACGCCGCAATATTTTTTACCGCCGTTTTTTTCGCTTTTTCGGCGTCCGCCGACCAAACCGCCGACGGGAAGGCCGAGCGGTTTTCGCTGTCCAACGGCGCGAAGGTTATAATACTGCCTATTTCCAACAACGACGTCGTTTCCGTCCGTTCGTACATTCTAGGCGGTTCGGCGAACTACCCGCTTGAAAAAGCCGGAATAGAGTCGCTGTGGCTCTCTACGGCGTTGAAGGGAAGCGTCAATTATCCTAAAGAAAAACTTTACCCATTTCTTGAGGAAACGGGCTCTTACATCGACTATTCCGCCGACAGGGATTTCTCTTCCTTCGACCTCAAATGTCTGCGTTTCACGTTAAGGGAAAGCATGGACGTTTATTTCGATTTGCTGCTTAACCCGGCGATGCTCAAAGAGGAATTCAATCTGAGCAAGGAGCGGCATATCGCGGGCGCTAAGGCGCGCAAGGAAGACCCTGAAGGTTATCTGGCCTTTCAAATGAATCAAGCGCTTTACAAGGGGCACGCTTACGAGGCGCATCCGTCCGGCTCCGAGGAATCTTTGCCCGGAATAACGCTTGAGGACGTTATGGAGCACAAGGCCAAGGCTCTGACGGGCAAAAACCTTTTAATCGTCATAGTCGGAAAGGTCTCCAAAGAGACTCTTCTGCCGTATATAGAAGACAAACTTAAAAGCCTTCCATCCGGTTCCAATTTGCAAAAAGAAGCCAAACCTTTTACTCCGGCGAAAAACACTTTTCCGCTGATTGAAAAGTCCGAAATTCCGACAAATTACATTTTAGGCAAGTTTGTCGTTTCCGGCAGCGGCTCGCGGGAGTATTGGGCGATGAAAATAGCTCTGACGCGCCTTTCGCGCTCTTTATGGGACGCGGTGCGCACTAAGGAAGGTTTGGCCTACGCGGTCGGCTCAAGCATGGCCGACAACCGCTCGAACTTCGGTTATATTTATCTTTCGACGACGGATCCGCAGAAGGCTTTGTCTTTGATTAAAACTACGCTGGCGGACGCTGTAAAGAACGGTCTGCCCGAAAAAGAGATAGAAAACGCCAAGACTTTATTCCAGACTAGATACCTTATGGGGATAGAATCGAACGGCGGATTAGCCGGATTTATCGCTTGGAACGAGATTTGCGGAGAAGGTTTTATAGACGCCGCGACGGTTCTGGCGACCGTCCGCTCGCTGACCGCGAAAGAAGTCAACGACGCGCTGGCCAAAGGACTGGAAAAAATTTATTGGGCGGCGATAGGCTCGCCCGACAACCTTAACCCAAAGATTTTCTTCGATAAGCCGTAAGCTAAAGACCGGCTGGGAGTATTAAAATGCCCGTCGCTAAAACAAAAAAAGAAACGACGAAAAAAACGTCGAATAAAATCAGCCTGCCGACGCTTCCGGTTAGGAACGCGTCGCTGTTGCCGGGCGTTACGATGCCTCTGATGGTCGGAAGGCGCAAGAGCCTGCTGATGGTCGAGGATTTGCTCGCGATTCGCGGGGCGTCCAAAGGAGCGGCGCCGTCTCTTATTTACGTAGCCGCGCAAAAAGACGCGGCAGTTGAAGACCCGCTTCCCTCCGAGCTTTACTCTTACGGCTGCGTGGCGGAGGTGCTCGACGTAGATAAAGTGGACGACAACGCCTATTCCCTGCTCGTCAAGGGAATAGGAATGGCGCGTCCGCTTTCCTTGCGCGAAAACGGCTACATGTTCGCCGAAATCGAAAAGAACGCGGTGGACGTAAGCCGCGGTTATAGAACGGAGGAAGAAAACGCCAAGCTGGAAGTTTTTCAGGAGCATCTGGGGCGAGTCGTTTCCGATCTGCTTTCCAAAGCCGGACCGATGCAGGAAGAGCTGCGCAGAGACTTTGAGGAATACGAAAAGTCGAAAGGCTCCAATACGTTTCTAATGGCGGATATAGTGGTCGGGCATATGCACGCGCCGTTCGAGAAGAAGCAGGAATATATGGCTATGACCGATCCGCTCGAACGATGCAAGACGGCGCTCGACATGGTAGTTTACGAGCTCGAACTGCTTAAGGTCGCGCAGCAGATTAACCGCGAGGTTAAAATGCGGATTGACGGCCACCAGCGGGAGTATTTTCTTCGCGAGCAGATGAAGGCGATTCAAAAGGAATTAGGCGAAGGGGAGATGGACGAGCTTGACGATCTGCGCAAAAAGATTGAAAAGGCGCAGATGCCTCCGGAGGTAAGAGCCGCCGCCGACAAAGAGCTTTCGCGGCTTGCGCGCATCCCTTCGACTTCGCCCGAGCACAACGTATCCCGCACTTATCTCGACTGGCTCATAGACCTTCCGTGGGGCAGGGCGACGGAGGACAACCTCGACATAGGACAAGCCGCTAAAATACTAGACGAAGATCATTGGGGCCTGGACAAGGTTAAAAAGCGCATCCTAGAATTTCTAGCGGTGCGAAAATTGAAGCCGGACGTCAAGGGGCCGATATTGGCGCTGATAGGGCCTCCGGGCGTCGGCAAGACGTCGCTGGGACGCTCCATCGCGCGCGCTCTGGGGCGCAAGTTCGTTCGCGTGAGTCTCGGCGGAATTAGGGACGAAGCCGAGATTAGAGGCCATAGGCGAACGTACATCGGCGCGCTGCCGGGACGCATTATTCAAGGCGTAAAACGCGCCGGATACAACAATCCGGTCTTCATGCTCGACGAGATAGACAAGCTGGCGTCGGACTATAGAGGCGATCCGAGCTCCGCCCTGCTTGAGGCGCTCGACCCGGAGCAGAACGGACAGTTCAGCGACCATTACATCGAGGCTCCGGTCGATTTGTCGAACGTGATGTTCATCTGCACCGCGAACGTTGCGGACACGATTCCGCCCGCGCTGAAGGACAGGCTCGAAATTATAGAGCTGCCCGGATACACGTCGAACGAAAAATATCACATCGCGGAGAAATTTCTAATACCTGAGCAGATTTTCGAAAACGGTTTGAAAGCCGAGAACGTCGAATTTACGCCGGAAGCGGTCGATTACGCGATAGACCGCTACACCCGCGAGGCCGGAGTGCGCAATTTGAAGCGCGAAATAGGCGGAGTCTGCCGCGCCGTTGCCTGCGAGGTCGCGTCCAACAAGCTCGAAGGGCGCGCCGTAATTACGCCGCAGTTGATTGAAAAATATCTTGGCCCGGAAAAATTCGAGCGCGACGCCGCCGAAAAAACCGACCGCGTCGGCGTGGCGACAGGCCTCGCGTGGACTCCTCACGGCGGCGATATAATTTTCGTCGAGGCCGCGGGTTTCGACGCGGGGCGCGGCGAGCTCAAACTGACCGGACATTTGGGCGAAGTTATGAAAGAGAGCGCGAGCGCGGCTTTGTCGTACATCCGCGCCAATGCCGCGGCTTTAGGCGCGAAGACGGAAGATATTTCCGGCAAGGATTATCACATTCACGTTCCCGCCGGAGCGATACCCAAGGACGGCCCCAGCGCAGGAGTTACGATGTTCGCCGCGCTGGCGAGCGTTATACTTAAAAAGGCGGTGCGCGGCGACGTGGCGATGACGGGCGAAATAACTTTGCGCGGCAAAGTGCTGCCCGTCGGAGGAATCAAAGAAAAAATGCTCGCCGCCCACCGCGCGGGTCTGCGGACGGCTCTTCTGCCGGGGCAGAACGAAAAAGACCTTATCGACGTTCCTCCGGAAATAAAAAACGAGATGAAATTCGTTTTCGTCCGCGACATGGCCGAAGTGCTATCGGCCGTTCTGGCGTAGCCGTGCCGTCGTTTTTTGCCGATTTGCACGTTCACGGCCCTTATTCAAGGGCTACAAGCCCCTCGCTTTCGCCCGAAACGATGGCCTTATGGGCGGCGAAGAAGGGATTGACCGTAATCGGGACGGGCGACTTCACGCACCCTGCGTGGCGCGCCAAACTTGCGGCTTCTTTGGAAGAGGCGGAAAGCGGCCTGTACAGGCTTAACGCCAGGGCTCTTGCGGCGGCGGGCTCGCTTGACGGCGCCGAAGGGTTCGATCCGTCGTCCGTCAGGTTCGTTTACGGCGCGGAAATAAGCGGAATTTACAAGCAGGGCGGCCGCACGCGAAAGGTTCACAGCGTCGTTTTAACAAAGTCGAGCGCGGACGCGGAGAAATTCTCCGCCTCTCTCGCAAAAATCGGCAACGTGGAGTCGGACGGAAGGCCGATACTCGGTTTGTCTGCGCGGGACGCGCTGGATATGGCCTTGAACGTATCCGAGGACGTTTTATTTATTCCGGCGCACATTTGGACGCCGTGGTTTTCGGTTCTGGGCTCAATGAGCGGGTTCGACTCGATTGAGGAATGTTTCGGCGACCTGACCGATTGGGTTTACGCTCTTGAAACAGGACTTTCAAGCGACCCAGAGATGAATTACGCGGTAAGCGCGCTGGATAAATTCCTTCTCGTTTCCAACTCGGACGCTCATTCGGCGGAAAATTTAGGGCGCGAGTGCAACGAGTTTTCCTGCGGTCTTTCATACGAGGAAATGTATTCGGCGATAAAGACTCGCAACGGATTCGAAGGGACGATAGAGTTCTTTCCGGAGGAGGGTAAATACCACTTCGACGGCCATAGAGCGTGCGGAGCAAGGCTTTCGCCGGACGAGACGGAAAGAAACGGCGGAAAATGTCCGGTTTGCGGCGGGCCGGTTACGGTCGGCGTTATGAGCCGCGTCGCGAAACTTGCGGACAGGCCGTTCGGCTTCGTTCCGCAGGGGGCGAAACCTTATAAAAAAATTATCCCGCTGGCTGAGCTTATCGCGGCGGCGGAGGGAAAAGGCGCCAAAACGATTTCGGCGAAAAAGATTTACGACCGGATATTGAAAGAATTCGGAAGCGAGTTGAACGCGCTTCTCTTCGCGGACGCTCCGTCCGTGGAGTCGGCGGCCGGCGGGCGGCTGGCAAGCCTTTTAATTAAAGCCAGAGCGGGGGAAATTATTATGCAGCCCGGTTACGACGGCGAATACGGGCGGCTTGTAATTTAAATTATTCTACGTTCTGAACCTGTTCGCGCAGTTTTTCAAGCTCGGCTTTGATTAAAACCACGGTTTGACTCGTTTCCGCGCTGTTGGCCTTGCTGGCTATGGTGTTGGCCTCGCGCATTAATTCCTGACATAGAAAATCGAGTATGCGCCCGGTCGGCTGCTCGTCTTCCATGCTGTGCAAAAACTTTTGCAGGTGGCTGCGGATGCGCACAAGCTCCTCGGTAATGTCCGATCTGTCGGCGAAAAGCGCCGCTTCCATTAAAATGCGCTGGTCGTCGATTTCTTTATTAAGAAAAGCCTGAAGCCTCTCGGTAAGACGCTTGCGGTACGCCTCGATTTCTTTCGGGCATCTTTGTTCGATTTGATACGTCCACTCCTTAACGCGGTTGATGCGCCCTGCCATATCCATTGCGATATGCCGCCCTTCCTGCATCCGCATCTCTCTAACCGAGCCTACGGCTTTGTCTGTCGCGTTTTTAAGCTCCTTCCATATCTTCTCGAAATCGAGATCGTGTCTGGCTACGACCAAAACTTCCTTCGCCTGAGAAATCATCGACAGCGAAACGTCTTGGGAAAAGCCGAACTCGGCCTTTAGCTGCAAAAGCGCCTTGTAATACTGCTCGGCCAAATCGCGGTTGAGGCGCACGCTTGCGCCGGGCAGCAAATCTTCGTCTCTCGAAACGTAAACTTCAACGCGGCCTCTTGAAAAACGCTCCTTGAGGTGCGTTTGCAGATTGAAGTCCAACGGCATGTAATCGGGCGGAAGGCGCGTTTTAACTTCGCAAAACTTGCTGTTCAACGTTTTTATTTCGACCGTGTGGCCGACGTTGTTTATGGTCGCGGCCGCTCTTCCGTATCCCGTCATGCTTGAAATCATCAATTCCTCCGAAAATAATAAAAATTACTTTTATGAATAATCGTATTCCGTAATTTTATGTTTGTCTAGTTTAAGATAAAGCGTAGAACGCATTACGCCCAGCCGTTTAGCCGCTGCGGCTTTGTTCCCTTTGCAGTCGCGCAGGGCGCGGATAATCGTTTCCCGCTCGCTTTCGCAAATAGTTTCCGCCCCGCGTCCGCATCCGTCCGCTTTTTCTTTGAAACCCGCGAAAGGCTCGTCGTCGAATTCCAAATCGGACGGCTCGATTGTTTTTTTGCCGGGTTCGCCCGAAACCGCAATCGCGGCGCGCGTTATTACGTTTTTCAATTCTCTGACGTTGCCGGGCCAGCGTCTTTGTTTAAGCGCTTCGCGAGCTTGGGCGGACAACGACAACGGACAGCCGAGCTCGTCGAGGAAGAAGCGCGCCAGCTGCGGCAAATCGTCCAAGCGGTCGCGCAGCGGAGGCGCGTAAATTTTTAGAACGCATATGCGGAAGAACAAATCCTCGCGGAATTTACCTTCTTCAACCAGCGCCCAAAGGTTTTTATTCGTCGCGAAAACGAAACGACAGGTCGATTTTACCGCTTTAACCCCGCCTACCGGAACCGCTTCCTTGTTTTCAATCGCGCGCAGCAGCTTTGCCTGAAGGTCGAGCGCGACGTCGCCGATTTCGTCTAAAAAAAGGGTTCCTCCGTCGGCTTCGAGCATAGCTCCAATGGCGTCCTTGTCGGCTCCCGTGTAAGCCCCCTTTACGCGCCCAAACAGCTGGGATTCAAAGAGTTTTTCGGGTATCGCGGCGGCGTTCAGCGCGACGAACGCTCCTCGCCTGCCCGATAATTCGTGCAGAGCTTTTGCTATAAGCTCTTTTCCGCTGCCCGATTCTCCGATTATAATCGCCGGAGCCGCCGAAGGAGCTATTTTGCGCGCAAGCTCCCGCGTTTTAGCGATCGCCGCCGAGCGGCCTATAATGGCCGTTTCCTTCGCTTCGGGCGGAGCGTCGTCTCCGCCGAATTCGTCAAACCGCGCTTTGATTATGTAATCGCCGGCGGTTATAACGTCTCCGTCCCTTATTTCGGCCTCGCGGATTCTTTTCCCGTTTATGAAGAGCCCGTTGGTGCTCTCCATGTCTTTAATCCACGCCGCGCCGTATTCGTCGAATCCGGCTTTCGCGTGGAGACGGCTGACGGTGCGGCTGGGAAGCGACACGTCGCATTCGTCCGAACTGCCGATTAAAATCCATTCTTGGCCCGAAGAAATTTTTTTTACTATCGGAGCCGGCTTTCCGTCGGCGGCTTGTATTTCGAGAAAAAGCTCTCGTTTTGCGCGGCCTGCGGCTCTAGGCGAGGCTTTGGTGCGCATCGATTCGCGCTCCGGCTCGGCCTTGACGATTTTAGCGGTTGCGCCCGCAAATTGCAGCAAGTCCCCTTCGCGGGCTTTCATTGTTCCCATAACGGGACGGCCGTTGAGAGTTATCGAACCGCGGTTGTTTTTGCATCGAACCGTTACGCCGTCGTCCGCCGGACAAAGCGAAAGTTCGTAGTCGGGCGAAATTTTATCTTTTAAGCCGAGGCCGCAGCCGCTTCCCGAACCGATTATATATTCGGAGCCGGCAATTTTAATTCTAATCCCTTCCGAATCAGCGCCGAAATGCAGAAGCCACATACCAAACAATCGTCTAAATATCGTCAAAAAATTTAATTTAAAAACGTACCGCCCATTTACTCCTTTGTCAAGACGCGCGTCGGTTTTAAAAATTCGCCCTCAACTTTAAAGTTAAATTAACGCTGCATTTCGAGGTTTGACTTTTACCGAAATATTTTTTAATATAACAAATTAAAGCTAAATAGAGTAACTAACTCGGTTTGTCCGTTTCGTTCATTTAAATCAGGAGGAAAAATGAAGAAATTATTGAAGTTGTTCATGTTTTTGGCGTTGGCGGCGTTCGGTTCGTTTATTTATTCGTGCGCGGCCGAAGAAGAAACCGGATTGGTTGTTACCCATTCCGCCGAAACGGTTTCCGCCGCTGCGGCATGGTCAGGATCTCACGTCATAGACGGCTGGTTGACCGTCAACGCGACGCTTACTTTGCAGCCTTGCGCCACGATTAAACTGAACCCCGGCGCGTATATAACGGTCAACAACAACGGCTCCATCAGAGCTCTCGGAAGCGCGGCTTGTCCGGTAGTTTTCACTTCCAGCAAGCCGGTTCCCGCCGCGGGCGACTGGAAATACGTCGAAATTTTTGGCACGAGCTCAAACGACAACCAATTTACGCACACGCGTTTTGAGTTCGGCGGCGCCGACTATCCTATGCTTTACGTCGGCGAAGGCGGCAAGGCCGGATTGGACAACGTAACGTTTCAGAACGGCGCCACAGCCGGATTTCAGTTTGTCGAAGGCTCGACTATAGCGAGTTTTAACGGCGTTGCCGTGAAAAATTGCGACAAATATTTAGGCATAGCGGCTCCCGATCACTTCAAAAGCCTCACGCCTCTGACGCTTGATCCCGGCAATACCAAACCCATGCTCCTAAGCGCTTTCTCAACGCTTACCAGCAAAGGCGCCGGAACGTGGGCGTACCTCGGCGCGCCTATTTTAGTCGGCGACGGCGCCGGAGCGTGGCTGACGGTCGCGGCGGAGATTACGATTGAAGCGGGAAACACCCTGTTGATGCAGCCGGGCTCGTACTTCGAGGTTCGGGACGGCGGCTCCGTACGCGCGATTGGAACGGAGGCTAAGCCCGTGGTCTTTACTTCCGCCAAAACGGCCAAGGCCAAAGGAGACTGGAAATACGTCGAGATAAGAGACACCAGCTCGAACAACAACCAATTTACATATACCAAGTTTGAGTTCGGCGGCGCCGATTACGGCATGCTTTACGTCGATTCGGGCGCGAAAGTCGGCCTCGATCATTTCTCCGCGGAAAATTCCGCGACCTTCGGAATTCAGTTCGCCGACGGCGCGAAAATCGCTTCGTTCTCAAACGTGGCGGTTAAAAACTGCGACAAGTTTCTTCTCGCCGCCCCGCCGGATTTGTTTAAACAGCTCACGCCGCTGGTTCTCGACGCGGGCAACAAAACTCCGGTTTTGGTAAACGGCAACGCGACTCTTACCAGCGCGGGCGCCGGAACTTGGGCAAATTTGGGCGCGCCCATAGCGATTGGCGGGGATACGGGAACGTGGATTACAATAACGGACAGTCTGACGGTGGCGGCCGGGAATACTTTGCTCATGTATCCCGATTCTTACATTGAAGTTAGAGACGGCGGCTCGCTCATACTGGACGGGAACGCGGCGGCGAAAATAACCGTTAAAAGCTCAAAAACGTCTCCCGCCGCGGGCGACTGGCTTTATATATCCATCGCGAGCACGGCTGGATCCGACAACCGGTTCTCTTACGCCGACGTAATGCACGGCGGCGGCTACAACAACTCAGGCCAGCTTTATTTGTACGACGGGGCGCAGATTACGCTTGACAACGCGACGTTCAGCGAAGGCAAGGACTGCGACGTTTACAAACCCGACGGCTCGATTTTAAACGCCTCGGATTCCGTTTACGATTTATGCCAGCTGTAGCCGCTTAGGTTTTTAACTTAAAAATAAAGCCGGGTTTCTCGCCCGGCTTTTTTTTGTTCTTTCGCTTAGTCTCTTAAATTTACCGCTCGTTTCGCAGCCGTAAGAGAGTCTCCGACAGCTCGAACAGCCCTTCGACGGCGGGCAGCGTGGTTGCGTATGCGGGGGCGTCGTCTCCAAGCTCCGCGAGGCAGTCTTTCACCTGAGCCACTCCGACGCTTGCGTCGACGTTTTGCGGCGAGAAAAGAGGCTTGTCGTTAAAGTTGTCGCCGACCGTTATAACTTCGGTTTTGGGGTTTTCCGCTCCCAGCGTCGGCGCGACTTTTTCAATCATAGCCCACTTGTTTGCGTCGCGCGCCAATATGTGCAGGTGCACGCTCGAATGCGTTATTGCAAGCCCGCGCCGCGCCGCGATTTCTTCCATGGCGTCAATGTCCGAGCGGGTTATCCACGGCTCCTTCACGACCGCTATTTCCGTCAGACGAAAGGCGTCGTCGTCCGTTCTTGCGAGTTTAGGGTAAACCGCTTTAATTTCCGCAAACGCCGCCTCAAGCTCGATTCGGTGCTTTGAGCCGCGCAGGCCGGGGCGGAGAAATTCCGGCCTCTCCGGCGGCGCGACCGGATAATAAATCGCCCCGTTCTCGCATACTACTCCTTCGATATAGGGGATGTAACGCCGCAAAGCGAGCGCGAAGGCCGCCGAACGCCCGGTCGCGAGCGCGGTTTTAAGCCCCGCGTCCGAAAAATTTTTAAGCGCGTAAAACAGTCGTTCGTCGAACTTGCCACTCATGTCGGTGCAAGTGTGATCGACGTCGGCGAAAACGGCCTTCAAGGCCGCGGCGCGCTCTTTCGTAAAAGCGGACAGAGGCAGAGGTCTCATCGGGTTTTCCGCAACGAGGAGCTAAAATTCGTCCCGCGTTTTATAAATGGTTTTAAAAGCGTCGCGCTCTATTACGAGGCACGAGCCGGTATGCGCTCCGTTAGGGCAAAAGCCCGTATGGAAACAGGTTACGAGCGTCGGTTTGCGAGGCTCAAGCCTGAGAACGCGCTCGCCTTTCTCGTCGCGAAGAAGCAGGCTTACTTCGCCTTCGATAAGCATAAACAGCTCCGGGCAATCGTGCCATTCCAGCTCCGTTGCTTGTTCCGGAGCCGTTTTGGACGGGCTGTAAATTCCTAGGCGCCAATGGTTTTCGTCGCCGCATATAACCTGCCAGCGTTCCCCCTTTAAATAAGGCAGCAGCTCGTTTTCAAGGGCTTTTGGGAAGGAAGGCCTGTCCGTTTTAACTTCTCTCATGCTTAATCCTTTCGTCTTCAAACATAGTAAAATGGCCGATACGCGGGATTTCTCTCTCTCGCCGCGCCGCCTTGATCGAGAAGGCGCGAGTTTTACTCGAACGCGGCAAACCGGCCTGTATGGCCGTTATGAAGCGTCGGCAAAAGCGTTTCTTCTCCCGCGGGGCGCCCGCTAAAAACATAAAATCATAAATAACGGTCGCGATAATAGATTTGTCCGCCGAAAAAAAAGCGCTTTTTACTCGGTTTCAGCTCGTAAAAATCATATAACGATAGGTATAAATCCGCAATATCTCTTCGCTTTTTTTGAGCGTATTTTTTTTGAAGAAAAAGTCTTGACTTTCAGTTTTTTGCGTGTATAAATCTCACTTCGCCGCGGGCAAACGGCTCTCGGCAAGGTTCTTTTAAAGTTTAAAACTTTTTCGAGTTTTTAAAAAAAGATTAAAAAAAATCTTGACAAGAAACCTCGAAAAGTGTAGAACGAGCTTCTGCGCTGAAAAACGAAAGTTTGAAAACGCAGGCGTTTGAAAGCAGACTTGGTCTTTGAAAACTGAATAGCAGGAATATGATTGTGCGTTTTATGCCTTGAGAAGAAACCTTTGATTATGAACAGACGATTCAATGAATCGGATGGTCAAACTCTCTGATTGGAGGGTTTGATCCTGGCTCAGAGCGAACGCTGGCGGCGGGTCTAACACATGCAAGTCGAACGCGAATTCCCCGCAAGGGGAGTTTGAGTGGCGGACTGGTGAGTAACGCGTGGTTAACCTACCCTTGAGTTTGGGATAACGCTGGGAAACCGGCGCTAATACCGGATAAGCTCACGAGGGCTTCGGCCCTTGGGAGAAAAGATGGCCTCTGCATATGCTATCGCTTAAGGAAGGGACCGCGTCCTATCAGGTAGTTGGCAGGGTAATAGCCTACCAAGCCTTGGACGGGTAGCTGGTCTGAGAGGATGATCAGCCACACCGGGACTGAGATACGGCCCGGACTCCTACGGGAGGCAGCAGTGAAGAATCTTGCGCAATGGGCGAAAGCCTGACGCAGCCACGCCGCGTGGAGGATGAAGGCCTTCGGGTCGTAAACTCCTTTCGTCCGGAACGAGATACCGATGCGTGAATAATTCATCGGCGAGACGGTACCGGAGGAAGAAGCACCGGCTAACTTCGTGCCAGCAGCCGCGGTAAAACGAGGGGTGCTAGCGTTGCTCGGAATCACTGGGCGTAAAGCGAGTGTAGGTGGTCTTACAAGTCGAATGTGAAATCCTGCGGCTTAACCGCAGAAGTGCATCCGAAACTGTAAGACTAGAGCACGGTAGAGGGCGGGGGAATTCCCGGTGGAGCGGTAAAATGCGTTGATATCGGGAGGAATACCAGTGGCGAAGGCGCCCGCCTGGGCCGTTGCTGACACTCAGACTCGAAAGCGTGGGGAGCAAACAGGATTAGATACCCTGGTAGTCCACGCCGTAAACGATGCCTACTGGCTGTCGCGGGTATATACCCCTGCGGTAGCGAAGCTAACGCGTTAAGTAGGCCGCCTGGGGAGTACGGCCGCAAGGTTAAAACTCAAAGGAATTGACGGGGGCCCG
>CAYNVS010000002.1:0-203816 GCA_964400725.1 uncultured Myxococcales bacterium
GATCCCTCGACAGGCTCGGGATGACAGGTTCAGCGCGGTTTTCAGGGCGGTTCGCGGAGCCTTGGCCGATTTTGTGGACGAAGCTCCGTGGATGAGGCCGACTGAACAAACGACCCTGCGCGGCGAGCGCCCGCGCGAGACCGTCGCGCCAAGACCGGATTACAACGTATCCGCTTTCGCGTCCGATTATTATAAACGCGGAGGCTTTGGCGCTTTTGAAGGACGATGGAAGAGCGGCGGAGCGCGATCGTGCGTTTCCGCGGAAAAGAGGCTCGGCAATGACGAAACCGAGGTTGAAACTCAAGAGCGTCCCGCCCGCGCGGAAGTTTGGCGAGAGCCGGAACGAAAAGCTCCTTCTTCGGACCACGATCTCGAATACAAACCGCTCGCCGCGCCTATCAAACCCGGCGCGTTCGGCAAACTCGCGCTCATAGGCGTTTTGTACAAAACGTACATTTTAGCCGAATCGGGCGCGGGGCTGGCTATTATCGATCAGCACGCGGCGCACGAAAGAGTTCTTTTCGCGAGGCTGAAAGAGCGCGCCGAAAGAAGGGGAACGACTAAAATCGGACAGATTTTTCCGACCGTCGTGGAGCTTGGCGCCGCCGCCAAAGCCCGCGTGCTGGCCGAGAAGGAACGTTTGGCCGCCGTCGGGTTCGACGTCGAGGAGATGAGCGGAGGCGCGGTCGCGCTTAAAAGCGTTCCTTTGGCGCTGATGGGGCGCGTCGATCCGCAAAAATTCTTAAGCGCTCTTGCCGACGAAATCTTCGAGACCGGAGAAAGCGCAAGCGCGGCGGATAAAACCGATTTGATTATAGCGACGGCGGCGTGCCACTCGGCCGCGCGCGCCGGAGACGACCTTACCCGCGAGGAAATTTACGCGCTGCTTGAAAGCATGGACGAGACCGACCGGTTCGGCTACTGCCCTCACGGAAGGCCGGTTATGGTCGAAATTTCATTTTCCGAATTGGAGCGCAGGTTCGGCAGACGCGCCTGAATTTAAGGAGCAAATAAAATGCCGCTCGACTACTTAAAGGCTTTGCGCCCGAAACAATGGATTAAAAACCTAATCATCGCCGGGCCGCTTATTTTCTCGAACAATCTGTTCGACGCGAATAAAATTACGCTCGCCCTTCTGGCCATGGCGCTGTTCAGCGCGGCGGCAAGCGCGATATATTTAATCAACGACGTCGCCGATATTGAAAAAGACCGTCTGCATCCGCAGAAAAAAACGCGTCCCATAGCGGCGGGGAAAGTGCCGGTCGGCGCGGCGTTGGCTCTCGCCGGACTTCTCGCCGCCGGCTCGCTCGCCCTCGGATGGAATTTCGACAAATCGTTCGGCGCGATTTTGACTCTTTACATAGCGATTAACGGAGCGTATTCCTTCCGGCTTAAAAACGTCGTAATCATAGACGTAATGACGCTCTCGATGGGCTTCGTCTTCCGCGTGCTTGCGGGGGCCGCCGCCATTGCCGTTCCGGCGAGCGATTGGATAATAATGTGCACCATGCTGTTGGCTCTCTTCCTCGGCTTCGCCAAAAGACGGCACGAGCTTATTCTGCTTAACGACGACGCCGACGGGCACCGAAAATCGCTTAAGAATTACAGCCCGTATCTATTAGACCAGCTGATTATGATCGTAACCGCGGCCACCGTTATGAGCTACGCGCTTTACACGGTTTCGCCGCACACGATAGAGCAGTTTCGCACGAATAAATTAATTTACACCACGCCTTTCGTGCTTTACGGAATTTTCCGTTATTTGTTTTTAATTCACCAGCGCGAGGAAGGCGGCAATCCGACGAAAGTCTTCTTCACCGATTTGCCGCTCATAGTAAACATCGGCCTGTGGTTTGCGGCGTGCATTATAATAATTTATTACGGCAAAATATTCGGCGCGGCCCAGCCTTGATTAATGCCGCGCCTTATGGCAGTATTTAACGCGAAAGCGGAGCTTTCCGCACAGAAAAACAAGGAGTTTTTAATGAAATACGCGTATTGCCTGATTTTTGCGGCGGCTTTAGCCCTCGCGTTTTCCTCTGGATGCAGCAGAACCCCTATGGGGCCGGAAATTGTTTTTGAACAGCTCGAGTACGATTTCGGAACTATAATTCAAGGAGATACGGCGGAGCACGTCTTTAAATTTAAAAACTCCGGCGACTCGGAGCTGAAGCTCGAACAGCCGCGGACCAGCTGCGGATGCACGGCCAGTTTTCTTTCGGCTAACTCGATTCCGCCGGGAGGCGTCGGAGAGTTGAAAGTCTCTTTCAATTCCGCAGGCCGCGTGGATAAACAGGAAAAATCCATTACAATACCGACGAACATTATGATGAAAAAAGAAGTCAACGGCAAAATCGAGCTGATAAAGAAAGACGTCGTCGTTAAAATAAAAGGAACAATAAAGGTCGAGCTTTATTTTCAGCCTCGCGATCTCAACTTCAACATTCTCGTAGCGGGCAAGCCGGTCGAGCAGACCGTAACGCTTTTTAACTACACCGACGCGCCTATTACGATTAAAAACTTCACGACCTCCGATCCGGCTCAGGTTTCACTTTCCGTAACGGAAGGCTCAATAGTTCCGGCGAACGGCTCGCTGCCAATCGCCGTAAAGGTCAATCCTTCCCGCCCCACGGCGCGCTGGTTCGCAAACGTCTCCTTTACCACCGACTATGTTAAGCCAAATTCGCTCAACCTAAATCTTTTCGGAAAAATAGCGGACGCCAAAGGAGTGATTCCGCCGTCGGAAAATAATCCTCCGCCTCAGATGAACGTGCAGGGAATGCAGTTTCCCGGCGCGCAGATTAAAAAACAGCCCGGCCCCGTTCAACAAAATTTGCAGGCTCCTCCGCAGCTCAAGTCCAACTTCAACGCCCCGCAGCAGCTTATGAAAACCGCCCCGATTGAAAAGAAAAAGCCTTAACCTGCGGCCTGGTTATGAAAATTTATTTCATACTTATCGCGGCTTTGCTGTTCAACGCGGCGGCTAATATATTAATGAAGCAAAGCGCCAACGCCGCCGGCGGGAAGGCGGCTTCGATAGCGCAAAAAATTCTCTCGCCTTCGGGCGTTTATTTCTTAATCGGGCTGGCCTGCTTCGGCATGGCTCTGATATTTTACCGATGGGCTCTTGAGAGCATGAACCTTTCAATCGCTTACCCCATTATGACTGCGCTCGGTTACGCGATCGTCATTCTATTCTCTTTCTTTTTCTTTAAGGAGGCTCTCAACGTTAAACAAGTCGTCGGCTTCGTTTTAATACTCGCCGGCGTTTTTCTGGTCGCGCAGCAGGGCTCTGCGGCGACCCGCGCCGAGGCTCGCATCGACGGTTCCCTCCCGGCCGCCGCCGACAAACAGGACAATGAATAACGCGCAACAAAGAACGCTTAGTTTGCCGCTCGCGGCGATTTGCCTGCTCGCGTGCTTTGCGGCGCCTGCGTTGCTTGAATGCGGATGCAAACCGGCAAAACCGGAAGCGGCTCAAAAAACCGCTCAAGAGACAGAACCGCCCGTCGCAATAGCCGGACATCTGCCGATTATTGAAAACGGCATGGTTTACGCCGAAGGAAAAGATTTTTCTTTTCCCATTCCGTACAACTGGCGCGTCGTTCCGGTTCCTACCGCCGTAGCCGAACAGGTGAAGAAGCAGGGGAAGGAGGAAATTCTTCTGCGTCCGATAGCTTCTCTCGACGGCCCGCCGTATATAAGGGTTTCGCGCATAATAGGGCTGCAATACAACGTCGCGACCTTTAAAGGCGACGTCAAAGGGGCGGCTTCGGCCGTTCTAGATCAATTCATCGGCGGCAAATACGATAAAACTATTATGGAAGCCGAGCTTGTCGGCAGCGAATCGAATGTGATGCGGATTAAATACAAAGCCGATCCCTACCCGGACGAGACGGTCGAAGCTCTAGTTTTCTTCGCCGCCAATTATACGCTGGCGTTCCGCCACTGCCTTCAAAAAGGGGACTCTAAATTCAGCCCCAAACCGATGATGGACGTCGTAAACGGCATAAAACAAACGCGCTAATAGTCCGCCGCCGCCTTTAAAGCGTCGGATGCAAGACCAAAAAAAACTTCGTTTAGAGGAAAATCAATAAAAGCGACGCGCCCGGCGCCTTTGAGCGCGACGAACTTAACCGCTCCGCCTTCCGCCTTTTTGTCCTTCCTCGCAACTTCGCCCAGACGCGAAACGTCAAGCCTTTTAAGCGCCGCTTTGGCTTCGCGGCTTATAACGGCGCGCCCGGCGGAAATAATCCTTTTTTTGTCTTCCGCCGCCAAAAGCCCTCGATCGGCGCTTATTTCGCACGCGGCGCAAACCCCGATGGCGACGGCCGACCCGTGCGGCATTTTGTAGTTCGATAAAACCTCGACCGCGTGGCCGATTGTATGGCCGAGATTGAGCGCTGCGCGCTCGCTAAAATCGAATTCGTCGCGCTCTGTTACGGCCTTTTTAATTAGAAGCGAAATGCGGGACAACCGCGTTAATTCATCCGGCGGCGGCATACCGTTTGCGGTCGCCGTCTCGAAGGCGCTCAGCGCCTCTTCGCCGCCTATTACGCACGATTTGAAGATTTCGCCCAAACCGCCGTAGATTTGTCGCGCAGGCAGCGTTTTTAAAAAAGCCGGACAAATCGTTACGTTTTTAGGCGGATAAAACAAACCCAATTGATTTTTCGCTCCGTCGAAGTTCAGCGACGTTTTGCCGCCGACGCAGGAATCGGCCATAGCGAGCAAAGTGCTCGGAAATAACCGCAGCCGAACGCCCCGCTTGTAAATCGCGGCGGCGAAACCCGCGACTTCCTGCGTAATGCCGCCGCCAACCGCGACGACTTCCCCCCGCCTTGAAACTTCGCGCCCGCGAAAATATTTAACTATTTCAAGCGCGGTTTCGAGCGTTTTGTTCTCTTCGCGCGCGTTGACTACAAACATATCTCCGCAAAAAGAGTCTATTTTCCGTTTGCGCGCTGCGTAAACAGTCTCGTCTATAATCAACGGAGCGCCGGGCGCTTTCGCCAGCGCCTCTTTCAACGCTTCTTCGGGAGGCCGGTCGTCGTAGCCGACTTCAAGCGCCCCGAACGCGGACTTTACCGTAAACCCGCCCGTCTCTCCCGTTTCGACCTTAAAGCGCGAGCCGTCTATAACGAACTTTAAAAGCATCTTTTTTTCCCGGTAAAACCGCTAGACAAAACTTTGCCGTCGAATCGGTTTATTACATTAATTATTATTACACCGCCCGGCCGCTTTTCGCAAGTCCGCTCTTTCTATTGCAAACATCCAACCATCCCGCCTAAATAAAAAGTTCGTTATCGGCTCGGCGGCGCCGCCGTCCAACGAACAAACGTCCTTTTTTACATCCGACCGCTATCAATGTTATTCGTGAACATTAAAACATTCCATTAATCGCCGTTTAAGCAAGAAAATCGCGGCAAACAAGCAATGTATATATTTTGTACACGCTTAGCGGTAATACGTAACAACTTGATTTAACTTGATATTATATTCTTTACTAGCGTTGGAACAAAACGAAGTTTCAATCCGAATTTAACAGTGTATATTTTTTTATACGCTTTCTCCAAAATTAAGCGCGCCAAATAGACAAGTTAAATTACATAATAATATCAATTAGTTACCCGCTTACAAACCCCGCTTAGGCGTATAAACATTTTATACACCGATTATTGAAACGCAGGCAGACAACAACTAAGGATTAATAATATGATAGTATATTTAATATGTTACAACCAATTTATTAGTTTGGCGCTGTGGTTGCTATATTATGAACAGCCGTTCATTAAAAATTATAAACTTTTTATACAGGTTATATTAGAAAAAAGGAGCTTAAAATGAGCAAGAAAGCCATAGCATACGCAAGCGACATTATTCTGGGACGCACCGGCGAAGTAATCAGCCGCGAATACCAAAAGGAACTCATACGTCAGTACGCCGCCGACAACAACATCGAAATAGTCGGCTGGTTCGAAGACGAAATGTACAACGAAGACGTAATGTCGCGCCCCGGCGTTCAAGCGATGCTCAAGTTTGACAAAGAATACGATTCGGCGCTGGTCGAAAGAGTTTGGTGCCTTTCCCGCAACTGGAACGTTCTCGAAACTTTCTTTAAGGAAGTCGAGCGCAAAGGAAAGAAAGTGGAAGCCGCCACTACGATGTGGGACTGCGTTTCGCAGATGGCGCGCCGCCGCTTCGACGAGGCTTTGAACGGCGCCCGCCCGCAGCGCGAGCTCGTTACGGCGGAAGAAGCCGGAACCGTTAAAGTAGCCAAACCGGCAAAGCTCTTTTTCGCAAACCTGAAGGCAAATGGATAAACGCGGTAAAATCGAATTGTTGACTTCTTTCGGGGCGCCTGAAAATTCGGGCGCCTTTTTACGTTTTGCAACGAATTGACGACTTTGGAGGCAATCATGGACTTCTCGCAAGCGACGCGCCCGATTATGTGGAACATCCACACGGGAACCGCCCACTTCAGCCCGGCGGATTACGCCATGTACGCGCTGGCCTTTTTAGGCATGGGAGTTTTCTGCTACGGACTTTATCAGAGAATTATGTTTTGGCGCAGAGGCAAAGCCGAAGGCGACCGCTTTACCGATTTGGGCAAACGCGCCGTTCTATTAATTAAGGAATTCCTTTTTCAAAACAGAGTCCGCAATTCGTTCTTTCCGGCTATTTTTCACAGCCTTATCTTCTACTCGTTCGCGGCCCTTTTCGTCGCGACCATGGCCGTCATGTGGGATTACGACTTCGCTCCGCTCTTCCGCTGGATAGGCGGCATACACGACGAAACGACTTTTGCCATATTTCGCGGATGGTTTTACGTCGGCATCACGGTAATGGCCGAATTCGCCGGAGTTCTTTTGTTAATCGGCGCCGCGATGGCCGCATACCGCCGCTACGTAGTCAAACCCGAAACGCTAGAAACGAACTTCGCCGACACTTGGGCTATTCTGTTTCTATTCCTTATCGCCCTTACCGGCTTTTTAGCCGAAGGTCTGCGCATCGCGGTTCTGGGCGATCCTTGGGCTATTTTATCGCCGGTCGGACTGCTTTTCAGTTATCTTTTTACTGGCGTATCCGAATCGACGGGCAAGGGAATTCACGTCTTTTTCTGGTGGACGCACACCGTTTTGGCCGTATCTTGGATCGCCTTGCTGCCCTACACCAAATTTTTCCATATAATCACGCTGTCGGCCAACGACTTTTTCTCGAAACTCAAGCCCAGAGGCGAGCTTAAGCGCGTGGACATAGAGGCGATGATGAGCGCCGAAGATTTCGACGAAGAGAAATTCACCGTCGGCGTCAACAAACCTTCCGAGTTCACATGGAAACAGCGCCTTGATTTCGACGCCTGTATTCAGTGCGGCCGCTGCGAAGAGGTCTGCCCGCCCTTTTTGGCCAAACAGGACTTCTCCCCGCGCAAGCTCATTCAGTCGCTAAAAAAATCCGTGCTGGAACACGACGCGGCTTTCCTAAAGGCCAAAGCGCAGCCCGCTAAAAGCGTCGGAGCCGCCGCCGAAGCGCGGATGGAAGAAGAGAAGGAAATCGTCGGCAACGCGTTCGATACGGAATACGTTTGGCTGTGCCGCACTTGTACCGCCTGCATGGAAGTCTGCCCCGGATACATCGAGCATATGGATACAATAGTCGAAATTCGCCGCAACGAAGTTATTATGCAGGAGCGCATTCCGGCGGAAGCGGCGCGCTCGCTTAAAACGCTGGAGCGCATGGGGAACCCCTTCGGCCCGCAATCCACCCGCAACGACTGGGTAAAGACGCTCGACGCTAAGATAGTGGAAGAAGGCGATGAAGTTGACGTTCTTTACTGGCCCGGCTGCTGCTCCACCTTCGACCCGACCAAGCAGCGCATCGCAAGCGATTTAATTAAACTGCTGCGCAAGTGCAATATCGACTACGGCATTCTTGGAAGCGAGGAAAGATGCTGCGGCGACCCGGCGAGGCTTATCGGTCAGGAACATCTATTCCAGTCCATCGCCAAAGAGACGGTGGAAAAGCTCAACGCCCGCAAGTTTAAAATTTTCCTCACCAGCTGCCCTCACTGCTACAACGTTTTTAAAAACGAATATCCGCAGTTCGGCGGCAATTACAACGTGGTTCACCACAGCGAATTCATTCACGAAATGATTTGGAGCGGCGATTTGAAGCCTGTAATAGGCGAGCGCAGCAACGTAACCTACCACGATCCGTGCTATTTAGGCCGCTACCAGAAAATATTCGATTCCACCCGCGAAGCGATTAAGGCTATACCGGGCAGCAAGCTAGTCGAGATGGCCAACAACAAGGAAAAGAGCCTTTGCTGCGGCGGAGGCGGCGGCCACTTCTGGATGGACATTAAAAAAGGCGAGCGCATCAACAACCTGCGCGTTCAGCAGGCAAAGGACGTCGGAGCCGACACAATCGTAACTTCGTGCGCGTACTGCATGCAGATGCTCGACGACAGCGTTAAAATAATGAACATGGACAACGAGCTGCGCGTAATAGACATCGCGACTCTGGCGCTGCGCAGCCTCGGAGAGAACTAGTTAATAAAACTTAACTTTCGGCTACACCGTAAAAGCCGCGACGCGGGAATTGGTTCCGCGCTGCGGCTTTTTTTATTTCGGCCAGCCGCGCGGACGCCCCTGCGGGTTATAGCGCTTCTTGAAAGTCTTTTACGATTTAAATTACTTTTCTCGTCCAATCCCTCAATACGTTTTGCCTTCGGCAAAGCGCTTGTGATGCACGGGAATAACTGCGCAATTTCAACGAATTATAAAAGCAAAAATCCGTGCGCCCCGCGTAAACGCGCAAGCGTTTGTATCGAGGAACTTTCCTGAAATAAAGGACAAAACTTTTGAAAGCCGCTATTAGCGATAATTACCGCTTGCCGCGGCGTTTTTTATGATGGTCTATGTAAACGTCGGTATTCTGCCGCATTTTCTTCTGCTCGTCCTTGCGGGCGAAGGCTTCCTTTGCGGCGTTGAGATAAACTTGAGCTATTTGCGGCTTGGCCGAAACCGACACCGCCTTTTTAAAAATTTCAATCGCCTTTTCGGTCAGTCCTTTTTCAAGCGCGCACCGTCCGTAAAGAACGAAGGCGGCCGTCCACGCATCTTTCGGAATATTCTCGTTCTTTATCATCGGGTCCAGCGTTTTTTCCGCCTCGTCGTATCTTTCGGCCATAAAATAGGCGTTGGCCAAATCCAAAGTAACGTCCATATAAAGCGCGTCGTTAGGATAATTGGTGAGAAACTCAAGCGCGTCGGCCTGCGCGTCGTTGAGCCGGCCGTTGGTCATGGAGCAGCGTATCCCTTCCCGCAGAAGCGCCGGCGTATGCTGGTCTTTGGGGAACGATTTGGCGTACCGCTTAATAAAAGGCGCCGCGAGCACGCAGTTTTGCGCAAACTGCGTCAGCATTTCCACAAGGCGTATCTGCGCGTATTTTCCATGCTCGCTTGCAGGGTGGCGCTCGGCGAGCTTAAAGTAATCCTTCAATCCGTCGTTGAGCTTGCTCAACTTGAGCGTATTAATGTCGCCCGCCGCTTTCAGCGACTTCGTTTCAACGTCTTTCGCGTCTTCGGCGCCCGCTCCCGCAATAGCCGCTTCGCTCGCCGCCTTCTCGTATTCGACAATAGCTTTGTCCCACAGCTGCTTCTGTTCGTACTTTACGGCTCGGTTGTAAAAACGAACGTATATCGGCGGAGTAAGAAGATAAACAATGGCTCCGGCTACGCCGGCCACGCCCATAATTATGAAAAAAAACTTAAGCGACGCCCAAATTTTCCCGCCGAAAAGGTCGTGAACTAGGTTATGAGCCTGCATTTTTCTTTATTCATAGCGCCTTTAGAGCGCGGCAAACGTCTCGCGACCTGCCGAACGTCCTACTAAAACGCAAGTTTATTCCTCCGTCTCGCCGCCTTCCGGTTCTGTTTTTGCGGCGGTTTCCAGCTGCGCGCCGTTTTCCTCGCCCGCTTCAAACTCGCCTTCCGCCGCATTTTCGTCGTCGTCGCGCTCGGCGAGTTTTGCAATCGCCGTTACGCGGTTGTTTTCTTCCAGCGCTATCAGCCGTACGCCTTGCGTGTTGCGGCCTATTATGCGCAGTTCCTTCATTTTAAGGCGGATTAGTATTCCCTCGCTTGTGATTATCATCAGGTGGTCGTCGTCGGAGACCTGCTTTATGCCGCGGATGGTTCCGGTTTTCTCGGTAACTTTAAGCGTGATGACGCCGAGGCCGCCGCGAGTCTGCACTCTGTATTCGTCCAGTTCGGTGCGTTTGCCGTAACCTTTTTCGGTAACGGTCAGAACGCTGGCTCCCTGCTGCAGAACTTCCATTCCGATTACTTCGTCCCCTTCGCGCAGCTCGATTCCTTTAACTCCGCGCGTCGCTCTGCCGATAGCTCTGACGTCGCTGTCCTTGAACCTTATGCTCATGCCGTTCTTGGTGGCAAGCAGTATCTCGGCGTTGCCGTCGGAGAGCCTTACGTCGATAAGCTCGTCCCCTTCGTCCAGCACGACCGCGACGATTCCCTTGCTGCGCGCGTTCTCGAACTGGGTTATTTCCGTCTTCTTAATGGTTCCCTGCCGCGTCGCGAAAATAAGATACCGGTCGGGCTTGAATTCTCTGATCGGCACGATTGCCGCTACGGTCTCGCCTTCCTCCATCTTCAACAGGTTGACGATGGCTTTTCCTTTTGTGGCGCGCCCTCCCTGCGGTATGTCGAATACCCGCAGAGCGTAACACTGCCCCTTTCCGCTGAAGACCAGCACCATATCGTGCGTGCTTGCGACGAACAAATCGGTTACGATGTCGTCTTCTTTGGTCGCCATACCGGTCTTTCCTCGCCCTCCGCGTCGCTGCGCGCGGTACAGGCTCACCGCGTTGCGCTTGATGTAGCCGGTGTGAGACACGGTTACCACGACGTCCTCTTCTACGATTAGGTCTTCGAGGCTGAATTCCTTCGTTTCCGAAACGATTTCAGTGCGGCGCGGGTTGTCGAACTCGTTCTTAACGTCGATAAGCTCCCGCTCTATCACTTCCATTAATTTAATCTCGCTAGCGAGAATTTCCTCAAGGCGCAGGATGAGAGCGCGCACGTCGGCGAGTTCCGCCTCTATTTTGTCGCGCTCTAAGCCGGTTAAGCGCTGAAGTCTAAGGTCGAGTATCGCCTGCGCCTGCCGCTCCGAAAGAGAAAATCGGGTTATGAGTCCTTCCTTGGCTTCCGGCGGCGTTTTTGACGAGCGGATTATTTCGATGACTTCGTCGATGTTGTCGATGGCTATTTTAAGGCCGATTAAAATATGCTCGCGCTCGCGCGCCGCCTTCAGATCGAACTGCGTGCGTCTGGTTACAACCACGCGGCGGTGTTCTATAAAGTGCTGCAAAACCTGTTTTAAATTAAGCACTTTCGGCTGGCCGCCGACGATGGCCAGCATTATAATGCCGAAGCTTGTCTGCATCGGCGTCAGCTTGTAAAGCTGGTTGATAATAACCTGCGGCGTCGCGTCGCGCTTCAGCTCCATCACTATTCGCATACCGTCGCGGTCTGACTCGTCTCTAAGCTCCGAAATTCCTTCTATTTTCTTTTCTTTTATCAATTCGGCTATTTTTTCGATTAACCGCGTCTTATTGAGCTGATAAGGGATTTCGGTTACTACAATCGACTCTCTTCCGCTGCGCTTGTCGCGCTCTATCATCGCTTTGCTGCGAATTTGCAGGCTTCCGCGGCCGGTTCGGTACGCCTCGCGGATTCCTTCGTCGCCGTAAATAATTGCGCCCGTCGGAAAGTCCGGCCCCTTTACATGCTCCATCAGCTCTTCGATTTCCGCGTTCGGGTTGCGGATGAGACTGACGGTCGCGTCGATTACTTCGCCGAGGTTGTGCGGCGGTATGTTTGTGGCCATTCCAACGGCTATTCCGGCGCTGCCGTTCACCAGAAGGTTGGGTATGCGCGTCGGCAGAACGAGCGGCTCTTCGAGTGTGTTGTCGTAGTTAGGCCCCCAATCGACGGTGTCTTTTTCCAAATCGTTCAACAACGCGGTAGAAACTTTTGCGAGCCTTACCTCCGTGTAACGCATGGCGGCGGCCGGATCTCCGTCCACCGATCCGAAGTTTCCCTGCCCGTTGACCAGCGGGTAACGCATTGAGAAGGGTTGAACGAGGCGGACGATTGTGTCGTAAACCGCGCTGTCGCCGTGCGGGTGATATTTACCTATTACGTCTCCGACGATTCTGGCGCTTTTACGGAAAGGCTGGTTGTAAAAGTTCTTTCCTTCGTGCATGGCGTAAAGGCAGCGCCTATGAACCGGTTTAAGTCCGTCGCGGACGTCCGGCAGCGCGCGGCCTATAATGACCGACATGGCGTATTCCATGTAGCTGGTCTTCATCTCCTCTTCGATGGACACCTTAATCTTGTGCTGCTGATCCATGGGGTTCATCAATAATTTCCTTCCGTTTTGAGCTTAAAAGTAGTAAATTTTAAATCTCTCATACATAATAATATAAACTGGTATAAATTACTTATGACCAGAAAATAAGTCAAACCAAATTCCGGCCCGACTTGTTCCAATCCGCAGCCTCGGTTTTAATTTTCTTGACGCTTCCGCCCGCTCAACGTAAAATTATACTTCAGAAGTATCGGAGGAAAGTATGATTAAATGCCCAAAATGCAATTCGATGAATTTAGACTTCATGCTGTCGTGCTCGACTTGCGGACAGCGGCTGTGGGCTGCGTGCTCGAATTGCAAAGCTCTTATGCCGCACGAGGCAAAATTCTGCGGCTCCTGCGGAAGACGCAGGAAAGAAGAGGAAGCGCTGCAAACGGAGCGCGTTTCGCTCGCCAGCGCGGTAATAGAGCCTGAAGAATGGTTCAAAGGGCGGAAAAATATTTTAGCAAAGCTCCCCGCGGCGCTGGAAGAAGCCGCGAACGGAGAGGGAAGGGCGGTTTTTATCCAGGGGCCTGCGGGCTGCGGAAAATCGGCCATTATAAGACAGTTTGAAAACTTCGCGAGGGATAACGGCTTTAAAGTAATTTCGGCCAAATGCACGGTAACAACCCGCAACATCGTGTTTTATCCGCTGTTGGAGGTCGTCCGCCAAATTGCGGGCATAAACAACGAGGACGACAAAAATCAAATCGGCCTTAAAATGTCCGGTTTGGTAAAATACGGATTGACTCAGGACGAAATATCGGTTTTGGCGCAGTATTTCGGCGTCGAATATTCGGTAGCCTCGTTCGCCGCAAGCGAGCGGGAGCATTCGGTTTCTTCCTTCTTCTACTGCGTCGTCAGGCTTACGCGCAATCTGGCGATGAAAACGCCGACGGTAATAATTATCGACGACTTGCAGCACATAGACGCGTTGACGCGCAAACTTTTGGCTCCGATAATCAGCGTCATAAAAGGAATGAGAGCGCTTCTAATGCTCGGCTCGCGAGAGCTTGCCCAGACGGAACCGGAGGAAAAGCACGTCTATTACATAAAAGCTCCCAGCCTTGAGGCGCGCGAGCTGCTGCGCATGATTGAGGAGCGTCTGAAAGTCGAAACGCTGCCCAAGGAAATAGCGCAGGAGTTGTTTATGAGCAGCGAAGGAAACCCCGGTTTCGCCGCTCAGCTTATAAATTATTTGTTCGAGGCCGGAATTGCGGTAAGAGACGGAGGAACCCTCAGGCTCGATCCGCAGAACGCAAACGCGAAACGCCCCGCCACGTTCGAGGCTCTTCTGAAGGCGAGGCTGGAGCTGCTCAGCGGCAGCCAGAAAGAGCTCTTAATGCTGGCGTCAATACTGGGCGACGAATCGACGCCGGAAAATCTGCATATGCTTTTCCGCCATAAAAACGTTTTCCGCGACGACTGCGAGGCGCTCGTTGCAAAAGGCTTTATAGAAAGACGCGGCGAGGAGGGACGCGAAAGGCTGGTAATAAAAGAAAGCGTTGTGGCGCAGATACTCGACGCGTTCATATCAAGCGAAGTGCGCCAGTCGCTCGAACCTGTGGTGGGCAAAATTATACAGGAAAAAGGCGCCTATATTAAATGGACTAAAGATTTCATGGTCGCCTATCATATGTCTTATCTTCCGCCGACCGCGACCGAATCCGTCTATACGATAGAGCGGCTCGCGTGGGCTATGCTCGACGCGCGCCAGTCTG
This sequence comes from uncultured Myxococcales bacterium, assembly GCA_964400725.1. Taxonomy (GTDB): domain Bacteria; phylum Myxococcota_A; class SURF-8; order SURF-8; family CAYNVS01; genus CAYNVS01. The sequence continues at coordinate 14,154 of CAYNVS010000002.1, forward strand.
GCTTGGCCATTTCCGCCTTTCAAACGGCCTCGCAGATATTAAGATCCATAATTCAAAAACGCCCCAAAGGGAGCGAAGAAGCGGCGGTGATGGAGCAAAAACTCGCGCACGCGCTTTTAGGTTTGGGCAAGGCTTACTTGGATTTCGGCAACTCCGAAAACGTTATGAAGACGCTGGAACTTTCGCTAAAGCTCGCCCGCAAAGGAAATTTCCATTTCCTCGCTCTGGACGTAATAGCGAGGCAGCTTGACTTGATGAAAAACGAAAAACGCTTTTCGGAGGCGCACGCGGTCGCCGACGTCGCGATACAAATCGCCAAAGGGGTTAAATTCAACCCCGGCGTAGCCCGAATGTACTTCCTGAAAGGGCAGCTTTACGAAAGCGAAGGGAAGGAGGATATTGCGATAGGAATGTACAGCGAGGCTTTGCGCATCGCGGAGCAAAAGAAAATCCGAATACGCGCCGACGATTCGTTCGCTCATAAGGCGGCGCTCGCCATCGCCTCCATCATGCTGCGCAGGGAAATGTCCGCTTCCGCCGACGAGGCGAAAACGTATTTGGGCAAGGCGCTCGACTACATTTTCATCAGCCGCGACATCAACGCGCTTCAAGGCTTGATGGACTTGTACGGCCGCTATTACTACGAGAAAAAAGACAACGCCAGCGCCATAAAGTATTGCGACATCGCGCTGAAAGTCGCGCGCGCAAGGCTTGATTACCGCGACATGGCGAGACTCTCTTACACGATGGGTTATTACTACGGCCTGCTGGGCAAGGACGAAGAATCGGAGTTGTATTTCGGAGAAAGCCTTTCGATGGCGATTCAGTGCAACTGGCCGGCCGGAATCGAAACGGCGCAGAAGGCTCTGCGCAGATTAAAGTCGAAGCGGAACATAAGCGCTTCGTTTAAGAACTCTTAACCCTTATGCCGTTTAACGCAGCGAGCGCCGGGGATAACGCGGGCAAAGGCTCGCGCGCGCCTTTACTCAACCGCAGACGCCTGATAATAGCCGCGGCGGCCGGGTGCGTCGCGCTGGCCGCGCTAATCGCATATCTGGCGCTGCGCGAAACGAAAGCCGATCGTTTTTTAAAATGGATTGAGAAAACGGCGGCGGTCCTGCCGCAGGTTTCGCACGACGATTATTTGAAGTTTACGGTTTTCCCCGAAAAGGAATTCGCGCTTTATTACAACGCCGTCTCGTACGTTCTGAAGCCGAACGACTTTAAAGCGTATCTCGAACGAGCCCGCGACGTACGCAAATACTTGGCCGGCGCAAAAATTACCGTCGTCGCATCCGACGTAACCGTCGAGCCCAGACCCTGCGGCGCGGAGGCCGTCGCAAAGGTTCTGATAAAATGGGTTCCGGCCGACAAAGCGGAAATCCCAATTGAATATCAAACGCTGGGCGTCGAAATAGAGGGAAGCGAAACCGCGGACGGATGGAAGGCGTATTCGGTAAAGGTTTACACTACGAGCGAAGTAATGAACCTCATGAAATCCCGCGCTTTCGAGCTGCTGCGTAGAAAGGAGCCGTAATCCTGAATGGATTCGGAAGCTAAGGGACGCCGCGAAAAAATATGGATAGACTGGGACATAATCGAGGTCATGGTAAGCGGCAAGAGCGCCATAGACCTTCCGCGTCTGCACGTTGACACCGAAGAGAAGGCAAAGGCTTTCGCGAAGGCTTACGGCTTCGACTTGGACGACCCGGAACAAAAGGACGAAGCGGAAAAAATACTGGCAAAAGCCAAAGATTTCGCTAAAAATACGCTCGCCGCGGACCCCGAATTTAAATCGCCGCCGCTGGTAATGCCCAAGTCGATAGAAGACGAAACCGATCTCGTAAAACTGATGATAATGGCTTCGGTGCGCAGCGATTACGAATCGCTTTGGGCGTGCGCCGCTCTGAAGCTGTGCCACACCATAACCCACATCGACAACCATTTTTCCTCGTTTTGGTTCCCGATAATTCAGGAGCAGATTACCGACAACTTCGAGAGGCGCATATTCACGGCGCCCAACGGCTTCAAATACCTCGGAACGTCGGAGCGCGGCATTCGGCTTTACGACTTTGAAGTGAAAAGCAAAAAGCCGTTTGAAAGCACCGCGCTTAAACTGCTGCACAAAGCCGACAGCGCCACCGCCGACATCTTCGATAGAATCGGAGTGCGCTTCGTTACCTACACTAAACTCGACGCAATGCTGGCTATTAAATACCTGATAGACCGCAACATTGTGGTATTTCCGAACGTTAAGGCGAGCCGCAGCCGCAACACGCTGCTTAACATGGATTACGTAAAGAGCGAGCTTGACAAATTCGTTCCGCTTTACAACAACGATGCGATAACGCTTCAGGAGTTGATGAATTTGGCGCACCTCACCAGCGAGGCGGAACAGGCTAAGGTTAAAATCAAGGAAGTCGATTTGCGCGAGCGGAACGCCTTTTCGAGCGCGTCTTATTCTTCGATGCAGTTCACCGTCAGGCAGCTGATTACGGCCAAACTTCCCGGAGCCGACGACCCCGGCTTGGACGAAGAAGCCAGAAAACAGAAAATCTTTCGTTTCTATTTCCCTTACGAAATACAAATACTCGACCGCGAATCGTACATCGAAAGCCGCAAGGGTCGCGCAAGCCACGAGGAATACAAACGCCAGCAGCTAATCGCCGCCCGCAAGCGCGTCTTCGGCGCTTTGCTTAACGGCGGACGCAGGTAAAACCGCCCGGCCGCGTCGCCGCGGGCGTAAAATTTCATAAAAAATCGCGCGGGTTTTTAACTTTTCGGCTTTCCCGTTTGTCGTACGTTCGTAAAAACGATTCGTTTTTTAAAATTAACGATTTATCCGAAGTCGATTGTCGAAAGGAGTTATATAATGAGAAGACACGCTTTAACGGTCGCTTTGGCGGCGGCATTGATTATCGCGGGAATATGCGGCGCGGCAAGCGCGGGCGACAAAGAAAAAAAGGGGCCTAAGTTCGACGGCAAGCGCGGCGGCCCCCGCATGCAAATGATGGAAGGGATGAGCGGCGGCATGGGAATGGGAGCGCCGGGCGCGATGGACATCGAGTTCGGTTTGTGGCGCGCCGACAAACTTTCAGACGCCGTGGACGAGGCGATGGGGCTTGAAATATACGGAGCCCTCAATTTGGACGCGAAGCAAAAGGCGCAGCTTAAGGAGCAAATCGAAAAGGTTAAGAAAATAAGAGAGAAAGCGAAGAGTCTGCTTAACGAATACGAAGGGAAACTTCTGCCGCTTGTAAACGACGCCAAGAGCGAAATTAAAGCGACCGGAATGGAATCGGACAAAACCCGCGGCGAAATGGACAAACTTGTCCGCGCTTACAGAGACGCCGTAAAGCCTCTGCGAGAGGAATCGTTCGACGCCATGAAAAAAATTCACGACGTTTTTAAAAAAGAGCAGATTGACAAACTTTGGCGGATTAAGCCTCTTTGGGCAAAAGTGTCGCCCGACGCGAACGAAATGGAAGTCCATCCGGTCGCGCTCGCCTTCTTAGACAGGCTCCGCATAATGCCCGGCTCCAAGCTCGACCAGATAAAAGGCAAAATCAAGGACAGAATGGAGAAGCCCGGCTTTCCGCTGACGAAAAAACAAAGCGACGACTTCTTCGCCATGGTTGATAAGATTCGCGCCCTTTCTTCCGACGAATACGAATCGCAGCGCGAAACGCTCGCATCCGGTCTCGACCCCGCGATAGTGCTTCTGGTCAATAAGCGCCATCACGGCGCGGGCGGAGGCATGGGGCCGGATAAAATTTCTAAGAGCGACGGAGACGAAGGCCCGGACAAGGACGACGAAGCCGACCCTCCCCCGTTCGTCAAGCACATGGCCATGAAACACTTCCTTCACGTCATCACCGGCGATTACTTCTATTCCCTCATAAAGTAATCCGACAAATCCCTATAGCGGTAAACCCTCCTCTCAAACCTGTTCAACCCTGCACTCGCCCCTCTTTGCCGATCAAAGAGGGGCTTTTCGTTTGAGAATTTATTTTGAAAGCGGCTTGATTGTCGTGTATATTTTAACTTCAATGCTGCGCAGAAGATTTATCGTTCCCTCTCTTGGGGTACTGTTCGCGCTGGCGGCGTTCGTCTATCCGCCTTCTCTTAACTATTTATGGACGTTTTTGCGCACTCCGTACGATTTGTTCGTCGCCGACGCCATGGGACTGGAGATGCTGGCGCTCGAAAAAGAGATTTGGGCGTTTTACGACAAAGAAGGAAAGTTTCCGATGGAGCCGCACGTTTACGCCTTAATGGCGGGAATGCAGCGGTTTGAATTGCCGCAGCCAAATACGCGGCTTAAATTCAAAACTCTCGATCCGTGGGGAAAGCCTTATTGTTACAGAAGACTGACGCGGCCGGAAGGGTACGAGTTGTCCAGTTCCGGCCCCGACGGCGTAACCGGCACGAAAGACGACGTTATTTTCAGGCGGACGACGGCAAACGGCAGGGACGAGCCGCAGTTTTGGAAAAGCCCATGAAAACTAAAAACGAATATAAAAAGATGCGCAGGCGGTACATCGTCAATAAACCGTTTCAATACCGTTATATATTGCGCATGCTGGCGCATCAAATCGCCGCCGCCGCTTTCGCCGGACTTTTCGGCGTCTTTTTGGTGGTGTACGTCTTTCATTCGACGGCCGTAAGCGCCGGAGTTTGGAGAAACGTCGTCGCCGCCGGCAGCGTTATTATGCTGACTCTGATTTTTTTAACCGCGACGCTGCGCGGCGTTTATTTGAGCCACCGCATAGCCGGGCCTATGAAGCGCTTTGAAATGGCTTTCGGCAAGGTTAAAAACGGCGACTTCTCGATAAGAATAGAATTGCGCAACAAGGACGAAATGCACGATCTCGCCGGCGCCTTTAACAAAATGATGGACGAGCTTGACAGCCGCAACTCCCTCATTTTGGATTATATGGCAAAAGCTAAAAAGAAAGCGGAGGACGGGGATAAGGAGGGATGCGTCCGCCTGATAGGCGAGGCCGAAGCCTTGATTGAAAAAACGGAATAGTCCATAAGACAAATTCGCAATGAATCGACTGAAAATTTCATCTCGGCTGATCAGCGCGGTTGTAGTTTACGGCTCAATGCTTTTAGCGGCGTATTTATGGACGCGGCGCGAAGGCCGTTCCGATATGTTTTTCATGCCGGAAGCGAAGAACCCTTTTGCGCAGGCCGGATTCCATATTCATATTTTGGCGGGAGTTATCGCCGCGGTCAGCTGCGCAGCCGCGCTTTCGCTGCTTTCGCAAAAATTTGAGCGGCTGCGTTTGCTGGACGAATTTATGACGTCCATGGCGAAGGATTTCGGACGCGTCGAACTGGTTATAATTCTGGCCTTAGGAAGCGTCGTCGAGGAATATTTTTTTAGAGGAGCGCTGCTGCCGAGTTTTGGCATAGCGGTTCAAGCGGTAATTTTCGGTCTTCTTCACGCCGGTCCGCTGCGTTATTTCAGGCTTTTGTATTTATGGAGCCTTATCGCGGCGGCTTTCGGCCTGCTGCTGGGCTGGCTGTTCATTTCCACCGGAACGCTCGCCGCGCCCATCGCCGCGCATCTTACCTTTAACGCAATAAGCGCGGTTCAAATACAAAAACGGGTCGCATCCGGCAAAGTGCGGGCTCCGGACGAAATTATCGCCGACATCGAACCGGACGACGACGACTGGTAGAGACGGCCTGCCGCGGCGGCTTGCGTTTACGCGTATTATCCCGACTGCATTAGCGGAATTTTTAAAGTTCGTTGCAGCGCGGGCATTTATCAATCGACTGCCGCTCTTTCGCTTTCTTTGCGCTCCCAAAGAAAGGCCGGCTCCGCAAAACCGCGGCGCGGCGAACGGGCTTTGAAGCGCGGCTTTTCTTGCCGCAGCCCGCCCGTAAGCGAAGGAAGAATACGGTATTAATTATAACTTCGCCTTCTCGGCGTTTTTTGCCAAAACTATAGATTGAGCGCGGTTTAACCGCAAATTAATACCGATATGTTTGCCGCCTTTTACAATGCGTGTTATCTTTAATCGGCAGTAAAATATGTATGTTGCGAATTTTTATGCAAAAAGGCGGATATTATGGCAAATAGAATTTTTAAAACTAGTCGGGTAAAATTGCCGAGCGCGCCGGTTATGTTTGTCTTCGCGGCGGTCTGTTTATTAACTCTTCTTCCCGAACGAAACGCCTCGGCGTGGGGCGCCGGAATGCACGCGACGCTTAACGCCCGCGCCTACGAGCGCATGACTCAAAGATGGAAACGGGCGATAGACCCCGACTTGATTATTTACGCCGCGTGGACGCCCGACGCTTGGTACATTCTCGCGGAGGAAATGCTCTCCGGATCGTGCGGAATAGCCTGCGGCGCCCCTGACGCCTCGATGAGCAACGAGTGTTTCAACGACTACATACCCGACAGATATTATTCGTACACGCGGCATTTATTGGCGAACGCCGACGGATTGAAGGCAATATCGTACGCGCTGGGATACGGCGGACACGCGGTCGGAGATTACCGCGGACATTTGGAATACATTATACCGGACTGGAGAGACCCGCAGGGCAACGGAACGATACCGATTTCGCGCCACACTTTCGCGGACAGCGTCGGCGATACGCTTGCCTTCAACGTTGAGGGGCTTTACGGTTACCCGACAAAATACCTTACAGACAAAGCTCTTTACGGCTATCCGAGCGAAATATTAAGCGAAGCGAACTACGCCTCGACCGGCTCGCGCAATCCGTACGGCGGATTGGTTTTAATCGTCGAGACAAACTACGCCGGAAAGCGCAAGGCGGTTTTTAAAGGAATACTGGACGAGACGGCGAAAGGATTGTCAATATCGTCGGTCGTCTCCATGATGGACGGTTCGGCGCTTAGTTCCGTTTCCGAGGGGCTGGTTGCCGCGCTATACGGCTTGAACGATTACGACGGCGGCGGCCGTCCCTTTCCCGTCGTCATAGAAAACGGTTCCGTCGCGATTAATTGCTCGACCGATTTGAAGCAGCGCATGGAGTCCGAGGCGGGCTTCGGCAATTCGATGCCGTGCCAGGTAACTTTGGCCAACGTAAGCGGTTTGGCCCAATGGACTAGTTTTCTCAAACCGGCGGGCGACGAGGGACAGGAGGTTGTCGTTGACAAAGAAAAGGTCGCCGAATGGATGCGAAATCTCGCGGTTGAGTTCAAATCGGGCGACGTATATCTCGACGACCCGCACGTTTTTCAAATCGACGCTCAGACCGGAAAATCGAAGGCCGACCTTAAGGGAATTGACGGCCGCAGTTTCACTCTCGGCAAAACCATGCCGGAGATACTGGACGAAGTTTTGGATAAAAATATACAGGATATAACCGACCGCCTATTGGAAAACCCCCACGTAATCGGCACGATTTTGCAAAGCAAGGCGGGCGCGCTGGACAAATCGCGATTCGTTTCCTTCGGCTTCCCGCTCCGTCCGCGCCTGACCGCTTGGGGGGCCGCGGTAAAATACAAAGGAGCCGACGTAAGAACGCTGCCGGAGGCTCCGGGCGTTTTCGCCGACTTTGAAATTCCGTTCGATATGAGCCCGAAGGCGGAGAACCTTGCGCCCGAAATGGTTTACCCTTATTACGTCGCCGTAATTCAGGCGGACTCGGCGAAGATGAAAGGGAAGGGAACGCTGGAAGCGGAGGTCGTTTACGAAGACGCTTCGGGCGCGGAGCTTGAAAAAAAGGCCTCGTTCTCGCTGAATCTCGAAACCGGCGAAATGAGCGGCGGGGAAGGATTCGCGAGCTTGGAAAAAAACGACGCAGGCTACGCCGTTAAAATTCTGGCCGATAATTCAAACGGCGGCGGATACTTTTACGCGAAAGATTCGGCTAAGGCGGCGCTTGTTGTAAAGATTAAGCTGGCGGCAATCGACCCTGCAAATCCTCCGTACGATTTGCAGCTGAACGCGGCAGTTCAACCTTACTGCGAAAAGCCCGATTTGTCGAAGAGCGAAACGCCGTCCGCGGACAACTCGGCTTGTCCTCTCGCGGAGCCGAAGGCGGAAGAAAAGAAAGAAACCGGCGGCGGATGTTCGTCGAACGCTTCGCCGCTTTCGGCGCTATTTTCGGTTTTGTTGGCGGCCTTTTGCGCGGCGAGAGCCTGCTGGCGCCGACCGCGGGAATATTGATAAGATAATTTAAGCCGCCCGCCAACGAATCGGGCAAAACCGCCGATAAGCAAGTTTTAAGTAAATAAATGTTGTCAAACGCGCGTTTATATGGTTAATATAATGTTTCAAAGCGTTAATTTTTTCGTTTGAGAAAAAACTATGTTGTGGCCGTTTAACAGACAACGATTAAGCATTTATAAAACGAACCCCGAATTTCTCACTACAATCGTCGGCGACATGTGCCAGCGCATTGAGAATTTTCAAGGGTACGTTTCCGTCGTCGGAGACGACAAGAACCTCACAATACTCGTAACCGAAGGCAAACCGGTTTACAGCGCGCTTTGCACGATAAACGGAGAAATTCTTCCCCTTCAAACCTGCTCGCCGGTCAACGCGCTAAAAGATTTCGGCGTTGAAGCGACGATACTCGTCATGGAGCTCGATCAGCTGCTCGCGGCAGTCATGTCTATTTTTTTCTCCACGCCGCCCGACATAAGCGCCGCGGGCGACGTCATGCACTATTCCACCGGGTTGGAAGCCGCCGCCGCGGGAGGCGAGCTGTTCGCGTTAAATCTGGTTCACGACGGAGTTTCTATGCCCGCCGTGTTCGAGCGCGGCAATCTGTCGGCTTGGTTTTACTTCGACCGCGAAAAGGGAGAATTCGTACAAACCAAGGACGAAGCTCTCTTCAGAGGCTTCGTAGAGGCGAATCACGCTTCGTGCAAATTCGACTTTTACCTGGGAGCGGCGGGCGAGCCGAAACCGTTTGAAGTAAACGAAGAGAGCGATCCGTTCATACAAACCGCGAAAACGTATTTCGCGCTTTACGAAGAAATACGACGCGTGATTATCCGCGCTACCGGCCAGCGCGGCAACGCCGAGTTCCAACAGATTTTAAACGCTTTCCGCGAAAAATACCCTCCTTTATATCAAGGGCTTTTCGTAAATCCGGAGACGAACGAAATATGGTGGGAACAGCTGCTTGAAAACCGGAAAAAAATCACGCATAAATTCCGCTACGATTCCTACTTCCTCTATTTGGACGAATTCCTTCTCACCCTCATCCGCAAGCTGTTTCAAACCGCCGGCGTGCAGGGAATAGTGGAAATTATCCGATTCCTAGACAAACGCAGAAGGGTCGAGTTCCAGCCTTCCTACAACATGAGCAAAATACTTTATACAAAGCTCAATAATCTGCTCAGGCTGGACCGTTACACGAACGTCCAGCCCGCGGGCAAATGAGCTTTTGCGCGGCCTCATGTCGCAGTGGCAAAATCCGATTGAAGTTTTAAAACATATCGACGCCCGGCCGAACGGGTCGCTGTCGCAGAATTTTATGATTTCTCAGGACGCGGCGCGGAAGGCGGCCTCGGAACTGGGCGGCGTCCGCCCCGGCGAAACCGTTTTGGAAATCGGCGCGGGAACCGGAAGCCTCACCGCGGTTCTTGCGGAAAAATTCCATAAAGTAATCGCCGTCGAAATAGACGCTCGGCTTGCGGCAAACCTTGCGGAGCGGTTCGAGGGCTCCAACGTCGAAGTTGTAAACGCGGACGCGCTTAAACTCGACTTTTGCCTGACGGCGAAGGAAAACGGAGGCGCGATGCGGTTCGCGGGCAACCTGCCTTACGACGCATCCACGCCGATTATAGAAAAATTTCTGCGCGAAAAAGACGCCGCGAGCGGAGCCTCTTTTTTGCTGCAAAAGGAGTTCGTCGCCAAAATGACGACGCCGCCCGGCCGCAGAGAATCTTCGCCCGCCGCAATCTTTTGCGCCGTTTACTTCGAGGCTAAAAAAGGCGCGGCCTTTCCGCCGTCGGTTTTTACGCCGCAGCCTAAAGTCGATTCGGCCGTGTTGAATTTGTTTCCGAGAGAAAATCCGCTCATCGAAGCGCGGCCGCGGGATTTGTACAAACTGATTTACGCCGCCTTTTCCCGAAGAAGACGACTGCTTTCAAACAACCTGACATCCGCGGGAATCCCAAAAGAGGCGGTCGAAGCGGCTTATCGCGCCGCGTCCCTGCCCCGCGGCCTGCGCGCCGAGGAAGCCGACTTTAAAACGTGGCGGGCTCTTTATGAAGAGCTTGAAAAGAGTTTGCCAAATCTTCCCTTCAGGCGGTAGCGCCTTATTTATCGGCGTCGGCTTTTTTTTGCGAAACGAGTTCATCCATGAAAAAATCGCTGTTCATAATCGCCTGCGCCGCTTCAATCGCGGCGGCGGTCTCGGTCGGCGGGGGCTCGGAACAATCCGCTCGCCCGTTTATGCTTTACGACGGCCGCAGAATTGAAATGAATTACGTTTACGACCGCGTAAGCGTAATTTCGGAGGACGCTTCGGAAGAAGATTTGAGCCGCCGTTTATCGGAGATCGACGACCGCGTCGTTTCGGCAAAAAAAATAAACGGCTCCGGCGTTTGGAGCGCGGCTTTCGCCGAACCCCTGTCCGAAAAAAGCTACATTTCCGCGGTTTCCGCCTTATCGCGCGCGCGGGGGGTTAAAACGGCGCAGCCGGTTTATGCAATAGGCGAGAAGGCGCTCTTTTATCCAAACGGCGAATTGTTCGTCAAATTCAAACCGGGAACTACTTTCAACGACGTTCTCGGCTTCGCGCAAAAGCGCGGACTTAAGCCTCTGAGCTCTTTAGACTTCTCTCCGTTCGTCCGGGTTTTCGAGCTCAAAGCCCCGTCGCAGCGCGCGCTCGACGCGGCCAACGGAGCGCATTCCAGCCCGTTTGTTGAGTGGGCTGCGCCTGAGTTCGCCCATAACGTTCAAAAAAAGTTCGTCCCAAACGACCCGTTGTTTCCAAACCAGTGGCATCTGCGCAACGTCGGACAGAACGGCGCGACCGCGGGCGCGGACGTCAAAGCCGACAAAGCGTGGGATAAAACCAAGGGGGAAGGCGCGGTAATCGCGGTCGTTGACGACGGAGTAGATTGCCCGCATCCTGATTTGGCGCCAAACTGTCTCGACGGATACGATTACGTTGACGACGACGACGAACCGGCTCCGGGCGAGTACGACGGCCACGGCACTTGCGTCGCGGGAACGGCGGCGGCGAAAGGAAACGACGGGATAGGCGTTTCGGGAGTATGCCCGGAGTGCAAAATTATTCCGATACGCCTTTTGGGCGAATACCTTTTGACTCGGGACGAAGCGAACGCGTTCGTTTTTGCGGTTAAAAACGGCGCATGGGTTATTTCAAACAGCTGGGGCGTTCCCGACAACAACCGCGCCGCCGTCCCCATCCCCAAGCCGACCGCCGAGGCGGTAGATTACGCGCTTAATTACGGGCGCGGCGGGCTTGGAACTTTGGTCGTTTTCGCGGCGGGCAACGGCTCCGAGCCGGTAAATACGGACGGCTATCCGGCGTATAAAAACTCGATCGCCGTCGCGGCGAGCGACGATCAAGGAATCCGCTCGGATTACAGCGACTACGGCGCCGAGATAGAAATCAACGCGCCTTCCAGCGGCGGAATCAACGGAATAACGACGGTCGATAACGCCGGCTCTTCGGGCTACTCTTACGGCGATTACGCGGACGATTTCGGCGGCACAAGCGGCGCGGCGCCTCTGGCGTCGGGCGTTTACGCGCTTATTATGTCGGCGCGCCCCGGCTTGTCTTGGAAACAGGTAAAAAAAATCGCCCGCGATACCGCCGACAAAATAGACGCGGCCCGCGGCGCGTACGACCAAAACGGCCGCTCAAACCTTTACGGTTACGGCCGCATTAACGCCCAAAAAGCGGTTGAAGCCGCCTTATTATTCGACGACGGCTGCGTTCCGCAAACGGAAATCTGCGACGCTCGCGACAACGACTGCGACGGCTTGAAGGACGAAGGGCTTGTATGCTACGTTTGCGCTCCCTCGGAAGAAATATGCGACGGCATGGACGACGACTGCGACGGATACGTCGACGAGGACGGCGTCTGCGGGGCGGGCAAGGCCGGAACCTGCATGACTTGCGCGGTCAATTCCGATTGTTTTGAAGGCGTATGCCTTGAGCTGTACGGCGACCCTATGCACAAATATTGCGTCCGCAGGTGCAACCCCGATAAAACCTGCCCAAACCCGGATTTATACGCCTGCAACGGCTCGTACTGCCTGCCCCGCAACAAGAGCTGCGACCAAACGCAGTGCCTCGGCAGACCGGAACTTTGCAACAACCTTGACGACAACTGCAATTCGCGGACCGACGAAGGGAACGTCTGCTGCGTTCCTACCGTCCCGCCCGAAGAGATATGCGACGGGCTCGACAACGACTGCGACGGCAAAACCGACAACGTTGACGTTTTAAAAAATCCGCCTCCGATAACCTGCCTTTATAAAGGCGTATGCGAAGGAACCGCGCCTAAATGCGACCAAGCGCTGTGGATTTGCGAATATCCGCAAACCTACGAGCCTGAAGAAATATCGTGCGACGGGTTCGACAACGACTGCGACGGTTGCGTCGATGAAAACTGCGCGGCGCGGGACGGCGACGAAGAAGCGGAAGACGACGCCTCGGAGGCGGAACTCGACGACGACGACGGAGAGTTATTGACGGACGCAGACGAGGACGAGGCTCAAACGGAAGCGGACGCGAAGCCTGAAATCGAACCGCCGCCTGAAGAAGCCGCCGAAACCGAAAACGCCGACTTGGCCGACTTGGCCGACTTGGCCGACTTAACCGACTTCGACGAAGAGACGCTTGACGCGCCGGAAGAACGGGACGACGCCGAATTAGAATACGCCGATAACTCTAAGAAAAAATCATCATCCGACGGATGCGCCGGGCAGTCGGACGGCTTCGCCTTCGCCCCGCTCGCAGTCGCGGCCGTATTGTTTATTTCGCGAAAAAAAATTTGCGCGCGCAAAACAAATAATATCTTTTGGGCGTTCGCCGCGGCGCCGGCGTTTTTCGCTTTCGCCTCGGCGTCGTGCGCTTCCGGTCTAAACGACGAGGCAAATTCTAGTTGTGAAATCGCCGTAACGTACGAAATGTACGAAAAGAACGTTTCGGTCGCTTACGCCGCGCAGAATCCTTTCGACAAAGAAGAAGCGGAAGTTTACGCTAAAATAAAACGTCCGGACGGCGCGGAGCAAAAACTCTCCGCGTTTTATTATCAAGGTTTTGACCGCGCGTTAAAAAACGGCTCGGAGGTTTTGACAAAAAACGGCGAGCCCCTCTGGAAGCTGCGGTTTACGCCGAACGCCGCGGGAAGATACGAGCTTTCTTTTTTCGTAAAAACGGCTTTGGGCGAGTCGTTTATTGAAAAAAGCTGCATTGAGGCGAAAGCTTCCGCCGAGCATAAAAAAGGGTTTGCGCGCGCAAGCGAATCCGGCGCTCGATGCGTAGAATTCGACGACGGAAGCTCTTTTTTCGCGATAGGCGAAAATATGGGCTGGTACGACTCCCGCGGAACGGCGGCGTACGAAGATTGGATTAAAAAACTCGCGGATAACGGCGGCAATTACATTCGGGTATGGATGTCGAGCTGGGCATTCGGCCTTGAATGGACGAGCGCGGACGGCTCGGCGTCTCCCGTTCTCGGAAACTACTCGCATAGGCTGGACAGAGCCTTTCAGCTTGATTATCTTTTTTCATTGGCCGCAAAATACGACGTTTACGTAATGCTCTGTCTCGTAAATCACGGCGCTTTTTCAATCAACAACAATTCCGAGTGGGACGCCAATCCGTACAACGCGAAAAACGGCGGTCCGCTCGACTCGCCGTCAAAATTCTTTACCGACGAGGAAGCGAAGAAACTGACGAAGCGAAAGCTCGATTATATAGTCGCGCGGTGGGGTTACAGCCCCAACCTGCTGGCGTGGGAGCTTTTCAACGAAGTCGATTTGACGGACAAGCCTAAAGCCGAGCCCATAGCGGCGTGGCACGAGGAAATGGCCGCTCATATTAAAGCCGCCGACCCCTACGGCCATATGGTTACTACAAGCAACTCGGGCTTCATAGCCTCGCTTATAGGATTGGACGACGCTCTTTTTTCTCTGCCGAACATCGACTTTTCGCAGTTTCACATTTACGGATACGAAGGCTTCGACCCCGATTTCACCGCGGTTATACCTAATACGATAAACGATTTCGTCTCGCGCTTCGGCAAGCCGTGTCTTGCGTCGGAGCTCGGCGTAGATTACCGCGGCCCCGCGGAAACCAAAGCGCGCGATCCTTACAACGTCGCCTTCCACGATATTCTGTGGAGCGGCTTAATCGGAGGATCTTTTGGAGTCGGAATGCACTGGTGGTGGGATAACGTCGTCGATCCCGGCGACCTTTATTTTCACTTCGCGCCGATTGCTAAAATAGTGGAAGGAATAAATTTCAGCGAAAGCGGCCTGAAAAAAATAGACGCGCTCGCTTCGGCTGACGAAGACGCAAAGCTGTCGGTTTTCGCCCTTTGCGGAAAAAGCGTATGCCTGGGCTGGGTTAAAAACGCAAAAAACGTTTGGACGAACCGCGCCGACGACTCGCAGACCAAAGCTCTGATAACCGGCGCAAAAATCGAGCTTTACGGCCTGGAAGGCGGGACGTGGAGCGTCAAATTCATAAACGCTTACGACTCGTCCGTCTCTCAGGGCGCGGCGATTAATGTCGGAAGCGGCGGAAAGGCGTCGTTCGAGCTTCCTTCCTTCGTTCAGGACGCCGCGTTCCGCATGGAGAAAGGAATTAAACCGTGAGCCGCTCTTCCGGCGGCCTCGTTTTGCGCTACGTATGCGTTCCGAAGGAGCGCGTGGGAATGTTTCACTTCATATGCGAGGGACACGACGGACTGCTTACGCAATCGACTTTATGCGGCGATCCGTTTGTGCTTAAACTTAGGGTGGCGGAGGATATGCTCGAAGATTACGAGATATTGACGGCGGATTTAAAGAAGAAACTTTGCCTTGTTGAAATAAGCGAGGAAGAGGCGCTGCGCATTGCGGCTAAAAACGTCAAGTAGCCTCGATTTCTTCTTTCGTCAAGCGCTCCGAAAGTATCGCGAGCGCGGCGTCGGCCTCAACGCGGACGTTGTATTCCCTCAAATTTTGGCCGTAAACTATAAGATCGTAAAGCAGGCCGAAACCTATAAAACCCAGCGTGAACAAAAAAAGAAATCCGCCTTTTCGGTCTCGCAGATAAAATCTGTGCGCTCCAAAAATTCCGGCGGAAGCCCAAAGCGTCCAAGCTCTTATTACGTCTTTGGAGCTCTCTTTAATTTTTTCGCAAAAGCTTGAATATTCCTCGTCGTTCATAAACGAAACCGCGTCGGAAAGCCATTCTTCGAGGCCGCCGGAAGAGCCGCGGCTTTTTAAAAACCGCTCCAAACTTTCGCGGTAGGGCGAGCTCATGCGGCGGGCTATTTGGCGCAGCCGAAAGAAGCGCATCCGAGCTCGTCGTAGCACTTTTTCAGCCACGAGCAGTAAATAATGTCGTTATCGTAAAACAGGTGGCAGCGGACGTTCTGATCGGGGAGCGTGGAAAGAAAGCGCCGGAAATTTTGCATGCGCGTTTTTTCGTTCGGGTCCGCGTCGGTCGTGCAGCAAATCGAGGCGGGCGACGCTTTGGAGACTACGCATCCTTTGCAAATATTCAGCCCGTAGGCGAAGGTTCCTCTGATTTCCGCGCCGGACTGCGCGTAGCCGACGAGCGTAATGTTGGCGCGCATTCCAGCCCACATTTCCTTGGGCGGATTGAGATTGGGCGAGTCGAGAATTGAGCTTATTAGTTTCGCCGACTGCCCGTCGAACAACTCGAAAGAAAGCGTCGAGGTTCCGCCGACGGGAACCTCGGCCGCAAGCTCGATTGTTTGGTCGGGGATGGCCGTCGTCGCCCACGTCGGGGGAGCGTCGTATTTTATTTCTATTCGGTTAAGTTTGACGACCTCGTCCGCGGGCTCCTCGTCCTCCGCCGCGCCGCCCACCCTCTCGGCGTAAACAAAAAGGTTCATCCCGTATCGCTTTTCGCCGTAATCAAACGAAAGCGCGTCGAACTCACCCTCCGCCTGAAAGTATTTAGCCGGGTCTTCTCCAGCCACGGGAACCGGCGCGCTGCAAACGTCCATGTTGTAGTCGTAAACCTGCTTGAGATTTCCTTTTATGCGAAGAGTAATTATTTTAGCGGCGGCTTCTTCCGCCGCCTCTTCGTCGGCGTCTCCTCCGTTAGAGCCGGTTCCGCCTCCGCCGCATCCCGCCGCGGCCAAGGCGGCCAGCGACGACGCAATAAAGAAAAATGCCAAGCGGTTAATTTTCATTTGTTCCTCGCGCTACTACATATTAAACGACTTCCTGAACTCCTCGACGGCGGCGTTTCCGCGTTTTTCTACTTCGCCAAGCAGTATGCGCGTTTCGGCGTTGAGCTTGTCGGCCGTCGAAGGCGTCTTAAGCGAACTCGTATTGATGAATACGTTCATCGCCGCGCCTTGAGCGCACGCTACGGCCTGAGCAGCCGCGACGGCCGCGTCCGACGCGGAATTTTTATTTCCTTTGCTTAAAACCGTCTCGATGCAGGTCATAAGTTCGCGGGCAAGACGGACGCTCTCCAACGGAACCTCGCTCGCCAGAACTGTCGCCTCTTCAATCGCGGCGGCGCGTTTGGCTTTGTCTTCGTCGCTCTCTTTGGGCAGCGCAAAAGCGGCCATAACCTTGTCGAACGCGGCGGTATCCTCGTCGATGAGTTCGACGAAACGGTCTTTTATTTTGTCCGCGGCTTCGGCTGTCCGCCTCATCAGCTCCTCGACCTCGACGTACTTCTTTTTTCCTACAGTCAGCCTTGCGACCATCGCGCAAAGCGCGGCGGCGTTTGCGCCCGAAAGCGCGCTTATCGAACCCCCGCCGGGAGCGGGCGCGTCGCTTGCCGTCAAATCTACGAACTCGCGCAGCTTCATCGATGCCAAGCGGCCGTTTTTGACGCAGCCGCAGCATCCCGCGTCGTTTTTAATTTGGTATTCGATGATTTTTTCCGCGGGAACGAACGGCGCGAGGCTTGAAAGGCCGAGCGATTTTACCGCCGCGTCTATCAGTTCCTCTTCCGACGCCTCGGATGGATTGCCGCCGGCTTTCTCGACGTAGAATTTGCCGGCCAGAAGCAGAGCTTCCAGCGGTATGAGGCCGACCAGCTCGCTGCCCATCGTTTCCACTCCGCGCTCCGCGGCGAGTTTCTTTACCGTCTCGAACGCGACGTGCGGCGGCGTTGCGTTGTAGTTCAGCAGGTTCATGGAAACCTGCGTAATTCCGTGCGCCGAAAGCTCGATTCCTTTCGCCTGAGTCGCCGGAAGAATGCCCGGCTGACGCTTCGCCTTGCCGAATTCGTCGAGTATTTTATTCCCCTGCGCGTCTTTCAGGATGCGTCCGGACTCGCGAACCGTCTGCGCGATGTCGTCCGCCAGCGCGACGTCGGCGGTTTTCAAATTAATGTTGTAAGCGATGAGGAAAAAGCGCGCGCCGGTAACGGTCGCGCCGGACTTGGCGTTAAAAACCGGCTCTCCGAAGTCGGGAGCCCATTCCGGATTTTGCAGTTTTTGCGGCAGCCCTTCGTATTCGCCCTCGCGAATGGTCGGCAGTTTGACGCGGTCTTTCTTCTGCGCGGCTTCGGCGTAAAGGTAAACGGGAATTTTAAGCTCTTCGGCTACTCTTTTGCCGAGTTTTTTCGACAATTCCACGCAGTCCTGCATTGTAACTCCCTGAAGAGGAATGAACGGCACGACGTCGGTCGCGCCCAAACGCGGATGTTCGCCCTTATGCTTGGTCATGTCGATAAGCTCCGACGCCTTTTTTACCGCGTTGAATGCGGCGTTTACCGCCGAATCTGGGTCTCCTACGAAAGTTACGACGACGCGGTTGTAATCGCCGTCCGGATCGACTCCGAGCAGCTTTACGCCGCCGGATTCCCTAACCGCGGACGCTATCGCGTCGATGACGCATTTATCTTTGCCTTCAGAAAAATTAGGAACGCATTCAACCAGCTTCAGCATTATTTCCTCCGATGCGCGAGAATTAAAAAGAGCCTCTTTCAAACTTTAAAACGTATAACAGTTTGACAAAAATCAGTCAATAAAACAAACCTAATCGCCGAAAAGCCGAAAAGGCGAAAAGGTTAACGGCCTTGACAAATTGCGTTTTGCATTTTAAAAGATACCGCTTTTTATTGATTGGCATTATAATATTTGCCTGTTAATTAAACGATTAATAAAAATGATTAAGAAAACGGCCAAACTCGGATTGATGGTCGGGGCGCTGGGCGTGGTGTACGGAGACATCGGCACCTCGCCGCTTTACGTCATGTCCGAAACGTTCTTCGGCCACTACGATATGGAGCGTTCGCCCGAAAACATTCTCGGCGTTCTTTCGCTTATCTTTTGGTCGCTGATGATGGTTGTTACCGTCAAGTACGTCATGCTTATTATGAAAGCCGACAACGGAGGCGAGGGAGGAATTTTCGCGCTTTTAGGGTTGTTCGTCAAAAGGAGCAAAGCCTCGCCCGCGGCGGACGCAAACGAAGCGGAATCCTCCGGCAAAAAAAACGCGGCGAAATCGAATTCGATTTTTAAAAAGAAAGTAGTAATTCCGGAAGGCAAAAGCGCCGCAGAAACGGTTCATCCTTTCTTGAAATCAATGGTTACAATCGCGATACTCATCGGCGCCGCGCTGCTTTACGGCGACGGAATGATTACGCCCGCCATTTCAGTTCTTTCCGCGGTCGAAGGGCTCAAAATCATCGCGCCCGGCGCGAAAGATTTAGTAATTCCCTTAACCATACTAATATTGTTGGCTTTATTCGCCATTCAAAAATACGGAACTCACAAAATCGGCTGGCTTTTCGGTCCGGCCATGGTGGTTTGGTTTGCGACGATAGCGGTGTTGGGCGTTTTAAACGTCGTCCAACGCCCGGCGATTTTAGCCGCCTTCAACCCGATTTACGCGGCCGCTCTAATAAAGGCGCATTCCTACCATTCCGCCTTCATTCTCGGCGCGGTGGTGCTGTGCGTTACCGGAGTCGAGGCTATGTACGCCGACATGGGGCATTTCGGGCGCGGAGTTATAGCAAAAGCGTGGCTTTTCATGGTTCTGCCGTGCCTGTGTCTAAATTATTTTGGGCAGGGAGCCGTGCTTTTATCGGGCAAGGCGATAGCCGAAAACCACGTTTTTTACTCGCTCGCTCCGTCGTGGGCGCTCATACCGGTGGTAATAATAGCCACGATAGCCACTGTAATAGCCAGCCAAGCCTTGATTTCCGGCGCGTTCTCTCTCACTCAGCAGGCTATGGCTCTTGGTCTGTTCCCTCGACTCAAAATCATTCACACAAACTCCGAAATAAAAGGACAGATTTATCTGCCGTTCATCAACGGAGTATTGTTTATCGGCTGCATTTGGCTGGTGTTCGCGTTTAAAAACAGCGGCGCGCTCGCGGCGGCGTACGGAATCGCCGTTACCGGAACGATGGTCGTAACCACTTTCGCCTTCGCGGTCATCGCCCGCACGGTTTGGCATTGGAAGCTGCGCATTCTGCTGCCGATAATCATACCCATTTTCATCGTCGATTTGTCGTTCTTCGGCGCAAACATGGTTAAATTCGTTGACGGCGGCTACGTGCCGGTCGTCATCGGGTTGGGAGTTTTTATAATAATGGACACGTGGCGGTTCGGGCGGGCGTGGATAGGAAAGATGTACCAGAAACGCCAGCCGGGCTACAACCTGACGGTCAAGGAAATCATCGAGCATAAGCCGCAATACCTCGACATGGGAAACTCGGTGTCGCTGGTAGTCATGGCTTCCCGCCCTATTAACAACAAGGAAGACACCGTTCCGCCGGTGATGGCGGAGCATTACCACAACTGGAAGCGGCTTCCAAAGCACCTTATATTCCTGTCGATTATTCAAACCGGCAGCCCGTATGTCGCGGAGGAGGAACGTTATAAAATAATAACCTTCTCTCAGGACGGCTACGGCACCGTCGTATCCGTCCAAGGCTATTACGGCTACATGGAGCAGCCGAACATCCGCAAAAGCCTGCTTGATTTAAAGCTTTCTCACCGCATAAAAATTCCGAACGAGCCTAAAAAGTGGCTTATTCTAATCGGCTCCGAGCGCATTGTGAGCAAAGGAAACGGCATAATCGAGCAGCTGCGCGTGAGCTTATTTTCCCGAATGAACCGCCTCGCCAAACCCATTACCGATTACTTCGGCCTAGAAACCGATTCCGGCGTTACGATGGAGACGATTAACGTATAACGGTTAATTTCTAAAAAAATGCCGCGGAGAACGCTATTATCTTTTAATCTTGGCCATTACTTCCGATACGTCCACGACCGTTTCGCCGCGCAAAATCCTCGTTACGCACGCCAGCCGCGCGTTTTCGCGCCCCATAATTTCAAGCGTGTTTTCTTCGTCCGGATCGGGCGCGCTGAGGTTCTCCATTCCCGATACAATTTCTACAAGGTCGGTTATGCAGCGGCCGATTTTACACGAGTAAACCAGCGGAACTCCGTTTTCAATCGCCGCGTCCAAAATGGTCGTTCCGGCTTTTACCTCGAATGACGCCTTCTGCGGAAGGAAAGTAATTACGGGCATTTACAACGCTCCTCTGGTTTTTACGTCGAGATACTTCTCAAGCAGCGCAAGCGACAGCCGCGACGCGGCTACGTCCAGCACGTTCGCGCCCTCGGACGCTAGCCTGCCAAGCGCAAGCGCGCGTTCCCTGTTTTGTCTTGAGGCAAAGATTCTACGCAGTCTTTCCTCGTCGTCCCGCGGCTCCGATTCGACTATAGAGATTAGTTCCGGGTCTTTTAAACAGGCGGCCACGACGAGATGTCTTCCGTACAAAAGACGCAGGCCTTTCGCAATATTGTCTCCAGAAGGCGCGTCCGGCGCGTCGCTTATTACGACCACCAGAGCCCTTCGTTTGAGGAGTCGTTTCAACTGCGACATGCCGGTCTCGAAGTCCGCGTCAATATCGCCGGGTTGTACGTCGAACAAGGCGTCGCGTATTACTTTTAGCTGGTTTGCGCCGGAAGCCGGAGGAGCGACCCTTTCAAGCCCGCGCCCCACCAGAGCGAAGCCTACCCTGTCGCCCGCCTTGATTCCTTCGTGCGCAAGAGTTATCGCCGCGGCGACGGCTTTTTCAAACCGCGAGGTTCCGCCCTCCTCGCCGAGCGACTGGCGGCCTTTGTCGAGGCATATCATTACGGTTTGGTCTTTCTCGAACGACTGCTGGCGGACGATAAGCCCGCCGATGCGCGCCGTCGCCTTCCAGTCGATAAGCCTGCGGTCGTCTCCGGTTTGATACGGGCGCAAATTCTCGAATTCGCCGCCGGCGCCAACCCGGCGAACCGGCTTTTTGCCGGCGCTTCCAGACAGTCTGCGCGCGAGGCCGAACCGTCCCAAATCGAGCGGCGAGGCGGGATAAATTCTTACAGGGCGCTCTTCTTCAAAAGCGAAAACCGCCTTGACGAGCCCCAAAAAACCAGTCGTTCCAACGTAAAACGCTCCGAAGGCGAAATCGCCGCGTTCATGCGATACGAGTTTAAAGCTCGTCTTAAACTCGCTTCTCGCCTCGATTCGAGCCCGGCCTTCCGCCGCGCTTCCGCCGTACGCGGAGAACCGCTGCGGGAAACTGTCGAGCCAGTCCAGCGTTATGGGACGGTCGGAAAGATTTGCGATCGAAACAAAAACGTCGAAGGCTCTGCCGGCCTGCTGGCCTGCGCCGCAAAGCCGCCTGACCTCCAGTTTAACCGCCGAAGAAAGCCGGAAATAGTCGAACGCCGCAAGAGCCAGCGCGGCAATGTTAATCGCCGCGGCGACGTAAAGCCAATCCCGGTTGAAGACGGCGGCGAGGAGGGGCGCCGAGACGGCGCAGATTATCGCGCCTAGTCTGACGGTCGGAGCGCGGGAAAGTCTTTTTAGCGGAAGCGGCCGCGACGCGGAGACCGGGTCAACCATTGGTCTTGCGTTCCTTCCAATGGCGCCGGCAAAGCGAAATATAATCTTCGGCGCCTATCTTCATCTGCTCGCCTTCGGTAATCATACGGCCGGTAGAGCGGTCAACGCGGGCGTTGAAAGTCGCCTTGCGGTTGCACCAGCAAATCGTTTTAATTTCCTCGATTGAGTCGGCCCACGCCAGAAGCCACATGGCTCCCTCGAAGAGCTCGCCGCGGAAGTCGGTGCGCAGACCGTAACAAATCGCGGGAATTTTTAGTTTGTCCGCTATTTCAGTGAGCTGGAGAACCTGCTCCTTTTTTAAAAACTGCGCTTCGTCCACGAATACGCACGCTACGCCTCCGTCTTCGGCGCGGCTTTTGGTTTCGGCAAAAAAGTCGGTGTCCGCGTCGAAGGGAATCGAAGCGCGGGTTATGCCGACGCGGGAGGCGACGACGCCCTCGCCGAAACGAACGTCCTTTGCAAAGTTGAACAGCAGCGATCGCATGCCGCGTTCCTCGTAATTGTGCGCGCTCATCAGCAGGTTGGCGCTTTTGCTTGCGCTCATCGCCCCGTAGCGGAAATAAACTTTGGCCATTGCGAGCCTCCTAAAAAGTAAGTAATCCAAGCCGCGGCATTAGTCAATGCAAGTCGCTTAACGAGTCCGTCAACGCGATCCGTATAAAGTTTTCTTAATCCGCGGGACGGCGCGTTCGCCGCCCAATTGGATAACGACAATCTAGGCGCTTGCGAGCCGGGTTATTGACTTTCAATCCCTTCAAGATTTTGTTTTAAGGCTTCGGCGCGTCCTTCTACAAAAACGAAAATATGCCGCAATCGTTTGCGCGCTCGACAAGCGGTTCGCTTTGTGGTATATTCCTTACAATTTCTTCACAATTATTAATCTTACGGAGACGCCGTATGAAAAGCTCAACTTTTTTACGCTTAGCGCTCGCCGCGTTGACCGCAGCGTTTTTTAATTACGCCGACGCGAAAGATATGATTTTGGCTCCGTCCGATTCGGGCGACGCGCAGCAGACTTCAAAAAAAGAAAAGTTCAACGATCCGGTTCCTAAAATCGCCGTGATTACTTATATGACCTACGAGGGAGCAAGCGCCGCCTACCACGACGCAAGCGATAAATTCGCGTCCGAACTGAAAGCTAGAGGAGCTATTGCGGCGGACCGCAACGAATTGTCCGGTCTGATTGAAGCCGGGCTGGAAAAAATTAAGGAAGGCAAGTTCGTCGATTCTTTTTCCAGCGCCTCCGCCGACTACGTTCTGCTTATAGACGGCTCGGTAAAAATGACCGACAAAAACGTAAACGAGCAAAAGCAAAATCTTTACGTCTCGGAATATACGGCGTACGTTTTTAATGTCGATACCGGCGACAAGGTAAACTCGCACATGCGCGCGGCCAAAGAGTTGGGCGACTCGCCAAAGATAAAGTTTACTGAATTGATTGATAAATATTTCAAAGAAACGGCGAATTGGGCGGCGGGAACCATTAACAGCCACAGAACGCGGGAGTTTACGGTCAAACTGACCGTAACCGGCGTGGAAGACGCCGATCACAACAACGACCTGCTTGAAAACCTCGCCAACAATCCGAGGGTGGCGGAAGTCAGGGCCGTTAAATTGGCCAAAGGGAAAGATACGACGAGCGAATTCGACATTATCGTTAAAGGAATAAGCGCCGGCGCGCTGTCGAAAATCCTCAACGGTCAGGGGTACGGCCTGACTACCGAAAAAATAGAAAAAGGCTCCGTTTGGGCGCGTTACGACGCTCAAAAGGGTTTTGCGATAAAAATATACGTTTCGCTTTTCGACAACCTTACCAAGAACGCGGACAACGACAGATACGTCGATACCATGCCCGCAAAGTTTGAGGCCGAGCTTGAAAAGATTGATTTTATTTGGATAAAGCGATTTAAGGACGGCAGGCTCGACTTTCCGAAGGGGACAAACCTTAAAAAGGTTATGACGGCCGCGTCCGACGAAACCGGCAATCCTTTCCTGCTCGCATGCGAGCTAAAAATAGGCGCGAAGGACAAAAAGGAACTTGCGGAATGCAAACTTTATTTTGCCGCAACCGGTCAGGCGGTTCACTCATTCGCGCTGGAAGGGCAATTTATGGACGCCGATTCCTTCGCGGGCCAGTTGTCGGCGCAGACAGCGGCGATAATGACCGCCGTGAAGAAAAAGTGCGCGTCTAAATTTTCCAAGCGGTTTCTCAAAGAGATGAGCCTTTACGAGAAAAACCTCCAGCCTAAAAAATAAAAATTATTTCAAATTTGCAAATACAGGCCAAGGGATTCGCTGCGGCTAAATAAGAATATTATTCTGATTTTATTGTCTAATAGTAAAAGTAGCCTTGTATTTTTGACTAAGCGATTAAAAAATTATAGACTTAAGTAAAATGTTGTAAGAACCATGCGCCGTTTGCATTATTAAATGCTTTAACGCGGTTAGCGCTTTACGGAGGGCCTCATGCTGCCTAATAGTTTGCGTTTGGGTTTTGTTTTTTCATTTTTGGCCGGTTTTGGAGCGTTAGCGGTTTCGTGCAATATGCCGCTGGATATTCAGCCGGACGTAACGATTACGTGCAAATCCGATTCGGACTGCCCCGGCGGATACACTTGCAAAACGGAAATAGGCTGCGTGCTCGCGACCGGCGGAGACAAAACCGCGCCGCAGCTTTCGGAAAAAACCTTGACTCCGGCGACGGTCAAAGCCGACGGAAAAATCTCGGCCGGTTTTACGGTTGACGAACGGCTTTTTATGACTCCCAAAGTCGTATTTAAAAAGGGAGAAACCGTCGGCGGCGAATTTACGGTCGTTAAGGAGCCGAAGGCGGACGACGCCGAGCAGAAATACGCTTTTGAATATTCCGTCAAGGGAAACGAAACCGAAGGTTCGATGAACGTCGCGGCGGAAGGCGTCGTCGATAAAAGCGGCAATACGCCCGGAGAGATTATATTGGGTGAAGTAACTTTTGATTTTACGCCGCCTCAGATAGCCAGCTGCAGCGTAAGCGAAAACGCCAACAAACCCGCGAAAGAAAGCGACGCCTTAGAGGTTAAGATAGGCGTCACCGAAGAGCTTGGCGCGGATCCTGCGGTTATTCTAATCAACGCCGATTCGAGCGACGGAGCGGCATTTTTTAAAACGAACTACGATTCGGTCTCGAAAGTTTATACTTATTCTCTCGCGGTCGATAAATCTATGGGCGAAGGGGCGCGGGGGTTGAGAATTAAAATGAGCGACGCCGCGGGAAACAAAAAGGCGGTCGATTTCGCCTCGGCATGGTCGTTCGATTTCACGCCGCCCGCGCTTGTAAATTCGCAGGTCGCGCCTGAAATAGCCGGGCCGTCGGCCAGCGTCTCGGCGCAGTTCGACGCCAGCGAAGAGCTTGCCTTCGTCTCGTCGGTCGTTCTCTCCTCGGACGCTTCGGGCGAGGAAGAGATCGAAATGGAGCTCGCAGGCGCTCCTGTTGGGCTGCATTACGCGTACCGCTACGACGCGAAGAAAATTTCCGATAAAATAACGAAAATTTACAAAGTCATCGCGAAGAAAATCGCGGATAAAGCGGGGAATGAAACTGAGAGCGTAGAGATTGGAACCGTAACGATCGACACGATTCCGCCCAAATTTACGGGAAATCCGGTTTCCGTAAACAAAACGCGCTTCAAGGAAAGCGAGGAGCTGATTGTTTCATTTACGGCGGACGAGACGCTTTTATCGGCGGCGGCGTACGTCGATTTCGGGAGCAGGCGCGTCGAGCTGACCAAAAAGTCGGTTTCGCAGGACGGCCTTACTTTCGAGTATTCGCACGTCGCGGCGTCGGACGATCCGGAAGGAAGCGGAATGGTCGCCGTGGTAATTACCGACCTTGCAGGCAACAACGGAGAAGAGGCGCGTATCGGGCCGGTAATATTCGACTTCACCGCGCCCTCGGTAATGAGCTCAGACGCCCAGCCCGCATTCGCCAAGCTGTCCGATTCCCTGTATTATTCTCTCACCGCCAGCGAGGAAATCGCCGAGGCGCCGACTCTTATCGTCAACCCGCCTCTCGATCTCGGCGCCGCCGAGAAGCAGAGCGGCTCGAACGCGTACGTCTGGCGCCTTAAAATCGCCGACGGCTCGCTTGACGGCTCTTACGAGGTAAAGGCGGTTTTCTGCGATTTGGCGGGAAATTGCGCTCCGCAGGAGGGGCTTGCGGCCAAAGGGTTCCGCATCGACGGAACTTTGCCGAAAATTACCGAGCCTAAAGTTTATCCGCAGCTTGCCAAGGAAGGCGACGAAGTTACGGTGGAATTCGTTCTTGACGACAAGCTGTCGGGCGATCCTTCGGTTAAAATCGGCGGCGCGCCGGCCGATTCTTTTACCTTCGACGACCGGACGAAAACGTATAAGTTTATTTACGCCGCAAAAAAAACCGACCGCGACGGAGTTAAAAACGTTTATATTACGGCGACCGACGAAGCGCTCAATTCGACGAGCGAGCTTTTAAGCCAGACGGTCGCTTTCGACTTTACAGCGCCCGCGGCGATAAGCGCCTACGCGACCCCTTCCAAACAAAAAGTCGGCGGCGACGTCGTAATTACGATTACCGTCAGCGAAGAGCTGTCGCAGACGGACGGAATAACCGTAACTATAAATCCGCCGTTGTCTTTAAAGTCCGGCGCGCCGCTCGGCAGAACCTACGTTTATACGCATAACGTCAAGGACGAAGACGCCGCTGGAATCTACTCGTTCGCCGTCGCGCTGAAAGACGCCGCCGGAAACGATTCCGGCGAATTGACCGACGCGGCGTGGACTTTCGAGATAGACAAGACGACGCCCGAAGTGAGCGACGTCGAGGTGGGACGCAAAAACGAAGCGGGCGAAATAGTCGCCGGTTTTATTAAAGGCGGCGACGTTCTATGGGCGCTCTTTAAAGTAAATAAAGAGCTCGCTCAGGAGCCGATAGTAAAATGCGGCGACCTTTTAATGAACGGCGGATTTAACGAAGAATCCGGCCTTTACGAGTTTTCTCGTCCGATCGCTTCGTCGGACGCGGACGGCTCCTTCGCCGTTACGACGGAGCTGAGGGATAAAATAGGGAACGTGAAATTTTTCAATCTCGGCGCGGTAACCATCGACAATCTGGCTCCGTTCGTCGCGGATTCCTCGGCTCAGCCTTCTTTCGCAAAGCTGTCCGCCATGGTCGTTCTCACAATTACCGCCAACGAGCTGTTGGACGAGTCAACCCTCGCGCTTTTAGTCGAGCCGAAAGACGGCTCCAACGGACTCGCCGAGGCTTTCGTTTACGCGGGACGGTCGGGGCTTAGCTATTCCTACAAACGCAAAATCGCCGACGAAGATTCGGCGGGCGAGTACGCCGCGAAAATCAAATTCTGCGACCTCGCCGGTAATTGTTTGGAAAATTACCAAAACATACAGGGTTTCACCGTTGACAAGACGGCTCCGGAAGTAACCGACAAACTAGTCGAGCCGCAAAAAGCCAATTTGAAGGAAGGCGACGCGGTAAAGGTAAGTTTCAACGTCGCTAAACCGCTCGAAACCCCTCCCGTAGTCGCGCTGGGGAAATCGACCATGACGCTAGCCGAAACGCCGGACGAAGGTTACGTTTACACTTTTAACTATACCGTTAAAAAAGAAGACGGCGAAGGCGTCGCGCTGGCAATGGCCGAGCTTCACGATCAAGCGGGCAACGTCAAGTTCGAGGAGCTCGCCCGTTTCCGTTTCGATTTTACCAAGCCCTACATCGTTTCGTCGGTTCCTCAGCCCCCGTTGGGAAGGGCTAACTCGGTTATAATATACTCTTTAACGGTCAGCGAGGAGCTTGCGGGGAACCCGGCGCACATCCTCGTTCCGCAGTCGCCCGACTTTGCCGGACCGACGGCCAACGGCGCGGAATTCCGTTACTCTTACTACGTTGCGGAATCGACGCCGAAAACGAAGTACGAGCTTAAATTCGACTTATGCGATTTGGCCGGAAACTGCGCGTACGGTTTAGACGCCTCTTCGTTCGAGGCCGACGGAGTCGCGCCTTGGTATTACGATCTTGAAATTCCGCAGACGCTTTTCAAACGAGGCGAAACGGTCGTCGTAAGGTTTAAGGCGTCCGAGGAGCTCGCCAAAGAGCCTGCGGTAATTCTCGGCTCGATTCAAATGGATTTGAATTCTTCCGACGGTCTCGCCTTCGAGTACGTCCACCAAACCGATCAGTACGACCTCGACGGTTCGTATCAAGTCAGAATAGAGCTTGAGGATAAAGCGGGCAACCAATTTTCCGTCGTCGCCGGAGGGAACGTCGTTTTCGACTTTTCCAAACCCGGCGCAGCGAGCGCGGGCGCAAGCCCCGACCCCGCTAAAAAGGGCGCGGAGATTAAGTATCTCGTAACTTTGACGGAACCGATAGCAAACGAAGTCTCCATGACCGCCGCAACCATCGACGGCGCGGGCGCGGTTATCGACTTTGGAAAAGCGTCGGCCAACGGCTTGAACCTTGTATGGAAAAAAACGGTCGGCGCGAATTTTGTCTCCGGAGAATACGGCGTTACGCTCGACTCGCTTTGCGACGCGGCGGGAAACTGCGACTTTAACGTAAAGACAACCGGCTTCGTCGTAGACGTCTCGCCTCCTTCTATCGCTTCTTCCCCCGCATTTTCGCTGACTCCCGCGGCCGGAACAAAACTCAAAAAAGACGACTCGCTTACGCTTTCCTTTTCCGTAACCGAAGATATGAAACAAATGTACGGCGGAACCGGACTTGCCGAAGGGTATCCCATCGTCCGAGCGGGATCGTACGAAGCGAATCAGGTTCAGGCCGCCGAGGGCTTCGACTATACTTTCGTTTATCAAGCCAAAGGAACCGAGTCCGAAGGAGCCGCCGGAGTCGTCGTCGAGCTCATGGACAAAGCGGGAAACACCGCGAGCTTCAACCTCGGAGCGTTCGTCTTCGATTTCACGAAGCCGATTCTGCTTTCCTCGTCCGCGGCGCCGAAGAACGCCAAGGCCGGAACGCGGATAGTTTACGAAATTTCGACGAGCGAAAAATTGAAACAACCGCCCGCGCTCGTAATCGGCGGAACGAAACAGCTTAATTTCGTTTACCTTGAGGGAACTACCTATAAATTCGAGTACACAGCGGCTTTGAACGATTCGGGCGACTACTCCGCTACGATTTCGCTCGTTGACGAGGCCGGCAACGAAAACAAAGGTCTCGCCGGCGACGCGTTTAAAATCGACGCGATCGTTCCGACTCTTGCCAACGCCTCGACCGACCGCGCGAAATACAGCAAGACGGAGGGATACAACCTCGTAACTTTGAAATTCGACTTGAGCGAAGACGTCGGCGCGGGGCTGTCGGTCAAACTTTCGGGCGAGGATATGACCTGCAACGCCTACCAGCCGGGAGCGCGCGACAACCATACCTGCACATACAACGCAACGACGAGTTCGCAGAGCGAAGGAACCAAAAACATAATAATTACCGCGACTGACGCCGCTGGAAACTCGGCGACTTCAAGCGTTGCGGTCGCATTCGACTTTACCAAGCCGACGCCTCTGTCCTCTTCGGTTTCTCCGAAAAACGCCAAAGAAGGAGCGTCGATTGTTTATGAAATCTCGCCCAGCGAGCCGCTCCTTTCGCCTCCGGTTCTTTACGTCGCCGGCCCTAAATCTCTTAATTTCCAGCGCATCAACGGAACGACTTACAAGTTCGGCTATTCGGCGAAATACGGCGACGACGGCGATTATTCTGTTGTATTCGACTTGACCGACGAGGCCGGCAACGAAAACAAAGGTCTCGCCGGCGACGGGTTTAAAATCGACGCGATCGTTCCGACTCTTGCCAACGCCTCGACCGACCGCGCGAAATACAGCAAGACGGAGGGATACAACCTCGTAACTTTGAAATTCGACTTGAGCGAAGACGTCGGCGCGGGGCTGTCGGTCAAACTTTCGGGCGAGGATATGACCTGCAACGCCTACCAGCCGGGAGCGCGCGACAACCATACCTGCACATACAACGCAACGACGAGTTCGCAGAGCGAAGGAACCAAAAACATAATAATTACCGCGACTGACGCCGCTGGAAACTCGGCGACTTCAAGCGTTGCGGTCGCATTCGACTTTACCAAGCCGACGATAATTACAGCGGGCGTTACGCCTCTTCACGCCAAGGAAGGACAGAAAATTTACTATGAATTAACGCCGGACGAACCGTTGGCTTCGGTTCCGGATTTTACCGCGCTAGGCCCTTCCCAACTTAATTTCTTTTACGTCGGCGGCACGGCGTATAAATTTATGCACAACCCGTTTAACGGCGGGGACGGTCATTATACGGTCGAGATAACGCTTATCGACGAAGCCGGAAACAAGGCCGAAAACCTGACGACCGATAAAACGGGCGCCGCTTTGCCGGCTTTCAACATCGACACCGCGATACCGACGATAACCGGAATGAGAATCGTTAATAAATCGCTGGGAACTACGGCGGATTCGTTCAGCGCGCAGCCGGGTTACAACGAAATTTCTCTCTTTTTCAAGGTGGCCGAAAATCTGGGGCCGGGCGCGTCGGGTTTAACGCTTTACATTAATATTCCAAACGGAGACGACGCTTTCGAGCTGGTGAACCGGGCGAACAATCCCGACGGCACGGTCGATTACGAGTTCAAGCACGAAGTAGTTTTGGCCGACGGCGAAGGAATGCGCACGATTTCGGTAACGACCGCCGACGCCGCTGGCAATTCGGACTCCGGCCAAGCCAACCTGACCTTCGACTTTACGCCTCCCCGAATTGTCTCCTCTTCGGCGAGCCCCAACCCGGCCGGAATGTCGGCGACGATTAAATACCAGATAACCGTTTCCGAGCCTTTGGCGCACTATCCTCAAATGTCCGCAAGCCCGCCCACAAGCGAAGGCGGCTGGGACTTAATAGCCGATTCCGCGCTGTCTTACACGTACAGGCACGTCGTAGCGGCTGGCGACACCGGCGACTATTTCGGCTCCATAACAAATTTATGCGACAAGCTGTACAACTGCGCCTCCGCCGCGCAAATCGGCGACGGCTTCTCCATCGACGCCATTAGCCCGCAGGTGGCGGGCAAGACGATGGAGCCGGACAGCGGCTCCTATTTGAAGACCGGAGGACGCGTTAAAGTAAACTTTATAGTCAACGAAAATAAAGAACTCGACGGCTTCCCCTCCGTCAAGCTCGGCCCATTCGCTATGATTAGGCAGATACCTAACGACGTCGGGTTCCAGCATACCTATTATTACGATTTCGGCGGAAGCGAACCGGAAACGATGTACGTCGCGCTGATAGAGCTTCGAGACAAGGCGGGAAATCAGTCCAGCACGGCCGCCGGCAACGTAATATACGATCGGACAAATCCGAGCGTGATAAGCGCCAACCCCAGTCCGCTTTACGCCAAGAAGGGGGATACGCTTTATTACGACATTCTGACGAACGAACCGCTCGGCTCGCATCCGACCGTTGTGGTCGAGCACGAGACTCTCGGCGTTATAGCGGACTTTTTTGATTACGTGGCCGATACGTCGTATAAATTCTCGCGTTTGATAGGCGCCGGAGACGCAAACGGCCGTTACAGAGTTTATATTACAATTTACGACAAGGCTCTGAACTCGTACTACACGGACGCCGGAAGCGGTTTCAACGTAGATATAACGAAGCCGGAAATCTCGAACGTGGAGCTCAACGGCGGAGCGACGCATCTGTTCAGCGACGCGATGAACCACGACCTTATGGAGATAAAGTTCGACGTTTCGGAAAATCCGTACAATCTTGAAGTAACGCTCGACAGTCAGGAGCAGATATTTGGAACTACTTGGCTGGACGGATCGGTTTACAAAAACGTTTTCTACAAGCAGGTCGAAAAGGCGTTCGGAGAAGGAACGCATATTATCGCGATTAAAACGCTCGACGCGGCCGGGAATTCCGACTTCAAATCAATCGCCGCCACCTTCGACTTCACCAAGCCCGACCTCGTTTCCGGCTCCGCCGCTATGCGGTACGTGCCGGGAAGCGGCAACATGCTGTCCAATCCGAAGGGCGCGAAAGTCGGCACCAAAGTCGACGTATCGTTCATCGTAACCGAGCTTCTAAGCCAAAACCCAATCGTTTCGTTCGGAGGAATTTACCAATTCAAGCTGACGAGCGCGCTCAGCTACGCTTACCAATACGAATACGAAACGAAGGCGAATCCGCCGGAAGGAGCATGGACGGTTCAAGCGAAACTTTACGATTTGGCCGGAAATATGAACGAGATTAATTTCCCGTTCGACCCTCTGGTTATAGATTCAACTCCTCCGTCCGCGCCCGACACCGCTACCGACGGCATGGTCGTAATAAAGCGCGTCCCATGGGGAGCCGAAGAAACGGACTACAACGGAGAGCTGCACGCGGTATTCGCGCCCGCGTCTCTCGATGAAGGAACTTACGTAAATATTTGGGAATCGGCCGTGAAAACGACGCCGATGTACACGGGGCAAATTGAAGCCAACGGCGGAGCCGACTTCAATTTGGGTTACGTCGATAAAACCGGATTGTGGGTTTCGGCGATGGACGGTTCGGGCAACGAGTCGCCCAGAGTAAAAATTTACGACGGGAAATGGATCGCCACGCTCAACGGAAAAATCGCCGGATCGCGCTATGAAAATCCTCACAACCTTTTATACGCAAACCATAACGTCCTGCTGAATAACGCTTCGACGCCCATAGCCGGCTGGCCTGCGCCCGACCAATTCCTTTCCGAAACGAAACAGTCGAAACTGGACGCGCTTTATTTCAAAGGAGACGGGAACAAGGCGGCGCATTATACGGCCGAGTGTCTCGCGTGGGTGAACGACATACCGAGAACCGACAGAGCCAAGTTCGAGCCGTATAGAGGAACTTTCTCGGAATGGACGGCGAACAGCGGCGGCAGCGAGGCGGTTCTCTCCAAAGGGTTCGAGGCCGGCAAACGCCTCAAAACTTTGGTGAATTTTTCGGAAAACGGAACGTACTCGTGGGCTGATTTCGTTGCGGAGCTTATAAACCCCGACTGCCAGTATTTCGGCTACAACGGCCATTCTTCCATAAGATACGACTTCTGCACCGCGGTATCAATATCTATCGAAACGACCGATACGCCGCCGGTTCGCGCTCAAGCGTCGATGATTTACCTGCCGAAAAAGGCCAAAGCCTTCATGTTCGGCGGGACGGGACTTGGCGGAGCCGAGCTGCGCGACGCGTGGCTGTGGGACTCGCTGGGCTCGCAATGGATCGTCCTGCCGACGACGAACGCGCCTTTCGGACGCGAAAAACCCGCGCTCGCCTACGACGACCATAACGACAGGGTTTACATGTTTGGCGGCAGCGCGGACGGCGTGAATTACCGAGACTTTTGGTATTACGATTTCGCTCTTGAAGGCTGGGTTGAGGTGGAGAAAAACGGAGCATGGCCGGAAGCCAGACCCGAACCGGCTTTGGCGTACGACCCGGCGCGAAGGTTGATATATCTGACGGGTTATTCCGAGCCGGACGACGGACAGGTATGGACGTGGAACGGCGCCCAGTGGAACGCCGTCGGAAGCGCGTCGGGCGAGCGCTACTTCTTCAACCGCGCCAACGGCTATTTCTTCGGGTATTCTCAACGCGGCGGCGTCTTCTTCCCGGATACGAACGACTATTTCCCGATAGTTTCGGAGTACAGCGGAGGCGCGTTGCGCGGAACTCCGGCTATTGCGGTCGATCCGAACGGCAAGACGTACCTCTTCGGCGGAAAATACAGCTATCCGTCTTGGCCTCAACAAAGCGCCGATCATTTTTACGAGCTCGATTTCTTCCAGACAAAGAAGATTAATCCGTCTAACAAGCCTCCCGGCGGCAGCGTAATTGCGAGCGCGTTCAACCCGTACTACGGCTACCTTATGGTCGTCGGCGCGGGCGACGGCAACCCGAATACCTACATTTACGACGGGAACGACTGGACGCTTAAATCCGATTCGGCTCCAATGGTTACGACTTGGGGCGCGCTGGGTTACAATCCCGACGACAACTCGATGATTTTCTACAACAATAACAAAACCACCTACCAATACGATTATGCGACGAACACTTGGCGCGAGGTTTGCGTTTCGGCCGAATGCGGACAATCTCTTCCGCCCGTCGGAGGATGGTTCGTGCAGGACGGAAAACGAAACAGGCTGGTTTACGCGGTAAACAACCCCGGCCCCGGAACCTCGATGAGCTTTTACCGCTGGGACGGAACCGCGGCTAAATGGAGCATTATTTGCAACGAACAGATTTGCAGCTTCCCGCTTTCCAACCAGATTCAGGAAATTTCCGAATTCAACGGCGGAACGCTGATAATCAACCCGACTTACACGCCTTTAGTCTGGAATTTCGACGATTTCTCGCTGCGGCAGCTTTGCGTGGACGAGGCTTGGACGGTTGATTCGGATTGGTACTGGTCGCACACGCAGAAAACCACTTTCTCTTACGCCAGAAACAGGCTTGAAAGCCTTTATTTCGGCGACACGTTCAGCACCGGCGGCATGATGGGATACTTTAAGCCGTACGTGAAAATCGGCGTAATGTCGGAAAGAAGGCCGAACGCGATGCTTTCCTTCTCGATCGCCGACGCGAAAATATTATCGAATTACAGCCGCGCAAAAATTAAGAACTTCATAAAAAGCATGACTCTCAAATTAACGGTCGGAGCGGAAAGCCGCTCGTCCGACGGATCGCAATACTTCGCCGGAGGGTACGTTTTCGCTTACTCGCCGCAGGGCGAAGTCTGGGTTCCTCTCGCTCAGTTCGCGGGAGTTCCCGGAAGCCTCGAAAACGTCTCGGCAACGGCGGGGCAGGACTTCGACTGCAATAATCTGCCCGCCTTTACGCCCAACGAACATTACTATTTTAACGGCGGCAGAGCCTACTGCGCGGGGCTGGGGCTGACCGACTTAATAGGATACGACGGAACGATTAAAATACTCGTCTCGCCCATAGGCGTAAACGGCTCGTTCGCCGGAGCGCAGGTCGTTTTGGATTACGCGGAACTGATTATCGACTACACCAGCGATCCGTCGAACTGCGTTCCTTATTGCGAAAAATTCAGCTGCGCCGACGACGGATGCGGAAACCCCTGCCCGTGTCCGGCGGGATACTCCTGCGGCTCGACCGGCTCATGCACTCTTTCAATTCCCGACGGCGACGAGGAAACCGACGGCGACGTCGAAGAGACCGAGGGAGAAACCGAAGTCGAGGAAGAAGCTCCGGCCTGCCCCAACGACGACCCCAACACGCCTTCGGCGATTACGCTTTCGAGCGGAATTCAGACGTTTACCGGCTCGACCTGCGGATGCTCGGACGATTACTCGGCGGGATGCGGCGGCGATCACGCTCCGGACGCGGTCTTTTTAATCTCCGCTCCGACCGGCGTCAAAGGTAAATTTACCGCGCAGGTTTCGGGCTTCGACACGGTCATGTATATAGTCATAGACGATATGTCGAACAGCCCGATAGAATGCAACGACGACGCGGATCCGCCGGGCGGATACGGCAGCGCGCTTTCGGAATACGAGCTTAAAGCCGGCGGAAAAGCGTATATCTTCATCGACGGTTACGGCGATTCGTGCGGCTCCTATACGCTCACCGTCAACGGAACTATAACCGGAACCTGCGGCAACGACGTATGCGCAACCGCCGCCGTCATTCCCGCGTCCAGTTCTGGAACGTATAATTATAACGGCGAGATGTGCGCATGTTCCGACCATTATAATATAAACGGAACCTACGGAGTAAACGCCCGCGACGCGGTTTACGCCTTTACGACAAGCTCGACGCAGGACACGTGGGGCGAGTTCTCAAGTCTGGGAACCGGCTTTACCTCTATCGTTTCGCTTTGGGAAACGTGCCCGAATACCGGCTCTCCCGCAGCTTATACGTGGGGCGAAGGACAGAAAATTTCGAGACTTCTTAACCGCGGCGCGACGTATTACGTAATGCTCGACAGTTATTGGTCGGATTCCTGCGGAGCCTATACCTTCGACGCTAAAATAGACCTGCTGAGCTGCCCGAACGACACCTGCGCCGCGGCTACAATTATTCCTTTCGTAACGGACGTCGATAGGCATTACCGCAACAATTACTGCCCGTGCTCCGCGGACTATTACGCCTATTTCGGCTACGATACGAAGGACGCGGTTTACAAATTCACCGTTCCGCAAAACGGCAGGAAATACCTGTTTACCGCCGATTTGGATTCCGATTACGGAAACGAGCTTTCGTTGTGGAACGGATGCCCCAGTTCGGCGTCGCAGGAGGCGAGGGACAGCGGCTGGGATAAAGTGTACATTTACAGTCTGCTGAACAATATGTTCGCGACGACGTATTACGTTCTGGTTGACGGTTACTCGTCCAGCGGCGGCTGCAACTACTACGATTTCAACGCCCGCATATCAGACGTTACGTGCGCAAACGATACGAAAGCGTCGGCGACAACGATTTCGGGCTCGCCGGGAACGAACGTTTACAACGGCTACACCTACGCCTGCGTAAACAACTACAGCGGCTCCTGCGGCGGAGCTTCATACGACGCATTCTTCAAGTTTACCGGCAACGCCGGCTACGATTACAATTTTAAAATCGAGGGATATTTAGTCGGACGACCCGATTATACCTACAGCCCGATTATTACGCTGTTCAAAGACGGCTCGCCGGAAGTTGAGATCGCCTGCTCGGCCGCATCCGGAAAAGAAACCGAGTTGACTCCCTCAATGATCGGGACTCTTACGACGGGCGCAACGTATTATATCGTCGTTGACGGAGGAAGCGCCGGAGCTACTGTCGGAGGTTACAAACTGACAAGCTCGATAACGGTAAAATAAAAAACGCCGATTCGTTCTCGAAGGGCGCCGAACGCGCGCGCCTTTCGAGGACGAAGAAGCGGCGGGCAGTTACGCGTCCTGCGTTTTTTCGCCCGGCTATAAAAATAGTCCCTTCAAAAAGCCGTTCATGCTTACGACGAACGCTCCGCTTTTAACGGAATAACTCTTTATTTTATTTTGGCGCGCATGACAAAACGGTTATAATATATTTTATGAATACTAATCGACCGATAAAGATATTAGCGCTAATCGCCGTCGCAGCCGCGCTCGTCCCGCTTTTTTCCTGCAAAGAGAAAACCCAAGAGGATTTCTTCTCGCTGCCCAGAAGCAAAAAAAACGACCAAAAAGCGGGGCGCATCCCGTCGGAGTGCGACGACCCGAAGCATTTTGAAAAAATCGAAAAAGCCGCGGCGTTGAACGAAGAAGGCATGCAATACATGAACAAAGGCGATCTGGGGCAGGCCGAAACGCTGTTCAACGAAGCCTTGAAAATCATTCCGGTTTACGGCGACGCGCGCTTTAACCTCGGCCTTGTTTACGCGCGAAAGAACATGAGCGACAAAGCGCTGGAAGAGTTCGACAAAGTGATTAAGGACGTTCCGGACTGGCCAGACGCTTACGTTAACAAAGCGACGCTGCTCATGCGCCAGCGCAAATACTCCGAAGCCGAAAAAAATCTGTTCGAGGCGCTCAAGCTCGACTCGACCGACCCCAACGGCTGGATAGCTCTGGGGCGGCTTTATTTCTCGGACAACAAACCCGACCGCGGCTACAACGCTTTCGCCGAAGGGATTAAGCGCGCCCCCAAAGAATTGGCGCTTAGAACCGCGATGCTTGAAGAGCTGATTAACGCCCGCAAGTTCAAAGAGGCGGCGGCGGCGTGCGAGGAAGCGATTAAGGCGTTTCCGTCGGAGATTAAATTATACGAAACGCTCGTTCAGATTTACGTGGACGCGCGCAGCCTGGACAAAGCCGAGGAAACTTTAAAGTCGCCGGGAGCGTCCGCGATGGAGGCGAAGAAAAAAAGCTATTTTCAAGCGTTGATTTTGGAAAACCGAAAAAAGTACGCGGAAGCGATTAAAATTTACAGACAACTAGTTGAAGAAATGAGCGCCGATACAGCGAAGCCGGCGGGCGACGACCGGCCGCAGGAAGAGAATGCTAAGCCCGAAACGAGCCTTCAAGGCGGCGTCAATCCCGAAAGAAGGCTTGCGGACATACGCGTTCATCTAGCCGGCGCCCTTTTTTATACGGGCAAATTCAAGGAAGCCGTAGAGACGCTTGAGCCCGCCAAAGGAAAGACCGACGATTCGTTTTATTTTATATACCTCGGAGCGGCGTTGATAAGCCTCAATAAGGGATTTGAAGCCGCCGCCGTGTACCAGGAATTTTTTAACAGCCCCAAAGCCGTCGAAAACCTCGTAAACACCAACCGTGATGAAATCATAGCGGCGATTGACGCTTTAAAGGCGGGCAAAAAGATTAAGCCGATAGGGCTCGACAAATAAAATCGCGCGGGTTTATTCATTGAGCCGCCGACGAGTTTGGGTCGGAATGCGAGGTTAAAATATGCGGTCGGATTATGAAATAAAGAAAAAAATATTGCTGCTGGGATACCCCGATTTCCTTGGACGCAAGCTCGCGGAAAAAATTTTAGCGGACGAAGATTCGCTTTTGGCCGCGATTGTAAGCTCCGGCAGAATGGACGAGGCGAGAACGGAGATAAACGGCTATCCGCCTTCTTACCGCGCGCGCGTAAAACTCTACGAAGGAGAGATTTCGTCGTTGGATTTCGGACTGAAAGGCCCCGAATACGACGAGCTTTTATCGAGCGCAACGCATATGTATCACGCCGGCATGGGTTTTCAGCTCAGGTTCTCCGAGCGTTATCTGCGCGAGCGCAACGTTATTGGAACCCGCAACGCGGTAGATTTCTGCCGCGAATCGAAGAAGCTGGAGCGCTTCTTTTTCTTTTCGTCCGTGCACGCGTCGGGAACGGCAAAGGGAACGGTTTTGGAAACCGATTTCAACGAAAACGCCTCGTTTAAAAGCTATTTAGAAAAATCGTTTCACACCGCCGAAAAAATGATTCGCGGCGGCGCAAAGAAAGCGCCCTACACAATCTTCAGGCTCGCCAACATGATAGGCGACAGTAAAACCGGCGAAATAGACGGTTTCGACGGCCCGTACCTTTTCGTAAAGCTGATGTCGATGCGCAAAGGGCTGCCGCTTCTTTTGCCGGGTTCGTGCGCGGCCAAAAGCCATTTAATTCCCGTAGATTACGCCGTCGCGGCGGCTTACTACATATCGACGCTGAAAAATTCGGAATGGAAAACCTATCATATAATCGACGAGCGCAGCCTGCCGGTCAACCGCGTTCTGCGAATAGTGTGCGATTATCTCGGCCACAAACAGCCGATATTCAACGTCCCGGCGCCGGCGCTTAAAGCTCTTTACCTTCTTCCTTCGATGCGCGGCAAACTCGGCCTTCCCAAAGACGTTGCGCGCTACCTAAACCATAACGTAACTTACGATAATTCTTTGGCAAAAGAGGCGCTTGCGGACTCCGGAATCGTCTGCCCCAAGTTCGAGACGTACTTCCCCGCGACGCTTGAGAGCGCCGAGCGGAAACTGAAAGAGGAAAAGGACAAAAAAGAGGAAGCCGAGACAGCCGACCCGCTTGCCGAAAGCATGGAAGAGGAGACTTAAAACTTAGAATATTTCCTCCGCTATCATGTCCGCGTAAGTCTGCCTGCGTCTTATTACCTTAAACGAGCCGCCGTCAACAAGAACTTCCGCGCATTTGGGGCGGGAATTGTAGTTCGAGCTCATAGCCGCGCCGTACGCGCCCGCGCTCATAACCGCGACGAAATCGCCCCGGCGAAACGCGGGCAGAGGCCTGTCTTTCGCGAAAAAATCTCCCGATTCGCACACCGGTCCGACTAAGTCCGCAATCTGCGTTTCCGCCCCTATGGGAGCAACCGGAGTTACCGCGTGGTAGGCTCCGTAAAGCGTCGGCCTTATAAGGTCGTTCATTCCCGAATCGACGATTACGAACTTCTTGTTTTTCGTCTGCTTTACGAAAAGAACTTTCGTAATCAACGCGCCCGAATTGCCCGAAATAAAACGCCCCGGCTCCATTACGAGAGTTACGGGCAAATCTTTTACCAAGTGTTCGATTTCCTTGCGGAAGTTCGCCGCGGTAGAAGGCTGTTCGTCTTGATAAATTATTCCGAGCCCGCCGCCGATGTTGAGATACTGCAGATTGATTCCGGCGTCCGCCAATTGAAAGATTAAAGCCCGCAGCGCCGCTATGCTCTCGACGTACGGCTCCGGCGTAAGTATCTGCGATCCGATGTGGCAATCAACTCCCAGTATTTTAACGTTCGGCAGCCGCGCCGCTTTTTTATACTCCGCCAGAGCGTCGGCAAGCGGTATTCCGAATTTATTTTCGGCTTTGCCGGTCGTTATTTTCTCGTGCGTATGCGCGTCCACGTCGGGGTTCACGCGAAGCGCGACGCCGGCCGTCTTCCCCATTTTCCCCGCTATTTCGCTTAAAACCTCGGCTTCCTGAGAGCTTTCTACGTTGAACGTCAAAATGCCGGCATCTATCGCCTCGGCCAGCTCTTGGTCGGTTTTACCGACTCCGGAATAAACGATTTTCTTCGCGTCTATGCCCGCGGCGAGAGCTCTGTACAGCTCTCCGCCCGAAACGATGTCGGCGCCGCAGCCCAGCTCCGCCAGCGTTTTGAGTATTGCGACGTTGGAGCAGGATTTGACGGAATAGCATATCAGCCGTTTCATGTCCGCAAAGGCGGCGTCCAGCTTGAGATAATGCTCGCAAATCGTCCGTTTGCTGTAAAGGTAAAAGGGCGTTCCTACGCTTTCGCAAACGTCCGCCGCTTTTACGTCCTCGCAGTATAAATAGCCGTCAACCGATTTGAAATAGTGCATGCCGCAGCCTCTAACCTATTTTCCGTTTTTGCCGAAACGCTCCTTCAACACTTTCAAGCTCTTATCCATGTCGGCGCTCTTCACGTAAACGACGATGTCGGTATGAGCCGTAACCATTTCGATAATGTTTACGCCCGCTTTAGTCAGCGCGTCGCTTATCGCGGAAATCACCCCCGGCGATTGAAGAAAGATATGGTTTGACAAGGTAATTTCGCCTATGTTTTTAACGGTTGAAAGCGACTCGAACAGCCCGCGTCCTTCCACGAATTCCTCGTGAAGCTCGTTTAAAAGCGAGGATTGAAGCTCGCCGTTCATATAAAGAGACAAAAAATTGTCGGAGGCGCTAAGCGCGTGAATGGTTTTTCCTTTATTTTCCATCCACGCGAAAACCGGAGCCGCAACGCCGCTTTTTTCCGCGAGCTTTTTTCCCATAAAGGTCAGCAGCGACAGCGGGCGCGGATGCGCGGATACCTTCGAGCCGACGGCGCCGGTAACTCTGGTTCCGGTTTCGGCAAGTTTGTGCAAATCTTTGTAATGCGCTATTTTCGCTTTGCAGTTTTCCGTTTTGAAACGCAGCGCGTTGGGATGTATCACCTGCGCCCCGGCGCGGGACAGCAGCGCAAGATCGGCGGCGGTTACCTCTTGGAGCAGGCGCGCCTTTTCCACAACCCGCGGGTCGCTCGACAGCACTCCGTTTACGTCCGTTACGATGACGACCTCGTCGCAGTTTAAATACTTGCCGCATAAAAAAGCGGTTATATCGCTTCCGCCGCGCCCCAGCGAAACCAGTCCGCCTTCCGCGTCCGAAATGAAAAATCCGGCGACGACCGGTATGACTCCTTTGGATAAAAGCGGCTCGACGAATTTCTTAGCCCTCGCCCGCGTCGCTTTCTCGTCGATGCTTATATCTACGAGTTCGTTGGTTTTTTCCTTGCTCGTTCTGCCCCCGCGCCCCGCTTCGATTCGCGAAATCAGAAAAAATTTTTTGCAGTCCTGCGTAATCGCTTCGGCCTCGGCGCCTTTTTCGCGCAGCGCCATCGTTAAAAGGTGCGCGCTCATTTTTTCGCCGCTGGCTAGAAATTCGGCGTAGGAACGGGTCTCAAACTGCCTGCCGCCGACTCTGCTCGCCTTCTGAACCAGTTTGCTCGTAGTGGCGCCCTGCGCCGAAACCACCGCAATCACCTCGTTTCCGGCCGACTGCAGCTTGATTAAATTCTTCGCCGCGAGGTTTATGCGTTCTTCGTTCTTTACGCTTGTTCCGCCGAATTTTACGACTATTCTCATCTTTTTTTCCTTTCGCAAAATATTTTGAAAAGAAAAATTTATTTTTGAGCTAATGTCAAGAAAATATTGCGTCAAAAAAAGCGCCCGTCGGCGCCTAAAAAATCGAAGGACGGCAAAGCGGGAGTCGTTCGATTTAGCTTAAACAGGGAGTTTTATTGAAGCGTCTTTTGCGGCGACAAGGTTTTAAGCCGCCGCGCCGAGTCCGCGGCTGTGAATGAGAATTCATTCATAGCAAGCAAATCTAATAAACATCACGTTTAAATTTAATTTGACTGTTTTATTTAAAACGTGTTAAATCAAAATTCGCCAGTCGGAGATTATAATAAATGGCGAGGAACATATACCGTAAGCTGGGTTATACGCTCGCCATGGGAGCCGAAATAGGAGGCTTGGTCGGAGGATGCGCTTGGTTGGGCGCATACCTTGACGCCAGGTACGGGTCGAGCCCGGCGCTTACGCTTTGCGGCCTGTTTTTCGGAATAATCGCCGCGGGCTTCCGCATCTGGTTTTACATCAAGCTGCTTACAAAAGACGATTAGCGTCGCATCTTTTAAGTTTAACGATTTCAATCGGTTGCAAGTTGGCGCAAGGCGATGAAGGCTATTAAAACGCAGACCGACAGACTTCTTCTCATCTCGATTATATTCATTCCTATAATGGTCTGCGCGGCGCTCGTTTTGGCTAAGCCTTCTTTTGCGGCGGGCGTGCTGGCCGGCGGAATAGTCGCAAGCGCCAATCTTTACGCGCTGATACGCCTTGGCAAAGGGCTTGTAAGGCTCGCAAAAGGCGAAGAAGGAAACAAACTGTTTTTCGCGCTTAAATTCGCCGGCAAATACGGCCTCGTTTTTGCGATAATAAGCGCTTTGATTTTCGCGGCTCGTCTTTCGCCTGTTGCGATCGCAATCGGCATAAGCAACGTTCCGCTGGCTGTGGCCCTCGAAATAACGCTTCCTCCGATAGTAGAAAAATCGGAGCAAAAGGAGTGACCATGCACCATGTAAACCTTATTGAATATCTGCTCGGCTTCGTCGTAAGCGATCCGCATACGTTCATGTTCGACTCTTACGCGTCGATGTCGCAGTTTATCGGCGCAATATTAGTTACGCTTCTCTTTGTCGTCATCGCGCTGGCCGTGCGGTCGCACTATAAAAAAATCGGAATCGACAAAGCCGTCGTCCCCTCCGGTAAAATCGGGCTTGTAAACCTTATGGAGTTCGCCATCGGCTCGCTGGAAGATTTCGCCGTCGGCATCATCGGTCCGCATCACGGCCCCAAGTTCGCTCCTCTTATTATTACAATTTTCATGTTCATTCTGTTTATGAACCTTCTAGGCAACATTCCCGGCATGCCCGCGGCCAGCGCCAACATCAGCCTTAACGCCGGTATGGCCGTTTTCGTCTTCCTCACCTACAATTTTTACGGCTTTAAAGAGCACGGCTTCGGGTATATCAAACATTTTATGGGGCCGGTTATCTGGCTTGCGCCGCTTATGTTCGCCATCGAAATCGTCAGCCATTTCGTCCGTCCGGCTTCGCTCTCCATCCGTCTTTTCGGAAACATCAACGGCGACCATATCGCCGTCGGCATCTTCAGCGGAATGGTGCCGGTTTTAATTCCGGCGATATTCATGGCTTTGGGTTTGTTCGTCGCGTTCATTCAGGCGCTTGTTTTCAGCATGCTGAGCGCCGTTTACATACAACTTGCGACTTCACACGAAGAACACTGATATAAAGCGATATTTAACTGTAAACTGGAACTGAAATTAACGAGCACGAAAGGAGAACGGTAATGAAAAAAGGGTTGATCATCGCACTGTCCTTGATACTGGCGCAGGTTCTGTTCATCGCGACCGCCATGGCGGGCGAAGGCGGCAACGCCAAGGATTATCTTGGTCTGGTCGGCCTCGGCGCGGGCGTAGCCATCGGCTTTGCGGCGATGGGCGGCGGCATCGGACAGGGCCGCG
Organism: uncultured Myxococcales bacterium; assembly: GCA_964400725.1. Classification (GTDB taxonomy): domain Bacteria; phylum Myxococcota_A; class SURF-8; order SURF-8; family CAYNVS01; genus CAYNVS01. The sequence continues at coordinate 58,281 of CAYNVS010000002.1, forward strand.
CGGTAGCCAGCGCGCTTGACGGCATCGCGCGCAATCCCAGCGCGTCGGGCAAAATTATGACCCCGATGATCATCGGCTTGGCTCTTATCGAGTCCTTGGTCATTTACGCTCTGGTCGTCGCGATTATGCTCATCGGCAAAATCGTCTAATATCGGCTTTATCGGCGAAAAAAGCGCTTTCGCAAGAAGGCGCTTTTTTTTTTGCGCCATGAATGAAGATTGCGGCGGTTCTAAATATGTTTCGCCGCAGGCTAAATCTATCGAGGGATAAGAAAAATGAAATCGCAGTCGAACAAACTTCTAAGAATCTCTAAAAATCTCCGCGGCGCGCCGTTTTTTCAAGCGCTTTACTTCTTCCGCGGCATTGTTTATAATTAAATCTTAAATTGAACATGAGATTCGCTAATTTTACGCGGTAAAATATTGCCATGAACATATTTTCGCCGGCAAAATCGAGCCGATTCGACTCGAACCACCCGATTAAAGAGCAAGTTCTGCAAAGCGCAAATTGGTTTATCAAGCTGCGCTGGGCCGCCGCCGCGGGAATGGCCGCGGGCGGAGGGGCCGCTTATCTGCTCAGCTACGACATCTCTATCCCGTGGATAGCCGGTTTGACCGTTTATCTTCTTGCGGCAAACGCGGCGCTATTGTCGGCGTCCCGCTTTTTTATCGGCAAAGAAGCGCAGGGCTTCTCCATCCGCGTCTTTACCAACTTCCAAATATTCATAGATTGGCTCGCCGTGCTGGGGCTGATTCACATCACCGGCGGCGTTGACAGCCCGTTCGTCTTCTTCTTTTTCTTTCACATCGTAATGGCGTCGATACTCCTGCCGGCGCAAAATATGTACGTAAACGCGACGATCGCCGTTTTCTTCATTTCGGCGGTTTTCTTCCTCGAATTCGCCGGAGCCATAAGCCATTATTCAATTTCGGGCGGCGCGGGCGACGCCTACTCTTCGGCGAAGTACGTCTTCGCCTACATTGCGTCCTTCGCCATCGCGGTTTACTTCACCGTTTTCCTTTCAAGCTTCGTCAGCGAGCTATTGCGGCGCAGACTGCGCGAGCTGTTCGAAGCGACCCGCAGTTTGGAATACGCGGGCGCGAGGCTTGAGGCCATATATAAGGTTATGGGGCTGGTCGGCGCGTCGCTGGACTTCAACCGGCTGACTAAAGAAATGGCGGTTCAGGCGGCGAAACTGATGGGCATAAAGGGCGCGTTCATAGCGCTTTCCGATAAAAACGAAAAAAAATGCGCGGCCGCATCGCAGCACGGCTTGTCCGAGGAAGGGATGCCGAAAAGAATGCTTTTCATGGAGCGCGGGGAAATCGCCGCGAGGCTTGCGGCCAACGAAACTGTTTTTATCGACGACGTATCGCGCTATCCGCAGACCGGCGACTTCGAGGCGTTCGCATGGCTTTCTTCGCAGGGAATAAAATCGCTTTTAATCGCGCCTCTTTCCGCCGACGGAACCGGAATAGGCGGCTTCTGCCTGTGCTCCAACTTTGAGAAGCGTTTCGAGGAAGAGGACGGCGATTATTTCAGGCTCTTCTGCGACATAGCCGCGGTGCAAATAGAGCTTGCGCGTATGAACGAGCTTTTAAAGCTGCACAACGAGACGCGCGCATGGTTTTACCGCAAGGCCGCGCACGACTTGCGCTCGCCGCTCGCCGCGGCCAAAAGCATGCTCGATCTCGTTACCGGCGGGTTCGTTGACGACTGCGGAAAGATGAGGGAGCTTAACGAAAGAATTTCGGGCAGGATAAAGGGACTTTCGGAGATGGTGGACGACCTGCTGCTTTTAGCGCAGGACAGGCTCGACTCGGCGCTCGACGCCAAAGAGAACGTTGACGCGGCGGCGGCGGCCAAGAACGCCTACGAAATGTTTTTGCCTCTTGCGGAAAAGAAAAAAATCGCCTTCTCTTTCGAGTCGTCCGAAGACGCCCCTAAAGCGTACGCGTCCCGCGACGCGATCGCGCGGATAATTAACAACCTCGTTTCAAACGCTATAAAATACACCCCGGAAGGAGGCTCAGCCTCAATCGCAATCGCCGAAGCGGGCGGACGGCTCGAAATTAAAATCTCCGATACCGGAATCGGCGTGCCCGAAGAGTCGCGAAAATATTTGTTTCATGAATTCTTCAGGGCTCCCAACGCTAAAAAATCATCCGAACCGGGCACCGGTTTAGGGCTGACAATCGTTAAAAAGCTCGCCGAAGAAAACGGCGGAACTGTTGAATACGCGCCGAACGAGCCAAAGGGCTCGGTCTTTACCGTTTCGTTTCCCGCGGTAAGAAAGCAGGATTAAGGCCGCGAGCGCCGGATCCCGCCAAGGGACGGGGCGGCTTCTAAAAGATGGATTAAAAAAATTTTTATTGCGGGCGGGCAAAGCGCGTGTTAAAAATTTTCAACGACCGGCGCGGACCGGCCTCAAAAGCGTTAAAATTTGCGCGGCGCGAAAACCGATCGCAGCCGCGGACGGGAGCGAACGATGAAAAAACTCGCAATCTGCGTTTTAGCGCAGGCTTTGGCTTTCTCTTTTGCCGCGGCCTCCCAGCAAACCGACGCGAAGCCCGAAACAAAACCGGACGAATATATCGAAGGGGACGTTAAGCCCAAGCTTTCCGCCTCAAAATATTTCGACCTAAATTTGGAGCTCGTAAACGTTTTCGTTCTGCGCAACGACGCGGACTTCGACAGGAGCGAACCGTCGTACAACGGCTACGGCCAAATGGTCGGCTTTTTCGGAACCTTCCTCAAGCCGATGTTCGCGCTCAAGCTGGGCGATAAAATAAAATTTTATTACGAGGCAGAAATAGGCCTCGACTTGTGGGGACGCAACACTCCCGAAAAAGGGCTCGGCAGCAAAGAGGGGACGGAGCTTTCGTTCAAGCAGCGAGAAATATGGGGAGAAGTCTTTCTCGGCGCGTTCTTTTTCAAGGCAGGGTTCATGCGCGTAAGCGACGTATCGGGTCTTTTTCTAAACCATTGGATAGGCGCCGCTCGCGCGGGCGTAGGAAGCGAAACTTCCTCGCGCCTCGTTTTGTCGGCCGGGCAGCTGCCCGACCAGACGTATAAAGGGTTCGCGCTCGACGGCCAGTCGTTTAAAACCGACAAGCTCTTCTTCGCGCTCGACGGCGCTTATTACTTTGATAAAGAGTTTCATTTCGACGCCGGCGTTTATTACCTGCTCGACTCCTCGACCGTTAATCGGCGCAGGCATACCGCCAGCGCTCAGGCGGGGCTCGCCTACGACGACGAAACGATTTACGGCTCGATTTTCTTCGCCGCGCAGTTCGGGCGCGCCGAAAACTGGGGCGCCGATAATACCGACAACCAGCTGCTGGCCTTCGGCGGAGCGGCAAAAGCGGGAATTCGGCTCGGGCCTATAGGGCTTGAGTTTGCGGCGGCGGTTTTGAGCGCCGACGACGAATTCAGCGGCAACGACGAGTTCGGCTTCAAGTGGTCGGGGAAGCGGCCGGGATTCGCTTCGCTTGTAAACGAGAACCGCCTGCGCGCCATGGGAGACAATATTGATTTGCGGATGGGGAGCTTCGACGGCTCGCTTTACGATATGACGGCCGGATTGTGGGGAGCGGACTTTCAGCTTTATTACAAGCCCGCGGGATGGCTCAAGGCGGGCGCGGTCGAGGGGCTGCTCGGCGTTTTAAACCCGGACAACGCCTACGGAAGCTCTTTCGCGGCGAGCGAAACGGCGCTCTTCGCCGAAGCGAAATTCCTTGAAGACATGTGCCGCTTTCATTTAACGGTAGGAATTCTAGTCCCCGGAATCGCGGGCTCGTCAAAGGTAAACGCGCTTTCAAATCTGGAGGCGACCGATAAAATTTATTTCATGCAGGCGGCTTTTACGCTTAACATTTAAACCTTTCAGCCGCTTTTGCCCGCAAGCCGGCGCCGCGCGGTCGAGGGTCTTCTTTTGGACGCGATTAATTTTTTGAATTTGACTAAACGCCGCTTTTCCGCGAGCATTACGCTTCAACAACGCGCGCCGGAACCTTATAAGCCGGATTGAAAGCGAGCCGTATTGAAACCTAACAGGCTTACAAAATCGTTCAAAGGAATCCCGTACGGGAAAAATCGTCTTTACGAGCTTTTCGGCGCGGGCGGCGACTCGCCGGATTGGAGCGCCGCGCGAAGCATGCTTTACGCGATATTGATTCCCGCGCTTTTATCATTCTGGCTCAACAAGGTTTACGGAAACCTTCTGCTCGGCGCTTCGACCAAAGCGTGGTTCAACGTCTGGCTGTTCCTTTACGGAATGAAAAAAGATTTATATCACTTAAATCAGTTGAACGACATCGCCGGAGCCTTTTTGAAAGGCGTCTTCGCGTGGGGAATGTACCTGGTCGTTTTTACCAAAATGAAACGACGCGGCTTTTTCGCGCAGTTCGCCGTAATGGCGGCGGCGGCGGCGCTTTACGTTTTTATGTGGTTTATAATATCCGGCTTCCGCTGGACGCTTCTTATAAGGTTTATTAGTCATAATTACGCGTTCGTTATATTAGACGCTTTCACAACCGCAATATTTCCGGCGTTCGTCGTTATTTCATTCGGAGAGATTAAAAGATCGGGCAGGGCGGTATTGACGGCTTTCCTCGGCTACTACGTATTCGTCGCCTGCGTTTACACCGTTTATAAAATCGTTCATCTTTACTACGCGTATAAAATCATCGACGCCGTCGATTTGCACTCCGTGGCCTTTTCGATCTTTTTCGCCGTATTTAAGGGACTGACGGCATACTTTATAATCCGCTTTTTGCGCCCCGATTACATGAGCCGCGTAAATCCGGAGCCGGTTTCTTTAAAATAATAAAAAAGAGGCCTGCGGCTCCTTTTATTAGGTCAAACTCCGATAAAATACCGCTCTTAAAATCTTCTTCTGGCCGCCGCTAATCCCGCAATCGCCGCCGCCGCAAGCCATTCGACGCATCCCGCCGCGCATCCGCCGGAGCTTTTCTTTCCCGCGATTTCGCTCTGAGTCTCCATGTCGGCGTCCCCGCCTTCGTTCTCTTCTTCCGGCTCAACGTTTCCGCCGACGGGTATGTGCGCGCGCGCAAACGGCGACACGTTTACTTCTCCCGGCGCGGTCGCCTTCATGTAGCGGGCAATCCAATAGCTCGCGAGCAAATCTCCTCCGGGGTTAAGCGTAAGCCCGCCGCCGCCGTTCACGTCGAAGGGATTGGAGCGCGCGTTGAAATTGGACGTCGGCCTTATAGAAGGGTGCAAAGCCTCCTTAGATTGGTATTTCTTGTCGCTGCGCGGTCCTTCGAGGTATATTACCGTTTTGCCGTCAATCGCAAGACACCGCTTCGCGGCTATTTCCGCCTCGTCGCAGTTGATTCTTTCCTCTTCCCAGTAGGGGCCGAGCTTAAAACCCTTCAACAAATCGACGAACTCGGCGACCAGAGCGCCGCTTACTCCGCGGTCGGTCAACGTCATGTAAACGGCGTGCCACAGCGGCTGTTTGCAATTCTTCGCCGAATGCGGTTCGTTCGGTCTGTCCCACCAGAATTCTTCGAGAAACCGGCGCATGACGTCCGCGACGGCCTTGTCTTTCTCAAGGTAAATGTTGAGCCACAGCGCGACGCTAATCAGGTCGGGGTCGTCGTAGTTGGTGTTTACCCCCATGTAAATGTAGTCGGTCGCGCCCGCCGTGCGCAGAACCATATCTAAGTAACCCCGCGCGCTTAAAAGCTCGTTGTAATAATACCGCTCTATTTCCGCGTCGCCCGCCATGTGGTAAAGCCCTTTCATAATGCCCATGGCCATTATGAGGTTGAACTTATTGAACGTCTTTCCTTCTTGGTTGAGATAGAACGACTCGATGGAGTAAGGATTTAGGTCGCTGTATTTCGTCGCTCTGCCGTCGGCGTCCATTATTATGAGATCGTATTCGCCTTCGCCCGCAAGCCCAGGCAGCTGGGAGACTTCGCGCTTTTTCATCAACATTCCGGCTATAAGGCGCGCGTCCGCCGAGAGCTGTTCGACGAGGCTCTGGTCGATGTCCGGATCGCCTTTCATCGCGTCGTAAAGCGAGACCATCGCGAATATCTGCCCAACGAGCTGATCCTTGCTGGCCGAATCAATCCAGCTCCATACGCCCGCCGGCAGTTCGCCGTTTGAGTTGTCGGCGCGCTCCGTGCCGTTGCTTTTCGGCTGAGGCAGCGGAACGCCGTCTTTGTCGAACAGCGGCATGGTCTCTGTCGGCTCGCCGGGGACGGGCGGATCGTTGGGGTTTTCGGGAACCAGCCTGCGCACGCCGCGCGCAACAAGCCCGTTTCCGCCTGTAACTACTTTAAAAACGTGCCACGATTTGGCGGCGCGGACGACCCGGTCGCGCGCCGTTTTAAGCTCGTCCGCCGGCGCTCCTTCGCGCTTCAGCGTCAAGTATTCGTAAGCCGTTCCGACAAGCGCGACGCCGCCGAAGAAGCCGAGGTCTCCGTGCTCCCCAAAATATGAAATCAGCTCGTAAGGATGTTTGCCGGTTACGGCCTTTACGTCTTCGCTTTCCGTCTGCGCGAGGAACTGCGTAATAAGATCGGCGCTCTCTTTATCCTTGGGGATTACGTCCAGCGACAGGCCGAACGGATAGGCGTTGAAAGAGTAAAATTGGCGGCCGTGATTTTTCATCATCGCGTCGAGGGCTGAGTCGGCGCCTTTGGAAATTATCGGCGAATCGGACTGCGCGAAAGCGGCGAAGGCGGCCAGCGCCGCGGCGCAAACGCCCAAGATTAAAGACTTTTTCAAGTTCATGCAAAAGCTCCTGAGTTTGATTTAACGGGCAAAAAATAGATTTTGCATCGGGCGCGGACGGCGTCAAATAAGATTTGAAAATCGCTTTATCGCGGCAATGCGGAATTCTACCATGATGCACTTTTTGTTCATTATATTCATTATGTACATTTTGTACATTATTGCTGCTTTTCCGTCAGAGGTCTCAGCTCGGACGTTCCTCTGCGCTCCGCGTATTCCTTCCACAGCCCTCCGCACGCCTCGTCCGCCGCGCAGCCGGCGCAGACCGGAGCTTTTACGCGCTCTTCCGACCACGCCGTCGCGGTCTCTTCCAGCTCCGCGCCTTCCGGCTCCGCCTTCGAATGAGAAACGCAATAGTCTCTAAACTGCGCCCGCATCCGGGCCGGCGCGGCGCACAGAGGGAGATCGTGCATCAAAACGGGAACGGGAATTTTCTCCGCCTCGGCCAGCAGCCGCTCAAGCGGCTCGCGCATCGCCGTAAGAGTAGGGACGACGTCTTCAAAGCTCTCCGCCGCCGCTCCGTAAGGATAAACGAAAAAAAAGTCCATCGCGTCGAGCTCGTATTGAGAAAGAAAGCGCGCCGCGGCGTCGAGCCCGCCTAAGTTGTAATTGCAAATTACCGTATTTGTAAAAAGCTGCGGCCCGCGCGGGCCGGCCTCTTTGCGGACTCGCAAAATTGCGCTCAGGTTCTCAAGCGCGCGCCGCTTCTGGTCGAACGCCCTCTTGTTGCGGGTAATTGCCGCCTCTACCGCCTCGTCGCCGGAATGAACGGACAGCGTAATTCTGTCAAGCCCCGCTTCTATCAGCTCGAGCGCGTAATCCGGCTCGCAAAGCCTGGCTCCGTTTGAAATTACTTTTACTTCCTTAAAACCCGCCTCGCGCGAAAACCGCGCAAGGTTTGGCAAATCCTCGCGCAGCGTCGGCTCCATTGCCGAGAACGTAACGCTTTTAAACCCCTTCCTCAGCAGCGATTCGAGCTCCCGCTTCGCTTCGTCCGTCGATATTTCGGCTATCGGCAGACGCGCGTCGGTGCAGAAGACGCAGCGGTTCTGGCAGCGCCGCGAAATGAGAAGAACGGTCTGCTCGTTTTTGGGTATGTCGGCCCGCGCGGGAATAAGCGCTTTCCACGGCGTACCGCAAAGACGCGCTTCGTTGCGCTCGAAGATCGCCGCCACCGCCAGCGCGAGCGTCTTCGCCGCCTCCGACGGCCTCGCTCGTCCGCCGAAGGCGAACTTTGCGGCGCGGGCGGCCTTCCAATGAGCGGCGTCCGCGTAAGGAGGATACAGCAGAAGAGCGAGCTCGTCGCCGTCGTCCCGCTTAAAAAGCAGCGACGACTGCGTTTCTCCTTCGGTTAGTTCCGCCAGCCGCCAGCCGCCCATGAACGGCTTCCCCTTAACGATCGGCGCGATGAACGCCGACAGCGGCTTTTGGGAGAAATTCACGGGCATTGAGCTAATTCGTTTTCTTCATTTCGAGCGGTTTGGCCGGATCGCTTACGGCGCTGATTTTAATCGCGTAGCTGTCTCGCCGCGCAATGTCGGCGTCGGTTACGATGTGAACGTCGAGCAGCCCTTTGGAAGAAAAGCCCGTTTTAAGGTAATTCGCCTCGCCGAGGCTCGCGCTCCACCCTTCCAAATAATTTTCCAGCGTTTGCCGCTGAATTTCGTTTCCGTCGAAATGAACTATTATATCGATGTCGCTGCCGGCCCCGGCGGTCGCGTTTTTAACGCTTCCGAAGAGGTACATTCCTTTGACGCCGTACTTCGCCGGGTCTATCGAGGCCGCGACCTTTTCGGCCATGCGCAGGCGCCAGCGCCAATGCTCGTCCTGCTTGGTTTCCTTCGTCTCGAATTTAGACAGCTTCGTAATCGAAGCCTGAGGCTTTTTCTCATCCTCCGCCGCCGCCGCGCCGCCTATCGGCTCCGAAAGAAAACCGTAGGCTTTCTGCTCGTCGCCGTTGGCGTAAACTTGAAGCGCGAGTCCGCCGGTCGCCGCCGCGACGTCGATTACGCGCACGACCTCGGAGAATTCCGCGCATTCCGGCAGCAAATCGGCCAGCACGCTTGGGCTGTTTTCAAAGAAAGCGCGGTTGAAGACCGCGTCCGGATCGTCGGGATAAAGCGGAAGATAGCGTATGGAAGCCTCGACCAAATCTTGAAAAAAGTGCGTTCCGAACGACAAATCGGGCGTGTAGTTTCCTTTGCGGAAAGCCATTTCAACCAGCGCCGCCGTGTTGTTGATGTCGGAGTAGCCGACCTGCACGCCGAGCTTCACGTCGCCGCGGCTCCCCCAGCGCCCCGGCCCCATTAGTATGAACTGCCGCTTAGGCAGCGCGTTGTTAAGCCTGCCGACCGTTCTGGCGACCGCCTTCAGCTCGTAGGAGGTATGAAGCGCGTCGTACTTTTCCGGGTTGACGTAAACGATATGCGTTACGTCCCGCAGCGAGCCGTCCGAGACGTACTTGTTTGCCGAAAAGAGAACGCGGTCGGGAGAAAGTTTTTTGGGCGGCTCCACCGTTATTTTTTCTCCGGAGCCGCTTTGCGGGCGGCATTGCAGCAGATAAAAATTTTCCCCGTCGCACGCGAATTCTATGTCGATCGGCGAATTGTAAGCCTTTGAGAGAACCTCAAGCAGCGCGTTGATTTTCTTAACGAAATCGCCGCCGCGCACCAGCCCGTCGAAAGTGGCGACCAGAAAATCTTTCTCGAAATCGACGTAAACGCCGCAAGGCCGCGTCATTCCGTCGCGGATTATGGAAAAGACGTCCTGAAGCCCTTTGAACTCGCCGCCGCATTCCTTCAGGAAATCTTCGATTTTAATCGTTTCGATGCAGTTCTTTTTAATATTTATCGCGTCTATGTACTTGGGCGCGTACGCGATTACCTCTTCCACTCCCGCGTTTACCCTAAGATGCGGCTGCCCCGGAGCTATCAGAGCCGGATAGTCGTCGCCGAGCCTGTCAACCGCGCGGGTGCCCAGCCCCGGAACGAGCCTCGCCAGCCCGTCTTCGCGCTTTATCCGCTGGCTCCATCTGAACTCGTTGCAGCTGAACGCGACTCCGGCGTACGTCGGCAAAAGGTAGTCGCCCGCCCGCGAGCCTACTACTTCCTGAATTAAAATCGCCATTTCGTCCTGATAATCCAGCAGGCCGCGCTCGGCGCGGTACTGTATCGGGTCGGGGTTGAACATCGAGGCGTAAACTTCGGCTATCGCGTCAAGCAGGGCTTCGAGACGCTGCTTTTTCGTTCCTTGGTTGGCGATGAACAGGCTTTTATATTTGCCGGAGAACGCCGCTCCGAGGCTGTCTTCGAGCAGCGAGGACGAGCGGACTATAAGCGGGCGGTCGCCGAAGTCGTCCAGCGCCATCGCTATGCCTTTAACCATTTCGGGCGAGAACGACGAATTTTTAAACAGCATGACGACGTTGGGATACTCCATCCTTATCTGGTCTATGTCGCGGTACTTGTATTCGAGCAGCTCCTCCAAGTGGTTGTAATTGATGAAGTCCATAAGGCCGTCCGAGGCGATGTACCACGCCTTGGGAGCCTTTATTTCCGCCAGTTCCGGCCGCTGCGGCGCCGCTTGCCGGATTATCTGCATAGCCAAAAACAACCCAGTTGATTTGCCGCCCAGCTTGCCGTTGCTGTGAAGCGGATAAATAATGTGGCTTGAAAGCGCCGCGAAGTCGTCTATCCCGACGTATTGTTTGCCGAAGTTAATGAACTCCAGACGACGGCTGAGAAATCTGCGTATGAGCGACACTTTTACGGCGTTCATCGTCGAGACGGAAAGATCCGATTCTTTGACGTCTGAGTGTTTATAACGGGTTATCGCGTCGGCTATGTCCGACAGCGAAGTGGAGTGGTCTTCAAGCACGTCGATTAGAAAGCTGACCTTGTTTTCCTTAATCCACTTCTGCACGCTCGAATAAATCAGCTCGTCGCTTAAACTGCGCGAGGCGATTTCGAATATTTCCTCGGAAACGTCGGCGGTGATGCGCAGAGAGCGTTTTTTAAACGGCCTGTTAAGCCCCTCGTGTCCCTCCATGTAGCCGTCGTCGTTCATTTCAAGCGCGAGGCCGCCCAGCCGCTCAAGCAGCCGCTTGGCTTCTTCCACGCCAATATAGTAAAGGTAATTAAGCATGCGGCGCGAAACGAGCTGAAACAGAGCTTTGTCGCTGATGCGCAGCATGTCCAGAATGGTGCGCCAGTACTGCCGCTTGCTTTTGGTAACCGCGTCGTTCGCGGCTTCGAGCTCTTTGAATACCGGCATGAGTTGACGGTGAAAAATGTAATGTCCAAGCCGCTCCGCTACCGTGTTAAGCAGCTTCCGCTCCTCTTTTAAAAACGGCCCGTCGTCCTGCTCGGCCATTTTTTCGCGGTATGAAACTTCGAGCCGTCCTATTATCGCTCCCTGCGCCACTATGTAGGCGGAGCGCGTCCATTCGGTTTCGGCGTAATTGGGCGTAGAATACGAAACGCCTTCGTAGGTTATTCTCGCCTGACACGATTCCGGATAGCGCCAGCCCGGAGGAAGAACGTCGCAGACGCGCTGAAATATTTCCGCCAACGGCGCGCTCGCGTCGCGCAGTATTTCCTCGATTTGATAAAGGCAGGCAAGCTCCTTGGCGCGCTCGTTGAGCGAGTCCAGCAGCTTTATTAACGCGCTGTCGCTTTGGCTCATGCAGTTCTCCTTCAATTCGGCGGGCGAATAGTTCGCTTAACCGCGGTTTATTAATTGTATTGATAAGCCGGACGGAAGGCAAGCGGCGTTTATAAGGCCGAATCGCTCTCGCTTTCAGGCTAAAAGTTTATTATCGGAAGGGCTCGGCTGCGGCGACGACGCCCGGCCTCCGCCCGCGCGAGGTCGTCGGCGTCCTTGGCTTTAGGCGCGTCTTATTGTCCGGCGGTTTTACGCTCCGTTTTAGACAGGTAGTTCGACAGCTTCGCCTTATCGAGGTCGCTGATGTCTAAGAACTTAACGCCCATGCGCGGGTCTCCGTCCGGCTTGCACCATACGACTTCCCCTTTGCAGCTTATCGAGTCCTCGAAATCGGGAAAGTTTACCACAAGTTCGCAGACGGTTCCCACCTCCTCGGCGTACGACGACTTGAGGCTCAGGCCGCCCAGCGATATGTTTTCGATTTTATGGAAGAGCAAAACTTCGTCGCCGGAACAATCGACGAAAGCGTTTACTTCAATCCGCGGATACCTTCTTTTGTCTCGCAAGTCGGCCATGCAATCCTCTCGTTGGCTGCTTCAAACCTTTCGATAATATTACACAGAAAAGAGTTCCGTTCAACATATTTTGAAATCATTTTTTCAAACATTGTCTTGACAGAACAAGACCGCGGCGGTTAATCTTAGCAAAAGAAAGAATGATATTTACAATAAAACATATTAGCAGAACTGTTTTGCCAGGAGGAAACAATGTCAGACGCTCGTAAAACGGTAATAGTTTCCGCCGCCAGAACCCCCATCGGGGCGATGAACGGCGCCATGTGCGAAATTCCCGCGGTCAAACTCGGAGCGACGGCCATAACCGAAGCGGTTAAAAGAAGCGGCGTTCCCCTGGACGCGATAGACGAATGCATAATGGGCAACGTGCTTACGGGCGGCTCCGGTCAGGCCCCGGCGCGTCAGGCGGCTCTGTACGCCAAGCTGCCGACCAAGGTCGAATGCGCCACAATCGGCAAAGTTTGCGGCTCCGGCGCAAAAGCGATAGGCCTGGCGGATCAGGCGATTCGCTGCGGCGACGCCGACGTTATTGTCGCGGGCGGAATGGAGTCGATGTCCAACGCGGCGTTCGCGCTTCTTAACGCGCGCCGCGGCTACCGCATGGGGAACGGAAATCTCATCGACCTTATGATTTACGACGGCCTGTGGGACCCGTACGGCAACAAGCACATGGGAAACTTCGGCGATTTATGCGCCAAGGAGAAGGGCTTCACGCGCAAGGATCAGGACGACTTCTCCGTAGAATCGTTCAAACGCGCGCAGGCGGCGCAGGCCAACGGCGCGTTCAACGACGAAATCGTTCCGGTCGCTCTGCCTTCCAAGAAGGGCGAGCCGGTCATGTTCGCCGAGGACGAAGGGCCGAAGAAGGCGAACTTTGAGAAGATGCCGACGCTCAAGCCCGCGTTTTCTCCCGACGGCACGGTAACGGCCGCCAACGCAAGCAGCATTAACGACGGAGCCGCGGCGGTCGTCCTCATGGGCGAAGACAAGGCCGCGCAGATGGGCTGCAAACCGCTGGCGCGCATCATTTCGCAGGCTTCCTATGCGGAGCCGCCCGAATGGTTCACAATCGCGCCGGTGGGCTCCATCAATAAAGCCCTCAAAAAGGCCGGGCTTAACGCCGCCGACATAGACTTGTGGGAAATTAACGAGGCGTTCTCGGTGGTTACGCTTTACGCCATCCGCGAGCTCGGCCTCGACTGCGCCAAAGTAAACGTCAACGGCGGCGCGGTAGCGCTCGGCCATCCAATCGGAGCCACGGGCGCGCGCCTTATGGTTACGCTGCTGCACGCGCTTAAAAACCGCGGCAAGAAACTCGGCGCCATCAGCATGTGCATCGGCGGCGGCGAAGCTATGACGATTATAGTCGAGAGACTGTAAAACAAGAGCGTTAGACCGCAAATCTCCGCGCCTTTCGAGACGGCTTGAACGCCTTCTTGGGGGCGCGGTTCCTTAATTTTCCAGATTCCTCATCTTGATTTAGCTTCGCAAATTAACGTTTACAGGAGGAACCAATGAGCTACGAGAATATAATCTTCGAAATCAAAGGCGCCGTCGCCTATATAACGACGAACCGCCCGCCCATGAACCCGCTCAACCTCGCCATACTGCGCGAGATGCAGGACGCAATTAATAAGATTGCGGCGGATAAAAGCCTGCGGGTTCTAATAATAACCGGCGGAGGGGACAAGTCTTTCGTGGCGGGAGCCGACATTAAGGCGATGAGCGGCATGACGCAGGAACAAATAGAGGAATTCGGCCTCGCGGGGCAGGCGGTAATGCGCTCGCTTGAAAACCTTCCCATTCCCGTTATCGCGGCGGTGAACGGCTTCGCGCTCGGCGGCGGAACCGAGCTTGCTATTTCGTGCGATTTTATAATCGCAAGCGAAAAGGCGAAGTTCGGCCAGCCCGAAGTGAAGCTCGGCATTATACCGGGTTTCGGCGGCACGCAGCGTTTGGCGCGGCTTATCGGGCGCAACATGGCCAAGGAACTCATTTACCGCGGCAACATCATCGACGCGGCGGAAGCGCTGCGCATCGGGCTCGCCAATCATGTCGTTCCGGCGGACAAGCTGATGGAAGAAGCCGAGAAAATCGCGGCGGAGATAGCCGCGGCCGGGCCGCGCGCCGTCGCGCTGTGCAAACAGGCCATTAACGGCGGCTACCACAAGGAGCTGGACGCGGGGAACGACATTGAAGTCAACTGCTTCTTCGAGTCGTTTAAAACGGCGGACAGACGGGAAGGATTGAGCGCTTTTTTAGAAAAGCGGACGCCGGACTTTAAGGGCGAATAACTTTAAAATTACCGGAGGCGGAACGCTCCGCTTCCGGTTTTGCTTCGCTTTAAATTTATATGCGAGGGGGCGAAGTAAGTTGAAGAGAACATATCTTTTTGAAAATAATTCTTGACTCCGCCGCAAAAAAAGACAAAAATTTAAAAAGGTAAAAAGGTAAATACTAGTCGTTATAAATGTCTAAAGGAAAGGAGTCAAAAATGATGAGATGTACCCCCCCCCCCCACACACACACAAAATATACACGCGGAAGAGAAAAATATTTTACATAATGGCGGCTCTCTTTCCCGTTCTTTTTAACCTCGCCCTGCCTTCAACCGCGCTTGCCTGGACGCAAGCAACATGTAACAACAACGGGTACGATACAAAAACATTTAATTTTACAAACACAGACTATTTAAGAACTGATCATTATGGAAAAATATCTTAATTATATAGACTATAGAATGTTTATAAATTTTAACAGCAACATTAATTCGGTTTTATTTACTTTTGGAGAGATTGATCTCGAAAACAATTATGACTACTTGACTATTACAGGATCGTCGCAATACCAAATTACAGGCCATATTGATGCCGGCGGTATGTTGACGGTCTCTCCCTACGGCCATTTAGTAATGCTGGATTTCGACGCTGATATTTCCAACCCTTCTCCGCACGCAGGTTTTTCGATTGTAAGTATTGGCGTCAAATGCCATTCATCGCAGCAAACGCCCTCTTATTTACAAATCTTTGAGAATTACCGTTATGATGGAATTCTTTTAGGAAGCAACGACGTCAACTACTATTTGGTTGAGCATTTAGAAGGATATGAGACCAATATCGTGATGAATGGCTATAATAACGGAGACTTTGATCTTTATGTAAAAAAGGACTCGTTTCCAACTTCAACAAGCTACTATAAGAGAAGCATTAGCTATAACAGCGATGAGGCAATAAGATTAACAACTTCGGCTCAAACTGGTTATTACTATATTGCTATACCCTCTTATTCAGGTTCGGGTCAATACTCAGTTAGAGTCAGTTATACTAAACCTGAAGAACGGTATTTAATAAAAGTAGGAACAAATTTTAACGCCACAACCGCTCAAATGGACAATATTACCAATATAGTGGATGTAGCTTTGAAGCGTTTTTTTGGCTATACCTCAGGAGAAATATATATCTATGAGGCAGATATATACAACTCAGGCAATTGTAATTGCGGAGGCGCTGCTTGCAATGTTTGTTTTCGCGCTGGATGCGGCAGAGCATACTCCACGCTTCCTCTTGGGTCGCATACCGTTGTAATGTATTATGATTCAGCGGATTCGTTTACTTTGGGTCATGAAATGGGACACGCATGGCTCGCCCTTCCTGACGAATATCATAACGTCGAACCCAAACTCTTAGATTATTGCGGACATACCGCCATGGCAAATCAATATCTTAATCATGCTTTATGTTATACTGCAGATCATTGCAAGGATGCCGATGAGACCTGCCCGGGTAATTTGACGCCAGCATGGTCAAACTTATGGAATCAAGGCAGAATTCATTACAAACCGACGCAAACGCCCGATGGAGAGACTTTTGAAAATGTAGCTTTCCCCGCCGATTTTATTTCGACGTGGCAATACTAACGGACGTTTATGAATGCAGAAAGGAGAAATAAAATGAAAAAGAGTTTGATTAGACGGTATTTTTGGGGCGTTTCAATCACTTTAACCTTAACCGCTTTAATTAGTTGCTCTGCAAACGAAAAAGCGCAAGGAGGGGACGCCGCGATAGCAATCATGCCATTTTTTGACGCAACCTCTTATGACCCTCATGATATTAGAATCGTCGTATATCCCAATATAACGTACGGCAGAACAAAAGAAGCGGGCGCGTTCAGAGTTGACGCCAAAATAGCGGACAAATCTATCGCTATTTCCGCAATTCCGACTGGAAAGAAAGAAGGCGAATATATGCTTGACCTCTCGGACGATGTTGGCGCGACAACCGATTTGGAACTGACGATTACTGCCGGCGAACACTATTCTATAGTTGCCCCGAATGAAGAAACCATTAAATCTCGTACAATTAAACTTAATCATGGAAACGACGTGAAAGTAGTTCAAATTGGAGTGTGTAAAAAGGACTATGTTTCAGTTGACCTTGTATTTTCTGAAAATATAAAAGGCGCCGCCGCGGCAATATTGCATGTTAATACAACCAAGGGCATAATAGAAGGGCGTCTTTACGCGCCGCCGGCAAAAGACGGCGTTACTTACATTGGACCGACCGTTGAGACTACCGCAAACAGTATGTCTTACAGACTTGACTCCGACGCGTCGTATAAAGATATTTTGTCTTTTACGCTTGACCGGGAGGTATATAGTCCGGCAAAGAAGAAAAACATTACTATAAAGAGCGCTTCAACAATTGACGGGCAGTGGCATACAATCGCTGAAGATTGCGCTATGTGGTGGTAATTATACTCAGTTGCGGAAAATAAGAAAAAGGCGCGGTAATCCGCGCCCTTTATTTTTTAACCCAAAACCAGCTATTACAGCACCGGCAGGTAATTCTCAATTTCGTAGTCGGTTACCTTTGTGCGGTAGTTGTCCCATTCCATTTTTTTGTTTTCAATAAAAGTATGGAAGATATGCTCGCCCAGCGTTTTACGCATTAGCTCGCTCTTTTCAAGGCGCATCGCCGCTTCGATAAGGTCGCCCGGGATGGTTTTTATTCCCTTGCGGGCGCGCTCTTTCGCGCTCATCTCAAAAATATCCTCTTCAATCGGCGCGGGAAGAGGCAGCTTCTTTTCTACGCCGTCTATGCCCGCGGCCAGCATCGCCGCAAACGCCAAATACGGGTTGCACGCAGGGTCCGGAACGCGCAGCTCGATGCGGGTCGCGTTCTCTTTGCCGGGCTTGTACATCGGCACGCGCACCAGAGCCGAGCGGTTGCGCTGTCCCCACGAAATATAAACCGGAGCCTCGTAGCCGGGCACTACGCGCTTGTAAGAGTTTACCCACTGGTTGGTAATCGCCGCGAACTCGCCGACGTGCTTCAACAGCCCCGCAATGTAATGTCCCGACATTTCGGAGAGATGATACGGCGCGCCCTCTTTGAAGAAAGCGTTGGACTTCCCTTTGAACAACGATTGATGCACGTGCATGCCGCTGCCGTTCACGCCGAAAATCGGTTTGGGCATGAACGAGGCGTGATAGCCGTTCCGCTTTGCGACTTCGCGCACGACGAAGCGGTAAAGCATGGTAATGTCCGCCATCTTCAACGCCTCCTGATACCGCAGGTCTATTTCGTGCTGGCTGGGCGCTACCTCGTGATGGCTGTACTCCACCTCTATACCCATCATCTCCAGCTCTTCAACCGTCTTTTTGCGCATTTCGGTTCCGACGTCGTGGACGTTGTAATCGAAATACCCCTCGCGGTCGATGGCCGCCGGATCGTTGGGGCTTTTAAAATAAAAATACTCAAGCTCCGGGCCGGTATAGAAGGTGTAGCCCATCCCGTTGACCTTCTTCAGAACGTCTTTCAGCACGCGGCGCGGGTCGCCTTCGTAGTCGTTTCCGTCGGGAGTTTTAATGTCGCAAATGAGGCAGGCCGCTTTTTGGCCGTTAATAGACCACGGCAGAATGCGAAACGTTGACGGATCGGGCAGAGCGATAAGGTCGGACTCTTCAATGCGGACGAATCCTTCAATAGAGCTTCCGTCGAAGCCCATTCCCTCGCGCATCGCTTTTTCAAGCTCGTGCGCCGGAATTCCGAACCCTTTCATCCGGCCTAAAATGTCGGTGAAAAAGAGACTGACGGTGTCGATGCGCTCTTTCGCCACGGTTTCAAGAACTGTTTCAATAGTAGAACGGCTCATCTTTTTCTCCTTTCGCCGCGATAAACGCGACACGGTTAAAATGTTTGCGCGTAAAACGATTTATTAGCACAAGCATGGTGAATTTGCAACGCTAAATAACGCAATAAGCGCAATTTATGTTGCGTCGCGTCATAAGGCGGGCGTTGCGAATAAAAAAAAGGAACGGCTTGAAACCGTTCCTTTAGCATTCGCGTTATACTTTGACGAGAGTTTTATTCGTCGTAGTCCTGACCCAGATGGGTAATAAGCTCTTTTTCCATGAGCCAGCGCAGAGTGTTCTTCAGTTTGGTCTTCTGTACGAAGAGGTCGTTTTCCGGATAGCGGTCTTTGGGGTGCTGCGGAGCCTTGAAGTAGAACGACATCCACTCCTGAATGCCTTTCATATTCGCGCGCTGCGCCAAATCGAGGAAGAGAATTATATCGAGCAGAACCGGCGCGGCCAAAATGGAATCGCGGCAAAGGAAGTTGATTTTAATCTGCATCGGATAGTTCATCCAGCCGAAGATGTCGATGTTGTCCCACGACTCTTTGTTGTCTCCGCGCGGCGGATAATAGTTGATGCGGACTTTATGATACATGTTGGTGTAAAGTTCGGGGTTTACTTCCGGCTGAAGTATGGTGTCCAAAACGCCCAGCTTGCTGACTTCCTTGCTCTTGAAGCTTTCTGGGTCGTCCAGCACTTCGCCGTCGCGGTTGCCCAGAATATTCGTGGAAAACCAGCCGGAAACGCCCAGCAATCTGGCGCGGAAGCCCGGCGCGAGAATGGACTTCATAAGAGTCTGGCCGGTTTTGAAATCTTTTCCGCATATCGGCATGCCCATGTCGGCCGCAAGCTCCATGAGAGCGTCGTTGTCGGTGGTTACGTGCGGCGCGCCGTTGGCGTGGGGAACGCCCATTTTTAGCGCGGCGTAGGCGTAAATCTGACTGGGGGAAATGTCCGGGTCGTTGGCTTTCAGGCCTTTCTCGAAGTTGGCGAGCGACTTGTGCGTCTTTTTATTCGCGGGGCGGTAAGCCTCGGTGGACGCGGCCCACGCCATAACGAGCCGCTTGCACTTGTTCTTCTTTTTAAAATTTTCGATGTCTTTCATCAACGCTTCGGCCAAATCCATCTTGGTCGCGCCCTTCTTAACGTTCGGGCCGTCGAGATTTTTTACGAATTCTTTGTTGAAAACGGCGGACATCGGCTTAATGGCGTTGAGTTCGTCCGCCACCGGCTCGAGGTCTTTCAGTTCGAGAACGCCCGCGTGCTTGGCCGATTCGTATGCCGTGTCGTTGAAAATGTCCCAGCCGCCGAAAACTATGTCGTCAAGCCCGGCGAGGGAAACGAAATCTTTAATCAGCGGGTTGTTGTTTTCGGTGCGCTTGCCGATGCGCAAAGTGCCCATTTGAGTCAGCGAACCTATCGGCCTTGCAATTCCTTTACGCGCGGAGAGAACTCCGGCCATCAAGGTGGTAGTTACGGCTCCCATGCCGGGAATAAGCACTCCCAGCTTGCCTTCGGCCTTAGGTATCGCGGCTCCTCTAAGTATCTCTTTCATGGTTCATCCTTTCGTTTATGGCCGGCGCAAGACGCGTCGGACGCTGTTTGGCGCAAGATACTGCCTTCTTGCCCTGTCGAACGAGATCAGTCAAAATTGCATACGGGCTGCGAATATTCCGTTTATATCCTTTTAAAAATAAATTGTCAAAAATTATTCATGTTACCGCGCGGTAAAGTTTTTAATAATATCAATCATTTTTAATTGTAGTTTTAACGCGTTGCGTTATTTATTAAAACTTCCGTTTCGGCATAATTCTTTTAGTCTTTCCGATTCGATTATTTCGTTTTTAACCGAAGCGTCGAGCGCCGCCTTGACCAGCGCCGCGGCGAGCGCCTCGCCGGTTATCGACGACCATCTGTCGGCGGTCTTTTTAGCTCCGAGCGCGCCGAACGCCTTTAACGCGCCGTCGATGACGCAGGCCGCGGCTTTCTCCGCCGGGCGGTTTTCCTCCCGCGTCCCCGAAATAATTGAAGGTCTGGCGATAACATACGGCAAGCCTGAGTTGATTACCGCTTGTTCGGCCTTATAGCGCGCCTTTAAATACGCGCCTGCGGCGTTCGGGCTCGTTCCGACGCTGGACAGGTAAATTATTTTGGTTTTAATGCCGGACTTAACAGCGGCGTCGGTTATGAGTTTGGTCAGACCGAAATCGACCGCCTCGTAATCGGCCTGTTTCGCGTCTGCGGCCTGTTTCATCCGCTTTTTGGTCGTGCCTATAAGTATGAAGACGAAATCCGGCGCAAGCGTCGCAAGCGTAGCCTTCATCGCGTTCAACTCGAAAGGCGTCGCATCGACGACGGCGCCCACAGCGGCGAATTTATCGCTCGCCGCCGCAAGCGCAGAGCTGCCGGGGCGGATGTGCGCGACCGTCTGGACGCCCGCTTTGCGCAGCTCTTTAACCGCGTTTACGCCGACGTAACCCGTGGCCCCCGCTACGAACGCTTTTACGACCGTCATTTTGCCGGTCTCACCATTTCGCCGGGTCTTTTAGAATATCGCAGTCAACGGGCATTACGCCGGCCGCGTTTTTAAACGGCGAATAGCAGAGCTCGAAGAAGAACGCCATATCTTCTACGCTCGCCAGCCATACGCGGTTTTCTCCTTCGGTATAAACGTCGTCCGGCCTGTAGTTGTAAGTTCCGTCCGCCACGGTTGACGCCCACAAATCCCATTTGTCCCATGCGGCGTATTTATCGGCGCTCTTCGAGTAGAGTTCGATAATCTTTCTGGCCTCTTCCGCTGTGAGAGGCAGACCTACGGCCGCCGCCTGCAGCGTATATACGCTCAAATCTCTTTCCCATTCGACGCGGGTAACCTTGAGTTTGTCGTCCGGCAGAGCCGCGTCGCGGTCGATGCGCTCTTTAATGCCGGTCAGCAGGATTTGGGCGCGTTCGTTGTCCTTCGCCAGAAGGCTTAAAAATATTGCCGAGATGTGAAAGTTGCGGAATATTGCGACGTTGTAATAGTGAATATTCGCGGAGGCTATTTCGTAAGAGTTGCCGTAACCCAGCTCGCAGTCGTTTTCCATGTTGGAGTTATACCCCAATATCGCCGAAGACAGTTTCGACGTGCATTCAGCGTTGGGAATAATATCTTCGTAAGCCACGAAGCTCGCCAAATCTTCGGTTTCGGGAACGTAAACCGTTCCGTTCGCGTCTTTGGTGCGAATAAGATAGCCGCTATCTACTATGTCTTTGCCCATGGCCTGCATATCGGCCTTGGCCTTTGCCGCCGCGGCCTTAACCGCCGGATCTTTCGCGTATTCCGCGGCGTAATACAGCCAAGCGCTCGCGGTGAATATATGCGGCACGTCGTCCTTGCTTCGCATGTTCTTCACCCAAATATCGCCCCAGTACGGGTTATTCTTAACCTCTATGGTGCAGGTATTCCAGTCGGTCGTCGGATGCTGCCACGCGGTATAGTCTATCGCTTTCCTGCGGGAGCCGTCCATCGTAACCTCGTAATTGTGCGCCATTACCGCGCGCGCCATAGTGGTAGTTACTTTGTCGTCTTCGCCGAACATCATCCCCATGAACTGCGCGCTTATTCCCTTGGAGTACTGCTCAACCACGCCGCCCGCGTCCGCGTCGCCCGTAAGCAGGTATGCCGCGACCGCCTGCGCCAGAACGCGCGAGGTGGGTATCATAATATTGTCGGGGCCGCCGTGCGGGGAATGATAGAACGTTACGAGAGATTCCTTGCTCGTAGCGTCGGTCGTCTTTATAACCTCGACGCCCGTCCACCAAAAACTGAAATCGGGCGTTCCGCTCGATTTATCGACGCCGTGGCTGGTGCGCAGAATCCATTTGAAGTATTCCGACTTCTTGTAAAAGGCCGTAAGTTTTTTGGTAAACGCGGTAATTTCGTCCTGCGTGGGAGCCGTTCCTTTGGGCGGCCTCGTAAACTCGAAAGGCAGAGACGCGGGCAGATTGGAAGTTTCCAATTCAGTTTCCCGCTCCAGTTCCTGCGTTTCGTCGTCGGCGTCGCCGTCGTCTTTGGACGCGCCGCCGGAAGAACAGGCCGAAGTTAAGAGGCAAAATAAAGCCGCAAACGCAATCGCGGCGGCGTTTATAGAAAATGTTTTCATTTTGTCGCTCCTGCGAGGTTTGAATTAATTAGTTTTACTCTATCGCGCCGCCGAACAAATCGCCGACGTTTTCGCGGCGGAAAAGTTCGCCGTACTCGTATCCGGCCTTTTTGCCCGCATTGGCTCCCCACATGCGAATCATCATATCGACCGCCGGCGCGTAATTGTCTTCGTCTAGAAACGGAAGCAATTCGACGTGATTGCCGGTCGCTAAAATACTCTGCTTAATATCCGTAATCGTCATGCGCATTTGGCTCGTTTGGGCGCATAAAGCCGCTATCTTTTTATCAATAGTCGCGGTTATGTCAACCGTAGTGTTGGCGTGCGCGTTGTTTTTCGCAAACCAATACCTCGTCGGCACGCAGCAGGGTTTAAAACCGGCGGCGACTTGTTCGGGATGATAAAGCGGAAGATTGCAGAACGAAACCGCCTCGACGGCCGCGACGGCGACGGCTCTGTGGTCCGGATGGGGCTCGAACGGCGCAAACGGATCGAACGACAACAATATGTCGGGCGCGATTTTGCGTATGCGCTCCATGAAGATGCGGCGCAGTTCGTTTTTCGGCGTCTCGTCGAGAAATCCGTCCGGATAGCCGAGAAATTCCACGTCTTTTTTGCCTATTATCTTGGCCGCCTCGCGGGCTTCCACGTCGCGGCTGCGCGCTACGAGGGCGCGGCTTTCAAGCTCGAAGCTCCCTCTGCTGTTGTCGGTGGCGATTACTTCGTAAATTTCGCATCCGCCTTGCGCGAGGCCCGCGACGAATCCGCCCGCGAAAAACTCGCAGTCGTCGGCGTGCGCCGTTAAAACGAGCGCTTTTTTGAATGTTTGCATTTGTTCCTCTCTTGTTTTACGTCGAAGTTGAACGGCGCGAAATTAATAAACGCGCTTAAAAATCCATTTTTACGCCGACCCCCGCTCCGCTTTGGTTTACCGTAGGCGCGACCGTTACGTCCCCTTTCCAATCGGTGAACAGCGCAATGACGCCGGTCGCTATGGCTAATCCGCCGGCTGCGCCGATGCAGCTCCATTTGGCGATGGAATATTTGTTGTATTTGTTTTCAATGTCTTTCAGCTTTGAACCCGACACCACGTTCGATTCGCCGGATTGCGCGTCCTTGTATTTGACGTACTGATCGTATTGAAGACCCCAAAAGACTCCGCCCAATGCAAGAGCGGCCAAAGTCGCTCCGGCGCTCGTATAAAAAACCCATTGCTTCAGCGGAGGCGGATTCCAGCGGGCGACTATTTCCGGCGGAACGCCGCGGGACATGCCGGGGCGCAGGCTGCGGTCGGGGAATATCGTTTCAACCGCCTTGCCGACGGAATCGAGCAGCTCCTCTCCCGCGCCGCCTTTCATTCGCTTCGTAAACGTGTGCTCCGCCTTGCCCGTCCGCATGTCGACGCGTTTGAGGCTGAATACGCTCTCTTCTCCGACTTTGCCCAGCGACCCCAGAATGATGAAGTCCGCGCCCAGAGCCGAGGCTATTTCCAGCAGGCACGACTCGTCCGAGCAGCCCATCATCTGCTTGCTTTGCTCCATGGTGAGCAGGGCTTGAATTTCGTTCATTCCAATCGCCGAAACTTTCTCCAGCTTGCGAATCTCCGCAATAATGCTGTCGGTAATGAGCGCGAGGTGTTTTTTATCGACGTCGCTGCCGGTTATTTCGTACACCGCGACGCGTATGGTCTTTTGTCCTTTCGCGGCGTCCAGCGGCTTATCCTGCGGTTTGTCTTTTTGTTTTTCTTTATCTCCCGCGGTCTTCGGCTCTTCTTTGGAATCGGTTTTAACCTCGGCGTTTTCTGTTTTTACGGTTCCCTCGTCCTTTTTGCCGGCGCCGGACTGCGCGTTTTTATTTTTGTCCTTATCGTCCAGTTTCGCGTCTTTTGCCGGAGCGGGCGTCAGAAGCTGCAACGAAATCCATACCTTGCCGCGCGCGCATTCGATTTGCGCCACGCCGTTTTGCACTTTCAGCGCTTTCGCCTCGAATTCTTCCTCGGCCTCAAATTTCTCCACCTTCTCGCCTCCGCTCGTCGCCGTTTTTTTGTACATCGGCGTCCCTTTTTTGACGACTACCGCGTCTCCGGCCTTTATGTCGGCGCCGAAAGCGGCGGACGAAACCGCAAGCGCCGCGAGGCAGAAAACGAACGCCGCCGCGAGCGTTTTAACGATTTCAAACAAGCGAATATTGCGCGAAGATAGAGGGCAATTCATCAGTTTTCTCCCGATAATTCAAATACAACGGTAACGCCTTGCGTGATTTATTAAAAAACATTATAAAACGAATATTATAATAAAGGAAATAAATGACAACTTTAAATTATTTCCTTCGGGTCGCCTTCCCGAACCGTCCTCAGCTTGTATAAAACGGCTCTTAAAAGTTTTGTCCGCCGCGTCCGCCGCGCCCTTCGAGACGATTTTTTCCTTAGGGCTGCGGCGCAAGGCCATGTTCCGGCGGAGCGCAGCGCAAACGGAGCGTCTCGAAGAACGCGGAAAAATATACGACTTTCGACGAGCGAAATTTCTTTACTTAAACGGGTTGATCATCGGCTGACAAACTCCAGATAAGCATATTTTGCTTCTTGCCTCGTCGCAGTAATGGCCGTCGTTGTACGAATAGCAGCCGTCGCAGCAAACGCCGGGCGTCGAGCAGACGCATATTCCTCTGGTTTTGTTGAAATCGCCGGGCGCGACGACATCCAGACCAATCTGAGCCGTAGTCGCAAGATTGGAAGACGAGGAGTACGACGAACCCCAGAACAGCTTAGACGAAGCCGCATTCTGCGCGAATACGACGTCGGTTTCCTTGTCGCCGTTCAGGTCAGCAAGAGATACGCCGCGCCCCGAATTCGTGGACAACCCCGCCGCGAGCGTAAAAGCGTACTCGCCCGTCGAGCCGCTTCCGCCGTAATAAACGTACGACGATCCGTCCTGCGCCGCCGTCAGCTTGCTTGACAGAACGACGTCCATGTAGCCGTCGGCGTTCAAATCGAAAACGGCCGTTCCGTATGCGCCGGAAAGATACGTCTGTCCGGACGAATAAGTTTTGACCGCAAGGAACGTCGTCTGCAAGCCGAAAGCGGTTTCAATCGCAACCGCCGAATACGGCCTCTTCTCAAAGGCAAAAACAAGCTCCGGATAAGAGAAATCTCTTGCGCCGGAGAAATCATGCGAGAAGACCGAAGCCTTGACGTCCGTCGCGGCGTCCGTCCACGTCAACGTCCTGCGGGAGAAAACGTACGACTTGTCGTATGCGAAGCCGCCGTAGAAGACGTAAGCGGGCGCGAGGTCTGATCCGTTCGTTTCCCCGCTTTGATTTTTAGAGACTACGACGTCGGCGTAACCGTCGCCGTTCATGTCGGCGATAGCGCAGCCGCTTGCGGCGGCTCCGGGAACGTCCAGCTCCGCGGAAACGTCGAATTTGCCGGGCTGAAGGCGGTTGTTGAAAAAGACCTGAGAAGCGCCGGAATAATTTACGAAAACTAAATCGACGAAACCGTCGCCGTTCAAGTCGCCGGCGCAAACTTGGCGGGCGCTCGTCGTCGCGATTTTCGTCATTGTTTTATTCGACGACATCGGCCCCCAAATTATAACCGAGTCTCCCGCCATATTGGCGGCGACGAAATCCATGTAACCGTCGCGGTTGAAGTCGGCGGCTTTCGCGCCGCGGTATCCGCGCAGGTTATAGTCGTATTTTTTGGCGGAGAACGCGCCCAAATTCTTGTCCCAGAAGAACGCTTCGCCGGAGCTGAAAACGAGGTCGGGATAGCCGTCGGGCAGGCCCGGCAGCGATCCGTTGTTGGCGGGCGGGCTTCCGGCGTCGGCGTGCGAGCAAACGCCGCTTATGCAGACGTCGTTTATTGTGCCGGCGACGCCGTCGTTGCATTCGGCGTAATCTTTCAGCGGCTCGTTTACGCAGCTTGCGCCGTCCTTTCCGCAGTAATCGACCGTGCACGGGTTGTCGTCGTTGCACGCGACGGTTTGATTGAAAATTCCTCCGCAGTAAACTTCTTCGGAGCTTCCGCCGCCGCCGCTGCCGCTGCGCTTGAAGCATTTGTCGCCGGTAGTGCAGGGATTGCCGTCGTCGCAGGCGGTTCCGACCGAGGCTTTCGTCCACGTAACTTTGGTAAGCGGATCCGCCGCGGACGGACTGCACGATTCGCACGAATTTTTGGGGTTAATCGCGCCGGAAGCGACGCAGGCCGCGTCGATAACGCACCAGCCGTTTTCGATTTGATGAACGCAGAAGCCGTTTGCGTCGCAAAAATCGAGCGTGCACGCAAGGCCGTCGTCTTCGCACTTCGCGTTTTCCTTCGGGTTTCTAACCATCGCGCCGAAGTCGTTTTTTACGCAGCACCCGGTATATCCTTCCGGCGTCGGGTCGGGCGCGCCGCAGCAGGTGTTGCCCATAGGAATAATTGGAATCGCGCAGCAGGCGTTGTCGTAGCCGGCCGGATTGTCCTGGCAGTATTTAACGTTCATGCCGACAAGTCCGCATATTACCGGTTTTGACGTTCCCGCTTGACGCTTTTTTTCCTCGCACATTCCCGTGTAGGGATTGCAGACCGAGTCCGCGCAGGCCGGGTTTACGACAGCATCCCCCGAAGACGTCGTCGCGGCGTCGCAGTTTACGGCTCCGGCCGCGCCCGGAACGCAGACCCCCTTGTCGCATTTGTCGTAAGTGCAAAGGTTGCCGTCGCATTCCGTATTCGAGGTCAATTTTTCCGATACGCACAATCCCGTCGCGGGGTCGCACGATTCGGTGGTGCAGACGTTGCCGTCGTCGCAGGCGGGCGCGCCTCCGATTACGCATACGCCGTTCTGGCAATAATCCCACGTGCAGAGGTTCTTATCCGCCTGACACGCGGAGCCGTCCGGCATATTCTCCGAGACGCACGCGCCGGTTGACAAATCGCAGTACGAGCGCGAGCACTCGCCGGCGTCGGAGCAGTTCAGCGGCTTGCCGACGCAGAAGCCGTTTTCGCAGGCGTCGTTCTTGGTGCACAAATTGCCGTCCGCGCACGCCGCGCCGTTCATTTTTTCCGCGGAATTGGAGCACGAATAACCCGACGGAAGCGTAGGCTCTTCTACGCAAAAGTCGGCGGTGCATTCGTTGGCGTCGTCGCAGGCGGGCGGCAGCCCCGAAGGCCAAGCGTGGACGCAAGTTCCGTTGTCGTCGCAAGCGTCGGCGCCGTTGCAGGCCAAACCGTCGCTGCAACCGTAATTGGCGGGTCTGGGCGTCCAGCCGCTCAAATTTTTAGCCGGATCGCAGTATTGGCACGGATTGAGAGGGTTCGCCGCGCCGGATATTACGCACTCGTTGTTTATTAAACAATTGTCGGGCTGCAATTTGTAAACGCAGACCCCGTTTGCGTCGCAAACGTCGTCGGTGCATGCGATTCCGTCCGCCGGAAGGCAGGCCGTTCCCGGCGTCTTGTTCGACCACGCTCTCGGATTCGCCTGATTGCAGTATTTGCAGTTTTCGTCGGGATTGACGTCGCCGTGCATATAGCATACTTTTGAAATGACGCAAGTGCCCGGCGCCAAAGTATGCAGGCATCTTCCGTCGTTCGAGCACTTGTCTTCCGTGCAGGAATAAACGTCCGTTTCGCACGGAGTTCCCTGCGGCATGGGCGACCACGCGGTCTGCGATAAAGCCGGCTTGCACGCCTTGCAGGTCGCGTCGCTCGTAGTCCCCTGCATCTGGTCGGCGTTATAGCATACGTTGTTTATCAGGCACTTGTCGCTTTGTACGGGGTGCTTGCATTCGCCCTGTTCGTCGCAGACGTCGTTCGTGCAGGCGAGGCCGTCGGAGTTGCACGTATAGTTAAGCGGTCTAAGCGACCACGACGTCTGGGACGCGGCCGGGTCGCAGTATTTGCAGTCGTTCCCCGCAACCGCCGTTCCGTCGGGGTAGCAAATATTATTAATGAAGCAGGACGACGCCTCGATAGAGTCGTGTTTGCACTCGCCGAAACCGTCGCACTTATCGAGCGTGCAGGAATAGGCGTCGGGCGAGCACGGCTGGTTGGACGGTTTGTTCGTCCACGCGCAGGCGGGCGAAAGGTCGTACGGGTCGAAATCTGCGCACGAGGCCGCCGGGTCGCACCACTGGCATTCGTTGGACGGATTTTTCGTCTGCGCTCCGTAGCACGCGCCGTTTATCAGGCAGGTCGAGGAGCTAAGAGAGTGAGCGCATGCGCCGAGGCCGTCGCAGAAGTCGGCGGTGCAATCGTAGCCGTCGGAGGAGCATCTCTCGGTCGTCGGTTTGTTAGACCATTGGAACTGCCTTTGCTCCGGCGCGCACCACTGGCACTCGTTGGACGAATTAACCTCTTTGTTCGTTTTGCACGAGCCGTTTATAAGGCACGAGTCGGCGTTTACGTCGTGCTGACAGCCTCCCGCGCCGTCGCAATGGTCGGACGTGCAGACGCGCCCGTCGTCCGAGCACGCTTCCTCTCTCGGCTTAGGCCAAAACGCTATTTGTATAATCGACGGGTTGCACCACTCGCACTCCGCCGCCGGGTTGCTCGCGTACTGAGCGTAGCATTTGCCGCCGATCAAGCAGGCCGTCGATGCGATTTGGCTGTGCGAGCAGTACCCTTCGGCCGAGCATTTGTCTATCGTGCACGAAAGCCCGTCGTCCGAGCACGCGCTTCCGGCGAGCGTCTGCGAATCGCGGACGCAGAAATGCGTTCCGCTCCCCTCTTGGCAGGAGTCGATTACGCACTCGTTGTTCGAGACGCAGTCGGGCGGAATATTATTAGGATACTGATGCCCCTTGCACTGGCCGTCCAGGCAGTAATCGCCGCCGTTGCACTCCGACGCGTCGTCGCATGGAGAAGCGTCGGGCTTGTTTTCCAGTCCGCATACGTAGCCGCCGCTTCCCTCGCCGCAAGACGCTGTCTTGCAGCTATCGGCGATCTCGCACGCGGGCGGCATTCCGTTCGGCCACTGATGAACGACGCACTGCCCCGCCTGACAAACGTCGCTTCCGTTGCAGTACACCTTGTCGTCGCAGGCCGTTCCGGTCAGCGATTCATGCGCGCAGACGTAGCCCGGCGCGGACGCAGACTCCGAACACGAGTCTTTCCAGCAGTCGTCTTTCATATCGCAGGCGTCCGGCAGATTGCCGGGGAATTGATGCTCGGAGCATCCGCCGTTTTTGCATTTATCGGCGCCGTTGCAGTTTAGCGAGTCGTCGCAGGCCGTTTCGTCGGGCAGCGTCCCCGAAGGCTTGCATTCGCCGTTAGATGGCTGGCAGACATAGTTTACGCAATCGACGCCGTTGAGGCAGTTCTTGGGCTCTCCGGGGGAACAGGATCCCGACTTGCATTTGTCGGACAAGGTGCACTTGTCGCCGTCTTCGCAGGCCGTTCCGTCCGGGAAGGCGTCGCCCATCGAGCATTCTCCCGTCGTCTTATCGCAAACTCCGTTTTTGCGGCAGGAGTTCGCCGCCGGGCACGTGATCATGTCGGAGCCGACGCAGAAGCCGTTAACGCAGGCGTCCGTTTTGGTGCAGGCGTCAAGGTCGTCGCACGGCGAACCGTTCGACGAATTCGTCCAGTTGCGGGGGTTCTTCGACGGGTCGCAGCTCTGGCAGTCGTTGCCGGGGTTTTTGACTCCCGAGGCGACGCACGCGCCGCCTATCAAGCAAGAGTCCGCTTTTAGTTTATGGCCGCACGCCCCGGCCGAGCACGCGTCCGATGTGCACGCTAAGCCGTCGTCCGCGCACGCGCCTCCTTCGTTTTTCGGGAAGCAGCCGTCGCAGCATTCGTCGTCCGCGTTGCACAGACAGCCTTCCTTAACGCAGGCTCCGGCGCGGCAATTGCCGCTGTTTACGCCGGCGGCGGGGTCGCTGCACGCGGTTCCGTCAGGTTTGTTCGCGTAATCGCAGACCCCCGCCGAGGGATTGCATTCGGAAGGCAGTTTGCATACCGAAGGCGGCTTTGAGCAGTCCAGCCTCGTTCCGCTTATGCAGACGCCGCTTCCGCAGGCGTCTCCCGTCGTGCACAGGTCGCCGTCTTCGCAAGCCGCGCCCGTCTCCTTCGCGCTCCACGCGCCCTGCCTTTTTTCCGGGTCGCAGTAAAGGCAGAAATTTTGCGGATTTGTTTGGCCCGCGCCGTAGCACGCGCCGTCGATTAAGCACGAGGCGCTCTCCAATTTATGCGCGCAAATTCCCGCCGCGCAGACGTCGGACGTGCAGGCGAGACCGTCGCCGCCGCAGGCCGCGCCTTCGTTTATCGCGAGACAGCCGTCGCAGCATTCGTTTACGCCCGCGCAGACGCACCCTTGCCCAAGGCATTCGCCCCCGCGGCAGGAGTCGCCTCCGGTCGCCGGATTGCCGTCGTCGCAGGCCGTTCCGTCCGGCTTAAGGCCGTAATCGCATCCGCCGGAAAGCGGGTTGCATTCTCCGTTAAGACTGCATTGATCGGGCGGCTCGCAGACCTTTTTAACTCCGCCGACGCACGCTCCCGCGACGCACGCTTCGTTAATTACGCAAGGGTTTTCGTCGTCGCACGGGGTATTGTCGGGCTTTGGACTAAAAGCGTAGGCGTTCTTTTCCGGGTCGCACGTCTCGCACCGGTTTTCTATGTTGTCAACCCCCCGCGACAAGCACAGCCCGCCTATGAGGCAGTATTCCGGCTCTATTTCGCTCTTGCACGCGCCCGAAGAGCAGCGCTCTTTCGTGCAGAAAAATCCGTCGGACGCGCACGCGCCGCCTTCGTTTATCGCGAGACAGCCGTCGCAGCAGTCGTTTACGCCCGCGCAAACGCACCCTTCTCCGAGGCATTCGCCCCCGCGGCAGGAGTCGCCTCCGGTCGCCGGATTGCCGTCGTCGCAGGCCGTTCCGTCTTCGACGTTATAGTAAACGCACTCGCCGGTCTTCGGGTCGCAGCCGCCGCCGGTTTTGCACGCCGGAGCCGCCGGGCACTCCTTCGGCTCTCCCGAAACGCATGCGCCGCCGCCGCATTTGTCGGCGATCGTGCATTTGTCCGCGTCTTCGCACGGCGAGCCTTGCGGAAGGTCGGAGTAATCGTTCCGGTTGGAGGACGGATCGCAGACGCGGCACGGATTGAGCTTCGAGCGCTCGCCTTTCGCGACGCAAACAAAATCAATCAGGCAGTAATCGGCCGCAAGCTCGCGCTTGCAATATCCTTCCGAGCCGCAGACGTCCGTCGTGCAGTAAACTCCGTCGGGCTCGCACGCGCCGCCCGCATTAATCGGATGGCAGCCGTCGCAGCACGGGTCGCTCGTTCCGGACGAAACGCATTCGCATCCTGCCGCCGCTCCCTTGCAGACGCCCTTTTTGCACAAGTCGGGCGACGTGTTCGGATCCGAGTCGTCGCACGCCTTGCCGTCGTCGGCGGGCGAAAAATCGTTTTGCGAAAGGCCGGGACGGCATTCTACGCAGGCGTTTTCGGCGGGGGACTGCCCCGTCGAATAGCACGCCCCTCCGACGACGCACGCGCTTGGAAGCGCCGCATGAACGCATTCTCCCGCCAGACAGAACTCGCGGGTGCAGCTCAAACCGTCGTCCGCGCAAGCGGAAAATTCGTTTATCGCGTTGCAGCCGTCGCAGCAGTCGTTTACTTCCGAGCACGCGCATAACTTTTCCTCGTCCGCCGCGTCTTCTTCCGCCGCCTCGTCCGCTTCTTTCTCGTCGGGCGTCTCTTCGTCCGCGTCCGCGGCCTCGGACTCGGCGCAGTCCCCTTCGCACGCCGTTTCATTCTCAACGGCGTCGTCTTTGTCGCCCGCGTCGATTTCTTCCGAGAGCTCCGCCTCTTCGCCGTCCGCGCCTTCTTCGTCCGCGGCCTCGGCTTCTTCGCTTTGCTCGAACTCGAAGAAAACGTCCTCGTCTCCCGTGAACGGCGAATTAACGCTCGACTGACCGCAATTCAACGCCGCCGCCGCCAACAGCGCAAGCGCGAGCGCCTGCGCGACCCATGCCGATCCGTTTTTTAAAGAGCTCATAAATTTCTCCCGTTTTCTACCCTTTATTTAAAACCTGCGCAATTTAAGGTTTTCTCCTAGTTGACGTTTTTTTTGCGCATATACCGTTGATAATTATAACACACATAAGTTAATTAATTAATGTAATTTTTAACGGTTCGCGCCAAAAATGTTATATAATTCGGTTATGAGCCTTTTATTTCCGCCGAAAGGAGGCAAGGATGGGCAGACGACTTAGCGTAATAATTTTTATCGCCGCCGCCGCGCTCGCGCATTCATGCTCAAGCGGTTCCAACGCCGAAAAAATAGCGGACTCGATGGACGACGTTCTGACTGAAAGTCTCGCTTTCGACGACGCTCAAACGGTAGAAGGGGCGCCGCCCCCCGAAAGCGGCTCGGCGGAAGCCCCGCAGATTTCCCAGACGCCTCAGATTTCCGAAACGCGGATGGGACAGAGCTTTTTGACGACCGTTGCCCCAAGCCCGGCGACGGACGGCGAAACGATGGATTTGATTGTTTACGTAGGCAAGGCAAAAAAGCATTTGGCAATTAAAAAAACGATTGCGGACGGCAAAATAACTCTGACGGGCGTTTTAAAAACGAACAATCAAGCGCTGCGCGGCCTGACGTTCAACGTCGCATTGGCCTTGAGAAACTCGAAAGGACTCGTAGGCCCGTACAAAAAAATTATTTTCAAGGTCGCGGATTTAGATCCGCTTGAGGCAGGCGACGACCTGTTGAAGGACGCGCTGGATATAGCCGTAAGCTGGATCGGTTCGGGCAGGCCGCCGGGAGTAAGCGATTCGTCGGTTCCGCAAATCGCGGGGCTGGCTTACGCCCCTGCCATACTTTCGCTGGGACGCGTCGATTCGATAGGAATTTCCGCGACGGCGGACAACAAGACGAACGTCGCGGCCGTATTGATGAGCCTTCCGGCGGCGGACGGCTATCTGCGGATTACGGCATTTGAGAAAGTCCCGCAGAACGGGAGCGACGGCTTCGACTATTACGTCGCGTTCGCGCTGAATAAAACGTCGCTGCTGAACATGCATTTGGTCGTTTTACTGGCGTTGGAGGGGAACGACGGGCGCAACGGGTTGTGGTATCCGTGGGAGTTCGACGTGAGGGAGGGCGTGTTGGACGGGGATTTCGATATTAGTCTCGAAACGGATATAAATTTGAGGTAGGCCGATTAGTCTGCGAATAATTTGAAAAATGGAAATTTCGCATTTTGCTTGCGGACGATTTTAATATATTATATTCAAATTACGGCGTCTCTTTCTAATTTTTAACACGGAGGCTGCATGCCCGGCATAGGAGTAATTAACAATCCGCGTTCGCGGCAAAACCGGAAGAACCCGGACAGAATAAACACGCTCGGGTATATTCTCGGCAAACGCGGGCAGAACGTAACCACCCCCGACCTGCAGACTCTCGCGGAGGTGGCCGAAGAATTTAAAAGGAACGAAATAGACATTCTTGCGATTAACGGAGGAGACGGCAGCAATCACGTTACGCTGACGACGTTCATCGAAATTTACGGCGACAAGCCGCTCCCGACGATAGCCCTCATGCGCGGCGGAACTTACAACACAATATCCAACGCGCTCGGCATCAAAGGAACGCCCGAATCGATTATGTTCAACCTCGTCGATAAATACCACAACGGCCTTCCGTTCGAGACCGTGGACGTGAACCTTATGAACGTCATGGGGCGGTACGGATTTATTTTCGGCAACGGCGTGGTGGGCAACTTCATGGACTCGTATTACGAGGGCGGCCCTCCTACGGTCGCAAGCGGCGCAAAGGTTTTTTTCAACGGGGTTAAAAGCGGCCTGACGGGCGGCGAGCTGCATAAAAAATGGTTTAAACAAATTACCGGCGACGTCGTCGTCGACGGCGTTCCGCTGCCGCGCAAAGAGTTCTTCGCGCTTTTGTGCATGACTATCAAAGAGATAGGTTTGGGCTTCAAACCGGCCTACAGAGCCAACGAAGAGCCAGACACGATGCACTTTATTGGAATTTTCTGCTCCGCCGGAGAGCTTATAAAAGAGCTTCCGAGAATGAGGCTTGGCCGCCCTTGGCATCCTGAGAAAGCGTTCGACATGCTCGCCAAGGAAGTTAAGTTCAATCTTACCGAGCCGTTTTCTTACACGATCGACGGGGATATGCACAGACACGAGGAAGGGCCGTTCGTCATTAAAGTCGGCCCGCGTTTGAAAGTTATAAGGGGTTAGTATGGAACCGCGAAAAGACGCCGTAAAATACCGTTTCGAGTCCGCCGGCTTTACGCACGTCGGAATGAAGAGGGAAATCAACGAGGACAGCTATTCTATAGCCGAATCGGAGCGCCTTTTTATTACGGCGGACGGAATGGGAGGGCATAATTCAGGGGAAATTGCAAGTAAAATAGCGATTGAGACGATAACGAACTTCTTTAAAGCCACCAGCCTCGACGAAGAGCTGACTTGGCCGTACAACATCGACGCGGGACTTTCCATGGCCGAAAACCGGCTGATGGTTTCAATAAAACTGGCCAACTCGCGCATCTACGAAATAAGCCGTAAAAACGTTTCCTTCACCGGCATGGGAACGACTATTGTCGCCGCCTATCTAGAAGACGAAACGCTTTACATCGGCCATGTAGGCGATTCCCGCGCTTACCGCCTGCGCGAGAACAAGCTGACGCAGCTTACCGAGGATCACTCGCTGCTGAATCAGGCAAAAAAATACCGCCGCATGACCGACGAGGAAATCGCCAATTTTCCTCAAAAAAACGTGATTATCCGCGCGCTCGGAATTAAAGAGGAAGTGGAAGTCGATTTGCTTCGTCATCACGTCCAAAGCGGCGATTTGTACCTTTTCTGCACCGACGGCCTGTCGGGCATGGCTCCCGACGACGAGATAATGCAGATATTGCGAGCGCACAAAGACCTTAAACTAGCCGCGAACATGCTGATTCAAGCGGCAAATTCGCACGGCGGCAAAGACAATATAACCGTCGTGCTGCTGCGCGTCGTTTAACCGTTCGACGCGAGCGGTTTGGCGGCCTGCGCCTTTGCGGTGAAACATGAAACATTTGCACTTCGACGTTTGCGGCGGAGCCGCGGGCGACATGATTCTCGCCTCGCTGCTCGATTTGGGGCTGGACGAGGCCGCTCTTTTAGAAATAATCGGCCGCTTTAAACCCGCGTTGGATTTTTCGCTTTCAATCGAAAAAACGACGGTAAAAGGGTTCGCCGGAACCCGATGCCGGGTTGACATAGGAGACGAGGAAGCCCATTCGAGTCATTTAACCGCGGACGACGAAGCGGAAGAGCTTCATTCCAGCCGTTCGCATCATTCCGGAGACGAAGCTCGTCATAACCATGATTCCCATGGCGGACATTCTCGCGGAGCGACGTTCGCCGAAATTCAAAACGTTATCCGCTCCGCAAAAATGCCGGAGGAGGCCGAGCGCAAAGCTCTCGAAACATTCGAGCTGCTTGCGAGAGCGGAAGCCGCGGTTCACGGCAAAAGTCTATGCGACGTTCATTTTCACGAAGTCGGCGCGGTCGATTCCATAATCGACGTTTGCGCGGTCTGCGCCGGTATTTTTCTTCTTAAACCGGCGCGGATTACCTGCTCGCCTCTTCCCGCGGCGCGCGGTTTTGCAAAGAGCGCGCACGGCCTTATTCCGGTTCCGGCGCCCGCGACGCTGCAAATACTAAAAGGGGTTCCGCTGATCGGAACCGACGCCGAAGGCGAACTCGTAACTCCCACCGCCGCGGCGCTTTTCAAAGCTCACGCCGAAGAGTTCGTTTCGTTCCCGTCGGGGCTGCTCTCCGGCGTCGGAACGGGGCTGGGGCGCAAAACTTTTGAAGGCCGCAACAACCTCATGCGCGCGCTGACTTTCGAGGACGCGGCGCCCGCGTTTGAAGCGAACGACGAAGTTACGGAGCTTTCCGCGGCGTTGGACGACGTCGCGCCCGCTTTTTTGGCGTCCTGCGCAAGGCGGCTTCTGGACGAAGGCGCTCTCGACGCGTGGATAACGCCCATAGTTATGAAAAAAGGGCGCCCCGGCTTCGAGCTTACGGCGCTCTGTCGGAACGAAGACGCTCATAAAATTTCGGGAGCCGTTTTTGCGGAAACCAAGACGCTTGGAATGAGAATTAAGAAAGTCGGGCGGCTTGTTTTAAAGCGGGGCTTCGACGAAGTGGAAACCCCTTACGGCAAAGCGCGCCGCAAACTGCGCTATCTGCCCGGACGCGAAAAACCCGAAGCGTTTCCGGAGCTGGACGACTGCGAGCGCTTGGGGCGCATATCCGGCGTCTCCGCAAACGAAGTGTACGCCGCGGCGAAATCGGTCGAAAAGAAATAATCAAGGCCTGCGCGCCTCGCGGTAGCTCTTGCACTCCTCGCGCGTTATCTGGCTGCGTCTGATGTCCTTTACGTCCTCCTTTATTTCCTTCACGTCTTCTTTCACCGAATCGATGGACGCTTTGACCTCCGAGGAGTAATATTTCATAAAAATGCCCGCAAGGCTTATTATTAAGCCTAAAGCCGCGTTGACGATTATACCTGCCGTTTCCATTCCTTCCTCCTTACGCCTGCATTTCGTAAATTTGCGCGCCGAAATAATAAAATTCCTTCGCGTACGTTTGGTCCGCGTCCGATTTCGCCGCCAACGCGACGCGCAAGTCCCTGTTCTTAGTCAACGCTTCTCCGTTGGGCGCGACGGGCAATATCAAATCGACCGTCGTTCTTTCCGGAAGCGCCGGAAGCTCTGAGGTTGCGGGCGCTATTTCCGAGACTAGACACCCCTCTATCGGCCGCCATTCGTCGTCGAAGACGCAGGCCGCGATTCTAACGGGCGTCGCAAGCGCGTTCTTTACGGCAAACCCTTCTAACGATACCGAAAGCCTGTTCGTCCCGCGCCTCGCCCTTATCGAAAAGCTCGCCGCGTAAAGCGCCGGGTGATCCGCGTTCTTAGTCGTCCAAGATATTTTGCGGCACGGCGCGCAGGCGTCCGCGCTTTCGCTTAAAAATTCAAGCGAAACCGCTCCGTCGGAATGCGTCCATCCGTCGAGCTCGAACGGAAGAGCCGGAAGCCTCGTCCCCAGGCCGAAGGCGACCGTCGAACCCAGAAAAACGCCGTGCGAATACGCCGCTCCGCCCGCGGAAATCACGCCGGAATGGTCGTGCGGATAAAACCGTTCGGAAGCGCCGTCGAGCGTTTTTTCCGATTTCCCCGGCGCGGCGCCGGCCGTAACGAGCTCGAACAAATGGCTGACGCTTTGATTCAAGCGCAAAAAAAGCCCGGCGCTCGCCGGTTTGCCCGTTTGAAACGCGGCGTCGTCGGGGTTGGAAACGGACAGTTTGTCCGGAACGTATTTAGACATAAGTCAACCTCCTTTATATTGTTTGATTTAACGGCCCGCGCGACGCGCAGAGCCTCGCCCTTCAGAATATTTTTTCAGCCGCCTAGTTCAGGCCGCTTTTTTAGGCTTCAACTGGCGCTTAACGTCGTCCCATGAAATCGCGCCGCTCTTAAGCGCCGCCGCGAGCGCGTTCATCGCATCGGCCACGTCCGGACTGTTCGAGGCCATTTCGATTTTTTTCAAGTCGTCTATCGGAACGATTGCGGCCACGTCCTTTCCGCGTCTGGTCAGAGTTATTCTTTGCGCTCCGAACGCCGCCTTATTGACGATTTCGGAAAACTTTTCTCTCGCTTCGACGGTCGTTATTTTAATCATTTCGTTCTCCTTTGCGTAATTGTACATTATGTACAATTATGCAGGAATGTAAAGTTCGCCGTCAGGAAAACTTGTAAAAGCAATCTTCCGACCCGTCAACGCTCGCTCCGGGTTCGGGCTCGATCCATATTTCGCCGCGCTCGCTTCTTCTCAATTTCGCGGAAGCCGGACAGCCGGGCATTTCGCCCTTGAGCCTTAAAACGGTTTGTTTCAAATCTACGTCGTACGATACGCTCTCTACTTCCGGATAAAAAACCGACTCGTTCGATTTTTCTTCCGCGGCCCAGACGATTAACTCTTTGCAGCCGTTGAACTCGCCGCGGCAGTCGTCCGCGACCGAAATGACGGCGGACGGATAAGCCTCGTAAAGTCCCTCGAAAACCGCGTGCCCCGGCGCGCGCCACCGTCCGTCGTCCATATAAACGTTGCAGTCTCGTATTTCTTCGCAGGGGGCTTCCGAATAATCGTCAACCTCGAACAGATTCTCCGCGTTCCAAAGCGCGTCGCCCTCCGACGGCGGATTTTCTCCGAAGCTCCACGTCAACGCCGTCTCGTCGGCGGCCTCGTCGTATTCCACCTTTTCCAGCCGCGCCTGCGCGCCGCTTCCGCCGTAACGAACGAGGTCTCCGGGCGCGAATCGGCCGGTCGCGTCGCCTTCGATTTTGGCCGTTTCAAGCGTTTCATCTACGCCGCAGACCCGGCTCGTCCATGGAACCGCGCCAGACTGCGTTTCGGCGAATACCGCCGTCTCTCCGCCCAAAACGGCCGCGCCCCAGCCGCAAACCGTTATTTTTTCCGCCAAATTCTCTTCGCCCCGTTTTAAGTCCGCGGCTTTGAGTCTCGGCAGTTTGTCCGCGAAAATCTCCAGCCCGTAAGGCGCTCCGCTCTCTCCCAACTCGCCTACTTCGCCGCTGGGGCCGGTTTTGAAATAAATCCGCGTCGTCCCTCCGTCGTCCTCGATTCTAATCGCGGGCGCCCCGAAAGCCAGAGCGGCTTTTCTTTTGCCGGCGTTTTTAGCTCCTTCGTCCCGCGGAAAGATCAGCGTCTTCAACTCGATTTTCCCTTGGTCGAAAAGATATTTGCAATCGACTATCAAGCCGTCGCCGCAAATTTCTTTTTGGCCGAAACGGTTTGTTCCAAGCGGCAGACCGGCTAATTTCACCCACATTCCGGGGCATAAGTCCCTGAATTCCTCTTTGTCGATAATCTCGAAGGAACAGGCGTACTGCGCTTTTCCAAATTTAGACAGCCATAACGCCGCGCTTCGCGCCAGCGCGCCTACGACGGATTTATCCGCCCGCTCAAAGCCCGCGCAGCATAAAAGTTTTAACTCAAACGTCTTTTCCTTTCCCCCCGACTCCGGAGCGTCGACAATCGTTTCATAGGCGAATTTGCCGGCGTAAGGATCGTAGCCGAATTTGTATCTTATTTTCCCGACCGCGGGCGCGGCGCGCTCGAATGACGCCGAAATCGACGCCAAGTCGGCTCTCGATACGACCGGACGATGCTCATAGTCCGCCGCGTTCAAGCCGGAAATAATAATTCTGCCCGTTCTTGAAACGGTCAAATAGCCGCAGACCGGCCCAAGCAGCTCCTTTTGTATCGTTTTAATAAGAGTATCGCCGCATCCCGTCGCAAGAACGCCGTCGGCGCAAAGCGCGCTTTCCGCTCCGTCAAGCCCTCCGGAGTAAACGTACAAATCCCGCGTCGGCAGGTCGGCGCAGTATTTCGGAGCCAAAAGCCTGTCTGAGCCCAAAAAGCCTGTAAGAAGCAGTCCCGCAGCTTGAAACGGACTCATTCCGCCGTAAATCCGCGCCAGCGGCAGAACCTCGGACATCGTTTCTATTTTGGCCTTTTCAGGCGACGCTATTTGCATGTTTGAATAAGCCGCCGCCGCGTCTCCTACGTCGGCGTATTCTCCCTGCGGCAAAACTAGGGAGTGCGGCAGAAATTCTCCCAACAATACGTCGTAAATTCCCGCCTCGAAAATCGCTCCGCGGCGCAGCCAGTCTTCCAAGGAACGCAAATCCGAAACCGCGAAACGCGAAGGATTAAGAAGACCGTATCGTCTTATATATCTTCTGCCAGCCGAAACCGCCTTGAAAATTTGCGGGCGCGGAGAGCACATTAGATAGGCGAACGGCGCGCCGAGCGTTGAATACCCTCTCGAAGAAGGCGCGTCGTCGTTGTGAATTTCGTCGAATCCGCGCGGCGTCTCGTAATACGGCATATCGCCGCATTCCAAAGAAACGCCTTCCGGACTTCTGAAACGAGCCAAAGGAATAACGGTTTTCGCGCCCAAGCCGTTTGTTTTTCCGAAGTAAAAATCCGAGTCGTTGAAATGTTTGAACCATCTTCCCGACGCCCATTCGTAATCGTCGCTCCAAGCGCCCGCAGGCGGTTTTTCCGAGTGCGCCGTAACCGCGAAGTAATCGCGCGAATCGTTTCCTCTTCCGTCGTTAATAATTTTTTTAAGGTTAAAATCGAGGTAATGCGCGGTCGCGAACATCGCGGAGAGCGGTTTGTCGTACGCCGAGAGCATGTCCGATATTTTCATATCGAAACCGAGCCCGTCCGAAGACGGCTCCACGGCCTCAATCGTTCCTTTGAAGGCGACTTTGGGCGCGTAATCCGGCGATTCGCAGACGTAAAGAACGGCCAAACGC
Organism: uncultured Myxococcales bacterium; assembly: GCA_964400725.1. Taxonomy (GTDB): domain Bacteria; phylum Myxococcota_A; class SURF-8; order SURF-8; family CAYNVS01; genus CAYNVS01. Next base: position 98,924 of record CAYNVS010000002.1, read on the forward strand.
CCTTCAAGAAGCCTGTTTTCAAGATAAACGGGGGTCTGCGCGGAATGCGAAGACGCGGCGGTTCCAAGACGTCCTCGTTCGACTAACGCCTCCGCGTCGCAGCCTTCGCTCTCGGAGCACGACAAAACCAGCGCGGCCTCTCTTCCGACGTAAATATGACTTCCGGGCGCTATGCGCCGCGCGGCCTCTCTACCCGAAACGTAAAACGCGTCCGCGTCCGCGGAAACGGCTTTCGCCAAAGAAAATTCCCTGGCGCTTCCATCCGGCAAATCGGTGGCGAATAATTGCCCCAGCCTGTTATCGACGTCGGCCAGCCTCAGAACGAGCGTTTCGGTCGAAACGTCTCCGGAGAGCGGATCAAGGCGGCTTGACGCGCTCGCAATGGCGCCGCTTCCTCTGAAATAACGAGAATCGATAACGACCCGCGCTCCCTCCGCGGCGAAAATCGACCCGCTTTCCGGCGTCTGCGGCAACCCTTCGACGTCGAGAAACCAAAAGCGCGAATATGCCGAAGAGGGGTAAACGCATACGACGCTTTCCTCGCCTTTCATCCCGATTTCTATCGGACGGCCTATTTTCAATTCCGACTTCATTCCTAAAATTACTTTCGCGCGGCCTCCCGGCTCCTTAGCCGCTTGCGCGGACGCGACGAGCCCCTCTCTGCCGTCGAGTAAATAGGCCGTCGGATCGCGCAGCGGCTCGGAATAAGCGTCGCAGCAAACATAAAGCTCTCTCGGCGAAACGGCGGCGGCGAATAAAAATTTCATGGCTCCTCTTCTTCGTTTTCAAAATTTTATTATTTAACGCCGAAGCTAAGAAACGGTTCCTAAAAATGCGGCGTAGTTTTTGTTCGTCGTGCTCGTAAACGTCGCGCCGTACGCGTTGCCCGCCGCGGAGTTAGTTAAATCGGACGCCGCTCCGCTTAAGACGACGTAGTCGCAGTTGTTGAAATCCGCGAAACGCATAAAAACGTTGTTGGCGGTTTTGGACGCGAAAATAACGCTCCCAAGCAGCCTCGTTATCAAGTGTCCGCTTGTAAAATGGGCGAACGCAATATGAACGCCGTCTCCGCTGGAAGCCGCCATTTTCAAATTTTCCGCCTCGAAATCCTCGAAACATCCGAAGCAGTTGACGCTCTTATGCCAGTTGCAGTCGTGCCTTGAGGTGGATAAATGCTTGAGCGCCAGCTTTATCGTCGAGTTGCAGCAGCATTTGAAAAAGCTCGCGTTGGCGATGGAGCCCGGCGGCAGCGAAACTTCAAACCGCGCGCCGCTCATATCCGAGTCTGAAAGTCCGATAAAATTCAAAACCGGCCCGGCGTGTCCCGCCGCCCCCAAAACCTTAAAGCAACCGTAGAAATAAAGATTCGACGTCGGCTGAAACAACGCGCAGTATTTCGCCTCGCCGGACGAATCGAATCCGGCCGGAGCGCTCGGCGTCTCCTGAACGGCTATGTTAGAGGCGTCGCTTCCCGAATCGGAAACGGTATAAACGTTGTTCAACAAGGCGAGCCGCCACGAGGAATCAACGGTCGGAAAGGCGGCCCCGTTCGCTTTTGCGAACTTTGTTCCGCTCCAATAAACCTTTCCCCAGTCGTCCGCATAATACCTGTCGGCGTTGTCCGCGGTATAGGTCCGCCACTGTTTGCCTTGCGCAAACTCGAACTCGACGAGTCCCTGCGCGATAATCGACCGCGAGCCGCGCGTCGTTAAATGGTCGTCGAAAGCGTACCTTCCGGCTTTGATTAAAATCGCCGCTCCGTCGAAATCTTCGCTGGAAAAGGCGTTCGAAATCTGCGCCGCCGTCGAGGCCTCGATTACTTTTTCATAGCTTTTTACTTTTGGAAAATTATAGCTCATAGCCGCCTCCTAATATACGAACCAAGAACCGTTGTAAGGAAAAAGCTCCACCGCGGCGCCGTCAACGTTCAAAACAAGCTCGTCCGCGCCGTCGATTTTTTCGTCTCCTTCGGTCAGAACTCTAATCGGGCATTGCGAAGCGCGCATTCCGGCGTCTTTAATAAGAAGCCTTTTAATCGAGCCCATTATAGAAGTCGCCAGCGTTATGGAGCGGGTTCCGGACGCGCTTCCGGACGCGAGCAGCTCTATGTTTTTATCGCCCGCGTTTAAATTATAACTTTCGCTCGAAACCCAAATAATCGTCGGCAGAGGCATATAACTGTCGTCGTGGTCGTGCTCTATGTAAGGCATATCGTCTCCCGTTTCCGTCGCGCTTAAAAGTTTAAGCGTAAGGTTGTATCTCTCAAGAGCGGGCGAAACCCGTTTCGGCGCGAAAGTTCTCAAACCCTCCGCCGACAGCCTGTAATTGTTCCTTAAATCTCCAACGCTTTCGTCTTCAATCAAAACAAAAGGAAGCGTCTTCGCGTCTCCGTAAAAAAATCTTAAATCGGCCAGTTCCGACGCGGCGAGAAACTCGAATTGGAGCTCCTTGCGGACGATCGCTCCTCCCGCTCTCGCGGCGCTCGCCATCGTTTGTCCCACGGCCTCGAACGCCTCCCGCTCTATGGTCGAGTCCGCCTTCGTAATCGTCCCGCCCGTTATGTATATTCCGTAATAATGCCTGAAAGGCGCGGTTATAACCGCCGCAAAATCGGCGTCAACGCTCGCATCGAAGCCCATCACGGCGGCGGGCGTCGGCGCGGCGCGCCACGGACAGGCGATTTGAAAACCCGAATCGGCGCGTATGGAAACGTAGCCGGAAGGAGATACGGAAACGGAAACGGAGCACGGAACTCCCTCCGAGACGAGTTTAGCGTTGGCGGCCCCGGCGGTCAGCGAGCAAAGCCGCTCGATATGATCCCACGAAGAGGCGGTCGAGCCCGGTATTGCGACTTCGTAAAAACCTTCCGCCGGATACGCGACGTTTTGCGGGCTTTTCACCCTAAAGCGCCATCTGTCGTTCTGCTCCCGGCCCGACGAGCTCCTCGGTATGCGCCACCATATCCTTGGGCGGTACTCAGACATAGGAATACCCCATTTCCTTTCCTCTTCTTATGATTTTTTCCAGTTCCTTCGCGATATCCTCCGCCGTGGAGAAACCTCCGGCTATGGTGATATTGTAAACCGCGGTCTGAGAAGAAGCGGGGTTCGTTCCGGCCCAGCCGCCCGAACTTGAGCCGGGCGCGCCCAAAGCGCCGGAGCCGGACGCCCCGTAAGCGGAGGACAAGCCGCGCAAAACGCCGCCGAACGCGGTTAAAGCCGCGCCCGCCGCAATGGCCGCCGCTCCGGAAATGTTTCCGAATATCGGAACCGTCTGCATCGCGATTCCGGCCAGCGCTATAAGCGTCCCAAGCTGCACCGCTATCTGCGCCAGCATATTGAGAAAATTCTTAAGCAGATTGCTCATTCCGTCCCCCTTGGCTATGTCGGCCCAAAAAGACGTCCAAAAATTTACGACGCTTGAGCCGAAAACGCGCCAGTACTCCGACATTTTAGACAGCGACTCCCTCGCGATTATTTCGTGCCCCTCAAACTCCTGCGAGCTCGCGGCCAGCCTTTCCTTTATTCCCTCTTTCTTTATCGCGGTCAGACTTTTCTCGCCCGCGCCGGCGGCCGAAATATAAGCGGACATCCGCTCTCTCAGCGTTTCGTAATCATCCTCGCTTATACAGCCGGAACCGCCGTCGTATTTCTTTTTAACGGTCATATGCCCTCGCTTTCTTAAGTTTTATTACACTTGCGGACGCGCCTAAAAACCCGCCGCCCGCTCGGCGCGCCTCTCGGCCTGCGCTTTGGCGGCGTGCGCGCAGACTTCCGTCTCGATTCTCTTCAACGCCCTCATTGCCTGCGCGTAAGCCGAAGGCTGATCAAGCAGCCCTCCGGCGCAGGGGAGAACGCCCGATTTATACTCGTTGTACAAAGAAGTCCAAAAAGACGCGTTTGCAGGGTCTCTGCTTTTCGCCGGACAAACCGAAAGCTCCATCGACGAAAACGCGAACGGCCTAAAGGGATCTCGTCCTTCGCATTGGCCGTCTTCAAACGGGCATCTGTCGCACCGCCACAAACCCGCCGAGCCGTCCAGTTCAAGCTCGCTCAGCGCGTCGGCGGCGGAAATTAAAAATTTGCCGCGTCCTTCTCGTCCATCGTCGCGCGTCTTACGATTTCCATGCCGAGCAGCGTAAGCGTTTCTTCGTCCGCGTTTTGCAGCGCCCATTTCTCATCCGCTGCGCCGTCGTAGCCGTCGTAATTTTCAACCGCTCTCAAACAGCTTGCGGCCGTTTTTTGAAGCGCGCGCGCCGTTTTAAGCAAATCCTCGCAGCTCAAAGCGCCTCCCTTTGCCGCGCCCGAAACGTCGAGTTTAAATTCCGAGGCGATTTCCAAAGCCTGTCTGAACGACAGCGGCGCGACTTTAAACCGCGTCGGCTTGCCGCGCAGCCTTAAATTCGACTCTTCCAGACTCGCGTAATACCTGGCCACAGACTCGGCGTCGTTCGATGGGTCGATTGCGTCGTCTATCGGAAGAATTACCCAATACTCCGTTATCGGTTTTTTCGTAATCATCGTCCCTTTCCTTTCCTTTAAACGCAGCTAACGGCAAAGTCGCCGAAGCCGTCCGTCCACAGGACGTTAAATTCAAGCGCGCGCGTTTGAACGCCGCCGTCGTTTATTTCGTACGGCTTTAAAATTTGAGCTCTGGGAGCGAAAACCGCGAGCGATTTTCCCGGAACGGCTTCCGGCTCGCTTTTGAATATCATCGAAACGCTCGAAAGGCGCGCGGTCTCAAAGAGCGAAAAAACGTCCGCAAAATCTTCGTCCTGCCTTGCGACTATTTTTATCGTCGGCTTTACGGACGCTATTACGCAGCCGCGCCTGCCGTTGGGAGCGTCTATCGACTCCAGCGGCCTCGCTTCCAGCGCCAGCTTTAAAGACGCTTCTTCCACGAAGTCGATGATTTTTCCGTCAACCGCTATTTCGGCGTTGCGCGCGACGATGAACGAAGGCTGAACCCACGGCGTCGAAACCGCCGATAAACTCTGCGCGGGCGAGCCGGAATTCGCGGCGAAACCGAATTTCAAATCGACCAGACCTTTGGCCTTGGCCGAAATTTCGACCCTGTCGCAGACGCATCCGGCAAAGCGCTCTACCGCGCCGTTAAAATCTTCCTGCTCCAAAGCGAAAGTCGCAAGCCCGTCCGAAGAGTCGGCCTTCGAGGCGTTCGACGAATCGGCCGCAAACGTCCAGCTTCCGTAAATTCTCGATACGGAACCGGCGTCCGCGATATTACGATCGAGCGTAAGAATTAAGTCCGAGCCCGACGCTTCCTTCGCCGCGATGAACGCGACCCGCTTCTTCGCGCCGTCCGCGATTAACGCCGCGCCTAATTTATATTTCTCTCCGTTAGCGCCCTCTCCGGCGAGACTAAGTTTCGTAGCCGCGCCGCCGTGATCGGCCGCAATCGTTCCGGCGAAACCGCTCGTCGCTTTCTTCTCGAAACCGGCGGCTCCGAATAGAACGTCGAGATGCGACGACCACGCGGGCGGTTGACCGGCTACGGCCAATCCCGAACCGTGCGCCTTGAACGCAAGCTCTCCGTTTGTTCTCTCAGCGCAGCCGGGCAGCGACGCCGAGAAGCCGAGATGAGAGCGCAGCTGCTTTTCGAGCGAATGAAGCTCCCGCTTCGGGTTCATGCGCTTGTAATCAAAAGGCCGCGCCTCGTAAAACGCCTGCGGCGGCGTTTCAAACGAAGGCTCCGAGCCTATTTGCAGGTATTTTACCAGCGGTATTCCTTTAGCCATTTTCCGCCTCTTCGTATTCAAGCTGAAATTTTAAAGTTAAAATCGAGGACGACTCCCGCTTTTTCAGCGAGCTCCCCTCGAAAGTCATCGAAAGACCCCCGGCCGAAAATCTGTCCGCCGAGAGAACGGCGCCGATAATCGCGTCCGCGTCCTCGTTTATCGTCGCCGCTAAATCGGCCGCGTCGCAGAAAGCGCCGTAATAAACCCCTATTGCCACCTCGGCGGTTTTTATTCGAGGCCCGCTCGAATCTCCTATCTGCTCGAACGCGGCTTTAGACGGAACGACGGTCAAGTCGAATCCTCTCGTTTTGCCGCAGGACGCCGCGTCGGCGGTTCTCGCGAATCCGGTCTCCGGCAGCGAGGAAGTCCGCGCCGCCTCTATCGACGACGCGAAGAGCGATATAAGGTTTCGCGCCGCGGTCATCTTATCAGCCTCCCGGTTTTAATCGTTTCGTAAACTCCGCCGTCTTTAGACTTAAGCCTAAGGCGCGAAAAGAGCGAATCCCACAGCCGCTCTGCTCGCTTGCGCCTCGTTTCGGCCTTTTTCTCGGAACCGAAAGCCGCGAGAGCGTCGGCGGCGGCGGTTTCCAGCAGCAAAGAGCGCCATACGCGCCTGTCCGCCACTTCCGACGGCTCCACCATTGCGGAGCGCATTTTCGCGTAAAGAGCGTCCGCGGCGGCTTCAACGAACGGCGCGGCGTCCGCGTCTCTCCTCAGCAGATTGTTGAATTTTAATTCGGGCTCGGCTTCAAGAAGGTCGGCAAGCCCTACGTCGGCGTCCAGAACGACGGCGACGACGTCGAAAAAAACGTCTATTCTTCTCGGTATTAAGGGCGCGTTTTCTCCCTCTTCCACCGCTCCGGCGAAGTCTATAACGAGCCTGTAGTCTCTGCCGAGCTTGTAAACGTCGGGCGCGAAAACCTTGGCCACAACGATTTCAACCGGCGCGGTTTCGCCGCACTGCGTCTCGTCCGCGACGTCGCAGGCCGTCCCGCTTCCGGGCGGAAAAATTACGGCGGAATCAAGCTGCGCGGCCTTTAGGGGAAGAGCGTTTATCGTCGGCTTGAACTTAATCGTCTGCGGTCTGTTCGATCCGTATTGTATTTGCAGCGGCAGCATTTTTGCCTCCATTAAAAGTTAAGACGGGACGGCTATGCCGCCCCGCCGCTTTGCGCGCTATCTCGCCGGACGAACGTAGCTTTCAAACGTAAAATCCCCGGTCCCGCCGATCGTCCACGAGAGCCTTACCAACTTCGAGTCTCCGATGACCGCTTCCGCGTACAAACCGAGTCCGGTCTGCGGCGTTATCCTCTCGAAATCGCACAGCGTCTCGAAATTTTCGCCGTCGTCGCTTCCTTCGAGCTTTGCGTCCAGAGTCGGCGAATCGGTATCCGTTACAGCCGTCAGGTTGAGAAAACAGTAAAAAAGCCCCGCGCCAAGCTCTAAAGCCTCTCCGCTTCCGCTCTCGGTTTTTTTGGAAGAAGCGCTGAGAATTAGAGAGGAATCCTTGGCGTTCGGGATGGAAATATTCGTAATTTTAGGCATTTAAACCTCCGTCGGTTAAATGAAAAAGGGCGGAAATCCGCCCGTTTGCGCCGCTAAGATTTAAGAATTCCCTTCAGGCGCGTTACCGCGTACTTATGCGAGGCCGCCAACGCGATGCCCCACTGCACGTAGCGTTTTTCGCCGATTACCGTCTTCTCTACGGTTTCCTCCGGCATGCCGTCCTGCACGCCGAAAAGACCGGTTTCCGCCTCGCTGCGCGCGAAAGTAACCACGTAAAGCGAGCTCGCCGCCGAGCTGTTTCCCTGCGTCTCGTTGAAATCGAGAATAGGATTGCCGGTCGCGTCGTCGCGGATTACGCGCACGGGAACGCCGTTGTAATAAAGCGCGTCCTTTCCCGCCGAATCCCACGCGAGGTTAATCGCGTTTTTCGCCAAAAGCAGCGACTTAATTTTGTCCGCGCAAAACTCGTTGCAAAAAATCGTCATGCGGTCGTTGTCGTAATCGTCGCAGCGGCGGGCAAGATTAATCGCCTCGTCGAGCTTCTCAAGCGTCAACGCTCCTCCGTTGTCGGCGACGCTTACCACGGCGTCGTTCGACGCGGCGATTTTCTTTATCCCGTCGAATTCCAGACCGCCGTCCGCGTCTCCGTCGAAGAAGTACTTGTTAAAGGTCTTGCTTATGCTCTTGCTGGCGATAAGTCGCTGATCGGCCAATGCCGCCGCTCTGCCGCCGTCCTGCTTGTCGGCGAGCTTGTAATCGACGTCGAACTCGTACCCCAGATATTTGACGTCGATTTCAACGTCGCGGGGACGGGCGCAGCTCGCTTCCGGAGCCGAGTTCAGGCTTCTGAACTGCGCCGCGGGCAGAGAATCGTAACGCTTGAAATGCGCCGAGCCGCCGACCGCCGTCTTGAAATAAAGCCTGTTCGCGATTTGAATGTCCTGAGACAGCGCGAGAAAATAACCGAGCGGGTCGGTTTTGATGTCGCGCGCCAAATCCGCCAAAGTCAAATAAGCCATTTGTTTCTCCTTTGTAAAAAGTTGTAATTGCGGCGAAACTCCTCAACGGATTTTTTCGCCCATTTCCCTAGCCGCCGCCTCGTAAACTCTTGCGGCCAGCTTTGAGGCGGCCGGAATATCTCCGCTTTTCGTCCGCGCGGCGCGCGCCGAAACCGGCGGCGTTTCCAGCCTCGCTTTCTGCGACTCTTCGCTCTCTTTTTTAAAAATGTACGGACGCTCATCCTTTAGTCTCGCGACGATTTGCGCAAGCGCGCTCTCCCCCTTATTTTCGTTTTCGGCCAAACCGTCCAGCTTTTCGTCGTCAATTCCGGCGAGCGTCATCGCCGCTTCGACGTCCAGCGCGCCTTCTTTTGCGAGAGTCGTTTCCAGCGCGATTTTCGTCTTTATCCTGTCCGCGATTTTTCCGGCTTCCGCGCGCGTTCTTTGTAGAGCTTCCGCCAATTCCGCGGCCTTTCTTTCGGCCTCGTCGGCCCGCGCGTCCGACGCTCCGGCCTTAAGCTCTTCCACGACCCCTTTCATTCCGGCGACCATCGCAAAAAGTTCGTCTATCCTTTCGGATACGCTTTTTTCGTCCATTTAATCCTCCTTATTCTCCTATTTCGGGTTTTGCCAAACCGCCGGCTCTTTCCGCCGCAAACCGCGCCTCTTCAGCCGCGGACATCGGGGGCCGGGGTCTCTCAAAGATAGTTTCAAGAGCGTATTTGGTAAAATCGCTCCGCGCCCACTCCGGCTCCGCGGCCGTCTTGAAGGCGCCCGAATACAGCCAGTCTTTGCAGAAAGAAGCCAGCTTCGCGAAAAGTTTCCGCTCTGCGGATTTGAAAATTTCAAGGTTGTCGGCGCGGTCTTCGTACAAATCGAGCCTCGCGTAGTATCTGCTTGTTCCGCTCAAATATTTCGAGTCCGTCGAAAAATCGCCCGCCGGCATCGACCGGGTGCGCGCCCAAAGAACCAAATCGGAAATAATGGTGTCGTGCAGGTCGCTCCAATTAATTGAGGGCGATAAAATTTCCAGCCTCGCGGACGCGTCGGAGCTGTTTACAATGGTGCCGGGGCCGACGCGCAGGCCGCTCGTCTCTTCGTCGCTCATGCCCGACGCAAAGAATTGAGGGTGCGCCGAATAGCGCTGCGCGAACGCCATGTCGGTTTTGCGGAAAGCCACGTCCAGCGGAGTTTCTATAATGTCGTCGCCGCCTTCGAGATAAAAATCGGTCGAATCGTACGCGTCTATTTTTACAAGCGGCAGGCACGGAAGCGGCGGAACGAAGGCTCCCTGCTTGTTTTCGCCTCCGGCGTAAGTCTCCTCTATTCCGCCGTTTGCGTCCGTTAAATCCAGCCTCCATCCATTCGCGCGCCCCGTTTCGTCGGTCAGCGGCAGGTATCGCAAAAACGTATATGGCGCGTCGCAGCAGCCGTCGTCGGACGGCGCCGCCTCTATTGCAACGCCCAGACAGGCGTCAAGATTGTTCGGATAATTCGGCCTTTCGCGGACGTAAATCCTCGACAACGGCGTTATTCGCAAAGAAGGCAGACCGGTCAGAGAATCGCCGACGATTTGAACTACGACGCTGTTTAACAGAATCGTCATCCGCTCGGCCTCCTTCATTTTCAAATTCCAGTCCAAGTCCGCCAAAGCGGCGCGGGCGAGCGTTTCGTCTTCTTTTATTTTTTCCGGCGCGGCGGATTGTTTTCCGCCATGCAGCGGTCTCAACGTCCGTGCGGGCGGCGAGGAATAGCTTTGCGCCAAAAGTCTGACCGCCTTAGAAACCCAATTCGAGCGGTCGAAGTTTTGAATTAAAAACTTTCTGGCGTCGCTGCCGGGCGAAGTGTTTTCTAATATTTTTCTGGTTACCCTGTCGCCGCAAAGCCTCCATATTCCGCGGTAAAACGCTATTCTCGTCTCGATTTCATCGCGGTAATCAGCGAGCGCCTCTTGATGCCTCGCGTCGGCGGCGGCGGCGGCGCTCCAAAAACTTTCGCCTAAAAACATTTCGAGCCTCCTTTATTATTTCGGTTGTTTCGCGCCCCTTTCAGTATTTTCTGCTCGCGGCCGGACGCCTAAACGCTTCGTTTCTCGCGTAAACGTAGTACCCGAGAGCGTCGGAAGCGTGCGTTAAATCGGGGTCGCTCTTTTTATCCAAACTTTCTCCGCTTCCGTCCGAAAAACAAACCATTCGCAGGTCCCGGATTAACGCCTCGTTGCCCGACTTTGAAATTAATAGCCGATTTTCCGCAAACGCCGCGTTCAAGCAGTTCACGCGGTCGCGCACGCTTGGATTGCGTCTTCCCGCCGCGATTTTACAGTTCGGGACGATTCGTTGAATAATCGCGTAATCGGTTTCGTGGCTGTTGGTGCCGCGCGCGTGGCCGCTTGCGTCGCCGTAAATTTTAACCGCGCCGTTAAACCCGAATTCCGCCAGCTTGGACGCGGCCGCCTCCGCCGCCTCGTAAGTGTTCGAGTTTGAAAGATTAATCGAGCAGCCGTCGGGAATTACCGTCCCCGCGTCCGTTTCCTGAGCTATCAGCCAGCGCATCGGATTTACGTTGAAATCCACGCATAACGAAGTTTCCCGCCGCGGATCAAACGCTATCGAAACGCGCAAATGCGCCGCCTCGTCGAACGCGCCGTAAGCCGGCAGGCCGTTCATATTGACGAACTTTCCCTCGACCCACGCCGCGGCCAGCGCCGGCGGAAGATTTTTTAAAAAATTAAAATAGTTCGCGGGAAGATTCTTCTTGTTGTCCCAGCTCGCGCCGTAAACCGCGTAAAACCCCTCATCTCCGCGCTCCGCCGGCAGGGCGACTTCCTCGTAAACCCAGTTCATTCCTTCCGGCGTTCCGGTTAAAATCACAAGCGGGCTCTCGCTGCCGCGCATTCTTCCCATAAGTCTGCGCCACGCCTCCCGCTTCATCGTGCCCGGCTCGTCCAGCCAAGCCCAAGCGTAATCCGCGCCGACGATTCTCTCCGGCGCCTCCGCGCTTTTTACGTAAATTTCGGAGCCGTTGACGAAGGAAAACTTTTTTTCCGTCGCAAAATACTTGTAAAAAGCGGGGCCGGGCTCTTCGTCGAAAAGAGAAATCAACCCTGGAATGTGAATTTCCGCCGCAAGCGAAACGGTCGGAACTATGACGTAACCGCGTTTTCCGGCCATTCTTCCCAGCGCGAGCGTTTCGCAGAAGAAAAATCCCATATGCGTTTTGCCGCCTCCAGTGCCGGACGAAAAAAGAATCGTTCCGCCGCCGCGGCTCAGCGCCGCGCAAAAGGCCTTGTAAAAACGCGCCTGCGCTTTATTTAGGCTTATAGTCCGAGATTTCCTCATCGTCTTCCCTTATCGTCAGAGTTATCGCGCAGCCGCCGTTTTCGTCCCTCTTTGCCGCCGCCGAAACCGCCGCCAAGGCCAGTTTCGCCAATTCCGCAAACGCGGCGGAGGTCTTCGCGTCCATCTCCCCTTTTATCGTCATATCGGCGGCTCTGCTTATAGCGTCCACAATCCGCGGCGCGCTCGCTAAAAGCTCCTCTCCGTCCCTTTTGCGCCGTCGTCCGTCTTCCGCCTCTTCAAGGCGGGCGTCGCGCAGAGCTTGTTTGTTTATTTTTTCTTCCATTGCCTCGCTCCTAAAATAATTAATAAAAAGGAGAGAAATGCGCCGTCGCGTTTTTTGAAAGGGAAAAACTTCGTCGGCGGCAGGCGTTTTTAATTTTGAGGATTTAAAGGATGCGGGCGCAATCTCTCCATGGGTATAAACTAATATTTCCCACCATAAATGTCAATCGCAAAATCGCCGGGTCCGCATAATACCGCCAAACCGGCTATATTAACCGCATTTGACCGCGAAATACCGCTTGTTTGAAACGCGTAAAAACAGTTTAATAGGTAAACTTGTCTGCCTGCGGCGAATAACGCGCGGAGGACTGAAAAATTTTCGCCGCCGTGAAAATAATAAATGAAGCGAAGATATAGCCGTTTGAGCTTTTGTTATGCAAAAATTAATACAAGAAAAATCTATAAGTTAGACGATAAAAAAACGCCGGAAATATTTTTAAGACGGCCGCAAATATGATATATTGTTAAGCTGATTTCGGCGCGAAATTGCTCTTTATATTAATATTAATGTATGCGGAACCCCGTTTTGTATCAAAATGATACGCGGCTCCTCGGCCTTAATTTTCGATAAAAAAATACAAGATATAAAAATTAAGGTAAAATTTATTAAAATTTTATGTTAATTAACTTGACATTGTATGTTTTTATGGTAACTTATAATCAAAGGCTGAGGAAGCCTTCGGTTTGAAAACCTATTTTGTCAAGCAAGGAACAGGGTTTCGCAATGAAGAACAACGTTCAGAGGCTGCGCGAGGCGCTGCTGTTGAGCAAATCGGAACTGGCTCGCCGGGCAGGGCTTTCCACGCTGACCATCGACAGAGTCGAGCACGGAAAAAGCTGCCGCATGGAAACCAAGCGCAAGATTATTCTCGCGCTCGGATTCACGCTGGGCGAAAAAGATTTCGTATTCGGCAACAAAGAGCCGAACGACGAAGCTCTAGCCGCGGCCGCCAACCGGCTGAGCGAATGGGAAGACGAAAACGAGGAAGCCGAGCAGAACGGCTAAGAACATAATCGCCGCGGAACGCTTTAAGACAGCGGAGGCTTAAATGGCTAAAAGTTTCATCGGTCTCGACATTGGGGCCGCAAACGTAAAAATGATTGAGATAAAGAAAACGAGAGGGCACTTCCAGCTTAAAAACTTCGGAATCGCCCCGCTTCCGCCGCAGACGATAGTAGAGAACAGCATTATGAACCCCGGCGCTGTGGTCGAGGCGATAAGAAAACTCATTACGATGACCGAAGGCAAAATCAAGGAAGCCGCCATCGGAGTCAAGGGTCATTCGGTAATCATCAAACGCATATCAATGCCCTCGATGAGCAAACTCGAACTGGAGAGAAACATCGAACAGGAAGCCGAGCAGTATATTCCGTTCGACATCGCCGACGTCAACCTCGACGTGCAGATTCTCTCAAGCGGAGCCGAAGCCGGCAACATGGACGTCCTGCTCGTCGCGGCCAAAAAAGACATGATTTACGACTTCACTTCGGTGGTCGGCGAAGCCGGCATCGACGCCGCGGTTGTGGACGTTGACGCCTTCGCGCTCGCAAACGCCTTTGAAATTAATTATTCGGTTTCGCCCAACGAGACCGTCGCCCTGATGGACATTGGCGCGGCCACCACCAAAATAGTCATTCTCAGCGGGCGCGCGCCGCAGTTCACCCGCGACATCAACATGGGCGGCAACCAGTTCACCGAGGAGCTTCAAAAGCAGCTCGGCCTGAAATACGAAGAAGCCGAAACGCTGAAACTGGGCGGAGTCGGAGAGCGCGCGGCAGAATCGGTAATTCCGCAGGAAGTCGAAAGAATAATTCAGGAAGTCGGCGAGAGCCTAGCTCAGGAAATCCGCCGCTCTCTCGAATTCTTCACCGCCACCAGCCACGAAGGCGACATCTCCAACATCTACCTTTCAGGCGGCGGCAGCAAGGTTTCCTCATTAATTAAAATCATCGAGTCGCGCACCGGCATTCCGGTCAACATCATCGACCCGTTCAAGAACATCGAAATAGACGACAGGCTTTTCGACATCAATTTCCTGCGGACGAGCGCTCCAATGGCGACCGTCGCCGTCGGGCTTGGACTGAGGAGGTTTGACGAATAATGATTAAGATTAACCTTCTACCGACAAAAAATGTTCGCAAGCGCAGCATGGGCTTGATGCAGCTCGTCGCTCTGCTTGCCGCCTACGTTGTGCTGATAGCCGTTCTGGCCTTCCTTTACTACGACAAGCAAGGTCAAATCGACAAGTTCAACAAGGAAATCGCCGCAATCGAAAAAGACATCGTAAAGCAGAAGCAGTATCAGAAAGACCTCGACGAATACAAGAAACGCGAGAGCGCGCTTCAGCAGAAACTTGACGTGATTAAAAACCTGCGCCAAAGCAAAACCACGCCGACCGTTTATATGGAAGAGCTCTCTAAAATAATTCCTCAAAAGGTTTGGCTGGACGAGTTCAACAACGCCAACGGCAATATACTTATGAAAGGGCTCGCCACCGAGCATCAGGACGTAGCGTTGTTTATGAGCAACCTTGAATCGAGCAAGATGTTCGCGAACATCAAAATGGACGCCATTACGAGAAAAGAAGTGAAAATACCCGGAATGGCCAACAGTCAGGTGCTCGAATTCACGATTACCTGCAACCTGGTAACGGAAGAAAAGAAAGGTTAGTAGGCGCCATGCTTCAAAACTTTTTTGATCGTTTCGGTTCCCTGCCGCTTTATCAAAAGGCTCTGGGTTTCGCTGCGGTAGCCGTGATAACGATAATCGCCTTCTACTACGCTTTTTTGGCGAGTCTCGACGGCGAAATCGCTCAGATGCAAAATAAAATAAAAGCCAAGCGCAACGAGCTCAACGAAAGCACGAAAATTCTTTTCCAAATCAAAGAGTATGAAACGAAACTAAAGTACATGGAAAAGAAGTTCGAGGAAGCCATGGCGCTTCTGCCCGAAAAGACCGAGCTGCCGAGCCTGCTTGAAAAAATCTCCAACTTGGCCGAAAAGAGCGGTTTAACGATAGAAGTATTCCGTCCGCTGGGCGAAGTTCCATCCGACTTCTACGTCAAGGTGCCCATCGATCTCAGCATCACCGGCTCCTTCCAGGAAATGATGAACTTCTTCGACTCCGTCGGCAAGCTCAGACGAGTAGTAAATATAGGCGACCTCAACATCAAGAGAATCTCTACCGGACCGGCGGGCTTTTTAAACGACGACGCGAAGACGAAAATAAAAATAAAAACGATCGGCATCACTTATCGTTTCGCGGGAAAAGACGCGCCGCCTCCTCCGCCGCCTAAAAAAGACGAGAAAAAGAAGGAACCGGCCAAAAACAAAGAAGAAAAAATCGGCGGACATTAAGGCGTCAAGCGAGGATTACAATGAGAAAAAAATTACTTTCATACGTTCTGATTGCGGTCTTGGCGGCGTTCTTTACGGCGCTATGGACGGGCTGCGAAGACGAAAAGAAGCCTCAGACGAAGCCCGCCGACAAAAAAACCGCGACCGAAAAAGCGGCTCCAACCGAAGCCGATAAACTTAAGGAAGCCGAGGAAGCCAAGGCCAAAAAACAGGCCGAGGAAGCGGGAGCCAACGTCGAAACGGCGGCGAAGCTGCACGACCCGTTCCGCTCATTCTTCACCGACATGCTCGCTAACAAAGATAAAGACCAGTGCACCAACCCCGATCCGGAAAAGTGCAAGGACAAAACCGGAACGCTGGACAGCCCGTTGCAGCAGTACGAGGCGAGCACCTTTGTAGTCAAGGCTATTATTTTCGGCGTGGCCAACCCCATAGCGATTTTGCAGGACCCGACGGGAAAAACGCACTCCGTTAAACTGGGGCAGGCAATCGGAAGAAATTGGGGAAAAATAATCAAAATTATGAAGGACGGCGTAGTGGTTGACGAGCAGCTAACGAACAACACTACCGGCCAGCGCCAAATAAATACGATTACTCTGCCTCTTAAAGGAAGCGCGATGCAGACTCTTCCCACCGACGTTCTTGTCGACGCGCAGAGCGGAACCGGCGGACAGGCCATTCCGATGCTGAATCAGGGCGGAAAAAACCTTCCTTCCAGCGGCGCCAACGAAGACGACAGGCTTAAGCGCTTCCAAAACATCATCGACCAGCAGCAGTCGTACCAAAAAATGTGGCAGACCCCGACCGCTGGCGGCGGCGGCGAAAAGAAAAATATTCCGGGACAAGTGCCTTAATTACCGGGCGTTACAGGAGAGAACATGAATCTACCGTCTTTTTCAGAAAATTCGAGGAATAAGAGAATGAAGCTGAAAATAACAACACTTTGCGTTTTGCTAGGGGCGTATCTGCTTATGCAGGGCTGCGCAACGACCAACGCCGGCGGAACCGCCGCGCCTAAAAACGGGGCGAAGAACGCCGCATCGACTACCTATACCCTGACGGGGATAGAAGTCGAACAGCCAGCGGACGGCTCTTCGGTTCTGTCCATGAAAGGCTCCATCGCCAAAAACGGAATTAAAGTAAACGCCCTGCACGACCCGATAAAGCTGGTCGTGGATGTGGAGGCGAAGGCCGGAAAAGAGCTTCTCAAAGAGAAGACCATAAATAACTCGGTCGTAAAATCAATTAAAACCGAGACGTTAATCGTCGAAGGTAAAAATTACGTCCGCCTCGAAATACTTTGCAGCCAGCCGGTAAAGTACAGCGTCGTCTCCGAAAAGGACGAAACGCGCCTTACCATGGTAGCGAACAAGGAGCTGGCCGATCTGATGAGCGGCAAGGAAGAAAAGGACGCCAATAGCGCGGGCGGCAAATCCGGCAAAAAAGAAGAGCCGGTCGTCGAGTTCAAGCCGTTCGTTCCTTCTCCTTTCGCGGTGAACCTCACCAAGCTGCGCATCGAAGCCAAGGACGGATCGACGAAAATCGTCGTAACCGGCGATAAGAAAATGAAAGGCTTTGAGAAGGGCGCGTCGGTCTTCGGTCTTACCAATCCTAAAAGGCTCGTTTTCGACTTCTACGGCGCCAAACCGGCGGGTTCGTTCAAGTCCCCCAAAGAGGGCAAAGAGCTGGTCAGCGGCATCCGCATCGGCCGCCACGCCGACAGAGTGCGCATCGTAGTCGATTTGGACGAAAAAGCGGACTTGGCCTACAATTACGTCGTCGATAAAGACAGCGTAATAATTGAAGTGTCCAAAGGCATGGCCGTGAACATCGGCGACGCCGCAGGCATGGGACAGGAAATTAAAACCGCCTCCAAGGACGAGACTAACGCCGCCAAATCGGAAGACGCCGACGTCAAAGAAACCGCCTCCAAGGAAGAATCCTCGACTTCCTCGGAAAACCAGACGGAAAGCAAGAAAACTTATCCCAAAATGGACGCCGTCGTTTTCTCTCAAAAGGAAACCGGCATAGGAATACAAATTAAAACCAGCGGCAAGCCGGCCAGCTGGAAGCAGGAGAAAGCCGGTCAAGGAATGCTCGTCCTCGACGTAGCCGGCCTTGAAGTTCCCGACAAAATGCAGCAGAGCATCGACACCTCGGACTTCCACAGCAACGTAACGGCTCTTTCAATTTACCAGTCCGACAACCAGCGGAAAAACGCGCGCATCGTCGTAAACGTCAAAAACGACGCGAGCGGCAGCGTGAAAGAAACCAAAGACGGTTTGGTTTGGGAATTCGCCGAGAAAAAAGGAAAGAGCTCTTCTCCCTACACCGGTCAGGTAACTCTCAACCTAAACGGCGAGCTTTCGCTCGAATACGTATCCAACGAGGACGAAGAAGCGGCGGGCGGATCGCAAATCGCCGAAACTTCCGAATCCGGCGCGACTATCGACGTCGAAATGCCCGAAACCAAGCTCGAACTCAAGAAACTTGAAGAATCGCGCAAAAAGAAGACCTATCAGGGCGAAAAAATCTCTCTCGAACTCAAGGACGCCGACATCCGCGACGTGCTGCGCATCATCGCCGACGTCAGCAAGCTCAACATCGTCGCCAGCGACGACGTAGCCGGCCTCGTAACCGTCCGCCTCATCAACGTTCCGTGGGACCTCGCTCTCGACGTTATTTTAAAGAGCAAAGGCTACGGCATGGTTAAAACCGAGCGCATCATACGCGTAGCCCGCCAGACCATCCTCGACGCCGAAACGGACGCGGCCTTCAAGAACGAAGTTCTGAAGCTCTACACCAAGCCGCTGCAAATCTTCCTTATTCCGGTCAGCTACGGCAAATCCGACTCGCTGG
The DNA here is from genome assembly GCA_964400725.1 of uncultured Myxococcales bacterium. Lineage (GTDB taxonomy): Bacteria > Myxococcota_A > SURF-8 > SURF-8 > CAYNVS01 > CAYNVS01. The sequence goes on from CAYNVS010000002.1 coordinate 117,019, forward strand.
TTGAAATAGTCAAAAAGGTTCTCTCCCCCAGAGGCGAAGTAACCTTCGACAAACGCTCCAACATGATAGTCGTAAAAGACATCGCCGCCTTCGGTCAAAAGGCCGAAAGACTGGTCGCCAGCCTCGACCTTCAGACTCCTCAGGTCGTAATCGAGGCGAGAATCGTCGAAGCCGAAGTAAACAACGAACGCGGCTTCGGTATTCAGTGGGGCGGCAACGCTCTGTGGAACTCCGTAAACGGCAACCCGACCGGTTTGGCCTTCCCCTCCACCTTCGGCATGGCCGGCTCGTCCGACACCGCAACCAGCGCTCTGGCCGGCATCGGCTACCGCAACCAGCCGAACTGGGTCGTCAACCTGCCGGTCGTCGGCTCGACCGCGGGCTTAGGCTTTACCTTCGGCAGCGTCGGCGGCGCCTACAACCTCGACCTTCGCCTTTCCGCCATGGAATCGGAAGGCCACGTGAAAATCGTAAGCTCCCCGCGCATCGCCACGATGGACAACACCGAGGCCAAAATCAGCCAAGGCATGACTATTCCGTTGGTCATAGAGCTAGTCTCCATCGACCCCAGAACGGGCGAACAGAACGTCAGCCAGTCCATCCGCGAAATTAAAACCGGCATCGAGCTTAAGGTAACTCCGCACATCACTTCCGACGGCTCCATAATTATGAAGGTAGAGCTTGAAAAGAAAGACCCGGACTTCGGACGCTCCGTCCGCGGCATCCCGACCATTCTCGAAAAGAAGGCCGAAACCGAAATTCTGGTTAAGAGCGGAGAAACGGTAGTCATCGGCGGCATTTACACCTACAAAACTTCCACCACCAAAGCCGGAATGCCCTTCCTTATGAACATACCGGTAATCGGCTGGCTGTTCAAAACTCAGGAAATGAACGAATCGAAGACCGAGCTGCTTATCTTCCTCACCCCAAGAATTCTTGTGGGCGACGAAGAAAACGCCGGCGCGAATAAGCAATAAGCATTGAAGAATGGAGACTGTCATGAAGCTTTATAAAGTTTTGACAATCATCGCGATAGCGGCCGCCTTCTCGCTAACGCTCTGGAACGGTTGTTCGGTCGAGAAAGACCAAGGATTGTTCATTTCCAAGACGTTCGGGCGGAACTCGGCCGACTGCTCATGGGACAACACCGTAGGCCAGTTCGGAGGCTCTTTCGACATAGCCGTAGGCTATTACGAAGACACGCTGTCATATTACAACATCGGCGTTCAAATCGAAAACACGCTGAGCCCTAACGCCTCTTCGGCCAGGCAGCGCCCGGAAGGAAACGATATAACGCTGCGCTACATAAAATTCAGCTACGAAGTCCCCGAAGGCTGGGCCGGAGTGGACATTCCCGACTTCTACTACGACCTTCGCATGACTATGCCGCCGCTCGCCAAAGAGTACCTCATGGGCGTTGATATTATGAACAAAACCGTAATAGACACCCTTAAAAAAGCCTACAAAGATCAAGCGAGCAACCCTAACGTAATCCCCGACATCTTCCAGCCTCTTCTGGTTAAAATAGAGGCTTTCGGAGAAAACACCGCCGGACAGGAAATTACGTCCAACACTTACTACTTCAGGCTTTACGTCTGTTACGGATGCACGATCGCGCAGTTTAAAAACGATTACATCACCAAAGAAAACCTCTGGCCGGACAAAGCCGCCATGCAGGTTCAGTGCTGCAATACGCCGTACAATTCCGCCGACGCGACGACTTACGCAGCCTTCCTTACCTCTTACAAAAACTTTTCCGCCGGATCGTGCTCCATTTATCAAGACAGAACCCAGCTTATGGATAAATTCCCCTGCTCTTGGCTGAAGGGATGCTACGCCAAACTGAGCTGCGACTCGTGCTTCTGCGACCCGGCTTTAAAGAGCGACGCGAAACCCGCGTCTTGCGATCCGGCCTACGTTGAAGAATAGCCTAGCGTTCTTAAACTAATTAAAATCCCCCGATTCGGGGGATTTTTTTTTGCGCAAATTCAACCGCGGCTGGCGTATGACGGACGGTTCGCGTCAAGCGCGGCCTTTACCTTATTAATAACCTCCGACTTGCCGATTAAATCGTGCACGAAATCGAGCTCGCTGGTATCCAGCCTAACGACGGGTCCGGCGTCGTACCTTGCAATCCATTCGCCGTAAAGCCGGTCGAGGCTCTCGATGTACTTCCGCGACATTCCAAGCTCGAAAAAGCGTCCTCGCAGCTTTATTCGTTTAAGCGTCGTCTTTAAAGGACAATGCAGATGAATAAGCAAATCCGGCGGACGAATAAGAGGCCGGTAACGCTCGTAAACGAAGCCGTAAAGCTCGTAGTCGCGCGCGCTCATAAGTTTAAGTTCGTAAAGGTTGCGGCAGAATATTTCCGCGTCCTCGTAAAGTATGCGGTCTTGAATTACGGCGCCATGCGCGGCATTAATAGCGTCGAACATGGCGATTTTGCGCGATAAAAACCAGAGCTGGCTGTGAAGAGCCCAGCGCGGCATGTCGGAATAAAACTCCGCAAGATACGGATTTTGCTCGTTGGGCTCCATAAGAACGTCGAGTTTAAAATAACCGCGTAAAAAATCGACGAGGCTGCTCTTGCCGCTGCCAATGTTCCCGCTTACGCCGATATACGCGCCCGCCATACGGTCATTAAACGCTTAAAAGTCCGCGTTGTCAAAAGCGTTTAATTGAAATTTGATTTTGCCGACGCGCCGCTGTAAAATTTAAAAAATTAGCCTCGTTTACGCAAAGGCAAAGGAATTAAAATGAAAAACAAGCGCGTTTTTATTCTTTTAGTCGGGCTTGCCGCATTCGCAAGCCTTGAATTCGCGGTCGGAGCCGTAAAAGAAAATCTCAACGCGGTGTACCTTACGCCGTACGGCGCCCTGCGCGTAAAGCAAAACGGCGCGAAAATTAAAGGAACGCTTCTAAATTCAAGCGGCACCTGCCCGTTTCTAAGCGGCGACACTATATTTGAGGGCGTCGTTGACGACTCGAACATCACCGGCAAAATGCAGGTCTGCCGCGCCGGCGCCGACCCGTCCTGCGCCGGAAGCGTATGGGCGTTTACAGTCGCGGTCGTTGACGAAGGCGGAAAGAAAATTTCCGGAAGCGCGTTCGCCAACTCCGGCCCCTGTCAGTCGCCGGGGCTCGTGGGCGGCAAGGGAATAGTCTTCTTCCGGCACAAGCAGATTGAAGCGAAGAAAAAGAAGGACAAGAAAGAAGAGACGAAAATTGCCGACAACAAGCCTTTAGCGGCCGACAAAGGCGCAAAAGAACCGCCGAAGGAAAGCGCGAAGAACGACAAGGCGGAACAGAAGAAAGAGCAGACCGTCGCGCAAAATAACGACCCGAAGACCGCGCCGAAGAATGAAGCTACGAAAGATAAAACCGCGGAAGACAAAAACAAAAACGCCGCGGTTGACGGCGCGGCGGACGCTAAAACCGAAACCAAAGTGGTGAAGGAAGAAGAAAAAGACAAAAAGACCGACTTCGAATACATCGGCAATCTGCCCGACCCCGGCGCGTATAATCCTCTGATGGCCAGCAATAAAAGCAAAACGACCGACGACCAAAAAGTTAAAAAACTGCTCAAACAGGGAGAGGCGTACATGTCGAAGGGGCACGCCGTCGAGGCGCGCAAGTTCTTTGAAAAGGCGCACGAGCTTGATCCGTTGAACGCTCCCGCGCTTGGAGGAATAGGCGTTACTTATTACCTGGTTCAGGACTTTGAAAAAGCCTTAAGTTACTACCGCAAGGCCGTCGCAGCCGACGCAAACTACGGCGACGGATATTACAATATGGCGTGCGTGTACGCCGTCAAAGGGAATAAGGGACTTGCGTTGAAATATTTAAAAATTTCCGTGGCGCAGGGGTTTAAAGGAATAGAAGTCGCCAAGGAAGACGACGATTTGCGCTCGCTTCGCGAAGAGCCTGAGTTTATCGCTTTGCTGAACGGCGATTTGGGAGACGACGGCAAGAATGCGCCGCTTTTACAGCAGTACGAAGAAGAGGAAGAATAGCCAAAAAACCGGAGAGGCCGACGCAACCGCTTAATTTAAGCCGATTTTTTGAGTTAATAAATTAATTTTTCTTGACACGCCGGCGACCCGATGTTACCTTTTTTATATATTGAATGGTCATTCACTAACCTTAACACGGAGGTCTATTATGAGCATTACGGTAAAAGAGTATTTCGATAAAGTGTTCCCCGAGAAAATAGCCGCCAACCCCGAGCTGCCCAAGCGCATTAACGCGGTCTTCCAGTTCGACATTACCGGCGAACAGGCCGGCACGTGGACGATAGACCTCACCGGCGCGGGCGTGGTAACCGAAGGCGCCGCCGCCGCTCCCGGCTGCACAATCATCGTCTCCGACGCGGACTTCATCGCCATGATGGAAAAAACCGCCAACCCGATGCAGCTTTACATGGGACAGAAGCTCAAGGTTAAGGGCAACCTTCCGCTTTCGCTCAAACTTCAGGAGCTCATTAAGTAACTTACGCTCTAAAAAGTAAATTTAAGGCAGGAAGCGATTCCTGCCTTTTTTTATTTCCCACGCTAGCGGCGCTTGGAAAAGTATTGATTTTTCCTCAACAAAGATTATCTTTGTTTGGCTAAATATTTTTAGCCTTTTACAACTTCGCGCAAGGTTATAAATGTTAAAAAGCATTCTTCAAATGGAGCTCATGTTCGTGGTTCAGCCGTGCGCCGTAACGGCGGCGATTATTTTCTTCGCCGGTCTCGCCGCAAACTACGCATTCAACCGTAAATACGCCGAATGGAATTTACTCCGCGCCGTCATTTTTTCTTTTCTTGCCGCCGCGCTTTCCTTCGTCGGAATGGTCGCCGCGCAATCGCTGACGGTTAAAACCAACGAACCCGTTTACCGTTATTTCGAGCTTGCGGTCGTTTTCCCTTCTTGGCTTTTCGCCTTTAAAGCCGCCGGCAGTCCGCCGAAAAAAAGCGTCGTTTGGGCGGTTGTAATATCCATATTAGCCTTGCTTATTGACTTGTACGCGGTTCAGTTTATACTTTTTGAGTAGAGAACCGACCGCGGTCGTTACTATAAGGATTACGCGGATGAAATTTAAAAAATTATCGTTATTAGCCGCGGCTTTAATAGCGTTGTCGGCCTCGGCCGCCGCCGAAGAGCCGCCCCTTTCAATGAAAGATGTAATCGCGCAAGCGTCGTGGAGAGATTTTTCGGCTAAAATGACTATGGAAGTAGGCCGCGGCGGCGGAAACAAATCCACGAAAGAAATAGAAGTTTTCATGCGCGAAACTAAGGAGGGACAGGACTTGTTTATGTCGTTCCTCGCGCCTTCCAACATGAAAGGAACCGCCTTTCTCGCCTTCAGCCGGTTCGATAAAAAAGACGAATGGCATATGTACGTCCGCACCCTGCGCAGGGTCAAGCGCGTTCCTCCCTCGCCCGAAAACTTCATGCTGCGCGATTTTCTTTCGCTTTACCTGTTAAAGCCCCGCGCCGAGCTGTGGAACTGCGCGACGGGCGAAAAAACCGCGGGCGCCGACGGCAAAACGCTGTATAAAACAACCTGCTCTGCGGTTGACGATACGACTAAGGAATACACCGGCTACGGCAAGCTCGTTCACCTGCTTGACCCGGCGACGAAAATAATAATGAAAACCGAATTCTACGACCCGTCAGACAGGCTGATTCGCGTTCAGGAAGTTACTAAAGTCGAAAACATTTCCGGCATTAATATTCCAGTACAGTTTAGCGCGAACGACATAGCGGAAGGAGTTACCGCAGCCGCCAAATTGTTCGACGTAAAAATAAACGCCGGAATAAAAGACGACGTTTTTACGGTGCGCAGACTCAAGGCGATGTAAAGGCGGACGATGAAGACTCGCCGTCATTTTAAATTAAGCGCGCTTTGCCGAATGGCCGCCGCGGGGCTCTTTATGGCGATACTGCTTGTTAATTCATCGGCTTTTGCCCAAGACGGCAAGCCGGACGCGCATAAAAAGAACGATATAATATCGGGCTTTCTCGTTTTGTTCGACTATACAAATTTGTCCCGCGCGCTTTCCGAGTCCGGTTTTTTTTACGGCGATTACGACGACAACGACTGGTTTTCTCAGGATAGGCTGGGCTTTCGCCTTCAGCTTAGAGCGAGCGATAACGTTACGAATAACTTCGGCTACGATTTAATCGTCAACATGGAGCTTAACGCGGCGCAACCGCTGCGCTTTCAAAAAACAAGCGCGGGCGACATGCTCGACTTCAGCCTTCGCGAAGGATTTATAACGTACCGAAATTTTTTAAATTTCATCGACTTTAAGCTGGGCCGCCAGTATATTTTTTGGGGGCGTTTCGAGTGGGGCGGCGCGCTCGATTTTATCGCTCCTTGGGATTTTACTCATATGGGGCCGGAAAAGGAAAATTTCCGTCTCGCAACCTACGCGGGGAAAATCATTTTCAACTTCGGACCGGTTTCTCTTGAAACGCTCATAATACCTTACTTCACGCCGACGCTCGTGCCGCTTGAACTTCCTTCCGAAATGGCGGGGATGAAGGTTGTGAAAAAACCGTACGGTTACCCAAACAATCTTCCGCAGAATTGGGAGTACGGCGCCAAGCTGAATTTCCCCATCGGCGAAAAAGCCGAGATGTCGCTGAATTATTACAAAGGGTACGACCGCAACTTTTCAATGTACGTAACCAGCGAGCGCGCCGACGCAAGCAGCCCGCTGCCGGACACTCTAGTCTTCCAACCGACTTACAAGCCGATTCAGGTCGTCGGCGTTGACGGCCAATACATACTTGGCCCCGTGCTGCTGCTTGGCGAAGCGGGGTATTTCCACACCTCCGACGCAAGCGGAAGCGACCCGTTCGTAAAAAACCGCAACGTCAAGGGGGCGTTAGGTTTCGAGTGGGAGGCGCCGTTCGATTTATCCATTCAAGCGATGGCGAGCTATACCTATTTAATAGGCTACGACCGAACCGCCGAGTGGAACGCGCGAAAGAATCCGGGTCAACCCGACCCGTACGTGCCGCTTAAACACCAAAGCACGCTGATGGCGCGCATTAAATATACGCTTAATACCGACGTTTCTTTTCAGGCGCTCAACCTTTACAACCTTTACGACAACGATTTTATGCTGCTGGCTTTTGCGGCGATAGAACTAGTTTCCGACCTTAAGCTTTATACGGGCGTGGCGCTTTTCCGAGGCAAAGACGGAACGACTTTCGGCCGCAGCGAGCCTTCCTCGCAATTTTTTGCGGAGCTGAAGTGGAACTTTTAAGAAAGCGATTTTAAGACGCGCAAAGGACAAGGAGATTGTAAAATGAATAACAAGTTCAAAACGTTGGCTTTAATCGTCGCGCTTGCGGCCGCGACGGCAGTCGGCTGCTCCGACAACGAAATACAAAAAGGGAACGGGACGGTTAAATTTACCGTCAATTACAACGGCTCGCACAAAGTTTACCGGCTCGGGTACGCGCTCTTCGACGAATCGACCTACCCGCCTACAACGGCGCCCAAGATGGCCAACTATTACCCGCTGGACCCCGTGGACGCCGGTCTGTCGTTCCCGTATAAATTTGACCTTACGCCAGTAACCGACGGAACTTACTGGATTATGGTTTACGGCGACATCGACCCGACGGACGGCTACCAGCCTAAAACTACCGACCCGATGAACTCCTCTTTTGCCGGGCCGATTACTATTAAAAACGGCGATACGCAAAACGTAACCGTAACGATTTTCGATCCCGGCGCGAGCGAAATTGAGACGGAGACGAGCGACGGCGACGTAGATAACGCCGAGCTTACCGAGGCGAGCGAGACCGTAACGCCGGACGCGGGGAAGGCGGCGATTTACGGAACCGTTAATTATTCGGGCTCCGCAACCGGCAAACTGATGATAACCGGCTTTGCGGCCAACCCGCCCGCCGGTCCGCCGACGCTTTACATTTACCAAAACGACGTCGTTTTCCCGTATTATTTCGAGAAGAAAAACGCTTCTCCCGGAACCTATTACATACTGGTTTATTTGGATGTGGATACGGAAGACGGCATGACCAACAACCCCGCGCTCGACCCGTCAAGCGGCGATTTCAAAGAATTTGTTTTGGAGGCGGATAAGGCTTACAAGGCGGACTTTACGCTGACCGACCCGAAATAACCCGCGACTCGCGGCGCGCGCGGCGGCGGATTTTATATAAAGCCGCAATAATAAATGCCGTAAATAACTCAAAAGGCCGCGCAGTCGTCGATGCGCACGATTCGCCGTTTCCTTCGCCGTCCGGAGTTACCTTTGGCGCTACGTATCGAGGCAGCGGAGAGCCGTCTGACGCGACGGTCAAACCAAAGTCCTTCGCCGTTTCGCCGCAAACCGAACCGCCCGCCTTTCGCGCAATTACGCGGACAACCCAAACGCCCGGCGCGTCGGGGGTAAACGCCGCAGGACCGTCCGAGGTAAAATCCTTGATTAGAGCCCAGCCGCCTAAATGACGGACGTAAACGGCGGTCTCGACGTCCGCTGATTGCGCCGCCTTTATCGACGGTTCGAGCGACGCCTGCGCGCCTTGAACCGGTTTTTCGGGCGACGCTTTTATAGCCTTAACTTCTATTTCTTCTTCAATTTCCTCAACGGCCGCCGCAGCGGATACGCAAACGGTATGATTTTTGCCGAAAGGCGCGGCGCAATTCCATCCTTCCGGGCAAAGGTTTGCGGCGTCGCAAGGCCGCGAACAATAGCCTGCGGACGTTTCGTTAGGCGCGGCGCATTCAAGCCCCTTGCGGCAATCCGCCTGTTTGGCGCAAGGCGTTCCCATCTTCCCTTCGCCGTATAAGTTCGGCAGGCAGCGGCCGTCGTCGCACGAAAGATAAGGCGGACAGTCGGTATCGCAGACGCACGCGCGCGCGCAAATAAGCCCGCCGGAGGCGGAGTGAACGACGCACGCGCCGGAAGGGCAGTCGGCGTCGGAGAGGCAAGGGGAGCCGTCTTTTCCGGCGATCGGATAAATCGCGCAGACGCCTTGAATATCGTCCGCCGTAAGCCTGCGCTTGGAAGTCTCGCCCGTTAATATTTTGTAATACATTGCGTCGTAAAGGTCGAGCGAATGGTTCAGCCCTATTAAATGACCGATTTCGTGAACCGCTACGTTTAGTAAATCCATTTTATCTGAAGGGCAGACATAAGCGGTATTCCACTTGTAGCCGCGCTTGGGGTCGGCGTTAAAAACAACGTCCGTCTCCGAGACGTCGCCGGTCGGGCCGTCGTAAACCGGAACCGCCAGCGAAATTCCTTTTACCCAGTCGGCGGGCCAGTTCTGCTCCATAAAAGTAAACAGCGAAACGCCGTCTTCGACGCCTGAAAAACCGAAAAAATCGCGCGTTCCCATCTCGGTTGTTACGCCGCCGAACTTTGCGGAAAAATACGAGCATTCGACGTTTTCCCAAACAGCAAACGCCTGCTTGAGCGTCTCTACAATAAGCGCCGGGTCGTCTTCAAGAGTCTGAGGAACCGACAAAACCCACTCCGCGGGCAATTTATTTGCAGGCCATTTAAGGTATTCGCCGGTCGGGTACGCGGAGCGGACTCGTTCGAAAGCGAAAAGCGGCAAGAAGAAAAGAAGAACCGAAATAAAAATCACGGCGCGAATAAAAAAAACCGCGAAAGCGTTATTGCGCGAATAATTCGCTTTTAAAAAATAATAGGATTTTTTGCCGAAAGGCGGGACGTTCATAACTCAAGGAGCGGCGGTTTCGACGCACTTGAATTCGCTGCAAGTTTCGTTAGGTTTGCAGCCGCCGCATGAGCCGCCGCAGCCGTCGCCGCCGCATTGTTTGTCGGCGCAGTCGGGCGTGCAGGTATTGCCCGAAACGTCAACCTGTCCGGTTGCGCTTTTGTTGGTCATGGAGACGGAAATAAGCTCGTTTTCTTTTTCGGTTACTTTGAACTCCGCCGAAACTCCCTCGTGCAGCAGCTTGTTGCCGGCGTCGAAAGTTTTAATCTTCGCGACGCGCCTTGAGCCGACCGCCAGCGTCAGCGTTCCGCTTGTTTTATCGAAGGTATATTCTTTATCGGAGTCGATTCTGGCGCCCGCAACCGTTATTTTTACGGTTTTAATTTTATCCGCGTCGAGATCGTTCTGCGGGAACGCCGCCTCGAAAGGAACGTCTCCGGTAACAGGATCCATAATTAAGTCGATAATCGAGCTTACTTTACCTTCTAGTATATCGACGTACTTATAAATCGCCCGGTAAATCGTCATGTCTTTATCCGGATCGTCGATAGTCGTCAACCCGTCGAGAATAACGGTTAAATCTTTGCCGACGGGTATGTCGGTAAACTGCTGATTTATAACCTGCCCCGGCCCGACGCTGACCGTCGAACTGTACGCGGGGGTAGTATTTAAATTAAGGGTGAGTCTGCCCAAATCGGACGGCGTGGAAAGAAGGCTTACGCTCATCCCGCCCATGCCCGCGGCGCAATTCTCGCATGGAATATCTTTTTGGACTTTAAACTCCCACGGATACCATTTGCCCACGGAGCCCGTATTGGACTCCAGCGCAAGGAGAAGAACGAACAGCGAACCGTCGAACGCCTCCTCGGTAACGTTGATGGAAATGTAAATAATTCCCGAAACGGATTTTCTCAAAGCAGCTTGATAATCGAAAACTTCCGTTCGTTTATAACCTTTGCTGGTAGGCGTGGTGATTAGAACCGCGGCTATGTCGCCTGCGTAGGCTCCGACCCGCATTCCGAAAGTAACGGAAATTTTAGGCTGAACCGTTTTGGGAGCGTCAACCAGCTCCTCAATTTGCGGCGCGGCTGCGCCCGCTTCGCCTTCAGGCCGTCCGTTTGAATTCCAAACTTCGCCCGGAATAGTAATGAGAGTAATAGGCGGTTCGCTTACGTCGGGCGGATTTTCTTTTCGGATTACGACGGAATTGCCGCGGTATTGGCCGGTCAGGCCGCCCGCGGTTTGCAGAGCGAATTCCCAGCTGAAATCGCGCCCTTGCAGCTCGTCGTTGTTCTCCGAGACGATTTGACCGGAGAGAACCATCTCGCCGTTTTCAAGCGTTTCCTTAACAATAATGTAAGAAGTGGCGGAACCGATTTTGATAATCGCCTTATCGACGTAATCTTCCGCGCCTCCGCTTCCTTCTCCGAATTTAGTAACGGTTTTAGGAACGTAATTAGATTTGAGCGTTATGGTAAACATGTCGCCAAGACGCAGGCTTGCGGGCATTACGACTTCGGTAATTTGCGGCGCGTCGGGGTTGTCGGTTGGCGCCGGAGGCTCGCCTTTAACAACTTCGCCGTTGTCGATGAGCAAAGAATCGGTGAGCTGATTATCGAGCTCTTGGGCTATGTCCTTCGAGTCGGACCCGCCGCTGCACTGAAGCGAGAAGAGCGCCAATGCGCAAGACCCCAGTAAAATCAGCAAACTGTTCTTTTTCATGCTATACGTCCGATCCGTCCGGGCGGTTAAACCCGGACGAACCGTTTGAAAAACGCAATTATATCATCTGGCAAACGCCGGAAGCGCACGTTTCGGTCGGTTTGCAGCCGCCGCAGGATCCGCCGCAGCCGTCGCTGCCGCAAACTCTGCCGGAGCAGTCGGGGGTGCAGGAGTTGCCGGAAGCGTCAACTTTGCCCTTGCCGGTCATATTTTCCATCGTAACTTCAATCTGTCCGTTGGAGCTTTCAACGACGTTGAAGGCCTCTGAAGTTCCGGCGTGGAGAAGCTCGTCGCTGGCGTTGAAGGCGGCTACGATAACGGTGCGTCCGGAGCCGACCGGAACGATGGTTTTGTTGTCGGAGCTGCCGTCCTGAGTTAAGGACTGAGCCGGATTGCCGCTCGGTTTGCTCATGTAGAAGGTTACGGCGTTGTCAACGCGCGGCCCTTCAAAATTGACCGTTACGTAAGATACGCTCGCGACGTCGTAATCGTTGGTCGGGAATACCGCTTTGACGGGCACCGAGCCTACTACCTGAACCAGCTTTAGACCGGAAACGGTCGTTACCTGTCCGGCGGCGACGTTAAGTCCGGTGTAAACCGTTCTAAAGATAACGACGTCTTTGTCGGGATCCGCCGCGTCGGGTTTGCCTTCGAGGGTCATGGTAAGGTCGCTTCCGACCGGAACGTCAACGAACATGTGGTTGGAGAAAGTTCCGCCCGTAACGGCAAACGTCTCGGTGAACGTCGGGGCGGTGTCGATTGTTACGGTAATAAAGCTCACGTCCGCGCCGGAAGCCCACAGGCCGACGCCTACGCCGCCCTTGTCCTGCGCGCAAGAGGCGCAAGGCGTTTGCGTTACGGTTACGCCGGAGTTTCCTCCGTTTTCTCCGCACGCCAGCGACAATCCGCACAGCGCCAGAGCGATAAATACCGCGATACATTTCGATTTCATTGCGTTTTTCCTTTCTTTTGAGTTAAACGTATATAAACAAAACGTTCGTTTTACTTAAAACCCGTATCGTTTCGCCGCCGGCTTTACGGCTAAGGCCCAACAACTATTGCGCCCCCCGCAATACCCATCACAGCCGCGCAGGAGAATTTATCTCCTACGATTGGAAATCCGTAAAATGAAAACGGCGGCGACGCGCATTGTCCGAAATCTGTTTCCGGCGTTCCGCAGCCCCAACACAATATAGTTGGGAATTCATTGCTCATCGCGCATGAATGGTATGCGCCGGAAGATAACGCACCCATAAAAGTAGTTTCCGGAACGTCGCTTTGACCGTATCTGTTGTCGCCCCAGCATTCAACGGTATTATTTTCCCTCATACCGCATACGTGATTGGCTCCGGCGGAAATTTGCTCAAACTCTCCGGTCGGGGCGTCGAGCTGACCGTAAGTATTGTCGCCCCAGCACGCCACAGTTTTGTCTTGCTTTAAACCGCACGTAAAATGCAGTCCGGCCGTAATTGGAGAGCCTATGCCCCCCAAAGTATTAAATATTTCGGCGGGCGCGTTCAGCTGGCCGTAAGTATTGTCGCCCCAGCAAACCGCGGAACCGTCGTCTTTAATGCCGCACGTATGCGAAAGGCCTGCGGCGATGAATAAAAACGCAGTTTCGGACGGAACATCCGTTTGCCCGTAAGTATTGTCGCCCCAGCACGCGGCGGCGTAAGATCCGTCTATCGCGCAGGCGTGAAACCGTCCGGCAGATATTCCGGCGTCAGCCGCGCCCAGCCAGGTCGGAGCGTCGAGCTGATTTTTATCGTTTGCGCCCCAGCAGGTTATAGGATCGCCGAGTTTGGCGACCCTGCAAATAAAATCTTCTCCGAAGGCCAGCGCTAAAAACCCTTTAGTAGCGTCAATGGGAGGCAAATCGCCGATAGGCCCGGTACGGTCTCCGTAGCAATAGAACGAGGAGCATTGCCCGTCCAAATCGCATGCAAGGTTTTCCGGGCAGCCGCCGCACGTTCCGCCGCAGCCGTCGTCGCCGCATTCGCGTCCGACGCAGTTCGGCTCGCAAAGCGATCCGGAGAATTTGCCTTGGCCAAGACCGGTTTGGTTGACCATTGTTACTACTATTTCGTCCGTTCCCGCTTCCGTAACTTCAAATTCTTCGCTCGTTCCTTGATACAGCAAAACGACCGGATCGCCGTTCATATAAGCCTTTACCGTTATTGTGCGCGCCGTTCCGACCGGAAGAACTATTTTATTAATGGGATCCGCGTCCTGAGAATAACTCGCCGCGGGGTCGCCTTCGGGAAGGTCGAGGAAGTATTGAATGTTTGTATTTACCCGCATTCCGTCGCCGTTCACGACGATGAAATTTACGGAGGAAACGTCAAAGTCGTTTGCCGGAAACTGCGCTTTAACGAAAACCTGACCGACGACGGGAATTAATTCAATGCCCGTCATATCCGTCAACTGCCCGGCGACGACGTCCATGTCGTTAAAGACTGCCTTGTAAATTGCGACGTTTTCGTCGTTCATGCCGACGGCTGGGAACCCTTCAAAAGTAAAAGTCAACTCGGAGCCCGAAGGAACGTCCGTGAACGTCCGGGTAGAAAAGAAACCGTTTGACGCGTCAAAGGTGGAGGTATATTCCGGCGTCGAGTTTATCGTCAGCCTAATTCTTCCAACGTCGCCGGGAGTCGCCCATAAGGTAATGGAAACTCCGCCTTTCCCCGCTTCGCAGTTCGGGCAGTCGCGTTTTGTAATTTTCAAACCGCTCTCTTTATTTGAGCCTGCGCAGGAGAACCAAAGCAAGGAGGCGCACAGAAGGAACGCCGCCGTCAAAGCCGCGCAACGCGCGGAATTTCCTAAGAAACTCCATACCCCGCCGCGGTCGATTAACGCTTCTCTCTTCACTTTGTCGCTTTCGCTTTACTGCGGACAGGACGGCGTCGATTTCAACGCGCAGCCGCTTACGTCGCCAAGAGTAATATCTCCAAAAATCGCATTAGGGCCGTCCGGCGGATTTCCTTCGCCGTACTCCGATTTTTCGCCCCAGCATTCTATTTTGCCGTTTACCGTAAGGCCGCAGGTTGTAGCAGAACCCAAACCGGTAGCCATTTTAGTCAGCTTGGAATACGTTCCGTTGCACTGCCCGTAGTCGTATCCGCTGCATCCCCAGCAATATAAATATCCGTTTACGGCGTCTATGCCGCATGTGTGAGCGAGTCCGGCGGTCAGCGACTTGAAGGCAATCCACGAAAACGACGAGTTGTTGCATTGTTCGTAATTTATTCCGCAGCCCCAGCAGAGAACGCGCCCGTCCTCTTCGCGAATGCCGCAGGTGTGGTAGTCGCCGACTACGATTGATTTGAATTTATCGGACGGCGCAGAGCACTGGCCGTAATCTCCAGTATTTTGGCAGCCCCAGCAGACGACCGTATTGTCGTCGGACTTAATCGCGCACGTGTGGTGCCTGCCAGCGGCTATCTCTTTGTAATAATTGGCGATTACTCCGCACTGACCGTAATTATACGGGTCGCCGCACCCCCAGCACACCGCGAGGTTTAATGAATTGATTGCGCAGGTGTGGTATAAACCGGCGCTTACCTGCTTTACCGCCGTCTCCGGCGGATAATTGCACTGGCCGAAGTCGCTCCCCGCGCATCCCCAGCAATTAACGTAATCGTCCGCCAACTGAATGCCGCAGGTATGCTTGGCGCGCATGCTTATTGTTTTATACATTCCAATATGAGGGGAGGCTTGACCGCAATCGTTCGTTCCCCAGCAAACCATGTGAGAGCTTTGCTGCATATCGAAACAGGCGCACATGCCGTTATTGCAGGTTTGAGAATAAGCGCAGCCGCCGCACGTTCCGCCGCAGCCGTCGCCGCCGCAAATTTTTGCTCCGCAATCGGGCGTGCAGGCGCTTACGGTTAATTCAGTCCTGCCTTCGCTCGACACGTTTACCAGCGAAATGTACTGCGTCGGCGGCTCGCCTTCCTCCACGGTAACGTAATCGAGATAACCCGCGAATATAAGATTAGAGCTTTTATCGTAAGCCTCTATATTAATAGTTCTTTCGGTTCCAACCGGAACAAAAATAGCCCCGAAAGTTGAATCCGACGGCTGGGAAAGGCTTGCTCTGGGAACCGCGTCGTTAGGCTTTAATAAATAGAAAGTAAGCGGAGTAGGAATACGGCTGCCGCTAATAATAGCCTTAACTTTTTCGACATTTGTAATCATATAATCGTCCAACGGATACTCGGCCTGAATTACCACGTTGCCAAGCACCTTGGGAACGCTTAAATCGCTGACGGTCGTAATCTGCCCGGCGGTTATGTTTATTTTTCTTGTAATTCGATAAATCACCATATCGGCGTCGGGGTCGGATACCGGCGGCTTGACTTCGATTACAAGATTGAGATCCGAGCCTTCGGGGATGTCGTAAAAGGTTTCATCGGTAAAGACGCCGTTCGTTATGACAAAGTCTGCGGAATATTCCGGAGCGGTATCGATGGTAAGCCTTGCGGGGTTCTCAAGGAGGGGAGGCCCGCCGATTATACCGATGGAAAGACCGCCATAGCCTTCTTTGCATTGCGGGCATGAAACGGTCGGGTCGTTTATAGTGGAAGTCTGCGAGGCGGTTCCGGCGCACGCGGACGCAACAAGCGCGATAATCGCAAGCCCCGCAAAAATCGTCGTATTAAACCGTTTCTTCATTTTGCAAGAGGTTTTATTTGAGCGCACCTGAATCCGTATCCGGAGTAACGCGTTTCGGACGCACCCCAGAAGCGGTATGAAAGTCTTGGATCTATGGTCGAATACATTCCGCCGCGAATTACTCTGTTATTGCAGCCGGCGCCCCATATTTCGTGCCCATTGTTCGGAGCGTTCGTATAATCTTCATGCCAGCAGTCGGCGACCCACTCCATCACGTTGCCGGTCATATCGTATAAGCCGTATTCGTTCGGGTTTTTCTGTTCGACTTCGCGCATCGTATCGGAAGAATTAGCGGAGTACCAGACATAGGAGTCCAAACACAACGGGTCGTCCCCGCATATATAAATGTAATCGTAAGTTCCTCGCGCCGCCGCCTCCCATTCCGCTTCGGTCGGCAGGCGCATGCCGATTCTGTTGCAATAGCTTGACGCTTCAATCCATGAAACCGCGTCGGCCGGACAGTTTGGGCCGCACGTCGTATTGGTTTCCGGCGGCAAATACCCCATAACCGCGACGAATTCCGCCTGCGTTACCGCGTGCCGGCTCATATAAATTTCATAGCCGAAGACAACTTCGTGGCGCGGGTTTTCATAGGTTGTACAATTGGCGTCTTGGGTAACGCAGCCCATATATACGTTTGTCTGCGGCAAAGGAAGCAACGCAGTTGGAGGCGTCGTAAATGGAATTAGAACTATGTTTACCGTAGGCGACATAGTTTCGGAAACCGTGAAGAGCGTTTCCGAAATGCCCATATGTAAAATCATTCCGGCCAAATCGAAAGTATAAACCCGCGCCATCCGATTGGAGCCTACGGGAAGAAGTATTTTGTTGTCCGGGCTTTCATCCATCGAATCGCAGTAAGACGGATTTGAGCCAAACGGACCGTCTAGATAAAACTCTCTTGTCGGATCGACGCGCGTTCCCGAAAACCTTACTTTTATACTTTTTACATTCGCCACATTTTGATCGAATATTGGAAAAACGGCGTAAATCGACGTTGGCCCTACGACCTGAAGCAGCTTTATTCCGTTTATAAAAGTCGTGGCGCCCGGAAGTATTTCCAATTCGCTCCCTTCGTAACGGAATATTGCGACGTCCGCGTCCGGGTCGGCTTCGTCGGGAAATGCTTCCAAAACGTACGTCATATCGCTTCCGACGGGAATGCCTTCGGCGTACGCGCCGCTCAAACTTCCGCCCCACGCTTCCATCGTTTTTTTATAAACCGGCGTAGAATTGACCGTTAATTTTATAAATCGAACGTCGTCGGGAACCGCCCATAAATTAAAACTAAGCGAGCCGGTTTGCTTGTCGTCCTTATTTTTTTTATTTGAATAGTCAACGTCGTAACCGGCGCAGCCGATTAGCAGTAAAGCTATCGCCGCCGTTCCCGCGCTGATTATCTTCCATAACCGCATACTAACCCGCGCCTTTCGCCGAACGCTTTTAAAGACTTTTCGGCACTAATATCCAACTGCGGTTTAATTAAATTGTATTCTAACGCTTCCAAAGCTTAATCAGCTTACATACCGCTTTTAAATTTGTCAACATGAAAAGCGCTTTCGCTTCAATTATTAGCTCAAAGGTTCGTTGGCGAAACGCCAATTAAATCAACAGGATACAAAGAGCGCCGCAAAAAGACTGCAAATGTCTGCGTCATTTTTTAACGGTTTCTCAAAACGAAACGAATTTTTAGCCCCTCGGCTTTTCGGTTAAAATATCGCGTCGATAAAAGACTGCCACAACTTTGCAACGCCGTACATCGTTTCGCTCGAAAGCATAAAAACGTCGCCGGGCTCAAGGCTGGCGTCCTTGGCGATTCTGGCCGCGGACTTAAACAGTTCGTTCTTCGGCAGTTTGTCGCATTTCGTCGCGCCGATTATATGCGGCAGGCCGCGGTCGCGGCACATTGCAAGCGCCGTTTTGTCCGACTCCTGCATCTCAAGCCGCGAATCGACCAAAAGAACGACCAGCGCAAGCGTCTCGCGGTTGAAGAGGTATTCGCTTATCATCCATTTCCAAGACTCTTTTTCGGTTTTGGAAACCTTGGCGTAGCCGTAGCCGGGCAAATCGACCAGCCGCAGCCGCCCCTGCGCTATTTGCAAATCGTAAAAATTTATCAGCCGCGTTTTGCCCGGCGTGTTCGACACTTTCGCCACCTGCCGCTTGCTGCATAACGCGTTTATCAAAGAGCTTTTGCCGACGTTAGACCGCCCCGCGAAAGCGATTTCGGGGAGAGGCTCGACGGGATAGCCTTTAATTTCCGTCGCGCTGACGGTAAATTTCGCGTCTTTTAATACCGCGCCCAAAGGATATTTTTTTACTTCGGCCATGCGCGATTCAATTTTTCTTTTTCGGCGGGCAGACTTCCTTGCCTTCGCTCTTCGCCTTATCTACGTCCAAAGGCTTCAGCTTGGGCGAGTCCTTGGAGTGGCACCTGCCGCATTCGGTTTTGCCGGGGTTGGGCTCAAGCCCCACCGCGGCGGCGAGTTTCTTATCTTTCATTACGTAATCCTTAGCGTATTGCGCGCCCGCGCCGTGGCAGCTTTCGCACTGAACCCCTTCCAAGTCTGAGGCGTCGAACGGCGAATGACATGAAAGGCAATGCTTGTCCTTGCGCTCTTCCTTCGAGAGCGCGGAAAGCGATTTGGCGTGCCGGGTATTCTTCCAGCGGTCGTAAATTTCTTTGTGGCATTTGGCGCAAACTTGCGCCCCGACCGTAGTCTTCTGCCAATTCTCTTCGCCCCCCGCCAAGGCGGAGAGCGCCGCAACGACCGCCGTTACAACCGATAATAAAAAGATTTTACTATTCATAATTAATCTTATAACGCCAACGACGCGGCGCAGTCAAATTTTACTCTTTCGCGCCGGCCGCGGTCATCTGCCTGTACGCTTAAGCGACGCCTGCCGCCACTTTTGCCAAATGTCGGGGCGCAGCGGGTTGTAAGGGGGCGGATTTATATGTCTGCCGAGTTTCTTCAAACCGCACGCGGGCCAAACTAACGGCGGCGGCGGATAATCGGCCGCGGCGGCCAAATCCGGTCCGGAATGCTCCGTTTCCCAGCCCGCATAATCCATATTGGCGTGATACGCAAGCAGCGCGCCGTTCTCCGCATCGTACGGCTCCGTCGTCGAAACCGAGAAACCGCCGTTTATTCCCGCGTAAATAACGTGCTCTCCCTTCGTCGGGGGAGCCGCAACCGTTTGAGCGTCCAGCTTGAAGAACGCGGCGCCGAAAGGCTCCAAATCGACGCTCGTAGTCCCCGCAGGAACGACGGGGTTGGTCTTTTTATCCGCTTCGAGCATTCCGTTGAAACTGTAATCGCCCGATTCGTCCTGCTTCCACATGGCGATGTGCGAGTTGAAGTGCGCCGTCGGGAAATCTATTCCGAGCCTGTCCTTAATAAATTCGTTTACGGTTTCGGGAGAGCCGTCGTCAAGATCGAATATCGGCTCGTAGCCGGTCGCGTCGCCGGTAAGCCTTCCGGCCAGATAAGTCCAGAATAAATAAGCTAAAACGTAGTTTTCATACTCGGCGTAGCGCCAATGAACCATCGAGCGGCCGCCGCCGATAGTTCCGTTGGGATCGTACTGAAAGTACGCCACGCCGTATTCGTTCGCGCCGTAAGCGTTGTGCACCGCGCACTCGGCGAGCCCTTCGTCATGGTATTCCCAATAATCCTGCTGCAATCCGTGCCGTTTATGGTAAAGCAGATGCCCGAACTCGTGCGCCGCCACGGTGGCGAGGTAGCTTCCTTCGACAAGCACGTTCATGGTTATCATTTCCATCTCGTTGGAATGCAGTTTCCACCAATTCCAAGTGGTGAAATCCGAGTATTGGTTAATCGGGCTGAAATACCCGCCGTAATAATCTTCGCCGTTTTCGCCCAATAAAAGAATTTTGCCGTTTTCGTCGAAATCGGGAGCCTCTATAAGCGCGCCCGTTAATTTAGGGTAAATCTTATCGTCGAAGTCGGCTGCCATAATCTCCTCTCCGATGAATTTATACCCTTCCTGAACGTAAACGACGCAGTTTTTACCGATTGTTCCGCGGACGGCCGTTATTTGTTTCTGGCCGTAATTCGGGTCGGCGAAATCAGAAACCCAAAATTTTTTCGTATCCGCCGAAAGAAATTTTGCGGAAATAACGTCGGTTTCCAGCGGGCCAGTCATTATATTGACCGAGTATTCAACGCCGAGCTTTTGCTTCATCGTCGCCAGATAAAGCCGCTTTTCGCCCGGCTGATGCACAACCGAATTAATCCTTACCGAGCCCGTCTTCTCCGATTCAATCGTATAAATAGAAAAATTCGCGGCGTCGGGAAGCGGAGGCGGGGAGCTGAACTCGATGGCGACGGTCAAATCGTCCGGCGCGTTGACTTTGACGATTTTAATTCCGTCCCAGGGCCCGGCGGGCTCCATGTCCGCCGATTCCTCCTCGTTCTCAACCGTCTGCTCCTCGGCTTCGACCTCATCCGTTGTCTGTTCCTCCGTCTCGGCCGTCTCTTCTTCAGTTTCCGACGCCGTTTCTTCATCGAGCGCGGCTTCGTTTTCGAGCGTCTCGGTTTTATCGTAATCGCCCACCGCTATAACTTTTTCCTCGCCATAGCAGCCAAGCGACCAAACCGCGGCCGCAATAATCGCGGCAAAACAAAGTTTTTTCATGCCGTTAATCCTTTCGCATCGTTAAAGCGCAGACGATTGATTTTCGTTTGCTTAAAAATATAAGTCAAACGAATTTTGTTATATTCGCGGACGTTCGACGCTTTTAAACGGCGGGCTCCGCTTTCCGCGCGCAAAATCTTTCGCCCTAAAGAGACCGGTTTTTAATACGAAAAACTCGATCCGCCTATGAATTCCCTTATAATGGACGTAGGCGGCGCTTCTTCGGCGAACAGCGGAACAAAACGCTCCATGAATTTAAGCAGGCGGAAGGCGTCCATGTATTCGGGAGCGCTAGCGGGAACTTCAAGCAGGTAGCGTACGGCGTACGGCGACAGAACCGCGGGTTCGTAAACCAGCGCCGAATTGAATATCACGTCGGCGTCCTCTTGAAACGGAAAAATCCAGCGCTCTTCTCCAAGCTGCACCGAAGGCCAGACGTTCAGCGTCTTTTGCGCGTTGTAACCGCGGTATTTGCGGTCGCGCACAATGCGGCGGATAAGCCGAGTGTCGGACGTTTGAATCCGGTTGTGGTCGTCTATGCACAGCTGCGTTAAGGCCGAAACGTAAATTTTAAATTTGCGCTCCGCGGAAACGCGCGCCGTAAGCGTTTCGTTTAGTCCGTGAATTCCTTCGATTACGAGCGCTTGCCCTTCGTTGAGCTTCAAAGGTATAGTCTCCTTCGAGCGCTCTCCTTTAACGAAATCGTAAACGGGAGTATCGACCGCCTCGCCGTTCAGCAGCCCGTTTAAATGTTCGTTGAACAAATCGAGGTCGAGCGCGTTTATGTGCTCGAAATCGTACGAGCCGTCGGGGTGTTTCGGCGTATCTACCCGGTTTACATAATAATTGTCGAGGCTGAGCGCCTGCGGATCGAGACCGTTGACCATTAATTGCACCGCGAGCCGCTTGCTGAACGTCGTCTTGCCGCTGCTTGACGGCCCGGCGATAAGCGTTACAAGCCTTCCGCCGCAGTTTTTAATTTTATCGGTAATTTTATCGGCGATCGCGGCGATTTTCTTTTCGTGCAAAGCCTCGGCTATTTTTATTACGTCGGATATTTTTCCGCTTAAGGCGTGCTTGTTAAGCAGTCCTATGTTCCATACGCCGACCAGCTCGTTCCATTCGCGGGTCTCGCGGTAAACGTTGAACAGTTTGGCGGCGGAGCGCGCTCTGCCGGGCTTGCGTCCGTCTTTAGTCGGAAAGCGAAGCAGCGCGCCGGGCGGGTAGGGCGACAAGGAAATGTTTTTTATCATTCCGACCCGCGGCAGAACCGGGCCGTGCATAAGGTCGCGGAAGCCGCGCAGTATGACCCATTTGACTTCGGGCGCGCTTGTAAGTTCGAGCAGCAAAATTTTATCGGGACGATTTTCCTCGCGGAAATAGTCTATCGCCTCTTCCCGCGATACGACCGCCGGATGAATGGCGGCGTCGGTCTCGATTATCTCCGCCATGCGCTCTTCAAGCTCCCGGCAGAGCTCTTTCAAGCCGGCTTCGTCCTTCGGCGGGCAGGGAGCGCCGTCGAACCGTTTTTTTAAATAAAAAAAGTGCCCCTGCTCAAGAGACTGGCCGATTTGCAAATCCCATTCGGGATGAATTTCCTTCATCGCCGCGTATAAAACAAGGCAGGCCGTTCTGCGGAACATCAATTGCGCCAGCTTGTGCCTGTAATCGACGAGCTTTACGACGCACGACGAATGAAGATGGTGATAAAGGCCGTCAAGCCTGTTGTTCACTATCGCGCCCAGCGGTTCCGGAACGTTTTTTAAAACGTGCGGGTTTGACGCGAGCAGGTGCGCTATGCTTACCCCCGATTTCGTCTCTATCGTCTCGCCGTTTATTACGACGGTTATTTCCTTGGGCATCGGCTACTCCTTGTCCGCGCTTAAGGCGGCGCGCTCGGCGAGCGCTTTTCCTAAAAGCGCGCACTCCTCGAACGTTTTGTCCGTCGGAAGATAGCGGCATTTTACCTCGCCGATTATCTCGGCCTTCATAGCCGCCAGCGCCTCTTTCGCCTGCGTCGAGCCTTCGCCGCTCCATCCGTAAGAGCCGAACGCCGCGGCGGCGGAAAGTTTCGGCTTCAATCCGCGCATGTACGTCGTCAGGTCGGCTATCGTCGGGTACATGTTGTTGTTAAGCGTCGGAGAGCCGATCGCCGCGACCGGCGCGTCGAGCAGTTCGGCCATTACGTCGCTTCTGTGCGAGCTTTTCAGGCTTAACAGCCTCGCGTCGGAGCGGTTCTTTGCGGCTGCTTCGGCTATCGCTTGAGCCATACATTCGGTAGAGTTCCACATCGTATCGTAAACCACTACGACTTTGCGCTTTTTTACGCCGCGCGCCCATTTGCCGTAAAGGTTTATTATGCGCGAAGGATTTTGGCGCCAAACCGGGCCGTGGTCGGGCGCGATGATTTTAATTTCAAGCCCGCTCTGCGCGACTTTTTCAAGCAGTTTCGCGACGACCGGCGAGTACGGCTGAACGATGTTCGCGTAGTATCTCGCCGCTTCCTCTTCTAAAAGCGCGGCGGGTTCCTCGTCGTCGAACCGCCTCAGGCTCGCAAGGTGCATCCCGAAACCGTCCTGCGAAAACAAAATTTTTCTCTGCGGCACGTAGGTAAACATGCTGTCGGGCCAATGGAGCATTCTCGTTTCCGTAAAAACGAGGTCGAGCGCGCCGAGACTCAGCTTCCCGCCGTCTTTTACCGCCGTAAGCCCTTCCAGCGCGCCGAAGTGATCGGTCAGAGCCTTGACGCCCATCGCGCTTGCGAATACTTTTTCCGGCTTCGCCGCCTTAATTATCTGCGGCAGGCATCCCGAATGATCCATTTCCGAGTGATTTGAGACGATATAATCTATTTTTTCCGGTTCGACGACCGACGAAATTCTAGCGAGCAGCTCGTCCTTGAACTTCGCTTTCACCGCGTCTATAAGCGCGATTTTCTCGTCGATTATCAAATAGGCGTTGTAAGTGGTGCCGCGCTTGGCGGCGTAGCCGTGAAAGTCCGTCAGCGTCCAGTCTATCGCGCCGACCCAATAAATGTTTTCGGCGATTTTTACCGCGTCGAACGTTTGCCTCATTTTAGCTCTCCTTGATTAAATCCTTTGAAGTAGTTGAGTTCAAGTTATTTTCCTATAAGCGAAAAAACCGCCCACATAGACGGGTGGCTTGTCCGCGCGAAATAGCTTTGCGTCGATTTCATCGCTTCCTGCGGAGTCGCGCCTCCGGCCAAAGCTCTATAATATTTTTTCATAAAAGACGCCGCGCGCAAATCGTCGGTTTCAAAGCGGCTGAAAACCGAGGCCGACGCTCCGACGTAGCTCATAGCGTATGCGAGCGCGTCTATTGCGGGCGCGTCGTTTCCGTTTCCGGTTAAAAAGCCGCACGAGGAAACGGCGGCTATTTTTTTCTCCCCGCCGCCGAGCGAAAGCAGATCGAAGAGGGAAACGTAGGCGTAGTCCGTCTCGCTTTCTCCCGAAAGAGCGAGCTTTATCTCCATCGGGTTTCCGCCGTCAAACTGAGCGTGCGCGGCTACGTGAAGAATTTTGGCGTTTTTAACCGCCTTTTTAAGGGCGTCCGCCGTCGCGTTCCGTCCGAAATACGGCGATACTCCCGGAAGCAGGTCGGTTATGCGCTCTATTTCTTTTCCCGCAAAAGGTATCGGCGGCAGCGAGCCTCCGTCGGGAGGGGAAAACGCGAGCGCCGCGCCCGAATCGTAGGTTTGAGGAGCGAAAGAAAAAGACGCCGCTTTAATGTACGCGCCCGAAGGAGCTTCTCCGTAGGCGAACCGCGAAGAGAGATAACCGCTTTCGTCCTCGAAGAGAGCGGGCGGAAACGCCGTCAAAACGCCTGAAGAAACAAAAATTAATTTCGTTATTCCCTTTTTCGCAAGCCTGTCCAAAAGGCCGCCGAGAACCGCCTTCGTCGCCTTCGCGGGCGCGTCCTTCATCGGCGCCAGACTTTTTAAACGCCCGACGGCGTCGTTTATAAGAGCCGCCGCGTCCGAGGCAGGCAGCGGCTCCTCTTCGAACTCCGCGCCGGATTCCGTTATCGCCCATCGGTAAAGCGCGCTTTCTGTTTGATAAAGGAAAACGGCCGCCTGCCCGCTTTGGAGCGCGCCCGAAACGTCGGCGTACGAAACCGGCGGACTGCCGGCCAAAATAGGAAGAAACGGATTTTTCGACGCGAGCTTCGACAGCGCCGACTCTTTATCTTCCGCCGCTTTTTTCGCTCTCGCCAGAGCCTCGGCGCGGTCGCCGCCTTTTTTCCATTCCGCCTCCGCCTCCGCCTGCTCCAAACAGGACGACGCCTCTTCGTACATTTCGTACATTTTCAACGTTTCGGCGTCTTTTATAAACTCCGCGCTTCCGCCCAGCATGTCAAGCAACAGCCTGCTTTTATACCTTTCGAAAATTTTAAAAGCGTCTTCGCGCTTTCCAGCCGCCGCGAAAAGCCTAGCCGCGCCTTCGTAAAGCTCTTTAGGGGAAGGGGCGCCCGACCCTTTAATCAGTTTTTTTGAAATTCCGGCGTAGGGAAGTTTGCTCAATACGTTTACGCCTTCCACGTAATATTCCGACGCCGACGCCGCGTCGCCTAGCCCTTCGTAGGTTTTGCCCAGAAGCAAAGCGGCTTTCCAGCGCCATTCCATAAGCGACATTCTCTTCGCCAGCGACCTGCACCTCGACAGCGGCTCTTTCGCTTCCGCGTATTTCTTCGCGTTCAGCTTCGCTCTTCCAAGCGCGAGCAGAGCCTTTATTTCGTTGGTGGGACTGGGTATTTTCTCAATCAGCGCCAAGGCCGCCTTCGCGTGCTCCTCTATCCGCTCGTCGTCCGAAGTCTGAAGGTAGGCTATCGCGAGATTTGCGCGGTCGTAAATGAGGCCGATGGTCTGTCCCGCGATTTCGTCCATGGCCAAAGCCTTGCGGTAAAGGCGCAGCGCTTCCGCCGAATTTCCGTCCTCCACCTCGGCGGTTCCCATGTTGCTGTAAATGGTGGCGAGCTCTCCGTCGAATTTGTGCTTTTCCGCGATTTCAAGAGCCTGCGCAAGCGCTTTTACGGCTCCGTCGCGGTCTCCTTTGCTCGAAAGTATCAGCCCCAAAATGTTAAGACACTGAATTTTAAAGCGCTCTTCGTTCGCTTCGCTCGCGAGCGCGTACGCCTCGGCTTCCTGCTTGACCGCCCTGCCGTAGTCCGACAGCTGCCAATAAAGATACGCCGCTTCCAGCGTAATTTGAATCGAGGTCAGCCTCAGTTTCGCCGCTTCTTTTTCCGCGCCTTTGTCCGTTTCTTCCTTGAGCGCGGCCAGCGCGGCGGCCTTGAGAGACAAAGCGTCTTTCAGCGCCGCTCTGAATCTGCCGAGGCTTCTCATGACGCGGATTTTATCGATGCCGACCTGAAATAAATCGTTTCTTTTTTCTTGTGGAAGCGCGTTTTTAATCTCTTCAAGCAGAGCAAGCGCTTCTTGAAAATCGCCCAAATAAAGGTAATCGAGCCTCGCGACTCCTCTGGCGGAGGCGGCGCGCAGGTTTGCGTCGCCTATTTTTTTCGCGATGTTGTAAGCGGCAAAAAAAGCCTCTTTCGCCTTATCAAAACGGTACGCCTGCTCTAAAATAAGCCCGCGCGAAAGATTCGTCTCGGCTATCTGCGCCTGTTTGCCGGCTTTTACAAAGCGCTCCAAAACCAGCGCGTTGGCGGCCAGCGCCTCGTCGAATGATTTTTTTCGCGCGTAAAGCGCGGCGAGCGTCTGCCTGAACTTAATCGCCGCCGCGTCGTCCTTTTTCTCTTCCGCCGCGTCTAGCGCGAGCTTTGCGTAATAAATCGATTTGTCCCAGTCGGACGCCGCCGCGTAAGAAACCGTCAGCGAAGAGTAAACTTGCGGCACGTTTTGCGTCAGGCCGGCCTTTTTTAAAATCGGAAGCAGCCTCTCGTACTGTTTCGCGGCCTCAAGATGCCTGCCCGATTTCTGGCTTGCGGCCGCGTCGGACGCTAGGGTTTTGGCCTCCGACTGAGCGAGTTCCTTCATTTCCGCGTTCGACAGCCCGGCGTACCCGTAAAAATAACACGCGAACGGCTGGGAATAAACTATTTTGCCGCTCTTGTCCGCGGACGCCACGGTCTTAACAATCTTTCCGGAAGCCGCCAAATGCGCCGCGGCGGGAGACATGCTTTCAAGGTTGTACAAAAACAGGTCGGCGTAAAGCTCTCTCAGCTTGGGCGGGGTCTTCTCGTCGCAGAAAACCGCGGAAGGCGCGCCCGCGGCCAAAAGCCGGTTTGCGAGCGGGTTTAAGAAGTTCCCCTTTTTCCCCTCGAAGCGCAGAGATTCGAAAATTACCGCCGCGCTTTTTCCCTGTCGGCCGTGCTTGAACGGCAGCGGAACCGAGCCGCCGCCCTTATCGGAGCTCCATTCGACCGTTATCGACTGCGGCGCCGCCGAGTAGGACGCGAAAGCTCCCTTAAAGCGCAGAATTCCCTCGCCCGAGTAAAATTTTTCAAATTCCGCCTCGTCGTATTTCGACAAGTCGATAAAAACGCCCGGCTGGTAAAAAAAGTTGCGCGCCTTAGCGTGCGCCGCAAACGACGACGCCCCCGCCTGCAAAGCTATAGTCTTGCCGTACTTTATTTCAAGAGCCGCGACGGTCTTCGGAAAAACCGGAAAATCTACGCACGCCGCCAAAACTTTTTCGTTTTTAACAAAGCCGGCCACCGGCGCGAAAAGAGCCTTGTCCAGCGCCGCTTCGTCTTCGCTTTGCGCCGCCTCGGTAATTTCGGTTGGAGACGCGGTAAGTTTTACCAGCAGCGGCTCTTCGCCCGGCTTTAAAATTACCGCCGCCGCCCGCGATTTGCCGAAAGCGCAGCGCGCCATTGCGGAGCCCGAAGGCAGCGCCTTTCGCGCCTCTTCCATCGAGACGGTTTGCCCGAAAAAGAGGCCGGCGTCGCCGCCCAGCGCGGACGCGAACTTTTTTTTCGCGTCCGAAAGAGCCGTCTTCGCCGCGTCGTATTTTTTGACGAATTCCAGATAATTTTCGTCCTCGTCGTCGATTTTCGCTTCGAGCCCTTCCGCCAAACGAACGAGCCGCCCGTGAGCGGAAATGTACTCTTTGTACGCTTTGTACGTTTCATCCCGAACAAATTTCGGATTGGAGAGCAGCAGGTCGTCTCGTCTTATTCTTTCCGAGTTAGACTCCGCAAGCTCGAAAACGGTTTTCGCGTCCGACGCCTCTATCGCCTCGTCTATCGCGGCCTCGAATTCGCCTCTAACATACGACGCATAACCTTCCCCAAACTCGGTCTCCCGGTCGAACGGCGTTTTATCGTAAAAAGCCTTTAACTCTTCCGGCGATCCTTTGCCGCCGCCCGGCGAGTCCAACGCTTTAGACAAAGCTCCGTAAGCGGACAAAAGCGCGTCGATTTTTTTATTTTCCTCTTCTTCGGCCTTTTCGTCGCGGGAAAACCGGTAAAGCGCGGCGAGATTTTTTCTCGCGAAAAGCTCGCTCTTAAGGCGGTCGAAAAAATTTTCCGGCTCGTTCGGTTGAAGAACGAACTCTTCCGCCGTAATGAGTTCGAGAGCCTTTGAGAAGCCTTTTTTAGCCTCTCCTAAATATTTCCCCGCGTCTTCTATTTCCTCTATCAGCTCCTCAATATTTAGCGCGCCCTCCTTTTTCGCGTCTTCATGCGGAGCCGAAGAGGCGAGCTCGAACGCGAGAGCTCCGAGCGCGTTGTACATTTTGTACATTGTAATGGAGCCTACTTCGATTTTACGCTTTTTAAGCTCCGCGACCTTTTTAGCCCGCCGCGAAAGTTTGCCGTACAAGGCGAGCAGCTTGTCCCGCCTAGTTTTTTCGTCTCCGGCAAAACCGGCGAACAGCAGCGATTGCGCCGCGGCTATTTCCGAGAGAACGGCCGATTTGACGAACAGCGGATCGGAATTTTCCTCGCCGCCGATTTTCTCGTCGAATATCTCCGCGGCCTCGCCGTAAGCGTCAAGCGCGCCGGAATAATCGCCGAAACCGTACAGCAGGCGCGCCTTCTGCGCCGCTACGACGCCTATGCGGAAGCCGATGGACGGATGCGAGTTGATTTTTTGCAGCGCCAAAAAAGCTCCGCGTTTGTCGTCGAGCGATTTCTTAACCTTCGCGTGCGAGCCTTCCGCGGCGTAAAGAGCCGCGCCGAGGCCGCTCATTAGGAAGTTTTCGCCTATCGCGCCGAAGCCGAGAGGAAATATTTCGGGCGTCAAAACTCCTACCGCCACCAAAGATATGTCGTAATCGACGTCTTTCAGCGCGCCCTTGAGCCGCTCGTCGGCCGCCTTCTCGAAAAATTGTTTCGCGGTTTCAAAGTCGCCCGCGTTCAGCGCCGCAAGCGCTATATTGCGCAGACTTACGGCCTGCGGAAATTCGCCGTCCTTCAGCTCCTTGCGCATATCCAGAGCCTTTTTGAAAAACCGTCCGGCGCTCTCGAAATCGCCCGATAGATAATGCGCAAAAGCGAGCCTGTCGATAAGCTCGGCCTCGTAACGCTTTTTTTTCAGCTTAAGCGCGAGGTCTATCGCCTCTTCGAATATCGGTATCGCCTCCTCCGCGTGATTGGAAAGAAGCGCGGCCCTGCCCAGCCTTCCTAAAAATATAAGCCGCTGATCGTCGCTTGCGAAAGGAACCGACAAATCCAGCCGTTCCTTGTAAAATCGGTAAGCCCACGAAAAGCGGTTGTTCAGCAGATAATAGGCGTTGCCCAAATTAAGCGAAACGTCGGCCTCGAACGAAATCGACAGCGCGCGCTCGTGCAGCTCTCTGGCGGTTTCGTATTCCTTTATCGCGTCCTCAAGACAGCCTTTCCCCTCGACTCCCAAGTAAAATTCTTTTATTTCAAGCAGCCAGCCGCGCAAAAGGCGCGGAGGCGCGGACATCGAGTCCATGTTGATGGAGCGGTCGAGCCTCTCCTCTATCCGCGCGAAATCGGACTGGCTTTTAAGGTCGTAATAATACGAGGAGAGAAGCGCGTTTACGTACCAGTAAAGCGCCTGCCTGCCCGACTTCATGTCGGACTTTTCAATTTCCTTGACGAGCGGAACTATTTTGCCCAGCTTATGCGCAAGCGACGCGAGCCTTCTGTAGGCGTAGGCGGCCAGCCTGTCGTCGTCCAGCAGAAGGGCGAGTTTCTTGGCCGTTTTGAACGCTCCGCCGACGTTGCCGCCGCGCTCCAAATTTTCGGAGTAAAGAAGCCCAAGCCGAAGAAGAAGCTGCCGCGCCCTGACGCCGCAGTAAACGCCTTTGCCGCAGTCCTGCGCGAGCTTGGAAAGATATTCAATGCCGTTCTCAAAAAGCTCCGAGCCGGCGGCGGCGTTCTCCTGCGCGCTCTTAATAGAAAGCTCGGCGAGCTTCAGCTTGGCCTCGGTAATAAGCGGGTCGCCGTAGCCGGCCTTGGAAACGAGCTCGTTTAGAGTCTCCGCGGCTGCCAGCGTCCGCCCCAGCTCGCTTTGCAGCTGCGCCAGCCTGAACAGCCCCGCCGCGCGGAACGACTGCGTCCCTCCCCATTTGTCGAGGAACTTCCGCAGGATAAACGCCTCCTTCGCCGGCTCCGAAGGCGTTTGCAGCTTTGCCAAGGCGAGCGAAGAGAGCTTTGACGCGGTTTCTCCCTCTCCCGCGTCCCGCGCGGCTATTAAAAGATATTCCGCGGCCGCCTCCATGTCGCCGAACGCCGCGTAAATGTCGGCCTTTGCCGACAGGAGTTTAACGAACGTTTTTTCGTCCGACGCGCCGGAAGCCTTTATCTTGTCGAGAATTTCGCTCGCCTCAAGGCTTTGCTTAAGCGCCGTCATAACCGCCGCAAGCCGCAGCCCGGCCTTAATCCACGGCTTCGAGCCGGATTCCCACGCGTCGGAAATCGCCTTGAGCCTTCCGGCAATTTCCCGCAGCTTTTTGCGCGTCTCAAACCCGGCTGGAAGCTCTTTCCGCGGGTGAAGGCGGAACGCGCTCAGCCTTAATTCCGCTATTTCTATCAGCGCGGCCGTCTGAGAAGAGACGGACGGAGACAGCTTTTTTAATTTTGAAAGAACCGCCGCGGGCGGCGACAGCGAAGCGTCGCCCTCTTTGCCCGCGCTTACGGCGGCGTCGGTAAGCGTTTCCAAAATTTCCAATAAAACGAGCGCCTTCTCCTCGTCGGAGGCGCTTTCGAGAGCCGAAAGAGCGCGCCTCAGCGCGAGCAGCCTGTCCATGGGATTGCGGCTCTTCTCCGCGATTTGCATTAAAGCCCAAGGCGACAGCCCTTCTTTTATTTCGCCGCCGTAAGGCAGCGCGGCGACGTCGAGACCGGAGCCGAAGCTGGTCGCGTAGGCGATTCCGTTTTCGGCGGCAAACGGAAAAATCGCGCTTTTCGAAGAGCTCGTAAGCTGTTTTGCGGCCGCGGGCTCGCCGTCCAAAACCGGACACGAAAAAAGCGCCGCGGCGTCCCGCTCGTCGGCCTCTCCGTCTCCGTTTTCGTCGTCGACGAAGGCGGAAAAAATGATTTGTTTGCAGTCGGGCGAAAACGCGGGGTAGGCGGCGGAATAATCGTCCGCAAGCGCTCGTCTCCATCCGCCCAGCGGTCTGCCGCCGGACATAGCGGTTAGAAAAATAGTCCCTCTGCGCCTTTCGTCCAAACGAACGAAGGCCATAAGGGAGCCGTCGGCGCACACCGCGGGCTGGCTTGCGTCGGACGCTATTTTTTCGGGTTTCGCGCCGGCAAAAACCGATATTTTGTAAATTGAAAAACTTTTTTCGCCCGCGCCCTTGGCCGCGTAAACGACGCTCTCGTTGTCGAGCCACGCCGGGTCTTTATCCTCGGCGTCGCGGTCGGTAAGCCGCAGCAATTTGTCTTTTTTAAGGTCGTAAACGAAGACGTCTCCTTTCGCGTCGCGGCGCTTGCTTATAAAAACGACGCGCTCGCCGTCGGGCGAAAACGCGGGCGCGAAATCGTCCGCCACCGATGGAGAAACCGCCTTGCGCGTTCCGGCGGAAACGTCCTGCAAAAACAAATCGAGGTTCCCCTTTTCGTCGCTTACGTAAAGAATTTTTTTGCCGTCCGACGAAATTCGTCCCCAAAATTCGTTGGCCGTGCCGCCGATTAAAGTTACGGGAGAGGCGCATCCGTCGGAGCCGTAACGCAGATCGGCCGCGATTTTGGAAGGATTCGGCCTGACGTACGACGGGCGCTCGGCGCAGCCCGCAAACGCCGCAAGCGCGGCGCAAAGCAACGACAGCGCCGACATGACGGTCGCGGTGTGTTTTTTCATTTTTATTACGCTCGAAAGCGCCGGACGGGAACGGAGACGGCGCGCGGACGCGAGTTTATTCCGTCGTCTCTATATTGCCTGAATCCTCTTCCGCGGCCAGCATTCCGTCTTCGTTGATGGACGCCTCGATAATTCCAATCGTAAGATTGACGGCCTTGCTTACCTTCTGCCTGAACTGCTCGAAGTTTTTAATTCTTTGGTACGCGGTAATGACGCGCTCCTCGTTATGAGAATTTTCCTCCTGAAGTTCGTGATAGGCCGAGGAAATTTCGTCTTTCTCCTTAATCAGCTTGTTGATTTCTTCGCGGTGCTGATCTATCAAATCGGCGATTTCCTTCTCGAATCCTTCCTTCTGCTTGGCTAGCTCGGAAGCCTGCTTTTCGGCTCCTTCGGCGGCGACGCGCTTGATTTTGCTCTCGTAAAGCTGTATCGCGTCCGAAATTTCCTTCTCCATGTCCGCGATTTTCACGCTCTTGGCCGCAAGCTCTTTTTCCAAGTCGGAAATCTTCGACTTGGCGGCGGCGTTTTCCTGCTGGCTCGCAAACAACGTTTCGGCGATTTTATTCTTTTCCTGCATGAGCGCGGAGAATTCTTCCTGCGTCTCTTCGAGCTTCTTCTTCAGCCTCTCGCCTTCGGTCTCCAGCTCGCGGATTTTGGCGGCGCCTCTGTCTTTTTCCTGCACCAGCATCCGGTTTTCCAGTTCCAGCGCGCTTATTTTGTTCGACTTCGCGTTGACGTCCAGCTTCAGCCTCTCCGATTCGGCGCGGATTTCTTTCAGCTCCGAAATCGTCTTTTGCAGAGATTCCTTTTCCTGCTCAAGCTCGAACATGTTCCGCTCGGCGCTGGCTTTCTCGCTCTGCATTACCGCAAGCTGCTCCTTCATATCCTCGACCGAATTTCTCATGTCGAGGTTCGTCATTTCGAGCTCTTTCACCTGCTTCTGGAGCGCGTTGTTGTTCTGTACGTACTTGGCCAAATCCTCCGTCGCCTTTATCGCCTTCTTCTCCGTCTCGAATATGGACTTCTTAGCCGCCAAAAGCTGCTCTTCCATCTCCATAAGACGATTGCTTCTGTCTTCCATCGCGGAGTTGTACTCTTCGCGCAGTTTGGAAAGAACGTTCTCAAGGTCGGAGTGCTCGGAGGCGCTTTTGCGCAGAACCTCAAGCTCTCCCCTTACGCTGTCGAGCTCGGCCTTCAATTTGTTCGCGTCGCTTGTAGCCAGCCTGAACAGCGACTCGCTTTCCTCTTTGTCTTTTTCGTTTTTCGCAAGCTGGGCGTTCAACTCGTCGAGCTCTTTCGAGGCGGCGTTCAACTGTTCGAGAATGATTTGATATTCGTCCTCCGGACGGCTGTTCTCTTTCAGCTTTTTAAGCTGTTCCTCAAGGTCGGCGCAGGCACTTTTGGCGACGCTCGCCTCGGTTTTGTACTTTTCAAGCTCCGCCTTTATTTCCGAAACTTTCTCCTGCGAAGGCAGCTTTGAAAGCCTGTCTATCAAGTCTTGATTTTCGCGGATTTCGGAATCTTTGTGAGAAATTAGCGCTTGAAGATTTTTAAGCTCTTCGTCCTTTCCCGAAAGCGCGCTTTTGTACATTTCGTTCTGCCTGATGAGAAGCTCGTAATCGTCCCGGACGAGCTCCATTTTTCCCTTGTATTCCGCCGCCTCGCCCAGAGCTTTATCTTTTTCCTTCCTTAACGCCTCGATGTCGTTTTCAAGTTTGAAAATCTTCGACTCTTCGTCTTTCAGTCTGTCCTTCAGAGCCGTTATCTCGTCCATCAGCGGGGCTACGTCAACCCGCTCCATTTCGAGCTCGCGGTCGCGCTCGCGGGCGGTCATAAGGCGCTGGCGCGTCTCGACCATGTCTTCCAGTATCTCTATGTCCTCCATCGCGGTGTCGGGAATATCGTTAATGTCCCGCGGCGCAGTTTCCTTGGATTCCGGAGGAGCGGGGGGAAGCGGAAGATCGATTTTAAACGCCTTTTTAAAAGAGTCCTTCAGCTGCTCCAATCCGTAGGGCTTTATCAAATAAAAATTCGCGCGCGCCTTAAGATTAAAATGCTTTTGCATTTCGTCTTTGTGCGAATTGGTTCCGGTAATGCCGAAGCCGGACTCGGCGAGTTCCGGAATTTTTTTGAGTTTGCTGTAAACCAGAAAGCCGCTCGCGTCCCCTAAATCCACGTCGACGATTACCAGCGAAGGAATTTTTTCCGACGCCAATCCGACCGCGTCCCCCCACTTGTCGCATAGAACCAAATCGACGTCGAAGCCTTTAAGCTCCGTCTTGAGGCGGTTGTACTGCCTAACGTCGGGATCTACCAGAAGAATTACTGTCTGTGCCATGGTATCCGCTTGCTTTCGTCTGTGGTTATAGCCTTGCCGCTACTTCTTTGACGCCGCTCTCCGCTTTTCTATTCCGCGCTTAATCGCTCCGGCGCTGCCGAACCCCTTTTTGGCCAAAAAGCCCATGACCGGGGCGCCGCACGCCAGAATGAGACCTAAATATCCTTTTAAAACCAAAGTCAAAACGCCGCTGTTTATTTTACGAAGAGCGACGTCCACTACCGGATCGTGCGAGGCTAAAATTTGCAGAAAAATCAAACCGGCCTGCCCCAAATCGTCGGTTTCAATCGCGACGAGTTTCTCCACGGCGCCGTTGGTAATGTAAAACTCGCAGTCCGAGCCTTTTTCGGGGACGCCGGAACGCGCTGCGGCCTTGCCGTTTTCTTTAATTATGTAATAGGGCGTATCGTCCCCCTCCAGCCGAAACTCTACGCACGCGCCGTCTCTAAGGTGTCCTAATGCCTTGCGTATTACCGGCTTAGTCTCGACAAAATTTTTAATATCAATAAAATATTTGTTATCCATTCAAGCAATCTCCGAAAACTTCGTTAAATAGAATCATGCAACTCTTATAAATAGCATGAATGATAGGATAGAGCAAAATATTTTTGCCGCGCTTTTCTATAGCGGTTTTTAACGGTTTTGTCTTTTAATTTTTTGGCAAAAGATTTTGCAAACCGTTATAGACGTCTCCTCTTTCCTCCGCGTATCTCGGCGCTCCGCGTTTTTTTTAGCAAAAAACGGCAATGAGTCAGCGTTTTTGCCGCCATAAATCATAAAAATGTTGCAAATCTTTGCGCCGGGTTTAAAATTTAAAAACTAAAACTCAGGCATAAATTAAAAACGCCTTTTTAACCGAGAATTTCGCATGACGAACGATAATCGCCGCCCTTACGCTCTTGCGTTTCTTATCGTTTTCGCGGCATGTCTGCCGGTTTTCGCCGCGGACGACGACGCGGACTTTTTAAACATGAAAAAGTGTAAAATCGACAAGATGGACGACTGCCCCTCAGGCCCGAAAAACAAAAAGAAAAAGGACGAAAAGCCTTCGCAGAAAAAAAGCGATAAAAAAGACAAATCGGACGCCAAAGAAACCAAAAAAGAGCCGAACAAAGAAGCTTCGGTTAAAATCACCGGCGCGCCCGAAGGAGCGACCGTAGAAATATTCTCGCTTGACGCGGACGGCAAAAAAGCCGCGGAATGCAAGCTGCCGTGTTCGCTTGCGCTTCCGGAAGGAAAATACTCGGCCAAAGCGATGCACGCGGACGACGGAAACTTAATAAGCCGCGAGTTCTCGGCGCGGCCGGGAGAAGAAACCGCCATAGAGCTCGCTTTGACCAAATTCGGGAAACTCTTCGTTTTCGGTCGAAATAAAGGCGTAGCGGTAACGGTTTTCCGCGCCGACGGCAAAAACAAAACAAAACAAATTCCGTTCTATTTGGAAGACGTCCCCTGCGCTTCCAGCGTCGGACTGCGCTTGAACGCATGGCCGTTTAACAAACTTTTGCTTTTTAAATCCGTTTATATCGAATGCGGCAAAACGGCGGAAGTAGAGATAATTCCAATGCTTGGGCTTTACAAGAATTTTCCTCAGCCCTTTATAAAAAACGGCGCGCTGTGGAAAGCCGGCGTTCCGCCGCACGCGCCCGCGTTAGGGGCGCAAGCGAAAGACGCGAAAATCACAATTGTTTGGTTCGCCGACCTCTCCGACCCGATTTCGCAGACCGAAAAGAAATCAATAGACGTCGCAATGTCGCGCTTCGGCGGCAAGATAAGAATAATATTCAGGCATTATCCAGTCAAAATGATTCATTTGCCCAAAACCGACGGCGGCAAAGACGTCAAAGAAACGCCTAACGCGCCGATATTGGCCTCCCGCGCCGCCGCCGCGGTTATGAAATTAGGCGGAAGCGACAAGTTCTGGAAATTTATCGATATTTTGCTTAACGACGACGCGGGCTGGAAGACGCTTAAAGACGCGGAAATGAAGAGCGCGTTTTCGCAAATGGCGCAAAAAGCGGGCGTGAATAAAGCCGATTTCGATAAATTGACGGAAAATTTTCCCGGCGAGCTTGACGATCAGATTGAATTGGACATAAAAGAGGCGCTTGGTTTCGGCCTTACCGGAAATACTCTTTTCGTCAACGGCGCTTATACGCTCGAAACAAGCATGGCCTCGGAGTGGCTGCCGGGTTTCATCGAAACCAAAATACTCCCGAATATAACTGAAAAATTAAAGGGTTCCGCGCCGACAGACGATATTTACGCCGAGCTGGTAAAGAACGCGTTTGAACCGCAAAGCCTCGAAGAGACGCTCTCCGGGCAAAAGCCCGAAGGCGGCGACATAACCCTGAACGCGCCGATGAAAGGAAACCCAGACGCTAAAATAACAATTATTCAGATTTCGGATTTCCAATGCCCGTTCTGCGCCAAAGTAGAAAAAACCATTGACGAAATCATGCGCGATTACAAAGGAAAGGTCAAGCTGTACTGGATTAATTACCCGCTTCCCTTTCATACGCTCGGCAAACGCGCCGCAATCGCCGCTCTCGCCGCCGGCGAACAAGGAAAATTTTGGGAAATGCACAAAATGCTTATGGACGTGCAGGGCGATTGGGCTTATGAAAAAGAATCCGAAGTCGATAAAAAATTTATTGAATACGCCGCCGCGGCAAAATTTGACGTGGAGCGTTTTAAAAAAGAGCTTGAAAACCGGAATTACGAGGATTTGTTGGAAACGGACAAGAAAAAAGCGGTTGGAATGGGAATAAACGGCACGCCGACATTTCTAATAAACGGAATCAAACTCGAAGGAGCGCAGCCTTACGGCGAGTTTAAAAAAGTAATCGAAGCGGAATTAAAAAACACCAAATAACTCGGCTTATATCGCTTATTGTCGCGCGCATAAACGCCTATATAACGCAATTGGAACGACGCGGAGAAAATGCAGGATTCGCTTTTTTTAAAACCGAAGGATTACTCGATAAAGAGGCTTGAATTTCATCTTGTTCAAAAATGCGTCTGCTCGTGCGTTTTTTGCTCCGAGCAAACCAGAATGAACGCCTTTAAAAACGACGAATTCTCTTACGAAGAGGCCGTCGAGATTTTGATAAAATTCGCGGAAGAAGGGGTTAAACATTTAAACGTAACCGGCGGAGAGCCGACGCTTTTTCCGCAGCTGCCGCAGCTTCTCAATAAGGCGAAATCGCTGGGTTATACAACCTACATGGCCACCAACGGCGTTAAAACTAAAAGCACAGATTATTTTGTAAAAATAGCGCCAAGCCTCGACGAGCTCTGCCTTTCGGTTCACGCCGCGGACGCTAAAACCCACGACTCGCTGACCGGTTTGGCCGGCAGCTTTGACGGTTTGATGAAAACGCTCGA
The DNA here is from genome assembly GCA_964400725.1 of uncultured Myxococcales bacterium. Taxonomy (GTDB): domain Bacteria; phylum Myxococcota_A; class SURF-8; order SURF-8; family CAYNVS01; genus CAYNVS01. The sequence goes on from CAYNVS010000002.1 coordinate 154,773, forward strand.
CAACGCGCAAAAATATTGCGATATAACCAAAATGAAATTGTTCTTTAATTCCGTCGCGTCGCGGCGCAACGCCGAAGACGTTTGGAAGGTTGTAAATCTTGCGGCGGAACGCGGCGCCGCAGGGTGTTTAATATCAAGCCTCGCGCCGGAAGGCGAAGGGCTTAAAAATTACCGCAATTTGGCGCTCCGTTTCGCCGATTGGCCTCTGACGGCGGACAAATGCGTAAAAGCGCTCGGCAAAGCGTCCGCGTCGCTTCGTTTCTTTTCAGTTCCGACGTGCCTTTTGGGAGAACATCGAATAATGTCGAACGATTTATATTTCGACCCGCGCATAACGGTAGAAAGAATCGCTCTGCCGAACGGCGAAAAAGGGACGGCCGTATTCCGCTCTTTCAAGGCCGCCCGCGGAAGGGTTCTCGCAGCCGCCTGCCAGGGCTGCCGATATAACAAAACGTGCATGGGGGCGTTCGCGGAACACTTAAAAACTTTTCCGGAAGACGAGCGCCTTTTGAAACCGCTTTAAACGCCTGCGAACGACGCGGGAAAACGCTTCAATACATTTTGAACCGATTGAAAACGCCGCGTCAAAACTCAAATTTTATTAATATTTTGAGCGAAAATAAAAGACGTATTTAGTTGACACGAAATAACTCTTTACTATAATTCCAAAAGCGTACTTTTAGTTTTACAGTAGTATAAATATGTGCGGCCGTTAGAAAATCTCAAGGGAGGAGTTATGTCCGACGAGAAAGACAAAAAATTTGATGGCAGCGTTCCCTTCGAGGACGATGACGAAGGTTATTTATCCGAAAGTACAGTCGTCGATCAGGACGTGCTTAAAAAAGTTTCGCAGAGGTTGACCGAACCGGCCGCGCCGACCGCGCCCCGCGTCGCCCCGCCGGCCGCCGCCGCGCCGCAAAAGCTCCCCTCGCCCATTGCCGAGGCGGAAATTTTGGAAGAAGAAGAAAAAAAACCGGCCGCTCCGCAACCCGCGACCGTCGTTCCGCCGCCCAAACCGGCAGCGCGCACGGCGCCCGCGCCGCAACCCGTAAAAATGCCGGCCGTGGACGCGACGGAAATCGAACCGCCCAGCATGGCCGACGAAAAGACGGTTATCATCTCAAGCGACGACGGCAAGGACAAAGAGCTTCTTCCGCCCGCTAAAATAGTAGTATTGGAAGGCCCGAAAGCCGACGTGGGCAAGGAATACGAAATAACCTTCAACGAAGTTTTCTTCGGCAGAGGAATTGAAAACGATTTCGTCATATCCGATCCGTCCATTTCGCGCAAGCATTTCCGCATCAGAAGGCGTTTCGACGACTACATTATAGTCGATTTGGGCAGCGGCAACGGCACAAGCGTAAACGGCGTCCGCATTACAGAAGCGGAGCTTCACACCGAGGACATAATTCAGTCCGGCAACAGCAAAATGCAGTTCATCGACTATAACGAGCGGAAACTGCTGGCCGAACTAGGCAAACCGGTCGCGCCCAAAGAGCCGAAAATAGCGCTTAAACCCTCGACGCCCGCCGAGCCGGTCGCGCCGCAGGTATATCAGGCAAAAACGCAGCTGCAAATGCAGGCCGCGGTTCCCGAACACGAGCGCGCCCAGCCGATAGCGCAAAAAACCCAGCTTATGATGCCGGGAATGGTTTTGCCCGAAGCGCCGAAGGTTGAACCGGCTCCTCCGCCGGCGCAAAAGCCGACGGTGGAAATACCGCCCGTTAAAAAGCCGGAACCCGCTCCCGAGCCCAAACCCGAACCTAAGCCGGAGCCGAAGCCTGAACCTAAGCCCGAATCCAAACCCAAGCCTAAACCCGAACCGGCTCCGGCGCCCAAACCAGCCCCGCCGGTAATCGAAAAGAAACCCGCGGCTCCCGCGCCGTCCATCAAGCTGGAAACAAAGCCGGAACCGAAAAAAGAGGAGAAATTCGCCGGCACGCGCGAATTGGAAATGGACGCGGAGAAGCCCATCGAGCTGATGGAGCCCAGAAGACCGACCGGCGGAGCCGTCCCCGGCCCGACGCACCGCAAGACTACCGCCATGCAGGCTCAGCGCCGCTCAAGCGTCGCTCCCTTCGTCATTATCGCAGCGATAGCGCTGGCGGCGATACTCGTCGGCTATTACTACCTAGGCGGCAAAAACAAAACGGCCGAAACTACCGAGCCGTCGCTCTTGCAGCAGGTTGCGCAGCAGCCGTCCCCGAAGGACGAAATGAAGGAGAAAGTAAACGACCTGCTTGGCAAGGCCGATTCAGACATGCTCAACAAGGCGTTCGACCGAGCAATCGACGGATATAAAGCCGTGCTCGCCTTCGACGCCAACAACGAAAAAGCGCGCGACGGACAGATTCGCGCCCAAAGCGAGCTTTACAACAAGAAATACATGGAGGACGCGAAGGACTTTATCGCGAAGAAAAACCAGACGCAGGCCGAAATGCTGCTGGTTAAAATCGAAGACAAATCGGTGTTTTACGCAGACGCGCAAAAAATCCTGAATGAAATCTGGGATAAAAAGTACGCCTCCAAAATCGCCGAAGCGAAAAAACTAATCGAGCGGAAAAAGACGGACAACGCCAAAGCGATTTTAAACGCGATTTTGGCTTCCAGCCCCAACTACGAGCCCGCCAAGCAGCTGCTCTTCCAAGTGGACGAAGGCGCCAAGCTGGCGGAAGAGAAAAAGAAGCGGGAAGAAGCCGAGAAACAGGCCGCTCTCGAAGAAAAGCTGCGCAAGGAAAAAGAGCAGAAGGAGCTGAAAGAACAGCAGGACGCGGCCAAGAAGAAAGAAAAAGAAACCGACCAGCCAATCGTCCGCGATAAAAAGAAGGAAACCGCCGAAAAGCCGCCTCAGGAGGAAGAGGACGAAGGAATAATCAGGCGCGTCAAGAAAACCGACAAAACCGTAAAAGAAGAGGAATCGCCCAAGGAAGAAGCGAAAGAAGAATCCGGCGGCGGCGCTAGAACCGTTACCAACGCCGACGTTGACAACGCCGTATCAATGTTCAAACAAGGGGACGCGGAAGGATGCGCAACCGAGCTGCAAAGCGTTTCCTCCGGCAAAGGGCCTAAGCCCGTTATTTCCCGCGCGCAAAAAACGCTCGCCGACGTCCGCGAATTTTTAAGCGCCTACGAGTCCGGAACGAGCGAGGCGAAGAAAAAGAACGCCAAAGAAGCGATAAAAGGGCTGAAAAAGGCCGAGGGACTTGAAAGCAAAATCGCGGGCGGATCGTCGAGCTACGCGAAAGAAATCAAAGACAAGCTAGGAGCCATGTACGCCCAGCGCGGCGCGGAAGCTCTGGCCGAAGGAAATTTGCCGGAAGCCTACGACGCCTTCCAGCTCTGCATGAAATACGATTCGGGCAACAAGCAGGCCGAAAAAGGGCTTCAAAAGCTCGAAAAGGAAGCGAAGAAACTTTACTTTGAGGCGTACGCGATAAAAGATTCCAACGCGGGCGAGGCGCAGGATAAACTGAAGACTATTTTAAAAATCGTGCCCTCGGACAACGAATGGTACGGAAAAGCCAAAGCTCTGCTTAAATAATTCGCGTCTTTTCAACGCGCCGGGGCCTTAACGGGCTCCGGCGTTTTTTTCCGCAATAATGCGCATTCTTCTAAAACGTAACGTCGTTCAAAGCGAAAAGGGCGGGACGCGCCGTCAGGCGGCGTAAAAGCGAGCCCCTTTTTGCGCCAAAGGAGAAAAAGAATGAAAACCATCATCGAGCCGTTCAGAATAAAGGCGGTTGAACCGATTAACTTCACCACGCCGGCGCAGCGCAAAAAGATACTCAAAGCGGCGCGCTACAACACCTTCGCAATCAAGGCCGAAGACATCATCATCGACCTCCTCACCGACAGCGGCACCGGAGCGATGAGCGCCCAGCAGTGGGCCGGCATTATGACGGGCGACGAGTCGTACGCGGGAGCGCGCAGCTTTTACAGATTCGAGTCGGTCGTTAAAAACCTGACCGGCTTTAAGCACATTCTTCCCTGCCATCAAGGCCGCGCCGCCGAGCGCATTCTATTTTCGACCATATGCGACAAGAACAAAGTTATTTTAAACAACACGCACTTCGACACCACCCGCGCCAATATCGAGTTCAACGGCGCGCAGGCGATAGATTTGGTCATCGCCGAGGGAAAAATACCTTCGATGTCGCACCCCTTTAAAGGGAATATGGACATAGAGAAGCTAAAGGCCGCCATCGCCAAGTACGGCAAGGAACGCATTCCGCTCATTATGATGACCGTTACCAACAACTCCGGCGGCGGACAGCCGGTAAGCATGGAAAACATCCGCGCCGTTTCAAAAATAGCGCATGACGCGGGCATTCCTTTCTTCCTCGACGCATGCCGTTTTGCGGAAAACGCCTACTTCATTAAGCTGCGCGAGCCGGAATACGAGAACAAAAGCGTGCGCGACATCGCCCGCGAGATGTTCGGCTACGCCGACGGCGCTACGATGAGCGCAAAGAAGGACGCGATTGTAAACATCGGCGGATTTTTGGCGATGAACGACGAGGAGCTTGCGCTGCGGTGTAAAAACCTCCTCATTCTAACCGAAGGGTTCCCTACTTACGGCGGTTTGGCCGGACGCGATCTCGAAGCGATGGCGGTCGGGCTTGAGGAAGTTACCGACGAGCATTACCTCGAATACCGCATTGCGGTTATGAATTACATCGGCAAACATTTGCGCCGCATCGGAGTCAACATAGTCGAGCCGCCGGGAGGCCACGCGGTTTACATCGACGCCAAGGCTTTCTTCCCGCACATCAAGCCGGAGGAATACCCCGGTCAGGCGCTTTGCTGCGAGTTGTATCTCGAAGCCGGAGTCCGCGCCGTTGAAATCGGCTCGGTAATGTTCGGCAAACGGGATAAAAACGGCAAATTCATTCCGTCTCAAATGGAGCTCGTCCGCCTTACCATTCCGCGCCGAGTTTACACGCAGTCGCACATCGACTACTTAATTGAAGCGATTGAGCTGGTTTACAAGCGCCGCGACAAAGTGAAAGGGCTTAAGATAACTTACGAGCCGCAGTTCCTGCGTCATTTCTCGGCGCACTTCGAGCCCCTCGATTAACTTTGCGCCTCAAATAGAAAGGAGCCTTTTCGGCTCCTTTTTTTAACCCAAAATTGCCGGCTTTGCGCTTAGTTACGCTTTATTTTTCTCCCGCAGCTCCGCGTCCGAAAAGAGCGCTTCCTTGATTTTCAATAAAATCAGGACGAGAATCATAAAAACTAAATTGAGAACTATGGCGAACGAAAGTATGCCGTTGAGCTTGTACGAATACGACATTACCGCCTCAAAGGGAGCCTTAACCTTGAATAATACGCCCGCGACGGCGTAAACGACGAAGGCGATAAGGAGCAAAATTAAAATCGGCCGGGCTGTTCCCTTCATATCCTGCGGCGAAGGTATAAGGTGGGCGCCGACGCTTAAAAGTCCGAAAAGGTATAGGTAAAACCACCACTTATGGTAAGGAGCGCTCTTTACGGCGGTTGAAAAGAAGGAGCCAATCCATGCGCCGTTCTGTTTTATCCATGCGGCGAAAAGAGAAAGTTTCAGCTCGGTCGGTATAACCGGCGGCGCGCCGGCGCGCAGCAGCAAAGGAAAAGCGAGCCAAGTAAGAAGGACGATAGCCGCCGCTCCGGCGAAAATCGGCGAAAAAGCCACTAAAATTACGCCGACGTTGCGCTGGTAAAAACTCTTTTTATCGTAAGAAATTTGCACCGAGCCGAGCGTTCCGGTTTTTTCGTCGGGCGAAATAAGATTCATTTTAACGACCTTCTGGCCGCCGATAATCGCCGCCGCCGCGTGCGAAAGCTCGTGAACCGGCGTTCCCACAACCGCGAAGAATACCGTCCCTTTCCAACCGAAGAGTTTCATAAGCGAATCGCGCACGACCTTTGCGATGAAATAAAGAGCGACGCAGTAAATCAGCATTGGAAGTATAAGAGCCGCGTAATAATGCAGCGTCGGAACCGCAACCTGCGCGAATTTATGTAAAAATTCCTGCATCTTTTCCTCGTCGTATTACTGCGTTATACTTATACCATCATTTTTTATTTTGCAAAATAAAAATCGCGGGCAACGCGGACGAAGCGCTTGAGCAGTCCCAAATTTGTATAAAACCGCCCAGCGTCGGCAATAATTCTATTGCCGGATTTGAGCGCTCGCTCAAAGGGCGCCCTTTCTTGTCCGCCCGGCTCGGCGCGGCTTTAGCGCAGCCGGACTTTCTTTGGGCGCGCAAAGAAAGCGAAAGAGCGGCGGTCGGGCGGCGAAAGCGGACGAGCCGCCGTTATTCTTCTCCGCCCGTCATACCGGACGCCATTAAAAACAACATCGTTCTGACGACCTTGGCCGCGACCACGCTGGAAGCGCCCGAAGGATCGAGCGACGGAGCGAGTTCCATAACGTCTGCGCCTACTATGTTCACGCCGATGAACTGATTCAGTATCCGCTGAAGCTCCGCAAACGAAACGCCTCCGGGCTCCGGCGCGCCGGTGCCGGGAAAAAGGCTGGCGTCCATAACGTCCAAATCGACGGAGAGATAAACCGGATCGTCGCCAATCCAATCGACCAGCGACGCGACCGACTTGTCGTCGATGCCGGTAAGCGTGTTGTGAAGACGCATAAGCTCCCATTCGGGCTTCGTGCCGCTGCGAATGCCGAGCTGCCTTATTTTGGAAAATCCTATTTCCTTGGATACAAGCCAGACGATTGAAGCGTGGCTGTAAGGCTCTCCGAGATACCCCGGCCTCAGGTCGGTGTGCGCGTCGAGGTGAATGAACCACAGGTCTTTTTCCTCGTAATTTTTTAAAACGCGCTGAACCAGCGGGAGAGTTAAAAGATGCTCGCCGCCGAGCCCCAATACAAGAGAGTCCGGTCTTACCTTCTCGTCGAGCGCGCTCGTAATAACCGACAGCGCCCGCTTGGGGTCGCCGGGAGGAATTTCCACGTCGCCCGCGTCGCCGAAGGAAATATCTTCCAAATCGAGGTCGAGTATCGGGTCGTAGTTTTCCAAACAATAAGAAGCCGAGCGGACGGCTTCGGGACCGAAGCGCGAGCCGGAGCGGTACGACGTAGTGCTGTCGTAAGGAAGCCCGATAATTTGAATCGGCGCTTCGGGGTCGTCGATTGCGGACATATAGCTGGGCATTGCGGCCTCTCTTCTATTTTACAAGTTTGCCGAGCGCTTTGTTGAGGAATGTCGGGCGGCAGAAGGCGGCCCCGTGAAGAGCGGCGTTGTAGTGGCGCAGGCTCTTCTCGAACGGCTTAATCGCGGCCGGATCCAGCGGTTTGTCGAAGCTTGCTACGTCGTTGGAGGCGACGGCGAAACCCCAGAATCCGGACGGATACATCGGTATCGCGCTTGTGTAATAATTCACGTGCTTGAAAGTTTTGCCTAAAAGCTTCATCGCGTCGAGCGCGAGCTCCAGCGAGTACCACGGCGATTCGGCCTGCGTGGCGACTACTCCGCCTTTTTTCAGCGAGGCCAGAACGTCTTTATAGAACGCGGTGGAGAACAGCACGGACGCCGGCCCGACCGGATCGGTAGAATCGACCAGAACCACGTCGAACTCTTTTTTATGCTCCTTCACAAAGGCAGCGCCGTCGCCGACGACGACTTCCGCGCGCTTGTCTTTGCCTTCCCATGCGATTAGCCCCGGGAAGTACTTGCGCGACTGAATTATCACCTGTTCGTCTATTTCGCACATTACGGCGCGTTTGACGCTTTTGTACTTTAATACTTCGCGCATCGCGCCGCCGTCGCCGCCGCCGATAATGCAGACGCTTTCCGGCGCTTTGCAGGCGTTCATCGGGACGTGTACGAGCATCTCGTGGTAGCTCGCCTCGGCCTGATCGGTCAGCATTATGCAGCCGTCCAGGGTCATCATGTTCCCCAGCGCCGTCGAGTAAACGTCGAGCTGCTGGAACTTAGTCTTTTTGCTAAAAAGTTTCTTTTCGAGCTTGACGGCCGTGCCGCCTCTCTCCATGAAACGCTCTACGTACCAACCTTTGAATTCGTTCTTGCCGGCCATTTAAAGCTCCTTGTTTGCCGTTCGATATAAAAACGCCTGTATGCCCGAAGTATGACTTCCGAAATACAGGCCGATTAACGCATTATACCCGCGTAAGGGTAAAAAGAAACTTCTTTGTTTTAATTGCGCTGCGGAAGGAGGCGTTCGTCCCCCGACCAAACGATAAAATTAAAAACGATCGGGCGACGGAGCGCCCTCCCGCTGTTTTGTTATAAGTCTTCGGTAAAAATTTTATTTGTACCACAGCACCACGCCCGAAAACGCCCCGCCGATGCGCTTGACTTTATGCTCGACGACCGCGCTTTTAAGCGTTTTAATGGTAAGCCCTCTCGTGCGTATGCCCTCTTCCGCCATGGCGCGGACTATCGCCTCTATGTCTTCCTTATGGCCGTTGGCGGAATACTCCATAATAACGCCCTGCTCGCCTTCTTCGTTAGGAATGGCAGCCGCGACGCCCGCGGAAATAATTTCGCCCGGCACGTCCGACGAAATGTAGGCGTACGCCACCGGTATAGCCGCGCCCTTGGGGAGCTTTATCGGCTCGCACTCGACGCAGTTCGGCGGAATAATGCTCGAAAGCCTTATTAAATTGGTATTGCCTACGCCCGCCGCCAACACCGCGGCGTCGAACGCGTTAAGAGAGGTCATCCCCTCGCCGACGCCTGAGGCAAAAAAATAAACTTCAGGTTCGATAAGCCAGCTCTTCATTGCCCGCCTCCTTTTTTATTTAGGATTTAAGGGAACGCGGAGTTTGCGCTCCCTTTTTTTTAAGCGTTATTTAAGCGCGGATTGCGCCGTACTTATTGAGCGGATCGTGAACGTAGGTTCCCGATCCTCTTCCTTTTCTTCTCTGATGCCGCGAGGCAGCTCGCAGGCATAGTAGCCGTTCGCCTTGAAGGCGTCGACTAGGTAATCGAATCCCAGCCACGGATCGACGTGATCGCCGCAGGTGTAGAGGTCTAGAGCGCAGTAACCAAGCTCAGGCCACGTGTGAATTGCAAGGTGCGATTCGGCTATAACTATAGTGCCGCTTACGCCCTGCGGGCTGAACTTGTGAAAGACCTCCGCTACTACTGTGGCGCCCGTACGTATGGCTGCCTCCTTGAGTTGCTTACGAACTGAATCCATATCGTCAAGATTGACGGGATCGCAGCCGTACAACTCCACCAGAATGTGGCGACCAAGAGCTCTCATTTCTTCATCCTTTCAAATAAAAAAGTTAGAGTCGCTACTAGTTCCGGTTTGTGTAACCCGCAAACTCCCGCGCCGGAATTCATTTATTAAAAAATACGCCTCCGGCGGCGCTTGATAAAAATCAAATGGAGTATATTATTATAAGTCTGATTGTCAATAAAAAACATGTATAATTTGGCATTTTTTTTGACCGTGATAAACCTGAGCAAAACTAGATTTTATGCGGGTTTGCCCGACGTTTTTAAAACGCCTAAACATTGCGCGCGCTTAAAAGTTTTCCACAGTCTTTAAACGAGCCGCGACTCTTGTTTTTTAAAGGCCGCGAATGAATTATTCCGCCCTGATACTCGTTTTGACTTACAGGTGCAACCTCAAATGCGCCTACTGCCCCGCGTTCAAGGCGGAAGTCGATATGCCGCTTGAGACGGCGCGCGCCGCGATTGATAAATTTTTGCTCCCGAACGACGCGGTAAAACTCGTCCGCTTCTTCGGCGCCGAGCCGCTGCTTGCGCGGGAAACGCTCCTTTCCGCCGCCCGTTACGTCCGCGAAAAACTGCCCGACGAGCGGAATAAGACGCTGGAATTTCAAGTTACGACGAACGGAACGCTCCTCGACGCCTCTTTTTTGCGCGAAATGGAGAAACTCGCCCCGTTCAGGCTCAACGTCTCAATCGACGGAGAGCCCGAAACGCAGAGGGAAAACAGAATATCCCGCGATAATTGCTCCGCGGACTCGTCCGCGTGGTTCGAGCGTATGCGCGCCGAGCTTGTAAAATATAAGCCGCCGGTTACCGTCAACATGACGATCGCTCCGCAAAACGCCTCGAAATTAGTAGATAATTTCGCGTGGATTTACAAACAAGGGATGCGCAAGTTTAACTTTCTTCCAGCCTATTACGTAAAATGGACGAAGCCGCAGCTGCTCGCGCTCGCCGAAGGCTTCGACCGGCTGGCAGATTTAATAAAAAAAATGCGGCGCAGCGGGCTGAACGCGGTTATACATAATATGTACGTAAACGCGCCCGACGTTTTTTTCAACGAGGCGCTTGCGATAGACGTTGACGCGGCGGCGTACGAGACGACGGCGATGCTCGCCGCCAAGCCGCGCAAATTTAAAGACGCGCTGATCGTCGGAAGCGCGCTTGACGCCATGCCGCTGCAAAAACCCCGAATGAGCGCGGAGGAAGCTGCCTTTAAGGCGTATGGCGCCGAAATAGTAGAATCGACCAAATCGGTTGACGGCCTGTTAAGCGCCTTTGTGGAAAAATTGTGGCGGGAAACGTAAAACCAAACTTTTTTTTAACTAAAAATTTCTCGGCGCGCTTGCAACCTTAATAAAAATGATTATCATTAAAGAGATTTTGTAAAAATATTCTGTTAATTGCAAACTAATTATGGCGGTCGTTGTTTAAATTTAAAAACGGAGGACAAATATGGACGCGGAACTTCTAGCGCGAATTCAATTCGCATTTACCGTCGCGTTTCACTTCATTTTCCCGCCTCTAACAATCGGAATGGCGTGGGTAATAGTATGGATGATGGGAAAATATAAAAATACCAAAAGCGCGCTATGGCGCGACATTTCCCGCTTTTGGGTAAAATTGTTTACCGTTTCGTTCGCCGTCGGCGTCGCGACCGGAATAACTATGGAGTTCCAGTTCGGAACCAACTGGGCGAATTACTCCCGCTTCGTCGGCGATATATTCGGCGCGCCGCTCGCCGCCGAAGGCGTGTTCGCATTCTTCCTCGAATCGACGTTTTTAGGCGTTCTGATTTTCGGCTGGGGCAGGCTCTCCCCAAAAGGGATGTGGTTCGCTTCGCTGATGGTCGCAATCGGCTCAACCCTGAGCGCGCTCTGGATAATCATCGCAAATTCGTGGATGCAGACTCCGGCCGGCTTCGTCGTAACCGACGGAAGAGCGGTTCTAACCGATTTTTGGGCCGCCGCGCTCAATCCTTCCACCGTTCAGCGGTATCTTCACACCGTTTTGGGCGCGCTGGTAACCGGCTCTTTCTTCGTGGCTGGCGTTTCCGCCCGCCTTTTAATTAAAAACAAGCATGTTGAAATAGCGAAAGAGTCCGTTAAAATCGCCGTCGTTTTCGCCTTTGCCGCCTCGGTTTTGCAGCTTGGCGCCGGGCACGCGCACGCGGTTCAGGTTGTTAAGACGCAGCCCGCGAAACTGGCGGCGTTCGAAGGGCTCTTCGAAACTAAAACGAACGCTCCGCTGCTCGTTTTCGGCGTTCCGAATTACGAAACAAAAAAAGTCGATTACGCGGTTGAAATACCCGGCGGGCTTTCGCTGCTTGCAGGCAACAGCCTAAATACGAAAGTTCAGGGTCTTAACGACTTCCCGCGAGACGAGTGGCCGCCGATGGCGCTCACTTTTTTTCCGTTCCATCTTATGTTCGCGCTCGGAATGCTCTTCATCGCCTTCTCGGCGTGGACGTTTTACCTGCAATTTAAAGGGCGTCTTACGGAAAACAAAACCGCGCTAAAGCTGCTTTTCTGGGCGATTCCTTTGCCGTTTATAACCAACGAGCTGGGCTGGATAGCGGCGGAAGTCGGCAGGCAGCCGTGGATAGTTCAGGGCGTTCTTAAAACCAAAGACGCCATTTCCGTAACGGTGCCCGCCTGGCAGATTTTATTTACATTAATTCTTTTCGCGCTGGTTTACGCGCTTCTGTTCTATCTTTGGCTGTTTTTGGTAAAAAGAGTAATGGACAAAGGCGTTGCGGACGAAGCCAAATCCGCCGCCAAGGAAGGAGGCGCCCAATGACGACTTTACAAATTATCTGGTTTTTGCTGGTCGGCGTCCTTTTCATCGGCTACTCCATTCTCGACGGCTTCGACTTGGGCGTGGGAATTTGGTATCTCTTCTTTAAAAAAGAAGAAGAGCGCCACGCGCTTCATTATTCCGTAGGCCCGTTCTGGGACGGCAACGAGGTTTGGCTATTGACCGCGGGCGGCGCGATGTTCGCGGCGTTTCCGCTCGTTTACGCGACCGTCTTCAGCGGGCTTTATTTGGCGCTGATGCTCGTTTTGTTCGCTTTGATATTCCGCGCCGTCTCTTTCGAGTTCCGCAATAAAATCGAAGACTTGAAGTGGCGCAAATGGTGGGATTGGATTTTTTCCGTCAGCAGCGCGCTGCCGTCGCTTTTGTTCGGCGTAGCTTTGGGCAACATGGTTTGGGGCTTGCCCATGGACGATAAATTCAACTACGCCGGCGGCTTCTTTAACCTGCTCAACCCGTATTCGCTTCTTTTCGGCGTTGCCGGCTTCTTTATGTTCGCCCGCCACGGCGCGATTTACATCGCAATGCGCTCCGTCGGCGAAATGCGCGAAAAAGCGCGCGGTTACGCAATACTTTCGTGCTACGCCTATCTGGCGCTTTCGATACTGCTGCCAATCGCGACCGTTTTCATGGCGCCGTGGGCGCTGAACAACTATAAGGCAATCCCCGTTCTTTGGATTATCCCGATATTGTCTTTCGCGTCGCTGATAGGCTCGGCGGCCTTGGTTCGCTTTAGAAAATACGGCTGGGGTTTCATCGTTTCGTCCATAAACATCGCTCTTATGTGGGGCACGGTCGGCGCGTCGCTCTTCCCCAATCTTGTCAACCCGCGCGGCGCCGGCGCGGGGCTTTCTCTCGCAAACTCGTCCAGCGGCGAGTTGACCTTGCAAACGATGTTGATTATCGCCATAATAGGCGTGCCCATCGCGTTGGGCTATACTTTCTGGGTTTATAAAACCTTCTGGGGAAACGTTAACGATGAAACGCACAAAGGCTATTGAAAGGCGATGAAAGAAAAAGCTCTCAAGTTTTACAAGTGCCAGAACGCCGGCAACGACTTTTTAATTTTAATCAACAAAGCGGTTGAAAGCTTCGAGCTGCCGCCTGAAAAAGTCGCGCAAATATGCGACCGCCGTTTCGGAATCGGCGCCGACGGAATTATAGTTTTAACCGCAAGCAAGCGCAAATGCGACGCCCGTTTCAGGCTGTACAACAGCGACGGCAGCGAGGCGGAAATTTCGGGCAACGGGCTGTGCTGCGCCGGAAAGGCTTTATACGACACCGATCACGTCGCTTCGCGCGAAATATCAATCGAAACTCCGGCGGGTTACCAGCAATTAAAGCTGCAAATCGGCGACGACGGCAAAGTCGAATCCGTAACCGTAAAAATGCCTTTGCCCAACTTTATCGCGGGCGCGGTTCCGGTTTCGCAAAAATACTCCGATCCGGAGGCGGAGGGCGCGGAGTTGGAGCTGAAAATAGGCTCCAAAACGGTTAAAGGAACGCCGCTGAAAGTCGGGAATCCGCATTTTGTAACGCTTTCGGACTCGCCCGAAAAAGATATGATAAAGCTGGGCGCGAAGCTGGAAGCGCACGAGGCGTTTCCGAAGAAGGCAAACGTCCACTTTGTTAAGGTAATCGACCGGCGCAATATAGAGGTATGCACGCACGAGCGCGGAGCCGGCCCCACGCTGGCGTGCGGAAGCGGCTCCACCGCGTCCGTCGCCGCGTTGGCGCGGGCCGGACTGATTGATTTCGGCGCCGAGATAACGGTAAACGTCCCCGGCGGATCGCTTGCCATTACCGCGTTCGAATCGGGAGAGCCGCCGATACTTCGCGGATCTCCTAAAATCGTCGCGGAGGTCGTTTATTTTGCGGAACCGTCCACGGTTTGAACTAATTCGTTAAAGGGCGCATTCGCCGCGAAGCCGTTTTCGCTTTCTTTGCGCGCCGGATAAAGCGCGGTTTACTTGCGCGCGCTCTGAAAGAGCGATTCAACCTGAGCGGAAATTACGCACAACCGCCCCATCGTCCTCGAATAAAGTCTGGGAATATTGGTTAAAAGGTCGCCCGCGGCGTTTAATAACGAGGTCTCGTCGGACGAGAAAGCGCGGTTCGAGCGAGTGGCCCAATCCCATATGTCGCTCTCGGAGGCGTCCTTGGCGAAAGGATATTTCGCGGCGGACAAAGAAGACTTCAAAGCCGAAACAAGGCTTCGCATCGCTGCGAGCTTTTCGGCTTTTGCCTCTTTAACGGCGTTAGAATTCGCCGGGTCGGCTATGCCGCTTAATATGGAGAGCTCTTCCGCCTCCGCGTCGAGCCGAAGCAGCAGTTCGTAAACCGACTTTATCGTCAGCAGCGTCTCCATAAGTTTGCGCGAATTTTCGTAAAAATCATTTCCTTTAGGCATTTTATCGCGGACGGCTTGAAGGCTTAACAGCGTAAGAACGCACCATATTCTAGCGCCCGCGGCTTTGAAATAAGGCGCCATTAGCTCGTCGGTTTTGCTTTTGCGGGCCGCGAACTTATTGAGCGCGGCTGCGGCCGCTCCTTCTTCGGCTTCGGCCAGACCGTACTTGCGCGGGTCTTTTATCGGCATCCCCAAGGTTATAAGCCGGTAGGCTATCAGCGCGCCGCGCCTCTGTTTGACGATTTCGTCGTACGCGGAGGCGGTCGTTTCGGCGTCTTTTTGAAGTTCGAGCATTTTGTTTCTCGCGTTTTTCCACCCTTCAAGCACGTCCTTGGGGTTGTCGGGCGGAACCAAGGAAAGGGGAGGCGGAAAAAACCAGTTTTTAAAATGTATAGTCGCTCCTAGGAAGGCGTCGAGGTTGTCGAGCTCCTGATTTATTTTTTGCTTCCTTCCCATCAGGCCGTCGGTCGAAACGAGCTTATGCGTTTCGTTCTTAAGCGCGGGAATGCGTTTATAAAAGTCGAGCGTAATTTCTTTTCCAACCGCGTACGAATCGCTCAGCAGCGCGGACGCCGGAGCTTCGAGCGCGAATATCCCCATCGAGTTGCGTTTCAACGCCGCTTCCGACCGCTCGCCCGGCGACGGACGCGCATCGCGCAAAGCGGATTTTACGGCTTTGAAACGGTTTTCAACTTTTTTTCTCTCGGCCTCGTCCATTTCTCCGGCAATGGCGGCGACGGCGGCGGGAATATTGTCGGGCAGTCCGCCCGAACCCGACAAAGAGGCCGGATTGAGGAAAAGAAAAGACTGAGCCGCGGACATTGCGCCGCGCTTTTTCTCGGTTTCGCAAAACGAGACGCTTCCCTGAACCGCCGCGCTGCAGGCGTCCGCGTCGAGCTCCATTTTCCGCAGGAAAAACCGCGAGAATAAAAGCCCGAATTTATACAAA
Organism: uncultured Myxococcales bacterium; assembly: GCA_964400725.1. Lineage (GTDB taxonomy): Bacteria > Myxococcota_A > SURF-8 > SURF-8 > CAYNVS01 > CAYNVS01. Next base: position 170,158 of record CAYNVS010000002.1, read on the forward strand.
GCGCGCGCGGTTAATACCGCGAAAAAAAGCCCTATCTTTGAGAAAATCCGCGTCCGAACCTTAAAAGCCGGGTCGTAATCGCTTTCGGAGCCGGCAATTTTTTCAAAACCCGCTTCCCGCGATTCGTCCGGGTAGGCGGCCTGAGCGAACATAGAAAGAACGCGGTCGAGAGCGCGCCCCACCCCCGCGCCCGCGCTCTGCGAATAACGAGCCAGCTCGCTCGCGATAATTCCCGCAACTCCTCTCGCGTTAAGCCCTTCAATGTAAGGCAGGCCGATTATTAAAAAACGCTTGTCCGCAAAAAAGAGGTTCTTATAAGTCCGCAAAACCGAGGCTTCGGCTAGAATAGAGAGATAAATTCTATCGGGAGGCGGGGCGTTTATACGCTCCGCAACGTTTTTAGCCAGCGCGTAAATCAGAGGCTCATTCGCAGGGTCAAGCTCTTTCATATCGGCGCAATTGAACGGCCGTTTTATTAAAAAAAGCTGACGCAGCAAATAATAAACGATTATGCCGCACGCAAAAACCGCCGCCAAACATAAAACGACGACCGGAAAAATTAAAGAAAGTCTCGGCGTCAGAACCAATTCGTAACCTTTTGCCGCGGCGAAGACGCCGAGAGCGGCGACCGCCGCAATAACTGCTGCGTATATTAAGGGCAGCGTCATAACGACGGACGCGGCGAAAAACAACCCTAAAAGATAAGCGGCGGACGCGGACGGCGGCTCGAACCTGCCGGGCATTGCGCGCTCCACATCGCTCAAAGTCAACCTCGCCCCTCCCGATTTATTTTCAATAGCCATTTTCCCCGTTCCTAAACGCAACGACTCGAAATTTCGGCCGTTTTCAAGCAACTCCTTTAACTTATTACTAAAGTTTAACCGAAATATAACAAAGAACCTCAGCCTTGGCAAGATATTATATAGAAGCGGCGCGAAAAAGGCGGAGCGCGCCCCTTTGTATTCTCAATTTGAGCAAATACCGCGGAAATTCTTATATAATTACGTTCTTTTCCTTACAAAATCCAGAAGGGATTGGAAGTTAATCGCTCGGGTCGTAAGAACCGGGATTGGTTTAAGCCGAATTATTCTATTTAAAATTGCCGCGTCCTTCGAGGCAAAAACGCCTTCGCGGTTTTAAAGGCAAAAATCGGGCGGCGGCGCAATTGACAACAACCCGGCATTATTTTAATCTTAAAAGCGCCCGAACGACGATTCGGCGGGCAAAACCATCTTTTAAAACGGGAGACAAAAATGCCGTCAGACTTATTCGACGCGGCTGGCAAGCCGAAATTCGGCGTTTACGAGGGAACGATTAAAAACGTAGAGCTTTCCGGTTACGCCGGACTGGATTTACCCTCTTTTTTAAAAAAATTCCGTCATAAGCGGTGGCGCTTTCAAGGCATTTTCAGCCCTAAAGTCGTCGCGGGCGTCGCGATTGTGGATATTGGTTACGTCGGCAGCGTTTTCGCCTACGCCTTCGATATGGAAACGAAAAAACGAATTGAATACGCGGCCGAGGTTCCGCTTGCGCGCGGCGTTAAAATGTGCGACGACTGCGTAAAAGGCGAAATCTCCTTTGAAAAGGACGGAAATAAGCTGGAAATGAAGTACGGCATGGAAGGCGGCGCGGCTTCTATGTTCGTCGAGGCTCATTCAAAAGCCGGGGAGTACCTTTTAATCGACGCCCGCTTCGCCGAGCGCGCGGAAACGGTAGTTCCGCATCAGGTAATTTTTCCGACTTTTGACGGCTCGTTCGCGTTTACGCATAAATCGGCCGGAATGCCGGCGGCGGGCAAAATAGTAATGGGAACGAAAGCGATATTTCTCGCCTCGGAAAATTCTTTCGCCGAAGTCGATCACACGGCCGGAGTTCACGACCGTCATTGGGAATGGCGCTGGGCGGCGCTAGCGTGCAACGCCGAAGACGGCGCGAGAATCGGCCTTAATTTAGTTGAGCCGATTACCGACGAAACCATTAACGAAAACGCGATTTGGATAAACGGAGCCCGCGTAGCGGCCGGGCGCGCCGATTTTACTTTCTCGAAAAACGACCATAAAGCGTCGTGGCGCGTTAAAACGACCGACGGCAAAATCGACCTTTCGTTTACGCCTTACGGCGAGCGCAGCGCGGACGTGAACGCGCTGATAATTAAAAGCCGCTTCCGCCAGCCGGTCGGAGTTTTCAAAGGCGTAATTACGGGGCCGGACGGCGCCATTTACAAACTTATCGACGCGCCGGGAGTGGTCGAGGATCACGAATCGAAGTGGTAAGCGTCGTTTTTAACCGAAATTTAATTGCGCCTAATCTTATTGCGCGTATTATTAAAGAATAAAACGCCGAATATTTTGGCGAAGCGATGAATTTCAGGAGATTTTTACTATGATTTTTAAGCGTTTAGCGTTTTTAGCCGTATTTTTAGGTGCCGTAATTATAGCTTCGGCCGCTTACGCCGACGACGAAACGCCTTACGTCTATGAAAAAACCGGCTTCGGAACCGGCGGCAAACTGACGATGGAAGCGGAAAGCGCCTACGGAGTTCGCGAGACAAGGCCGTTCGGGCAGCAGGGTTTCGAGCTGGGCGCAAAATTAAAATACCGCTTCTTCGACTGGTTCTCGATGGACGCAAAAGGCGCCGCGGTTTTCGACGACAAAGAATACAAATCGTCAATGTTTGCCGCGGAGGCTCTTTTCGGCGTTTTATCGCAGGATAAATATCACATTAATTTGTCGCTGGGCGCCGGATATACGTACGACTTCGACGGCGTTTCCGTCCCGACGCTTCGTCTTTCGCTCAACCGCGCTTTCGGCGCGCTCGATTTAACTCTTTCGGGCACCGCCGAGTTCCCAATCGCGGACGACCGCGACCCGTTCGACGTGATTGTCGGGCTTGGAACGAGCTACCAGTTTGTAAGCTGGTTTGCGGGCGGAGTCGAAGCGGTGGGCGAAGACTTGGAAGGGCTGTGGGACGAAGAGGAAGCCGAGGGCGGAGCCAAGTTTTTAATCGGCCCCACGCTTACGTTTCTTCCTGCCGATAACTTTTTCGTAAAGTTCAACGGCGCAGTATCCGTGAGCATGACGAACAACGCCGCGCGCAACGGCAAGCGTTACGACTCGCCGGGCTTTTTAGGCAGACTGGCGCTGGGATACAGCTTTTAACCCTTTAAAATTAAAGATTAAAATCTTGGTAAAAATTTAATACAGGGCGGCGCAACGGTTAAAATATATTTAAAATAAAGTTTTTTCCTAACAAAATTCCGAAGGGATTGAAAGTTAATAGCTCGGCCCGTAAGCCGAGATGGTTTTAACCAAATCGGGGGACAAATGCCCCCTCCCAGAGATAAAACATCCTTCTCCATAAAAAGAAAGGGACTTTTAGCTCGATCATTTCAACAGGTTCCCCCTCGCCATTCATGAAGAGGGGCACAGGGGGCGAGGTAAATTAAATTGGGAGACGAAGACCCCCTCCCGCGGAGTTTGAAGAGGTAGTTAAATTGTAAGTTTTAGGCAAAACTCGGGACAGGTCAAGTCGGTAAAGGCGAAGATTAGGCAGTGTTATTTTTTTGCGGCTATCAGCGCCGCGACTTCCGATAAAAACGCCTCGTCCATCGAATCGAAATCGCCTACGCCGTCGCCGTCCGCGTCTATTTGCCCTATTATCGCGCCGTTTTTGTTCCGGATTAACGCGACGATCTCGGAGCGCGTTTCGAGGCTGCAGGCCAGATAATTGTCCAGCGTTCGCACGTCTTCAATAACTTGATTGCGGTTTTGCGCTACGGCCGTTCCGCATACTCCGGAACCGACTTTTATTCTGTCGTGCTCGGTGGGCGCGCCCACGTACGGCCCCAGAACGAGAACGTCGGTTTGCAGCCAGTAAACGCCGACCCATTTGTAGTACGGCAGCCTTCGGGAAATAATTTTAACCGCCGACGCGGCGGCGGCGTTAATGTCAAGCGTAGAGGAAAGCTCCGAAGCGATTTCCGCTATGATTTCTTTTTTATTAAAACCGTCTTTCATCGTTTGACCGTCCGTTTCGCGCCGCGCTTTTTCAGTCCGCTTTTTCTTCCCTCAAATCTTTAATATGCCTCAATTCGGCGGCTGCGCCGTTTTTATTTATCGCTATCAAATCTATTCGCGCCCGCTTAACCTGCGCCGGTATGCCCGGCGCGCGCGAAGACAGCAGGTAATTCGCCGCCTCGAACATATGCCTCAATTTTCGCGCGTCCAGCGAATCCGCCGCGTCAACCGAGCGCTCGCCCGCCTCGCGCGTCCGCACTTCCGCCAAAACAAGCGCGTCGCCGTCGAGGGCGATAATGTCTATCTCCCGCCTGCCCACGCCGGGAATCGAAACCCATTTGTTGCGCGCGATTACGACGCACCCCTTGGATGCAAGCAGCGCCGCGGCTATCTCCTCGCCTTCGTCCCCTTTTTTCCGCTTGTTTTTATCTGAAGATGCCAATTCGCGTTAAATCCGTTGAACATTATGCTTATGGGAGAGGGCCTTCGTCCCTCGACCAGTTCAAACTTTAGCCGCGCTCGCGGGACAAAGACCCGCTCCCACGGCGACAATGTTATTTTTGCCTAAAGCGCCGCTTACTCCATCGGCGCAAGAAGCTCGGCCAGCGTCATTACTCCGAAGCCGGTTCCGCCCTTGACGTACGCTCCGATTTCGCGCTTGAAAAAGGCCGGTCCGGCTATGTCGATGTGCGCCCACGGGTATTTTTTAACGAAATACTGCAAAAACAGCGCCGCGGTTACGGCTCCGCCGCCGAAATCGCCCACGTTTTTAACGTCGGCGTTGGGAGTTTTAATCGCGTCGGCCATTTTAGGGTTGAGCGGCATACGCCAAACGTCCTCGCCCGCCGCCTTCGCCGCTCGCAGCAAATCGTCGGCGAGAGCCTCGTCGTTCGCAAAAACGCCCGCGGTCTGGTCTCCCAGAGCTATTCCTATCGCGCCGGTCAGCGTGGCGAGGTCGATGATTTTGGCCGGTTCAAGGCCGCAGGCGACGGCGAGCGCGTCCGCGAGAGTCAAACGCCCTTCGGCGTCGGTGTTCAGAACCTCCACCGCGACGCCGCCTTTGCCGACGATAACGTCGCCGGGTTTGTAGGAGTTTCCGTCCGGCATATTCTCGCACGCGGCGACCAATGCGACGACCGGAACGCCGGGCTTGAGCCGCGCTATCGCCTTCATGGCCGCCAGCGCCGCCGCCGAGCCGGCCATATCGTCCTTCATCGCCATCATCCCTTCGTACGTTTTAATATTGAGCCCGCCGGAGTCGAAGCAAAGCCCTTTGCCGACTATAACCACAGGTTTTTCCTTGTTTTTACCTTTGGGCGCATAGGCCAGCTTGATGAAGCGCGGCGGATTCGCGCCGGCGCGCCCAACCGCGAGAAAAAGGCTCAATCCTTCTTTTTCGCACTTTTTCTCGTCCCATATTTCGGCGGTCATGCCGAATTCCTTCGCCGCCTTGCGGGCGTAGTCGGCCAAATACTCCGGCGTGCAGACGCTCGCAGGCTCGTTCACAAGGTCGCGCGCGTCGCAAACGGCCTCGCCTACGATTTGAGCGCGCTCGATTATTTTCTCGCCCGTCTCAGCGTCGATTTCCGGCGCAAAAAAGTTAATCTCGCTTATTTTAACCGTTTCGGGCTTAAGAACTTTTTTTGAAAAGTTGTAAGCTCCGACGAGCGCTCCGATTCCGCAGGCGTAAAGAAGTCTCGCGGCTCCAAGCGGTTTGGCCGCGCTGGGCGCGATTAGATTTATTTTTTCCACGCCCCTGGCGAAGCGGAGAGATTTTATCTCCTTGCCTACGGCGGCTATTGCGGCGTCCGCCGATTCTACCGGCTTTTCGCCGGTTCCAACCAGAACGACCGAGGCGAACGGAGCTTTTTTTGCGGGCGCGACTTCAAGTCTGCCGCCGGCCTTCGCGTCGAAGCGCTTCCCTTCCAGAAGTCTGTGCAGTCCGCCGCCGACCGCCGCGTCGAGTTTTTTCGCCATCGCGGTCTTTTTAAAATCCGCGTCCGCGAATACGATAAGAACGTCGCATTTGTCAACTAAAGGGTCGCTCGCCTTGAATTTCAGGTTCGTCATACCGGCTCTCGCTTTCTTCAATAATAATAAATTATGCGCAAAAATAATGGCAGACTGCCGGCCTGCCATTTATTTCGTATTAATTAATGTAGTACTACATTAATTTATATACCTATTCTTCTATAAAGGTCTTTAGTTTGGAAGTTCTGGTTGAGTGCCGCAGCTTTTTAAGCGCCTTCGCCTCAATCTGCCGGATACGCTCGCGGGTTACGCGGAATTTCTTGCCGACTTCCTCCAACGTATGGTCGGATCGCTCTCCGATGCCGAAACGCATACGCAGAACTTTTTCCTCGCGCGGGGTAAGGGTGGCCAGAACCTTGCGCACCTGCTCGGCAAGGTTGGCGTTGATGCTCGCCTCGTCGGGCATGAGGACCTGCTTGTCCTCTATGAAGTCGCCCAGATGGCTGTCTTCCTCCTCGCCGATGGGGGTTTCCAACGAAATCGGCTCCTTGGCGATTTTGAGGATTTTCCGAATCTTCTCGACCGGCATTTCCATGCGCTCGCCTATCTCTTCGGGCGTCGGTTCGCGGCCAATCTCTTGCACAAGCTGGCGGCTGGTGCGAATAAGTTTGTTTATCGTTTCAATCATGTGAACGGGAATGCGGATTGTGCGCGCCTGATCGGCTATGGCGCGGGTTATCGCCTGCCTTATCCACCACGTCGCGTAGGTTGAAAACTTGTAGCCGCGCTGGTATTCAAATTTGTCCACCGCCTTCATCAGGCCGATGTTTCCCTCTTGAATGAGGTCGAGAAACTGCAGGCCGCGGTTCGTGTATTTTTTCGCGATTGAGACGACGAGCCTCAGGTTCGCTTCCACAAGCTCGGTCTTCGCGGTGTCGGCTTCGAGCTTTCCTTCGAGTATCCGGTTGTAAACTTCGCGCAGCCCTTCCACGCTCATCGAAACCGTTTTCTCGATTTCGGCGGTTCTGTCGAGCGCCTGCTGCGCCGTGGCGAAAACGTTTTCAAGCTCCGCTTTATCGACGCCTATTTGTTCGAGGACTTTTTGCTGCGACTTCCCCTGCTTAGAGTACTGTTCCATCTTCGCAAAAAGCTCCCGCTCGTCCGCCAGCTGAAGCCTGCGCTGCATTCTCCCTATCAGGCGTTTGTTCTCGTCGCTGGCCTTTAGGAAACCTTCAATTTTCCCGACTATCTGCTCGATTTGTTTTTTATCGAAAACGATGTCTTTAAGAAGAGCGCGCAGCTCGGAGTTCACTTCTTCGAGTCTGTTGTTGAAGTCGCGCTGCTGACGCGGAGTCGGGGCTTCCTTCTCTTTGTAGCGTTCAATCATCCGCGCGCGCTTGGCCGCGGCTTCGGTAATTTTATCGAACAGATTTAAAAACCTCTCGGTCTGCGCTTCCTCGGAAATTTCCTCAAGCTCGTCGTCGTCCTTGAAAATTTCGTTCAGACGAACCTTGCCGTTCTTCACCTTTTCGCCGATTTCCAAAATTTGGCGTATCGCGTAGTCGGTGTTTAAAATAACGTCCAGCATCATTTTCTGGCCGTTTTCAATCCTTTTGGCTATCAGCACTTCGCCGTCCCGGTCGAGAAGCGGAACCTGCCCCATTAATTTGAGATACTGCCGCACCGGGTCGCTGCCTCGTCCGGTCTCGATTTCCTCTTCAAGAATTTCCGGCTCTTCCTCTTCCTCGGCCTCATCCTCGACTATTACCGGTTCTTTGCCCGCGCCGACGACGGAAATTTCGTTGTCCTCCAATATCTCTAAAATCGCGTCCACATCGACGGGGGTGGCGTCTTCGGGAAGAGCTTTATTAAGGTCGTCGTAGGTAAGAAATCCTTGGTCTTTTCCGCGTTCGAGAAGTTTTTGTATCGTTTCCAAATCGGTGCGGCGCTTAATGGCCTTGCGCGGATCCGCGTCGTCGATTTTTTCTTTTTTCTCGGCTTTCTCTTCGAGCGACTGTTCCTGCGCCGTCTCTTTTTTCGCCTTCTTTTTACCTTCTTTTTTTTCGGGCTCGACGGCGGCTTTCATTTCCTTTTTTGGCTCTTCCTCTTTTTTGGCGCTCTTTTTCTCCGGTTTAACGAGCTTATCCCGCGCTTCTGGTTTGGCGTTTTTTTTCGGCTCCTCTTTTTTCGCCGTTTCTTTCTTCGTTTCAGCTTTGAGCGGCTTTTTCGGCTCCGGCTTCTTGGCCGTTTCCTTCTTTATCTCGGCTTTTTTAGCCTCGGCCTTAGCCGGCTTTTTCGGCTCCGGCTTTTTGGCCGTTTCCTTCTTCGCCTCGGTCTTGACTGGTTTCTTCGGCTCCGGCTTTTTGGCCGTTTCCTTCTTCGCCTCGGCCTTTGCCGTCTTTTTCGGCTCGGCCTTGGCGGGCTTTTTCGCTTCCGGTTTTTTCGCCGCCTCTTTCTTGGTTTCGGTTTTGACCGTCTTTTTCGGCTCCGGCTTCTTCGGCTCGGCCTTGGCCGTCTTTTTCGCTTCCGGTTTTTTCGCCGCCTCTTTCTTGGTTTCGGTTTTGACCGTCTTTTTCGGCTCCGGCTTTTTGGCCGTTTCCTTCTTCGCCTCGGTCTTGACTGGTTTCTTCGGCTCCGGCTTTTTGGCCGTTTCCTTCTTCGCCTCGGCTTTTTTTGCCTCGGCCTTTGCGGGCTTAGGCTTCTCCGCGCTTTTGGCGGGTTTAGCTTTGACCGGCTCGGCCTTGGCCGTCTTTTTCGCTTCCGGCTTTTTCGGCTCGGCGCCTTTAAGCTGCTTTTTTTCCGCCTTCGCGTCTTTCTTCGCGGTTTCCTTTGAGTTCGCGCCCTTGGACGCATCGGGCTTCTTCGCTTCTTTTTTCTCTTTTGTTTCCTTCACGGGCTTCCCTTTTTTCTCTTCGCCTTTGCTTTTTTCCGCCGAGGCCGCCTCGGTTTTGGTTGCGCTCTCTTTCGTTTCGCGCGGAGCCGCTTTGGCGGGTTCCTCGTCTTTTTTACCGAGCATCTTGCGCGCGAACTTCCCCACCGTGTCCGCTATTTTTTTTGCGGCGTTCTTTGTTTCTTTGGCGGCCATTTTAAGCGCTCCTTTGCAGCGTGCTTTTTATTTCTTCCCGACGCGTCAACAGCCCGCGCCTTTGTTCGAGCAATTTTCTCAACCGTAAGTTGTCTCCGGCCGCCTCCGCGGACTTAATGGAGCCTGCGAGCGCGTTTATTTCTTCCTCGACCGCCTCCCTCTCAAGGCTTGCAAGCGCGAATTCCAACCGCGCCGCGTCGTCTTCGTCCGCGCAACTCTTTTTGGAAAAAAGATATTCGCGGACCTTTGCTCGAAGCGGAGAATCGCCCTCGCCCGCTATTTTGCTCAGCGGGACTTTGTTTTCGACGGCTTTTTGCAGCAAGCCCCGCGCCTCTTGAGAAAGAGCAATCTTACTTATTCTATTCATTAATTGCGCGTCGTCAAAAAACGAGTCGTTTTTTAATAAACACGCGAAAAGAGAAATTTCATGCCGCGAAAATTTTTCGCCTTCAAATTTCGCCGCTTCCTTGGCTTCGCCGTATTTTTTTACCCCTTCCGCCTTTTGCATGGCCGACCTTATCGCTTCTTCTCGCGTCGAAAGCAGATAAGCGGCGCGGTTGATGAACGGCTCGCGGCCCGCGGCGTCGGGGGCGGCGGCGATTATTGCGGCGGTTTCGCGTATCAGCTCGGCTTTGGCCTGCGAAGACTGCGCCGTTTTGGCCTTCTCCGAAATAACCGCCGAAAAAAGCTCCTCGGCGGCGTCGATCAATTTTTTCATCGCGTCCGCGCCGTATTTGCGCAAAAAGTCGTCAGGGTCGAGTTTTTCGGGAAGAAAAACCACGCGGGCGTCTATTCCAATGGCCATTACGAGCGGCAGAGCGCGGAACGCGGCCTTTTTTCCGGCGTCGTCGCCGTCGAAGATTATTGTCAATCGCGCCTGATGCCGTTTTATTATTCGCAGCTGGTCTTCCGTCAGCGCGGTTCCGCACGGAGCCACCGTCGCGCCGAAACCGGCCATGTGCATGCGCATCGCATCGACGTTTCCTTCCACAAGTATCGCCTCGCCGCTCTTGCGTATCGCCTCCCGCGCCAAATGATAGCCGAAAAGTATTTTGCTTTTCTGGTACAAAGGCGTTTCGGGCGTGTTTATATACTTCGCGTCCTCGTTCGCAAGCGTGCGGCCGGAGAAGCCGAGAGGCTGCTTTTCGCGCATAAGAACCGGAAACATGAGCCTGTTGCGAAACCGGTCGACGTAACGCATGTCGCTTCTGACTATAAGACCGGCTTTTTCCGCGTCCTCCTCGCTTATTCCTTTGGCCTTTAGGCGCTGCGCAAGCGCGTTGTAACCGTCCGGCGCGCACCCCAGCCCGAATTTCCGCGACCAATTTTCGGGTATTTCCCTTTTTTCAAGGTATGCGCGGGCGTGAGCGCACGACGGATCTTCCGTAAGGCACGAGTAGAAAAAGCGCGCGGCCTCGACGTTGGCGGCCAAAAGCCTTGCTCGCGCGTCCTTTCCTCCGTTCGATTCCCCCGCTAACGCCGGCTCCCGCGTCCTTTGCGGCATTTCCAATCCGGCCTTGTCCGCAAGCTCCTCCAGCGCCTCCATAAACGACAGACGCTCCATTTCCGTTAAAAACTTTATCGCGTCGCCCCCTTTTCCGCACCCGAAGCAGTGAAACAGATTTTTTTCGGCGTCCACGTGAAAGGACGGAGTTTTTTCCTGATGGAAGGGGCAAAGTCCTACGAAGCGGCTTTTGCCCGCCTTTTTTAGCTTGACGTATTTCTCCACAACGTCGGTTATGGATACCCTTTCCTTAACCTCCTCGATAAAGCGCGTAAAGTCATCGCTCACAGCGGAAGCCCCTGCCCGACGGTTGGATGCGAGCCGCCCGAAGCGGCTTTTTCCCGAAAGAAAGCGCTAGTCGTTGACCGTAACTTTTTTGTGCGTGTCGCGTCCGGTCTTGATTTTAGCCAGGCGCCGCTTTTTCTTCGCCTGACCCTTGATTCGCTTCATCTTCGGCGTATTTCTGCTGTCTGCGCGGCCCATGAATTGCTCCTTAAGCGTTAAAATGCAAATCGTTAAGCATAAAAGCTATGCAAACAAAAAATATATATATATTTTTCTTTCGTTTGCAAGTTTAATATCATATTTTTCTCGGCGCTTACGGGCCGGGGTTGTTTTAATTCAGTTTGCAAACAAATGTTTTATCCCGCGGAACGCGCCCGACATTAAAAGCTCGGCGTCTTAACCGCAATTACGCGCCGCTATCGCGCAGTTGCGCAAAAAACGCTCATGCCCCGTACGGTAGATTGTCGTATTTGCGTAGCGCGCCGAGAAATCGTCCGCAGTCATGGCGAGCGCCTCCGCAAGATTTACGCGCAAAAAATTTGCGCTGCAATCGTCCGCCTCCGCCGCTCGCATCCGTTCAGCGTTATGCGGGCAGGCCGTCTGACAGGCGTCGCAGCCGAAAACCCTCGCGCCGAACCTGCGCGCCAAATCGTCCGGTATAACCCCTTTGCGTTCAATAGTAAGGTAAGCGACGCAAAGACGGGCGTCGAAGCCTGTCTCCGACAGCGCGCCGGCGGGGCAGGCGTCGATGCAGGCGCGGCACGAGCCGCAATTTAAGCCGGGCTGGGAAGGCCGTTCCGCAAATATTGTCTCAATTCGAGACGAGGTAATTATTATGCCTATATTCCCGAAAGATCCGCTGCCGGGGACTATTAAGCAGCGATTTTTGCCGATGAACCCAAGCCCCGACCGCCGCGAGGCGGCGCGCTCCAATATCGGCGCGGAATCGACCGCGATTACGCTCTCGCTCGACGGATCGAGCTCTTTTAGCGCGTCCGCAATCATCTTCAATTTCTCCGTTACGGCGGCGTGATAGTCGGGCGGAGCGGCAAACGCGGCAATCTCTCCGAACCCTTTTGGCGCCGGTTTGGGCGGCGGCAAGTAAGGAACAAAGGCGGTCAAAACGCTTTTTGCTCCTTTCAACAGGCTTTCAGGGCTTGCGCGGCGGTCTGCGTCTCTCGCAAGATAAGCCATATCGCCGTTGGCGCCTAAGTCCGTCCACGCCTTTAGAATAGCGGCGTCATGGACAAAGGCAGACGCGTCCGTCGCGCCTAACGCCAGTATTCCGGCTTTTTCGCGCGCCCCGAAAAGCTCGCGTAAGGGTATAGGCTTTTTCATCCGCTTTCTCGCAAAACGCAAAAAGACGCCGTATTTTTAATATTTCGACGCCGCAGATTCGTCAATAATAAATAACGATTATTTTTTACGGCAATATTCGATTATTACCATTTTAATTGAAGCGCGGTTAATATTTATCAACATTATTAATACCATTGCCTTTCTATTAAAAAGTTCTTCTTCTTCTTGACAAGAATTCAAATTCTGTTAGATTTGTTGGAGACAAAACGATGGTTAGAGAATTTTTAGGCGGATCGCTTTTATTGACCTTATTATTTATTGGGTTTGGAATATGAGCGAAAAAGACAATCCGACTTTGAAAAACGCGCCTCAAGGCGCGAAAAAAAGCGCGGAAGATTTAATGGAAGATTTAATGCAGGCCGCGTTGAAGGCCGTTGAAAAAGACGACGGCGAAACGGCCGAAGGGGAAACTATCGAGGTGTCGGAAGACGCTTTTACCGAAGACAAGAAGGAGCCGGAAAAAGAAGAGGCGTCGGATACGACAAAAATGCCGACCGCCGGAATGGACGGCGTTTACAAATCTAAAATAGCCGAATTGACGGCTCAATACGAAGAAGCCAAAAAAAGGGCGGACGATTTTTATAATAAACTTTTACGCATGGCCGCGGACTTCGACAACTTTAAAAAGCGGGCCGCCGCGGAGCGCGCGTTCATTGTCAACAACGCCAACGAACAGCTTTTCACCGAGCTGCTGCCGACAATAGACAACTTTGGGCGCGCCATCGAGCATATAAAGCTGGAGACCGCCGACAACCAATCCCTCAAGGGAATGGAAATGATATTTAATCAAATGATGGAAGTTTACGGACGGTTCGGCCTCAAGCGTTTCAGCGCGGTCGGGCAGAAGTTTGACCCGAATTTCCATCAGGCGGTAAGCGTAAGCGAAACTTCCGAAGCCGAACCGGACACGGTGGTCGAGGAATACGCCGCGGGGTACATGCTTCACCAAAAATTATTGCGCCCCGCAATGGTAGTCGTCGCTAAGCGTCCGGCCTAAAGATTTAAAATAATAATTGCATAAGGCAATGTTTTCAACTTGTTAGGAGACCCGAATGAGCGATAAAGTTATTGGAATAGACCTCGGAACGACCAACTCGTGCGTCGCGGTTGTCGAAGGCGGAGAACCCGTTGTAATACCAAACAGCGAAGGCTCGCGCACGACCCCTTCGATCGTGGCTTTTACCGAGCAGGGCGAGCGTTTGGTTGGGCAGATCGCCAAGCGTCAATCCGTTACAAATCCTGAAGAAACGATTTCCGCGGTTAAAAGGCTCGTCGGAAGAAGATACGACAGCCCCGAAGTCGCCAAAGCTATAGCGATGGTGCCTTACCAAATCGTTAAAGCCCCGAACGGCGACGGCTGGGTTCGCGTGAAATCCCGCGATTATTCGCCCGCGGAAATTTCGTCGTTCGTTTTGATGAAGATGAAGCAGACCGCCGAGGATTATCTTGGGGACGAGGTTAAGGACGCCGTAATTACCACGCCCGCGTACTTCGACGACGCGCAGAGACAGGCGACGAAAGACGCCGGACGCATCGCGGGTCTCAACGTGCTGCGCATCATTAACGAGCCTACCGCCGCGGCTCTCGCCTACGGACTTGACAAAGACGCCAGCGGACAGCTCATAGCCGTTTACGACTTGGGCGGCGGAACGTTTGATATTTCTATCCTTGAAATAGGCGACGGCGTCTTCGAGGTCAAGGCGACCAGCGGCGACACCTTTTTGGGCGGCGAAGATTTCGACATACGCATCGTCAATCATTTCGCGGAAGAATTCATGCGCGATTTCGGAATTGATCTGCGTCAGGACAGAATGGCCTTGCAGCGTTTGAAGGAAGCGGCGGAGCGCGCCAAGCACGAGCTTTCCACGATGCTGGAAACCGAAGTCAACCTTCCGTTCATTACGGCGGACGCGACGGGGCCGAAGCATTTCCAAACCGTTCTCACGCGCTCCAAACTCGAACAGCTCGTTATGGATCTCATCGACCGCACGATAGACCCCTGCAAACAGGCTTTGCGCGACGCGAACCTCTCTATAAATCAAATTCATACGGTAGTTCTCGTCGGCGGACAAACGAGAATGCCGAAGGTTCAGGAAAAAGTCGCGGAGTTTTTCGGCAAGCAGGCTTATAAAGGGCTCAACCCCGACGAAGTCGTCGCGATTGGCGCGGCGATTCAGGGCGGCGTTTTGAAAGGCGAGCTTGAAGACGTTCTTCTCTTGGACGTCATTCCGCTTTCGCTCGGCATCGAGACGCTGGGCGGAGTTTTTACCAAAATCATCGACCGCAACACAACCATTCCGACGACGCGCTCGGAAATATTCTCCACCGCCGCGGACAACCAACCCGCGGTCAGCGTGCACGTGCTTCAAGGCGAGCGCCCTCTGGTTAAAGACAACCGCTCGCTGGCCCGCTTCGAGCTGGTAGGCATTCCGCCCGCTCCGCGCGGCGTTCCGCAAATCGAGGTTACTTTCAACGTTGACGCCAACGGCATTTTGCAGGTTTCGGCGAAGGATTTGGGAACGGGCAAGGAGCAGGCCGTCCGCGTAACGGTAACCGGCGGACTTTCGGAAGATCAAATCAGCCGCATGGTTGACGAGGCGGACAAATTTAAGGACGACGATTTGCGCAAGAAAGAGATGGCCGAACTGCGCAACGAGGCCGACACGCTTATTTATACGACGGAAAAAGCGCTGGTCGAATACTCTGACAAGTTGGGGCGCGCCGACATCGACAAAATAAACGAGAGGCTTACGGAGCTTAAAATCGTTCTGCGCGGAAAAGACGTCGCGGCTCTGCGCGTGGCTCTGGACAAAGCCAACGACGCGGCTCACCGCATAGCGGATATTATGTACGAAGAAGCGTACAACGCCGCAAGCTCCGAGATGGAATCGGCGGACAAGAAGAAAAAGTAGGGGGAATAATTTTCATCCCGAAAGGCGGAGGAAAAAGTCCGCCAAGAGCCCGCCGTTCGCGGCGCCCGATACTAATAAGCGCGCGCTTACGGTGAAAAGCCTTGCCGGCGCCGGCGCGGAAACGCAGTTTGACTTAACCGTCGAGCTTGACCCGACGACCGCGGAGCGCGACGATTCCGAAATTATTGCGGGCCGCCGTCTTAACGACATGACTGCGAGACGTTGCGACGAGGCCGGTCTCGCCCGCGATATTGCCTGCGCCGGCTATAACGTCTGCAGGAAGACCCGAACGGCATGCGCCCGCGCTCCCGCGATCCGTGGAAGTAAGCGGGTTCCGCCCCAGCGGCCGCCGCTTCCCCGCGGCTACATCGCCGCTATAAAGCCCGTTACCGCGCCTAAACCGGTCATGTAGTACGCGTTCGCTTTAATCGGGCAGGCGCCGCTTTGACAGCCGACGAAATACCAATAGGCAAACCCGGCCGACGCGCCCAAAATTATTCCAAGCGCGTAACGCAGCGGCCTGTTTGCCCATATCTTTTTAAGCGCCGACGGTTTTGCCTTATCGGCGGCCTGCGGCGTTTCGGGGCTAATTCGTTCGTTTTCCATTTTAAAATTTGTCCTTCGGCTGTCCGTCCGCGTCGTATAAATCGTCGAACGTTACGCCGGTTTGTTTGTTTTTGAAAAATTCCATTTCGGGCAGGTTTTCAAGTTTTGCGGCGCGCTCGCTTGAGTAACCAAGCTTCTTAAAGTTCAACAGTCCGCCCGGCGTATGGCAAACCGAGCAGGCGAAACCTTTCTCGCTTATTCCGTGATTAATGGCGATGTTTCCCATCTGGCGCATCCAGTGCGGCTCTATTTTGCCGGGGTAGTCCGCGTCGAGCGGATGCTGCGTCTTCCAGCCGTCCATCACGCCGAAGTAATACATGAATCTGTCCATCATGTAATACTTGAACATGCTTTGATACATTCTTTTCACAATCGGGTGCATAATGGCCTTTTTAACCGCGTCCAGCGGTTTGCCGGTCTCGAAGTAAACGTTGTAGTCGAACGGCAGAATCATCGCGCCGAACGGCCCTTTGTTGTTCATATCTTCAAGCATCTGCGCGTTGAACATGCGGAACGGATAAATTTTGCTTTTGCCGACGCTCTGATACGGCGCGATGTTGTTTTTAACCATTTCGCGGCGCTTCTCAATCGTCGCGGCGTCCATCTGCGACAGGAAGTCGTTGTTTACGACCCCGCCGCCTTCCGCCTTAATCCCCGGAACCAGATCGAACTTGGTAATTACGTCCATCAGCGGGTTATAATGGCCGGGGTTGCCGGGGTTGTCGCCGATGGCGTTGGCCAAAAACGTGCCCAAGCCGTTCCACCAAAGGTAACCGACGCCTTTGCGAACGTCGCCGGTCGCGTAAACTATTTCCGGAAGATAAATTCCTTCTTCTTCGTTAAACTTCGGGTTTGCCCAATCAATTAAAATAATTGTATTTTTTTGAAGCTGAGTTATATGGCAGGTTTGGCAGGCGACCGATTCCGAATGTCCGTTTAGGAAGCCGCGCGTCAGCTCGTTTCGGAAATGCGGCGCGGAGCCGTGGCATTTTTCGCACGAAACTTCCACGCCGGGCAGATCGTTTGAAACTAAGTCCGAGCCCATTTTGCCGCGCGCGATTTTATGCCCGACCGCAAGATGGCAGTCGAGGCACTGAACTCCGGCCTTTGCGTGAACGTCGTGCTGCGGCGAATACGGGTTGCCGCGCTTGCTCCAGTTGTGCAGAATGCGTTTATTCTTATATCCGTCGGCTTTGGCGGCCTCGTTGTTTTCATACGTATCGCCGCCCATGTTGTGCTGATGGCAGTTCAGGCACGCGCCGCTGGTCGGTTTGCCGACCGACATCGCCGCCTTCATGCTTCTGTCTTGGTTCCAGCGCAGGCCGACGTCGTCTTTCACGACGTACTTCTCGTTCATGTCGTACGTGCGGGAGTGGCAGATAAGACAGTCTATCGCGTCCTCGCGGTTCTTGTCCTTAATCGTCAGCGGCATCATGTGATCGGACGGAGGGCCGTACATGCCGCCGAAGTGGCACTGGCCGCATCCTTCCGAAAGAAGATGTTTTTCTCCGCGTTTGGGTTTCGCTTCTATAAGAGCCGCCCACCCCGTCCAGCTGAAGCTCGCCGGTATGCCGCAGGCGCGGTCGATTTTGCCGACCGGAATGGCGAACCCTTCTTTGTTCACCATTTTGCCGTCGTAACCGACGGTGGAGAACTCGCGGTGCTTTTCAAACAAATTGAAATGGACGTTGTTCGTAACGTCTTCCATGAGATCGACCGTCTTCAGGTTTCCCTTTTCGTCCCGCACTTTCATTGTCTCGTGGCATTTCAGGCAGGTCTTAGGCCCTTCGTACCGCGTTATGCCGGCGTCGCGGAAATATTTAATATGAGCGAAGCCCGACTTTTCGCTTACGGACGGCGTATTTTTTAGCAGCCGCTCTTTTTCTTTGCGGTAGGTTTCGTTTTTTTCCGTCGAGACGTATTTTGCGACGTAATCCTTCATCGCGTCGGCTTCAATCCGCGCGGCTATAGTCTCGAATTCGTTTGCGGAAACCGCCTTGGAGCTCTCAAACACCGCTTTGCCGGTCTTATCGCCGGTGTACCAGCGGAAAAACGCCGGGTAAACGCAGCATTGAAAAAACCAAAGCGCAAAAAAGGCGATAATTATTGCGTAAAAGGCTCTCGCGTAGCCGCTGGCGCGCCAATACGGCCAGCGCCGGACGTCGAGCAAACGCAAAACGGATAAAAAGAAATTGATGACGGCCTTCATATTGCAGCCTCCGTGAAATAGTCGATTTCAATTCCTACTAAACAAATCAGGTATAAACCTATAGTCTCGCGGGCAGTTTTTCCTTTGAGACGCCGAAATTTCAATCGCGTTTTACAAACCGCTAATGCTCCCTGTCGTGCCAGCCGGTAATCATAAAAACAAATAGACTGTGAGGCTTTTTGCCGGTGGTCGCCAAATAAATATGCCCTATTACGAACGCCGTCGCGAAGAAGGCGACGATAGTGTGCGCGATTGAAAGAAACGTCATGCGCGAGTCGATAATCGGCGTCCACCCCGAAACCATCGCCAGCAGATAAAGGCCGGTAACGATTTGGAAAGGAACCAACGCCGCCATTATTCCTAGATAGGTAAGTTTTTGCAGCGGGTTGAACTTGCGCGATTCGTCGGTATGGAAGGGGTGCGGCTTCCCCGCGAAAATGCCGTAGCCGTAATATAGCGCCTGTTTGAATATTCCGCCGGGTACGTCTTCGCGGTTTGGAAGATAATATTTAATGCGGAAGGTTGCGAGGTTGTAAACAAACCACAGTCCGAAGTCGAACGCAACGACCAGCCCGATTACGTTGTGCAGCCTTACGGCTTCTTCCATCGAGCCGAATACGTTGAACTCTTCGACGAAATGAATATTAAAGCCGGTGAGCGTCAACGCGACGATTCCGAGCGCGTGAACCCAGTGCCAAATTCTGTCTATCGCCGTGGCGAGGTAAATTTTATTTTTGCCGCCTGTCATTTCGACGCCTTTTTCCCTTTCTTCGAGAATACAATGCGAAGCAATCCGTGCCCGCCCATCGCCAACGCCGTTAAAATAATAAGGGCGACGCCGCCTTTGTCGATAAACTCGTTGCGGGTCGCGCCGATGATGTAATACCGCTGCGCCATCTGTTTCGGGTCTATGCCGCTCTTTACTTTTTCGCCTTCCCCAAGGTCGTTAAGATAATTTATCATCTTGCCTTCGGGAGTATGACAGTCTTCGCAGGCGCGGCTCGCTTTATCTTTTTTAAGAACCAGATGCTTGTAAGCGAATGGCGAAGCGCCTTTTATCGGCTGCGTGTGGCAAGCGATGCAAGTCATTTTATCCAAATGAAGCGAAGCCATGGGGTGCCACGAATGAAGCTCTTTCAAGTCGGTTTTCCCGGCGCGGCTGTACTTGCCCGTATGGCAGAAGACGCACGATTCGTTTTTTTCCGCAATGGTCATCTCGTCCGCCGGTTTAATGTAATGCGGCGAGTGGCAGACTTCGCAGTTGAATTTTACAAGCAGCGAAACCATGTGCACGCTTTTATCCGCCAGCTTTTTAATTTCCTCGAACTTCGCCTTATGGTCGTCGTGGCAGTCAAAGCAGGTCGCGGTAGTCGGCTCCTCGTGAGGGAAAACGTCGAAGCCGCCCGCGTGGCAGTCCTCGCACTTCTGCTCCCCTTTTTTAACGTGAACGGAGTTCTCGAACCGTTTTTTGTCTATGCTCATGCTGTGATAAAGGCCGTCCGATTTGAAAACCGCGGGTTTCATCCCGTCGTTCATATGGCATCCGGCGCATCCGTCAACCTTAAGTTTTTCGGCGTTCTGAGCGGCGCCTTCGTCAGCCGGTTTGTTTTCCTCGCCGCCCGCTAAAAGCGCGCTTGAGGGAAGCGCGGACGCGGCCAAAATTAATAAGAATATTACTGCCCGCATTTTAAAATTTTCTCCTCTCCGCCTTTGGCGCACTCGGAAACCAGCGTTTGCAGCCTCGTATTGTTCAAATAGTCGGTGAACTTCCTGTTCATGCTTTTAAAGAAGTCGCCGAAAATGCAGTAACCTTCGTTATGACAATGCGCGCAGGCGCGCTTTTTAAACAAGCAGTCGTTTGCGTCCGTCCGGCCTTCGATGACGGAAAAAATATCCATCAGCGTAATGTCGGCCGGGTCTTTAATTAATGTAAAGCCGCCTTTAGGCCCGCGGCTGGCGGCGACGAAGCCTTCTTTGTTTAGGCGCTGCATCACTTTTTGTATGTGAGCCGCGCTTGCGTCCATGGCCGCGGCGAGTTCCTTCGCGCCGACAAGTTCCCCCGGCTTTTGCGCCAGGTAAGTCATTGCGTGAAGCGCAAGCGTTGCGGCTTCGGAAATTTTGAGCAGACTAGTCATGCCTCAACCTCTTCAATTTGATATTATGGTATTTCAATACCACAATTCAAGTTTAAATTGAATTAAAAAAATTTATACTTCTTAAGTAAAATTAACCCCTTGTAATTAGTTTTTCTAAATTGCGCCTTTTGTTTTTTCCGTCTGACGCGTCTCGATTTTTTATAAATAACGGGCAAAACTTTTGAGAACGGCCTTAATTGCGGCAATCCGCGGATTACAATACCGCCTCCTATTTAATTATCCCCGCCGCGCGCCCCATCCAGTACGGCAAAAGGTACGGCGTCAGCAGCTGCTCGTAATTTCCTTCGCCTCCCCAATCGAGTCGGTAAGGGTTTTCCGACCAGCGCATCGCCTGCTTTTGGTAATACGGAAAAACTTCTTTGGACTGCGGATGATCGGCCCGGTCCTTGCCGTTCGGAGTATAATCTAGGCGATGGCTGTTCGTTACCGGCCAATTTATGCCGTGTAAATGCCACTCCTTGAGCGTCTGAATCGAATCGTCCAAACGGCCGTCGGCGGGGTTCATGTTATCCTGCATAACGTATGCGTAAATCATGTTCGCCTCGGCGTTTTTCTCCGGAATCTGCACTTCCCACAGGTATTGCATTCCTTTGCGCCACAGCTCCATAAGCTCCGGAACCGTCTCGTACCGCATCAGCGTCGTCATGGCGAGGAACGACATCTCCTCCGAGTCGTGATTAATATGCGTCTTGAGGTTTATCTCCTCGATTTTGCTAACATGTTCCGCGTAACCTTCCTCGTACGCGAGGTAGTTGAAGGCGTCGAGGAACCTCTGTTCGCCGCTCATATGGTATGTAGCGCGCAGGCCGCCAAGTATCATGGCGCTATTGAGCCCCGCGTCGCCGAACAGACCGAAAGTATTGATAAACTCCGGCTCCATATGACCGTCGCTCGTCGTTTCGCCGTCGACGTCCTGTATCGCGTATCCGTTTGCAATAAGCCCGTCGTGCAAATCAACAAACGCCCGCCGCACAAGCGCCTTGTCCGCCTCGGTCGCGGCGTAGTCGTAAAATATCGACAGCCCGAATATATGCCCGACATATTCGTCCGTGCTCGTGTCTCCCTTCCAACACCATTGGCCGTCTTCGGTCAAATGCCATTCGCCGCAGCCGGAACACTGCTTTGACGGGCATTTATCGCCCTCGATGACCGACCGCGCAAAAAAGCCTTTTTTGCCGGTTATGCCAAGCAGCTTAAGCAGCGCGGTTGCGGCCTCTTTCGCGCGCGCGTACGCTTCGGGGTCTTTCGTCGCGGCGTACCGGAACGATTGGCTCGCCAAATACATCCCCGTCCATTGACCGTCGTTATCGTCGTCGTAACTTACGTGAGTCGATAAGTCGCCGGGCGTCGTCAGATGAGCTCCGCTGAACATCCCCATCCGGTTGTGCCGCTCGTACATGCCGTCGTCGAGAATTTTCGCCTTGTCGGTCAGCGATAAGGCTTTTTTCTCAATAATACCGAATCCTTGCGGCGTGGCAACGGCGGCGATTAAGCCCTTTGAGGCTATATGGACAAAGCCGGCGATTCGTATATCGGGGAGATAATACTTTGAGTTGTAGTATTCCCATTGCGGTTTATCGGCGAAATTAAAAATCATCAGCCCTTTATCGGATGAAACCGCCAAACTTGTCGCTTCGGCGGGAAGTTCGCCCGCGTTCAATCCGTAAAAAAGTTTTATGCCCGTCAGGTCGTTGTACGGGAGGTTTTGCTTCAGCTCCTCGCTTGTAACGCCGAAGTTTGACGAGAGATTTCCGTAAGTTTTCAATCCGTTCTTAGCCGACATAACGACTGCGTAAGAGTCGTCGGCGCTTGAATGCGAGCAAACCAAACCGGTTGCTGCGGCGTTTTCGTCCGCCGGCAAAATTAAATCGCCGTCAAGGTAAACGCCTTTGCTTTTAGAAAGGAAATATATCGGCGAGCTTTGCCCTGCCGTCTTTTGCGGCGCGCACGCGTCGATAACGTCGCCGGGAACGCCGGCGAACGGATTGAGCGCAAACTCTATTTTGTCCGGGTCCTTAACGTTCGCCCGCGCGACGGTTCCGTCTTCGTAAAAAATTAAAATATTGTCGCGCAGTTGTTGATTATAATCAAAAAGATTGACGATTTTTGAATTTACGCCCGGATCGAATTTTTTCGGGGTAAAGTTTGAAACGCCGTTCATATAAATGTATTTATCGTCCGAAACAATAACGCCCAGCAGGCGATCCGATCCGATTGTTTTATCTATAAAAGCAATTTTTTTTATTTTAATTCCTCGATAATCCGTTAATTCTTCAACCGCGAGGTCGTTAATTACATCCGCCCGGTATAAAGAATCGTTTGCGGCGAAAAAAACGGCCGTTCCGTTCGTCGCAACCGCGGTTATTTCGTTTACGTTTTTGCCGTTGACGACAGGGAAGAACTTTGCGTCTCTTTGTAAGAAACTTACGTCCGTATATGTAGTTTTCGGCTTCCAGTCCGGGTCGAATATCGTTTCGGGCGGCTCCCATTCCGGTTCGGACGCCTCTTCGATCTCCGCCGTTTCTTCCGACTCCGCCGCGTCTCCGTCGCCCGCCGTCTTACCGCCGTCGTCCGAGCAGCCCGGCGCCGCGACGGACGCAGCCGACAGAAAAAGCGCAAACCCTAATATGATTGATTTTTTCATGCTTCTCCTCCGTCGCGGATTGTAATACGGAATTTAATATTATACAAAAATTAAATTAAGCTGTTTTCAATTCATACGCCGCGATCGACGTTCGGCCAGATAATCTTATGAAGCTGAATTTGCATTCTTATCGGCAGGCCGGAGTCGAGAATTAGCCTTGCAAGCGCGGCGGGTTCCATGCGTCCAAATACCGGAGACATAATTACATGTCCCGCGCAGTCAAACAAATTATATCGTTTAATTGTCGTTATTGCAAAGTCGAAATCGACCTTGTCGGCAATAACGAGCTTAATCTCGTCCTTTTTGCGCAGCAGGCGAAAATTATCATATATAATACGGTCGCTTGCGCCGGACGACGGACATTTTACATCCATTATTATATGAGTTTTTTTATGTACGCCGCCAATCGGGTACGCTCCCGACGTTTCTAGCAGTACGGTTTTAAATTCCGCGTTCAAAATGTTTAGCAGTTCAAGCGATTCGCTCTGCATCAGCGGTTCGCCGCCGGTAAGCTCGACCATGCTCATATTGTTGTAACTTTTCGCCTGCGCGACAACCTCTTCGATCGACATTTCAACGCCGCCGCCGCGCGCGTAAACCGTATCGCACCAAGCGCATTTAACGTCGCAGCCGGCGGTTCGGATAAAAACGCACGGCAAACCCGCAAACGACGATTCCCCTTGAATTGATTTAAAGATTTCGCTTATCAGCATTATGCGTAAGCGGCGGAACGTCGGTTATATCGTTCAAACAACGCGCTTACTCCTCGTCGTCGTTCGTCCATTGACTTGTTTCCAGCAGCTGACGGCAAAGCTCGGCGTCCTTTCCGTTGGGCGCTATGCGCAAATAATGCTCGAAACGCTTTTTAGCCTGACGCATTTTACCCCACAAGCGGTAAACGTCGCCCAGCTCAAATACGGCTTCAGGGTCGTCCGGCGAAAGTTCAAGCGCTTTATTCAGCAGCTTTTCCGCAGTCGCGCTGCTTGAGCCTTTGTAAAAATACCGCGCCAGCGCCACAAGCGGCCGCGTCGCCTTCGGGTCTAGCTTCATCGCCTTCTCGAAACTCGCCTTCGCCTTCGCCTGATCGTTGCGGATTATATGTATTTGACCGACGTAATAAAGCGTTTCGGCGCGCTTTGGGCCGTTGTTGGCGTAATCGTACCACTTTAGAGCTTTTTCAAAACGCAAAAGCGCCTCCGCGTACTGTTTGTTGTCGAAGGCTATTTTCCCCAGCTTCAGCAGCAGCCACGGCTGCGCCGGATTAAGGTTCAGGCTGGTTTCGTACGCTCCGACGGCGAAACTGTTTTCATTGGCGCGCTCGTAGGCTATGCCGGCAAGAAGATGCGCGTCGTAAGAATTCGCGCCTTTGTTCAACGCCTCGCGTATCAGGCTCATGGCCGCGTCGCGGTTCTTGTCCATCGCTAAACTTAACGCTTCGGACGCTTCCTTCAAGCCGGAACAATCGACGTCAACGCCTTTGAAAAGACCGGCAAAAGGGTTGATTTTAGGCTGCTTGTCGCTCAAAAAATCTCCGATATAAGCGCGCATTCTTGCGCGGATTGAATAGCAGAAATTCTCGTTTTGCACGCCGGCGGCAAGGGCGGCGATTTTATCGGCGTTGTTTTTGGCGAGCAGGTAATCGGCGAAAAGAACGGAGGCTTCGCCAAACTCCGGTTTAGCTTTGTGCAGCTTTTCCAAATATGAATAGTACGCCTTGGGGTTGTCGTCCCGCCTTGTCAGCGACAGCATTTTAAGAAAAACGTCGGGGTTGTCGGGTTCTACGGTTTCGGCTTGTTTGAGAGCGGCCTGCGCTTTGTCCGTCTTCTTCTGCTCCGAGAAAAGCTCGGCCTCAAGTATGAAGGGAAACGCTTTCGACGGATTCATATCTTTGAGTTGTTTTATAAAGCGCTCGGCGTCGGAAAAAGCGCCGGAGTGAATGAGGCATTTGGCGTACATCTCTTCGTTTTTCTTGTTTTCCTTGTCGGCGAACATCGCTTTTTTGAATAAAACCGCGGCTTCCTCGAAGTTTCGCAGAGCCATGTACGCCCTGCCGACCGCAGGCAAAAGGGCCGCCGACATTTTTTCCGCGTCCTTTAAATTTTCGTAAACCGCCGCAAGCTCTTTGGGCCTGCCCCATTTTTCGTACAAATCAATCAATCCTTCGCTGGCGGCGATTGACCCCGCGTCGAGCTCCTGCGCCTTTATAAAATTCGCCTCCGCGCGCTCGTACGGCTCGCCGTATAAAACTTGAGCCTTGGCTAAAAGAAAATAATAACGCGCCGACCCGGCGACTCCTTTGGGGTATTGCGTTTGCAGAGCGTTCAACGCCTCGCGGCAGCGCTTGTTTTGCAGATGACTCGCCGCCGAAGCTATGGCTCCGTAGGCCTTCAGGCGCGGAGGAACCTGCTCGGAATCGGCTTCCTTTTTCAATTTATCCGTATCTTCGTCCGGCAGCGGCTCAAAATAAGAGCGGTAATATAAAAGAAGTTTGTCGAGAAGCTCGTGCGGGCCTACCTTTTGGCTGATGGATAAAATCGTTTTGTAGGCGGCTTGTTTGTCGCCTATTTTATCGTAAGCGCGGGCGAGAAAGACGCCGGGAACCACCGCGCCGGGAAAATCGGCGGTCAGCGCGGAAAGCGTTTGTTTCGCCGCCTCGGTCTCTTCTTGGGCAATAAGCAAGGCCGCCTTGACGGAATTCGCAAGCGGGGAGTAAACCCCTTTTTCCGGCAAAAGCGAGGCGTAATACGAAGACGCGCCCAAGTTGTCGAGGTAATAATAGGCGTACGCGGCCGAAAGCGGAGTCAGGACGTCTTCTTTGGGGAAAGTAAGAACTTGAAATCCCGGTTGTCCGAACGAGCCGAGCCCTTTTTTAACTTCCGGGTCTTTGCTGCCGTACTCGCCCAGCAAAAACGAGGCGGTCAACGCTTTCGCCCCGGTCAGCTGTTTTTCATAGTCGGGGTTTTCGCGTATGAACTCGTTGATTTCCTTGAATATTTGGGAAAGACGCAGATATGACGCGCCGGCGGCTGCGTCAACGGCCGATTCGCTCAGCTTTTCAACCTTTTTTTGATTGCGCGCTTCTATTATAAAATTAACCGCCAAAACGGCCGCGGCAATAACCGCAAGCGCGGCGACGCCTATTAAAATTCCTTTCCACGGAATTTCAATCGGCTTTTTCCGGTCGTATTCCGCCTGAGCCAATCGGTCTCTTATTCTTTTCTGCACGTCCGCGGAAGGTCTTCCTTCCGAAATCCGGTTCGGGTTCGAGCCGGCCGCAGACATTTCGGTCGAACTCCTGCGGTCAATAGTCCGCTCTTCCGGCCGCAGCGGCGGAATTTGCGCTTGATTAAGGTTTTTCTCGGCGTAAAGGCGCTCCAGCGCCGTTTGGGCGAGGTTGTGCTCCGGGTTGAGCGAAAGCACGAGACGGTAAACGTCTATCGCTTCCATCTTGCGGTTTATTTGTTCGAGAGCCTGACCGCGGACGTAGTGGCCGTCGATGAACTGCGGATATTTCCTCAGCCCTTTATCGCAAACCTCAAGCGCTTTTTCGGCGTCGCCGCACTCAAGGTAAACTTCCGCAAGCTGCGCGAAAACGAGAGAGTCGGGGTTGTTTTCCAAAATCGTCCGATATTTCTCGATTTTTACGCTCGCCCCTTTATTTTCCAAATTATCGTTGCCAGGCATGATAAAATTATCTCGCGTTATAACTAAGGAAGTATTTGAAACCTGAAGTCCGCGCCGTTGTTATTCCAAAAATCGCAATTGCATACAACGCATTTGTGAACAAATCTTTTACAATCCGGCGGAACATTATCGATTGGCAGCAAATTTTTTAGTCTATCCTGAAATCTCAAATATTGCGCTCCTTGAAAGCGAGAGTTCTCTATAATGACAAGATAAAACAACTCTTTTTCCATACCGCCTTTGCGTTTAGACCATTCATAAAGAAAGGAATCCCTGTACTTTCGCGCAATATCTATTACTTTTTCATCGAAATATTTTTCGCCGTCCGTTGTATTTTGCGATTGCGGTTGTTTAATCTCGATAAAATAAATTTTATCTCCGGTTTCAACAATAAAATCAACGGCTTTCATTGCGCAATGGCTATATTTAAAATATTCGGCAACGTCAAATTTATATGACTTTATACAGCCTTGTTCCGGCTTGAGTTTTATGTTTCCCTCGCTTAAATTTGCGCCGGTTGCGGGAGTCATTTATAAAGACCGTTTTATTTCGTCTTCAAGTATTTTATCGTAAGCGATTAAAACGTCGTTAGGTTTAAGATCATAATAATTGGGGGTCGAAAGGCACAACAAGTTTTCCTTGTCTTTGTCGCCGGTTTCAAAATACAGCGAATGATATAAAATTTTGTCGTCTTTTTTTGTCTGCAATTCAAATTCTTTTACGACCACGTAGCTGTGCGTAGCTATAAAAACTTGAACTCCCATTTTTTGTAATTCAATCAATATTCCAACCAGCGGGCGAATCAGCTTAGGGTTTAAATTGGCTTCCGGCTCGTCCCAGAAAATTATCGACCCGTTCTGCAGCGTGCCATTTTGGATTAAGAGCCAAATAAGCCCTAATTTGCGTATTCCCTCCGCAAGCAAAGTAAATTCGAGATTACCTTGTTTGTTTTTAAGGTAAAATTCGTCGTTTGATAAAACAACCTTTCCTTTAATTGTTTCTTGTAAACGCATTAATAAATTTTTACGATCTCTATCTATTGGTCCGCGTCTAATATTATCAGATGCGCGTAATAAAATATCTCTATATATTTCTTCAAAATGGATTTCCTTAAATTCATAAGTTGTAACAAAACCTGGAGAATGTGATAATATTTCTTTAACAGGTATGAAAACAGCGTCAATTGTAGAATTTATCCAATTTTTCTTACCTTTAATTTTTACATCTTTCCCTGTTGTGGCTTTATTTGAAAAAGAAGCCGATAATTTTCTCTGAAATAATCCCTCTGTCCCTTCAATAATGATTTCACAGGTTGCTCCGCCTTTTTGTCGCCTTACTAGACGCCCAAGAGAATCCGGCAAAAAGTTGTTGCGCAACCTGGATGAAAAACTTATTTCGGGAAGCAACTCACCTTCTTTTGCTAGATCGTCATTTAAAAAAGCTTTTAATCTTGCATTAGCCAATGTACACGCAGAGTACGCAACTTTAAGCAGATGCGTCTTACCCGTGCCGTTTTCGCCGATAAAAATATTAATACCGGGCGAAGGCGTTATATCCAAGTCTTTAAAAACCGTAAAATCTTTTAGTTTGATCCTCGTCAACGGCATAGGTTTCTTCTCCGTAGCGCCGTTAAGCGCGTTAATTCTATTCGGATAATTTTACAATATTTTTCCTGTTTGGCAAACTTTTACGCTATGCTTTTTTTTAAAATATGTTTATATTTTACCTGCGGTCGTCCGTCGCGGCGTCGGACTTTTTTACATTGCAACGGTAACCACATGAAAGACTTTTACAAAATTCTCGGCGTTTCAAAAACGGCCTCTGAGGACGAGATAAAAAAAGCGTTCCGCCGTCTCGCTCAAAAGTGGCACCCGGATAAGCATTCGGGCAAATCCAAGGAAGAGGCCGAAGCGAAATTCAAGGAAATAAGCGAGGCGTACCAAACTTTGTCGGACGCGGAAAAGCGCAAAATGTACGACATGCAGCGCGAAGGCGGATTTAATCAAGCCGGGTTCGGCGGGTTTAATCCGTTCGGACATGGGGGCGCAGGCGGCGGGCGGCGCGCGCGCGGCGGAAATCCGGGGTTCGAGTACAAATTCGAGTCGAACGCGGACGGAGTCGATTTGTCCGACCTTCTGGGAGGGCTTTTCGGAGGCAAAGGCGGCAAACGCCGCGCCGGAAGCGGACCTTTCGGCGGTATTTTCGGCTCCGGCTTCGAGGAAATGGAAGCTCCGCGACCGCGTTTCGAGCCCGACATAGAGCTTTCTCTTCCGCTTACGCTGGAAGAAGCCGTCAAAGGCGCCGCCAAAACGATTGCGTTCATCAAAGACGACCTATGCCCCGCGTGCGGGGGAGCGGGCAGGACTGCAAACGGCGTTTGCGGCTACTGCCGCGGCGCCGGTCAAACGTCCGAGGAGACGCGCATTGAAGCGAGCATTCCCGCGGGAGTAACGGCCGGACAAAAAATTCGTCTGGCGGGGCAGGGAAGAAGAAACGGCTCAAGCCGCGGCGACCTTTACCTCGTCGCATCTCTTCTCCCTCATCCGCGCTTCAAGGCCGAGGGAAACGACCTTTACGTCGAGATGGAGTTGACGCCGTGGGACGCGGCGCTCGGCTGCCGGCGCGAAACCGCGGCTCTTGACGGAACCGTCGAAATAACCGTTCCGCCAAACGCGAAGGCCGGAACTAAACTTCGTTTGAAAAACATGGGGCTTGGCGCGGGAGCTAAACGCGGACATCTGTACGTCGTTTTGCGAATAGCCAACCCCGAAAATTTAACCGTCGAGCAGCTTGCGCTTTACAAAAAGCTGGCCGAAACGGCGAAAAAGTGAAATCGTCTATCGCCATTCCTTCGCTCATCCTCGCCGCGGCTGCTGCTGCGCTTGCGTTCTCCTGCTCGGTAGAGCCGATTCCGGCTGCAAACTGCTATTCGGACAAAGAATGCGGCGGCGGAAAAATCTGTTCCGCGGGCAGGTGCGCGCCCCGTTCGGAAGAATGCTCCGACGACGCGGACTGCGGGGAAGGAAAAGTCTGCGCCGCGCAGAAATGCCGCGATCCCTTCTGCTCGTCCAACTGCGATTGTCCGGAAAACTATTACTGCGCGCAAGGCAGATGCTCGCCTATGCAAAAGCGCTGCTACTCCGACGACGACTGCGGCGCCGATTTGGTCTGCGCCGAAAAGAACCCCGGAAGCGAATGCGTACGAAAAGCCTGCGAGGCTCCGCAGTGCGCGACCGATTCGGACTGCGGCGCGTTGATGATATGCGATAAAAAACGCTGCGCTTACGCCGAATGCTTTTACGCCTACACCTGCGGCGAGGGGAACGGCTGCCGGGCTCGAAAATGCGAAAAGGCCGAATGCGTCGAATCGAGCGACTGCAAAGGAGATTACTCTTATTGCTACGCTTTGTTTTGCATGAATTCGGCCTGCAATAAGCCGGGGCAGTGCCCTTACGGCTCGCTGTGCTATTACGGCCGATGCGCGGTTATAAAATGCGGCGAAAATTTACCGTGTCCGCTTGGAATCCCCTGCATAAGCGGCCTTTGCGAAGAGCGTTTCTGCCTGTCCGACGCCGACTGCCTGCCGTTTGAAAAATGCGGCGATAACGGCGCGTGCCTTTTGGATTATTAACCGCGGAGAGCTAAAATTTTACGGCGGTTCTTAAAAGTTTTTTCCGAAATGAAATTCGTCGTCCCGCCATATGCCGCGGTTTTAATGGAAAAACGTTTTTATTTCGCCGCGTTTCTCTGTTTGGCTTTGGGGGTAACGCACGTTCCGGTCGCCTTGCAGACCAATATCGGCGGATTGAGAACCTCGCACGCGCTTTCGTTTCCGGGAATTTTAGCGTTTTGAATTACTTTGTACGCCTCGAATTTCATTTTGCGCGACGTGGCTCCGACGCCTGTTATTTCTCCGTAAGCCTCGATGTAATCGCCCGCGAGAACCGGCGCGAGAAACTCTACCGAATCGTAAGCTCTGAACAGCCCTTCGTCTCCGTCCAAACGAATTAAAAGCTCGGTCGCAACGTCGCCGAACAACGCCAGCATTCTGGCTCCGTCAACCAGCTCTCCGGCGTAATGCGCGTCGTGGGAGCTCATCCGCAATCTAATCATCACGCGCTCGTTCATGTATCGCCTCTTTTGTTTAATCGCTATTAATTGCAAACCCGCGCTTTTTGCGGCGCGCCATATAGCTTATAACAACGGGGCGGGTTCGACGCAAATATTTCGACCGGGTTTCCATTATTCGAGCCGACTTATCCTACTCATCCCCGCTTTCTTTCAATTCTAAAGGGCTCGTTCGTCGTCCGGTTGAATTTATCAATAAATTCAACTGGTTCCGCGGGATGGAGCGTTCGCCGCCCGGCTGCCGCTTTTTCGCGTTCTTTGCGCGCTCAAAGAACGCGGGCAAGAAAAGGCGGCAAGGAAGCGAAATAATAAACCTCCGCGCATCTCCGGGGCCTGCGAGGTTTTTTATACAAAGCGGGAACGAGTAAGATTATTCCCGCAAAGACCGCGCCCGGCGCGACGGTTTGACCTTCGCGCGGTATTGACTTTTTCGGCGCGTTTGGTATCCTTTTAATACGGTTGCGTTATCGCTCGAAAAAAGGCCGACGAAATGCTGAAGCGACAGGAAAAATCGCCGATAGGGGCAGAGGTTGACAGGCTGTTCGACCGGCTTATCCATAAACAATGGAGCGAGCCGTCCGGCGTCGTTTCGCCTAAAATAAACATGCGGGAAGACGAAGACGGATACACGCTGGAAATAGAAATGCCGGGCGTGCGCGCGGAAGACGTATCGGCGCGGGTAGAGGGAAACCTGCTCAGCGTCGAAGGACGCAAACAAAAATGCGAAGGCGCAAAAACAAAAAATTATTTATACGCCGAATGCTCGGCGACCGTTTACAGGCGCGTTCTTTTGCTGCCGGAGCAGGCGAGCTCCCGCGGTTACTCGAAAAGCTGCGAGAACGGCGTGCTTAAAATCCGTTTTTTAAAAAAAAGAAACGTGATTTAGAGCAAAAAAATACAAAAATTCAAAAGGGATTAAAAGCGCGGCAACTCTCAAAAGTTCCGCCCTTTAATAAAAAAACCTCTCGGAACCAGACAGCGGGAGCCGCCGTATGCGCCGATTACCGCGAGTCCGCGCTTATTTCAACGCCGATAAATTCCCGCGGGTTTACCGCCTGATCTTTTTTTGTTATTTTAAAATGCAGATGCGGGCCGGTGGTGTAGCCGGTCATGCCAACGGTTCCAATCGGAGATCCTGCGGTTACGAGCATTCCCTCGGCGGCGAGAATGTCGTCTAAGTGCGCGTAAAAAGTGCGGTATCCGTGCGGATGCTCCACTATCACAGACTTCCCCGCGCGCGATTTATAACCGGCGAACACGACCTTTCCCTGCGCGGCGGCGAAGACGTAAGTCCCTCTAGGTGCCGCAAGGTCTATCGCGTCGTGAAACTGCCTGCCGCCGTCTTTCGGCGAGCGCCGCCAGCCGAATTCGCTCGTAACCTCGAAATCGTCTATCGGCCAATCGAACGCGTACGTAACGGGCGCGTTGAGAACCGGAACTTTTATAACGACCGAGCGCTTTTTGACGCCGGAGCGCAGCGCAAGAAGCGATTCGTCTATCCCCATCACGCTCGTATTTATTAAATCGAGCAGATCGCCGGGCACCGGATTGTACAAATGGTTGGCTTCGGTTAAAAATTCGACGATTTTTTTGCGGACGTCTATTAACGTCTGCATGTCCGACTTCTGCGGTTTTTCGGCGTATTTTTTAACGAGAGCCTGAATCGTATAAAGGTATTGAAGCCAATGCGACTGCTCCTCGGTCGTCATCGGGCGCTTCGGAAAAAAATCCGAGTCGTCCATCATCAAGTCGTCTTCCAAACCGGATATTTCCGAGTCGTTAGAAGTTTTTTGAATTTTACGGTCGTGCGCGCAGCCGCCAAACGTCGGAGCAAATGCCGACAACAAAACGGACGCCGCCGCGAACGCGGCCGTCAGCCGATTTAGATTCATGCTTTTAATTTACGAATAACCACAAACAATCGCATTGCGGAAAAAGTCCCGACTAACGCGAGGACGAAGAAGAGAAGCGCAATCCACTGTTTGTCGCCGGGTTTGACGGAATCTTCCACAACCAGCGCTTCGGGGGGAATTTCCCGACGGGTCATTAAAAAGTAAACGCGCTTAATCTCGCCGTATTCCGGCAAGTCTTTAATATATCTCAACCTTCCGGCAAATTCCTCGTTCTGCCGCAAACCTTCTTTTTCCAGCGCGGCCTCGTAAGGGCCGGCGGGGGTTACAACGTAAATTTTACTCGTGCCGAAAAAGTCGATGAAGCGGCTGTCGGTAAACATTGATTGAAGTTTTAACGGCTGCTGGCGGCTTGTGCCGACTATTTTAACGTAAGAGTTCAGTTTCGCTTTTTTGTCGATGTCGGGGTTTTCTACCCCGCCTAAATCTATAGGAGTTTTATTGGCGAAAAAGTAAAGAAAATCGGATGTCCGGGAATACAACGTGTAAATTATTGCGCCTAAAATAACCAATATAAGCCCAAGCTGCGTAAACAGCGGCAGTTTTCTTTTCATAAACTTTTCCGAAGACGTCAAATTTTCGTCCTCGTCGAACGACTCCATTATCTCGAACTTGTATTCCTTCGGTTCGGTATCGTAGTTCTTCTTTTTGAAGAAACCCTCTTCTTCCTTGTCGTTCGTCAGTTTGTCGATGTCGTCTTTTTTGCTCATATAATCCTCGTCGATTGCATCGGTTTAGGCAACGAGACGCTTGGGCAAAAACTCGGCGCAAGCGCGGCTCATGTCGCGGTACATCGGCTTGGCTACGTCCAAATCTCGGCAGAGCGGATTAGACATAAGCGCCGCAAGTCCGTCGTCCGCGTTTCCGTCCCATCCGGCTTTAGCGGTTAAATACTGGTAATGCGCCAGCGACTTAATCAATCCGGCGTGCTCTTCTGGCAGGCGCCCCATCGGAATCGGGAATACTCCCTTGCCGTTTATTTTGCACGGCACTTCCACCACGAGCCCTTCGGGAAGGTCGTCGATTAAGCCGCGGTTTTGCACGTTGAGCGGCGCCACAATCTCGGTTCCGCCTGAAATCGCGCGCAGAACGTCGATTGCGAAATCGCCGAAATCGGCGGTGCCGCGGTGCTTGACTACGTTCGGCTTATCGAGCGCGGCCTGCTCGCGCAGGTGGTCGAAAATCTCCG
>CAYNVS010000003.1:0-166696 GCA_964400725.1 uncultured Myxococcales bacterium
GTCGTGGGCGGGCGGCGGTCCGCCGGTTTGGGGAGACCCAGAGCGGAGAATCTACTGCGGGCGGGGCTCGCAATACTCGCAGGCCGAAACCGCTTTCGTCTGCAGTAGTGGCTCGGCGGCGCAGGTCGATTGCTCGGCGCTGTCGATGCCTATGGACGGCGAAACGGTCGAGGACAAGACTACCGGCCTTATTTGGCAGAGAATTTTTCTGCAAAATCAATCGTGGTCGCAGGCGGTTTCCTACTGCTCGACGCTTACGTACGCCAACGTCGGCGGGTGGCGGCTCCCCAACGTCTTCGAGCTTGCGAGCATAGCCGACCTTAGCGTTTACGATCCGTCTATACATCCCAACGCTTTTATGGGAACTTCTTATAACTGGCCTTTCTGGTCCTCCAACGAATCTTCGGAGAACGCCTCGGCGGCTTGGTACGTTCAGTACGGAATCGGCGGAAACGGGCTGACGACGAAGACGGACGCGACGCAGAACGTACGATGCGTCCGCGGCGGGCCGACCGACTCGGGGACCGGTTCTTACGAGCATTTTACTACGAGCGGAACCAGCGAACCGATTATAGTCGATAACGTAACCGGACTAGTTTGGCAGCAAGTTTACGCGACGGGAAAGAAGTGGACGGAAGCTCTTTATTACTGCGAGCAAAGCGGTTACGCCTCGAAAACCGACTGGCGGCTGCCCAACGTTAAAGAGCTTGTTTCGCTGTTGAACTACGGCCGCGACAATCCGGCCTCCGACTTCCCGGACGCTTCAAACGAAATGTTCTGGTCTTCCACGACCGCGGCAAACCCGACGACTCAGGCGTGGGCCGTCGATTTTCAATTCGGAGCCTTTTTAGGAGATTCTAAAACCGCAACGCATTCGGTCAAGTGCGTCCGCGGGACGTCGCGGTAAACTAAAGCGTAAATTAAAAAAAACGCCGCTTTGTTTTTTCAATTTGCTTTTTTGCAAGAAAATGCTATAAGACAAAACTGTTCTTTTAAAAGTCCTTTTGTGCCGAAGTGGCGGAATTGGTAGACGCACTGGATTCAGGATCCAGCGCCTAATTGCGGGTGTAGGGGTTCGAATCCCCTCTTCGGCACCACCTTAAAATTTAGAGACCGTTTTTTCGGTCTTTTTTTTTGCCCGCCGAACAAAATTGCCGACGCCTTCTCTTGTAAAATAAAAAATAATGGACTAATATAACTTTATTACAAAAACATCTTGATATTTCTCGTTTTCTGACGAACCGGCATGGAGGAAAAAATGAAAAAAGCGGCGTGTTTCATCGCGATAGCCGCGTTGGCCGTCATGGCGCAGGTCGGCTGCGGAAGTTCCTCGAATACCAAAATGGGCGGAGACGAGGAAATCGCCCTTGAAGACGAAGCCGAGATTTTTACGGAAGAAGAACCAGCGGCGGACGAACCGGCGGAAACTATTGAAGAGACGGTTCCGGAAGAAACCCCGGTAGAGGAGCCGGCTGAGGTTGAAGAGCCGGCAGAAGAAGCCGTCGAGGACGATTTGCCGACCGACGAAGAAAATCCCGCGGAAGAAGAGCAGGCGGCGGAAGCCGAACCGGAAACGGAGCCGGAGATTGACGCCGAAGAAAATTCGGCTGAAGACCCGGATTGCAGCTACGAAATAGAATATAACTACACCTGCGATATGAGCGTTCCGGCGACGTGTCCGGGCGGCATTTGCATAATGAGCATGTGCATCGGCCCAAACCCCGACCCGCACCGCTACGACGACTGCGGCAACGGCTCGTGCGATTACTGCGAGCGCGCGGACGTCTGTCCCCGCGACTGCGGAACGATGCCGGTTATGACCGGGAAAAAAGAATACGTGAACGATACGACCATTTCGGTTTGGGTGCACGGCTTTTACAATAAAAGCGCCGACGAGATGAAAACTATGGTTTACGGCGAGGATAGAGGCTGCGGCGGTCTTCTTCAAGACATAAGGCAGCTTGGAATTACGCGCCCGTGCAGCGATAACGCGGAAGGGAGACGGGCAAAAAATCAATTTACGAAACTGGAGTATTACGGCGGCGTTCCGGCCGAATGGCTGACGCAGGAGCAGATCGACGAGATTGAGCAATACCCGTACGACGGCCCAACCGCATTGCGGCGCTACGGTTTAATAGTCGCGAAATATATTCGCTGGAAGCTCGAAACGACAGGCGCGACGCACGTAAACGTCGCCTGTCATTCGATGGGGTGTTTTATTACGCGTTACGTAATCGAAAATAACATCGAAAATTTGGCGGCGGAAAACCGCTTCGTAAGGTGGTTTACTACGGCGGGCGTTCTTGCCGGAGCAAGGCTTGCAAGGCTTTACAACAACCAGACTGTCCGCGAAGTGGCGAGCGGAATAGGTTTGCAGCTGTCCGATTTCGTCATAATGAACCCCGATTTCGTGCAAGATTATAATACCGTATGGGATCACAAGCTGTGGGAAGGAAATAATCCTTACTTCGCCGGAATGATAATTCACAACAACACGGCTACCGACCCTGCTATTAAAGAGGCTCTTAACATAAAGCTGCTCGATATTACCGGCAATACAGGCGACGAGCCGAACGACGGAATAATGTACACGCTTGACGAGTATTTTCACGACCAGTTGGATTACGCGGCGCTTAAAACGCCGTCGGGCAAAATAGTAAAGGCGACTCACACTTACGTTCACGTGGATCACATGACGCTGCCCGACACGGATTCTTCGATGGTGTTGACGGCCGCGACGCTGTTCGGTAAAAGGAAGGCTTATATTACGCTCAGAGAAATCAAGCTGTTCAAAGACCTGGAGAGCAAGGCGCCGTTTGACGGCCAGTACGGAACGGCTCCGGCGGAAATTGCGATGCACGTCGAGGTTCGTTACAATCCGTACGTCAAGAACAAGCTGGGGCGCGACGTGCTTATAAGCGAGGACAAAATACCATACCGCAGTCCCGAACCGTTCGTTCAATATGAAGGAAGCGACTTTAACTTCGACTGGCCGATTTTCGCCGCTCCCGTTTTAGACGAAATGACGGAACTTCAACTCGACCTTTCGGTTATGGAAGTCGATTATTACAGACGCTTCGGAATTATGGAATCGCTGTGGGATACTAATAAAGAAGTAGTTTCGTTCCATGGGCAAATTCAGCTTCAAGACGGCTTTGACGAGTCTCAAAACGAGAACGCTTATATAAAGATTGAAATAAAAATAGTGGAGATGTATTAAAGGCGGCGGAATTTCGCCTTAATTATTTTAAGAATGAATATTGCAATTTCGGCAAATTTCTATAATATGTACGTTCTAGCAAAACTATTTGCTTGACGCATTATTAAAATTTGCGCGAGGTAAACAACATGGGCAACAGACTCGGCCAGTTGCTGGTAAGAGAAAAATTAATCTCCGTCGAACAATTGAAAAAGGCGCAGGACGCCCAGGCCAAAGAAGGAGGGCGTCTCGGATACAATCTTACCAAATTGGGCTATCTTCAAGAAAACCAGCTTTCCGACTTTCTCAGCAAGCATTACGGCGTTCCAGCCGTCGATTTAAACGAGTTTGAAATCGAACAGGAAGTCATCAGGCTCATCCCAAAGGAAGTCGCGGAGAAGCACGGCTGCATTCCCATCAACCGGGCGGGCGGTTCGTTAATCGTCGCCATGGCGGATCCGAGCAACATTTACGCGATTGACGACATTAAATTCCTCACCGGTTATAACGTCGAAGTCGTCGTCGCGCCGGAAACGAGCATCAAGCAGGCGATACAAAAATATTACGACACCACCGACAAAGTTTACGACGAGGTGATGGAAGAGTTTGATCTCGACGAAATGGGCGTGGCCGAGGTTGACGAAGAGGACATTGGCGACGGTCAGGTCGTTGATTTGGAAAGGCAGGCGGGAGAGGCTCCGGTCGTGAAGCTGGTCAACCTTACGCTGGTTGACGCAATCCGCAAAAGAGCAAGCGACATTCACGTCGAAACATACGAAAAGATGTTCCGCATACGCTATCGCATCGACGGCGTTCTTTACGAAGTAATGAAGCCTCCGATGAAGCTGCGTTTTGCAATCGTTTCGCGCCTTAAAATTATGAGCAAGCTGGACATCGCCGAAAAGCGACTCCCGCAGGACGGCCGTATGAAGCTGAAGATGTCCGACGGCCGCGAAACCGACTTCCGCGTTTCCACTCTGCCCACCATGTACGGCGAGAAGGTCGTTTTACGAATTCTCGATAAGGGCAACCTTCAGCTCGACCTTATGAAACTAGGTTTTGAAGAACACCAGCTAAAAGACTTTCGCGACGCCATGCACCGCCCGTGGGGAATGATGCTCGTTACCGGCCCCACCGGTTCTGGAAAGACGACGACGCTGTATTCCGCGTTGACCGAGCTCAACCAAGTTGACGTCAATATCTCAACGGCGGAAGATCCGGTAGAATATCAGCTGCACGGCATCAATCAGGTCCAGATGCAGGACGACATCGGCCTTAACTTCGCGAGCGCGCTTCGCTCCTTCCTCCGCCAAGACCCGGACATCATCATGGTCGGCGAGATTAGAGACTTCGAAACGGCGGAAATCGCGATTAAGGCGGCTCTTACCGGGCACTTGGTTTTGTCCACGCTTCACACCAACGACGCTCCGGCGACCATTTCGCGACTTCTGAATATGGGCGTCGAGCCCTTCCTCGTCGTAGCGTCGGTCATTCTAGTTTTGGCGCAAAGGCTTGTCCGCAAGATTTGCGAAAACTGTAAGGAGCCGGTTCAGGTTCCGGTCGAGACGCTCATTGAAGCGGGCGTTCCGCCCGACGAAGCTCCAAATATTCAATGTTTCAAAGGCAAGGGCTGCCAGAACTGCAACGATACCGGTTACAAGGGGAGGGCGGCAATTTACGAGGTCATGCCTTTCAAAGACGAATTGAAAGATTACGTGCTTAACGGAGCCAGCGCGGTCGAACTAAAACGCGAGGCCATTCGACTCGGCATGTGGACAATGCGTATGGCGGCTTTAGGCAAACTCAAGAAAGGCATTACCACAATTGAAGAAGTCGTCAGAAACTCTTCGCCGGATTAGTGCTTTATCCAAGCAAGCGGATAAAAGGACGGGAATAGAATGTCAATTACTCTGCCGCAACTTTTAAAAGCGATGACGGAAAGAGCCGCGTCCGATCTTCACATCACGACGGGCTCTCCTCCTCAGCTGCGCATCGACGGACGACTCGTGGCGGTCAAGTCGCCTCCGCTTACTCCGTCGGATACTAAACAGCTTTGCTATTCTATCCTTACCGAAAGCCAAAAAGCGAAGTTCGAGGCCGAGCAGGAGCTCGACCTTTCGTTCGGCGTAAAAGGTTTGTCTCGTTACAGAGCCAACATTTTCGTTCAGCGCGGCGCGGTCGCCGGAGTCTTTCGTACGATTCCGTTTAAAATTCAACCGCTGGCCGATTTGATGATTCCGCAAATCGTCGGCGATTTGGCGCTTAAGCCTAGAGGTCTTATCCTCGTTACCGGGCCGACCGGTTCGGGCAAATCCACCACGCTTGCCTCGATGATAGATTTGATTAACACCGAGCGCAACCACCACATTATCACCATCGAAGACCCTATCGAGTTTCTTCACCCGCATAAGAACTCGTTAATAAACCAGCGCGAAGTCGGCACGGACACCAAATCGTTCACGAGTTCTCTGAAATACGTTTTGCGACAGGACCCGGACGTAGTTCTCATCGGCGAAATCCGAGACCTGGAAACGATGGAAGCGACGCTGAGAATCGCGGAAACCGGCCACTTGGTTTTCGCCACTCTTCACACCAACAACACCATTCAAACCATTCACCGCATCATCGACATGTTTCCGCCGCATCAGCAGACGCAGATTCGCGCCCAGCTTTCGTTCGTTTTGGCGGGCATTTTGGCTCAGATGCTAGTTCCCAAAGCCAGCGGCATCGGGCGAGTAGTCGCGATTGAAATTTTAATTCCCAACGCGGCAATCAGGGCTCTTATTCGCGACGATAAGCTGCACCAAATATACGGCACGATGCAAACCGGCCAGTCGAAACACGGCATGCAAACTTTCAATCAATCGCTGCTGGGACTTTATCGCAGCCGTATGATTACTTTCGAGGAGGCTCTTTCGCGCTCGCACGAGCCGGAAGAGTTTATGGAAATGGTTAAGGACGGCGAAAAGAGGGACAAAATGAGCGGCGGCATGAAAAAAGGGCCTAACGATTCGGGCTCCGGCGGCTTCGGAATGACGAATTTCGGTCTGCCTAATAATTCCGGCAGCTGATAAGACTTTCTTTTTTCGGTCAAAAAAAGAGCGGCTTGCAAGGCCGCTCTTTTTAATTGGTTTTGTTTTCGTTACGGCGTGCAGCATCTTTCCCATAGGCTGCAATCCATCTGAGAGCCCGAGTTGGGCTTGCTTGCGGGGCATCCGCTCCAGTACGCCGTGCATACTCCGTTTACGCCGGCGCAGGTTTGCGTTTGGTTAGGCATGCAGCATATTCCGCTTGCGCAAGAGTAAGACGAGTCTTGATAGTAGCCGTTGTTGCATGAACGTCTGGCGCAGTAGCCGCCCGCTTGATCGCAGGTAAGCCCGGTTGAGACGCAAAGATTGGTATTATAATCGCACTTCGCGTTAGGCGTCGCGCCTTCCGACGAGCCGCACATTCCATCGGGGCCGCAATAATAGTTTACCGAATAGCAGCTTCCATCGTCGCCGTCGTAACAATAAGGCGAGCCGCATTCCTTGTCGTTCGAGCATTTTTGCGCGGTTTCGCAGTAGCCGTTGTTATAGTTGCAGTAGTAAGGCGGCATGAACGACGAGTTCTTTGTCTGGCAAGTTCCCGAGGCGAAGTCGCAATACGGCGTCGATTGCACGCAGCTTCCAACGCCGCTTGCGTCGAAGCACGACGGGGCTCCGCATTCATAGTCGGATTTGCATTTTTGAGGATATTCGCACGCGCCTTTATCGTAATTGCAGACGTACGGAATCGGATAGTCCGATTTTTTGACGCTGCAGACGCCGTTGTTGCAAACGGGATACGCTTCTCTGCAGCTCATTGAGCCTTCAATGCCCTCGCAATACTGCGAACCGCATTCCCAGTCGTTCGCGCATTTGGTCGTCATGGGCTGGCAGCGGCCAGTATATGAGCAGGCGTAACCTGAGTAAGTGTTTTCAAGAGTTTCGCACGTTCCGTTATTGCAGGCCGGAACCGATTCGCGGCAGTATCCGTCGGATGTTGAAGCGCATGTCGGCGTTCCGCAGTCGGAGTCTATTCGGCACTGGGGGACGCCGCCCATGCAGCACAGCGGAGCCGTCGCCGGACAGGCGTAGCTAGCCGGGTAGCCGCCTATCGGGCAGCCGTACGTATTTAGGCACGATCCGCCTTTTTGTTCGCATTCCCATTTCGGCTTTTCGCACATTTTAGTCGCGGAGTTGCACGTGTAGTCGGGGTAGGTAAGAGCCGACAAATCTACGCAGATTCCTCCGGAGCACTGCTGCTTGTACTGCAGGCAGCTCGTTCCGCGCATTTCGCAGCGTCCGCAGTCCGAATCGGTATTGCAGCTTGTCTGTCTGCAGTCTGGGCAGTTGTATGAGTCTTCCCCTTTGGCGGGGTCGCAGACTTTATCGCCGCACGGCGCGCCGCATGCGGGCTGGCACATATTGTTCGTACAGTTCCAATGGCCGATGCAGTCAACCATCCACATTCTTCCTAGGCAGTCTTTTGGCTCTTTGCATTCCTGCGCGGAGGGGAGGCAGCAGAAGGCTTCCGAGCCGGAGCTTGAGGCGCAGCCTAGCGGGTCGGCGCTTCTCTGGTAACCGGATTGGCAAGAGGCGGTCGTCGAGCAGTAGCCGCCCTTCTGCTCGCAGGCGGTTACGGGATTGGCGACGCATTTTTTGTTGACCGAGTCGCATGTCGCGTTGGCCGTAGAGGAAACGGAGCCTGTTACGCATGCGCCCCCTGAGCAGTAATCGTTGTACATGTAGCAGGTCGTCCCTACCGTTTTGCAGTAGG
Source organism: uncultured Myxococcales bacterium (assembly GCA_964400725.1). Classification (GTDB taxonomy): domain Bacteria; phylum Myxococcota_A; class SURF-8; order SURF-8; family CAYNVS01; genus CAYNVS01. Next base: position 8,000 of record CAYNVS010000003.1, read on the forward strand.
CGCAGTCGGAATTGCTTTGGCACTGCGGAGCCTTGCAGTCTATACTGCAGCTGGCGGCGGATTCTCCTTTTTCCGGATTGCAATTGCCGTCGCCGCAATTTCCTCCGCAATTCTGGTTGCATATATTCGAGTCGCAGCTCCAGTAACCCATGCACTTAATATCCCACGTTCTGCTCAAACAATCTTTTGGAACGTTGCACTGATTGCAGTCTTGCGGGCAGCTTGCCTTCGTTTCGCCTTCGTCCGGTTTGCAGACGTTGTCGCCGCAGCTTCCGCCGCAGTTTTTAAGGCACTTGCCGCCTTCGCAGCTAAAGTAGCCGGAGCAGCGAATTCCCCAGTCGTTGGTCAGGCAGTCTTTTACGCTATTGCATTCCGTAACGCAGTCGTACGGGCAGCTTTGCGCGTTTTCTCCAATACCCGGCTCGCATAATTGGTTGCCGCACTGGCTGTCGCACACCGGGGCGCATTTGCCTTCTTTGCAGTCCCAGCGACCGAAGCAGCTCATTATGTCGGGCCACGGCGTCGTTTTGACGGCGCAGTCCTTATCAACCGCGCACTCGTCTTTACAATCAGGCCAGCATGTAGTAGTCGATTCGCCGTCATCCGGGCTGCACTTGCCGTCGCCGCACGTTTCGCCGCAAGCCTCATGGCAAGAGCCGTCGAGGCACTGCCAATGACCCGTGCACGCCACTTCGTAGTTGTACTGCAGGCAGTCCTTTGCGACTTTGCAGGGGCGCGGCGCGGGGCAGTCGTAAGAGTTGCACCAATTTTCTCCGCTCGATTGGTCGCAGTAGCCGTCGTTCAGCTTCAGGCATATCAATCCCGGCGAGGGAATCATCGGATGGCAGCCTGCGTAATCGGGCAAAACCGCTTCGGTCTGAGTAAGCCCTTCGCAGCATTTAGGTTTGTCTGACGATATAAATTCTCCCGCAGTCGCGCAAGTTTGGGCGTTCGGAACGCAGCAGAAGGCTTCGTCAGGGCAGCCGGCGCCGGCTTGATAATGAGTATCGCTTGCGCAGCCGCAGTCGGCGTTCGGCGGACAATAGAAACAGTTGCCGCCCATTGCGTTGCAGGCCGATTTGAGGCAGCACGTTTCGGCGATTATTCCGCCCGTCGATTCGCCGCATCCCATCGGGTCGCTGTTGGCCGCAAAGCCTGGAGGGCATTCTTTTCCGTAGGTTACGCACAAGCCGGTTCCATCGCTCTCGCATATGGATTTGGTTTTGGGCATACAGCAGGCGGCGCTTCTACCGCCGGGGCATCCGCCGGTTTCGCCTATTTCGTACCCGTCTTTACACGGGTTAGGCGACCAGCCTGTACAATATCCGTTTGCCGTTACGCAGTCGTTGCGCAGGCAGCAGTTTTTGCCGCAGCCCAGCGCTACGGCGTTCATAACGTATCCGGCGGGGCAGGTCGAGGCGGTCGTGCAAATGCCGGCGCCGTCCTGCTCGCACATTGTTGCGGGCGGCTCCTTGCATAAGCCCGTCGCGTTGTCGCAAATCTGCTCGTCTTTATTTTGCGTCATCGAAACGCATTTCCCGGTAATCGCGTCGCAAGTATATTTAGTTTGGGCGCAGCGTATCATCCCCGTGGGGAGGTCGAGGCATGAAGGCGCGGGGCATTGATCGTCGCTCTTGCATTCGCCGGGTTTTGCGCAGTCGCCGGGGCAGTTGCAGAAATTCTCGCCGGGGCCGCATTTTTTGTCGCCGCACTTGGAACAATAGAAAGAAAGGTCGGGCGCCGAGACGCACGAACCGTTGGACGAGGCGAACGAATTGGATATTTCGGTCAAACCTTCGCAGCAATGGTCGTCGCCCATCTGTCCGCGGCCTCCTTCGAGAACGCAATTTGTGCCGGATGGGACGCAGCACTGAGTTTCGGTAAAGACTTCGCAGCCGTTGGGATTGAGCGCGCTGACCGCAAATCCGGGGCCGCAGGCGCCGCCATTAAACGTGCACCAGCCGCCATTTTGGTAGCAGGCTACGTCTTTTTCGGGGAGGCAGCAAAACGATTCGAGAGATGGGCACAACTGCATTGCGAAGATAATCGAGGCGCGCTTGTACCCTTCGCCGCAGCTAGTCGTAGAGCAAATTCCGCCCATGCTGCCGCAAGGCGTGCCGTTGTCGTATTCGCCTTCTATGAGTTCTGCGTCGCCGTCGCTTCCTTGTTCGACGCATTCGCCGTCTTTGCAAATTCCGGCCTTCTCCGGCGGCATTGTCCCTTCGGGCGGCTTAATAGTGCAGGTATTTCCATTCTGGGCCGAGTCGGCGACGAACGAGCAGCTCCAGCACTGCGGATAATCTACTTTTACGCATTGCTGGCGTTTGCATTGAACTATTTGTATCGCGTCGTAGAATTCGTTGTTGTCAACGTCGCCGCATTTGGAGTTCCAGTCGTCTAGGTCGATTTCTGAATCAACGTCGCCGCCGGTTACGCAAACGCCGTCGGCGCATACGCCCGTCAGTTCGCCGTCTGCGCACGAAGCGCCGTTCTTTGCCGGGTCGGCTGCGCCTCCGCATTGCCAGCATGTCGGGGCGGTGGCGGGCAGGCAGGTCCAGAGCTGGCAGTCGCCGACTTTTTGCGGTTGAGGCTGCGCGGTTTCGGCGCAGGCTTCTTCCCAGCCTTCAAGGTCAACGTCCGTTTCGAACCATTCCAGTTCGTTCCAGTCGAAGTCGAACATTGGAATGCATACGCCCGCTTCGTTGCAAGCGAAGCCGTCTTTGCAGTCGGAGTTCTTTTTACACAAACCGCCCGAAGGCGCAGTTCCGGTGGTTCCGCAGCCATACGCAAGCGCCGCCATGGCGACGACGGTCAGCGCCGCCGCGAGAAAGGTTTTACATCCGTTTCTTATCGACATTTTTAAGCTCCTTGAAAAAATGGAAACGTAAAAAATAATTACAATAATCCTAAAGCATTTTAGCAACTCAGGCGCCATTTGAAAAGGAAATTAATCGTAAAAATATCAAGCGGTTGTAAAAACGCGGACAAAACCGCATGTAAATATTTATTTACACTATATATAAATATGTATAGAAAAAGCGTCGAATTTTGGCGAATTTTCGATGAATTATATACAAACCGAGAAGTTTTTACCTTACGTCGCTATTACTCAAAGTTATCGCGGTGATGAAACCTTATAAGACATTTTCTTTACTTTCCGGCGTTTTTTTTGTACATTTTATTTGGAGATTAACCCTTGAATGATTAATTTAACCCTAAATATTTGCGGTCGGCCATTTAAAAAGTTACTCTGTTTGTATGCGCCCCCGTAAAAACGAAACGATTTGACTGGAGGTTGATTATGAAAATTGCGATGCTCGGAACCGGATACGTGGGACTCGTCAGCGGCGCGTGCCTGGCGAAAATCGGGCACACCGTTTACTGCGTAGATTTGAAAAAACCGGTAATCGAAATGCTTAAAGCGGGCAAAAGCCCGATTTACGAACCCGGAATTGAAAAGGTAATAGAAGAAACCGCCGAAGCCGGTCGGCTGAATTTCACCACTCAAATAAAAGAGGCGGTCGCGGAATGCGACGCCGTTTTCATAGCAGTAGGCACCCCTCCAAGACCGGACGGAAGCGCCGATTTATCTCAAATCTGGAACGCCGCGGAAGAAATTGGTAAAAATATCAACAAATACACTTTGGTAGTAACTAAAAGCACAGTTCCTGTCGGAACCGGCGATAGAATAAAAGAGATTATTAAAAAGCGCGCCAAGCATGAGTTTTCCATCGCCTCGAACCCGGAATTTCTGCGAGAGGGAACGGCCGTTAAGGATTTTATGAAACCCGACAGAATCGTCTGCGGAGTAGAAGACGACAAAGCCCGCGAAATGCTGACCGAAATTTACGAGCCGCAGACCCGCGAGGGTTATCCGCTTATATTCATGGACGTTAAAAGCAGCGAACTGACGAAATACGCCGCCAACTGTATGCTCGCCGCGCGCATTTCGTTTATGAACGAAATGGCTAATCTTTGCGAGCTCTTCGGCGCAAACGTCAACGACGTAAAAAACGCGATTGGCGCGGACAAGCGCATCGGCAGCCAGTTTCTTTCCGCGGGCATCGGTTACGGCGGAAGCTGCTTTCCAAAGGACGTAAAAGCGTTAATTAATTCGTCGCTTAAAGCCGGCTATAACCCGATGATGCTCACCGCTGTAGAAACCATCAATAAAAACCAAAGAATGCACTTTTTCCTTAAAATTAAAGACCACTTCGACGGCGAGCTTTCCGGCCGTAAGTTTGCGGTATGGGGCTTGTCTTTTAAACCGAACACCGACGATATACGCGATTCCCCGGCTCTAACGATCATCGAATATTTGCGCGACGAAGGCGCTGAAATAGCGGCGTACGACCCGCAGGCGGCTGAAAACGTTAAAAAATATTATAAAGAAGAAAAGCAGAAATGCCCCGAATTGACGGAAGACCCGTACGACGCCTGCGTTGACGCCGACGCTTTAATTATTTGTACGGAATGGAGCGAATTCATCGCGGCCAATCTTGAGATAGTGAAAGCAAAGCTCAAGAGTTCGATTATTTTCGACGGCCGCAACATATTCAATCCGTCAGGCGTAAGAGAAAAGGGATTTACCTATTATCCGGTCGGAATGAAATAAACGAGCGCCGACGGTTTAAAATTAAAAAAGGCAGGTTAAGACCTGCCTTTTATTTTGCGCGTTTCGCGGAATAATTACTTCGCCACCGCAATGGCTCTCGTTTCGCGGATGACCGTTACTTTAATCTGTCCGGGGTAGGTCATCTGGTTTTCAATCTGTTTTGCGATTTCGTCCGCCAAAACCGCGCTCATTTCGTCCGAAACGCTTTCGGCCTGCACTATTACGCGCAGCTCGCGGCCCGCTTGAATGGCGTAAGACTTATCGACGCCCTTCATGTTGGTCGCAATCGCCTCAAGCTCCTGCAGACGTTTAATGTACTGCTCCATAATTTCCATTCTGGCTCCGGGGCGCGCTCCCGAAAGAGCGTCCGCCGCCTGAACAAGAGCGGATATGGGGCTCGTCATTTCTACGTCGTTGTGGTGCGCTTCGATGGCGTTAATCACTTCCTTGCTTTCGCCGAAACGAGAAGCTATTTCGGCTCCAATTACCGCGTGAGAGCCTTCCTGCTCGTGCGTAACCGCCTTGCCTATGTCGTGCAGCAAGCCTGCGCGGCGCGCCTTTTTGACCGAGAGCCCTAGCTCTCCGGCCATCATGCCCGCCAAATATGCGACTTCAATGGAATGTCCCCATATATTTTGCGAATAACTGTAACGGAAACGAAGCTGTCCGACCAATCTTATCAAATCGGGGTGCATGCCGTGGATGCCAAGGTCGAAGACCGCGCGTTCGCCGTACTCTTTTATTTGTTTTTCTACGAGTTTTCTGCTCTGCGCGGCGATTTCCTCAATGCGCGCAGGATGAATGCGTCCGTCTTCGATTAGTTTCGTCATCGACAGCCTCGCCACTTCGCGGCGGACCGGGTCGAAGCCGGAAATTACTATAGCCTCCGGCGTATCGTCGATAATTATATCGACGCCGAGCGCGGTTTCGAGAGCTTTAATGTTGCGCCCTTCGCGGCCTATAATGCGCCCCTTCATTTCGTCGGAGGGGAGAGTTACGACTGATACGGTGCGCTCGACGGCGTATTCGCCCGCGTAGCGCTGAACGGCGGTGGCGATTATGCGCTGCGCTTCTTCCATGCTCCGCTCTTTCGCCTCGTCGATAATTTCTTTTATTCTTTTTGCGGCGTTATGCTGAGCTTCCTCCGTCAGCTTGACGGTCAGCATTTCCAGCGCCTCTTCTTTGGTCATTCCCGAAATTCTTTGCAGTTCGGCAACCTGTTCGTCGAATTTTTTTGAAATCTCCGCTAGTTTTTCCGTAACGGAGTCTTCTAGGTTCTTTATTTTTTTCTCTTTTTTCAGGACTTCCTGCTCGCGCTGATCAAGGTGAGCGGTTTTCTTTTCGAGATTTTCCTCCATAATATGAAGGTGCTCTTCGATTTTTGTAACTTCCTTGCGGCGGTCTGCGAGCTCTTTTTCCATTTCGCGCCGCAGTTGTCTTTCGTTGTCCTTCGCTTCGCGCTCTGCGCGCTGGGCGATTTTAGCCGCTTCTTTTTCTCCTTCCGCAATAATTCTCGCCGCTTCCTTTTCAAACGAACCGATTTTGCTTTTGGTTATCAACCAAGCCAAAAGCGCGGCAATTCCGGCTCCAACCGCAAACGCCGCAAACCCGATAATCAAGTAATGCGCCATAATATCCTCCTATCTATGTTTGTAAGGATTGGCGGCGAGCCGTGAAACGCGAGACAATCGCGACAAATATGTAAACAGCCCCGTATCCGCGTAAAAACGCGCATAAAAATTGCGAATTCGCGCAAATTGAGCGCTGCCGTTTATTCGTATCTATTTCTAAATATAGCTCGATCCTGGTTTTTTTAAGAGGTCAGGGTTCGCCTCTTGAATGCAGAAACGCATCCAAAGTTTCGATAATAACGCCAATCCTTGATTTGACCTTTGCCGTAACCTCCTTGTGGTTTTCAACTTCGTCAATATACGCGTCGGCAAAATTGAGAGCGGTAAGTATCGTCGCTTCTACGATGGAAGCATGCGGATTTCTTGAGAAAAGCTGCGCGATATGTCCTTCCACCAAACTTGCGACTTTTTTTACCTCGTCTTCGCTCTTCGCTGACGTTACATGGTAGGAGATTCCCCGTATCTCGACCTTGTAACGATTTTTTCTGCCGAGCATATTCAACCTTAACTCGTCATATTACGAAAGTAAACTTATATACTTAATTTACTTAAATGTCAATATAAGGGGCAAAAAATATTACTATTCAGGCAACCCTAACTTTAAAAAGTTTTTTGCTTTCACGCATGAAGCGACCTCGGCTGCCGGGCTGACTGTCGATAACTTTTTAGTACGCAATTTTTTATAACCGACTCTAATTTTGACGCATATTTAACTATTAACGTTTTGAATATATTGTATGAAAACATTTCATTTCCACTTTCATTGACAAAGTAACCGTTTGGTGAGAAAAAGGAATTGTGAAAGTTGTAACGCTGTGATTGGCGTAACGAATGGCCGTCGCTCTTAGGGTTGGAAAAGGTTTAAGCCGATGTCGGAAAAGTTGCCGGAAAAAACGATCGGGAGATTAATTATTTACCGTCGTCTTTTAACCGATCACTGGCCAAGCGACCAGCTTTTAATTCATTCTTATCAACTGGCGGCTCTAGCGTGCGTAAGCCCCGCGCAGGTGCGGCGCGACCTTATGCTCGTCGGACCGACCGGCAACCCGAACCGCGGCTACGAAGTCGAGAAAATAATTCAAAGCATCGGAGCGCTCATCGACGCGGAAGAGGGGCAGAACATTGCGCTGGTAGGTTTGGGTAATCTGGGGAAAGCGATGATTTCATACATGCAGGGGCGCTCCCCGGCGCTGAAAATAGTCGCCGCCTTCGACGTCGAAGCCGATAAAATCGGCAGAATGTACAACGGCGTGCCATGTTATCACTCCGGCGAAATAGAGCGCGTTTCAAAAGAGCTCGGAGTTAAGCTCGCGGTTATAGCGGTTCCTTCGGCAGCCGCGCAGAGCGTAGCCACCGAGCTTGTAAGCGCCGGGGTGCGCGCCATTATTAATTTTGCCCCCGCGCCGCTTCGCGTTCCGCAAAGCGTTTACGTTGAAAACCTAGATTTTACGACGGCGTTTGAAAAAGCCGCATTTTTCGCTTCCAAAAACTCCAAGAAAACGAGGTAAGAGCATGGAAGAAACGATTGCCAGCATCCTTAAACGTCATCCGGACGCCAGGAGGGATTCGTTAATCCCCATCCTGCAAGAAGTGCAGGAGGCAGAAGGATACATTTCCAAAGACGCGCTCGCCGCGATAAGCAGGCACCTGAATTTGCCTTCGAGCAAAATTTACGGCGTCGCCACCTTTTATAATATGTTTCGTTTCCAGCCCAGAGGGAAATACCATATTATGTGTTGCCGCGGTACAGCCTGCCACGTAAAGGGGTCGGGCAAAGTGCTCGACACGATAGTTAAGACGCTTAAAATAGAGCCCGGACAAACGACTAAAGATAAATTGTTCAGTTTGGAAGTGGTCGCATGTATGGGCGCGTGCGCGCTGTCGCCCGCTCTTTGCATAAACGAAGTCTTCTACGCCAAGGTGTCGCCCGCCAAAATAACCCAGCTGATTGAAGAGTGCAGGGAAAAGGCGGCGGAACCGGCTCAGGCCGCGGCTCAAGGCTGACGGGCTTGCAACGAACAAAGAAACAAGCGAGGAGAACTCCATGAACAGATTGAAGAACGCGAAGGATTTAGACGCCTACCGCGCCTCTTTGCAGGCCGCCCACAATCCGAACAAACCCCGCGTATGCGTCTGCGGCGGAACCGGCTGCAACGCGCAAGGGTCGATTCAACTTGTGGAAGAGCTCCGCAAGGCGGTTGAAAAATGCGGACTTAAGGACGAGGTGGAAGTCAAAGTAACCGGATGCCACGGCTTCTGCGAAAAAGGCCCCATAGTGGTAATCCGCCCTGAAAACATTTTTTACGTTATGGTTAAGCCTTCGGACGCCGAAGAGCTGATAACCAAGACTCTTAAGGAAAATCAGGTGGTAGAGCGGCTGCTTTACGTAGATCCGGCGAGCGGAAAGAAAATCGTCCGCGAGCAGGACGTTCCTTTCTATAAAAAACAAACGCGCGTAATTCTGGCTGAAAATGGTCATCTGGACCCTACTAGCATTGACGATTACATTCTTCGCGGCGGTTACGCCGCGCTGGGCAAGGCGCTTACGAGCATGACGCCCGAAGCGGTGATAGACGAAGTCAAAAAGTCCGGCCTTCGCGGGCGCGGCGGCGCGGGATTCCCTACCGGCCGCAAATGGGAGCTTTGCCGCATGCAGCCCGGCAGCGAAAAATACGTAATTTGCAACGCGGACGAGGGCGACCCCGGCGCGTACATGAACCGCTCCGAGTTGGAAGGCAACCCGCACGCGATTATCGAAGGCATGATACTTGGAGCCTACGCCATAGGCGCGAAGAAGGCGTACATTTATTGCCGCGCGGAATATCCGCTCGCGATAGAGCAGCTTAATAAAGGCATGGCGCAGGCCAAAGAGCTCGGTCTGCTGGGCGACAACATTCTAGACAGCGGTTTCAGCCTAGAAATGATTATAAAAATGGGCGCGGGAGCGTTTGTCTGCGGCGAGGAAACCGCGCTGATGAACAGCATCGAAGGCAAGCGCGGAATGCCGCGTCCTCGTCCGCCCTATCCGGCGCAGTCGGGCGTTTTCGGCAAGCCGTCAAACATAAACAACGTAGAGACTTGGGCAAACATTCCGCTCATCGTAAACAAGGGCGCCGAATGGTTCTCAGGCATGGGAAGCGAGAAGTCTAAGGGCACCAAGGTCTTTTCGTTGGTCGGCTGCGTGAACAACACCGGTTTGGTCGAGGTTCCGTTCGGCACCACGCTTCGCGAAATCGTAGAAGGCATCGGCGGCGGCGTTCCCAAGGGGCGCAAGTTCAAGGTCGCGCAGATGGGCGGCCCGTCGGGCGGATGCGTTCCGGCCTCGCAGATGGACGTCCCCATCGATTACGAGTCGCTGCAATCGCTCGGCGCGATTGTCGGCTCCGGCGGAATGGTCATCATGGACGAAACGACCTGCATGGTCGATCTCGCTAAATATTTTATGGAATTTATCCAGAGCGAATCGTGCGGCAAATGTATTCCGTGCCGCGAGGGAACGCGCAGACTGCTTGAGATACTTCAGGCTATCACGCGCCCGCGCCGCAAGGAAGAAGAGAACGACGCTCTCATCCGCTTCCAAGGGATGATGTACCTCAAGGAATTAGGCGAAATCATCAAGCAAACGTCGCTTTGCGGCTTGGGACAGACGGCCGCCAACCCCGTTCTCGCGACGCTGCGCTGGTTCCGCGACGAGTACGAGGCGCATATCTTCGAGCGCCGCTGCCCGGCCGGAGCCTGCAAAGAGCTCGTCGGCGCGCCCTGTCAAGGCGGCTGTCCGGTCGGCACGGAAGTTTGGCGCTACGTCGCGAACATCGCCAAAGGCGACTACGCCGAGGCTTACCGCGTAATCCGCGCCGCCAACCCCTTCCCGTCGGCCTGCGCGCGCGTTTGCAACCACCCGTGCGAAAAGGTTTGCCGCGCCGGAACCACGGGAGGCCAGCCGATAGCCATTCGCGCGCTCAAGCGTTTCGCGGTTGATAAAGTCGATCCGTCTTCATATAAATTCAAAGTAAAACCGGCCAAGGAAAACGCGGCAAAGATAGCCGTAATCGGCGCAGGTCCCGCTGGATTGACGGCTGCGCACTACCTTTCGATAAAGGGACACAAGGTTGAGATATTTGAAAAGGAAAACAAGCCGGGCGGAATGCTTGTCTGCGCCATCCCTGAATACCGTCTGCCTCGCGACGTTTTGAAAAAAGAAATCGACGGGCTTCTCAATGAAAACACGACGCTGCATCTCAACAAAGAGATGGGCAAGGACTTCACCGTCGATAGTCTGTTGGCCGAAGGATACAAGGCGGTTTACCTTTCCATCGGCTCGCATAAAAGCCGCAAGCTCGGCCTCGAAGGCGAGAACGCGGAAGGCGTTCTGCCGGGCATCAAGTTCCTCAAGGCTTACAACCTGCGCGGCGAGCAGCTTGCCAGAGGGCGCGTAGGAGTAATCGGCGGCGGAAACTCAGCCGTGGACGCAGCCCGCGTGGCGATTAGACAGAAGGCCGTTACCGACGTAACGCTGTATTACCGCCGCGGACGCGACGAGATGCCGGCTTACAACGAAGAAATCGAAGCCGCTATAGAAGAAGGCGTGAAAATTGTTACGCTGGTCGCGCCAGTAGGCCTCGAAGTCGAGAACGGCAAGCTCAAAGCCGTCAAATTCATCCGCAACGAGCTTGGCGAGCCTGACGCGAGCGGACGCTGCCGCCCGGTTCCCGTGGCCGGAAGCGAGTTCGTGGAGAAAATAGACACGCTCGTGGCCGCCATCAGCGAAGAGCCTGAGACCGCGGAGTTGAAAGAAATCGGCTTGAGCAGAAGCGGAACGATTAAAGTCAGCGAAGAGTCTTTCGCGACCGGCAAGGCGGGCGTGTTTGCGGGCGGCGACGTAGTAACCGGTTCCAACACCGTCATCGAAGCGATTGCGGCGGGCAAGAAGGCCGCAATTATGATTGACCGCTACGTTAGCGGCAAACAGTTGAAGACTATAAACAAAGTCAAGCTGCCTTCGGTTTACATTGAGCCGATAGAGAGCGGGGAGGAAGGCGAAGGAGAGGCCGCGACGCGCGTAGAGCCGATACACTTGCCGGTGAAGAACCGCAAGCATAATTTCCGGGAAGTCGAGCTGTGCGTCCACGAGAAGGACGCGCTGTGCGAGGCGAGAAGATGCCTGCGCTGCGACCTCGACTTCACCCAGCCGGTTTAACGAGAAAGAACGAGGCAAATAATGACTACCTTCAATATAGAAGTAAACGGCCAGCAAATCTCCGCTAACAAAGGCGAGACGATACTGTCCGCGCTAAAGCGGGCGGGCGAATACGTGCCGACTCTGTGCTACATAGAGGGATTGTTCCCTTCAGGCGCCTGCCGCATGTGCGTGGTCGAGGTCGAAGGCGCGCCCGCGCTCGTTCCTTCGTGCTCCTTTCCGGTTTCCGAAGGAATGAAAATCAAAACGCGCTCGCCGCGCGTAATCACGGCGAGGCGCCATATCGTAGAGCTGCTTCTCTCCAACCATCCGGACGACTGTCTATATTGCATCCGCAACGGGCAGTGCGATTTGCAGAAGCTCGCCAAAGAGTACGGCATTACCAACCGCATTTTCCGAGGCAAGCGCAATAAGCGCGAGAAAGACATCAGCAGCCCAAGCATAAACCGCGATCCGGAGAAGTGCATACTTTGCGGCAAATGCGTCCGCGTCTGCGAGGAAATTCAGACGGTCGGAGCCATCGACTTCATCGACCGCGGCAGCCGCGCGTTCATCGGAACGGCCTTTAACCGCGGGCTCAACGTATCAAGCTGCATCAATTGCGGCCAGTGCGTAACGATATGTCCCACCGGCGCGCTGCACGAGCATTCCAACGTCAACGACGTGCTGAAGGCTCTCAACGATCCGAGCAAAACCGTCGTCGTTCAGCACGCTCCGGCGGTTTCGGTAACTTTGGCCGAAGAATTTGGCTTCAAGCCGGGCGTGGACTTCGACGGTAAAATGGTCGCCGCCATGCGCCGATTGGGCTTCAAAAGAGTCTTTGACACATCCTTCGCCGCCGATCTTACGATTATGGAAGAGGGAAGCGAGCTCGTTCAGCGCATTACCGAAGGCGGAGTTTTGCCGATGATGACCAGCTGCTCCCCCGGCTGGATTAAGTTCGTCGAGCAGTTCTATCCCGAGTTCATCCCGAACGTTTCGACCTGCAAGAGCCCGCAGCAAATGATGGGCGCGATTATAAAGAGTTTCTGGGCCGAGCGAGAAAACCTGAAGCCGGAAGACATCGTGAGCGTTACCGTAATGCCGTGCACCGCCAAAAAGTTCGAGGCGGGACGTCCGGAGATGGGGCGCGCCTACGTTCCCGACGTGGATTTCGTTCTCACCACCCGCGAGCTGGCGCAGCTTATTCGCATTTGCGGCGTTGATCCTGAAAAGCTGGACCCGGAAGACGCGGATTCGCCCTTCGGCGAGCGCTCCAGCGCGGGCAAACTCTTCGGCGCGACCGGCGGCGTCATGGAAGCTGCCGTAAGAAGCGCTTATTATTTAATTACCGGCGACGAGTTGAAAGAGCTCAAATTACAAGATCTGCGCGGCCTTAAAGGCAGCAAGGAGACCCGCGTTAAAATTGGCGAACTCGAACTTACGGCCGTTGTGGTAAGCAGTCTCGGTCAGGCGCGCAAACTTCTCGAAGAGATAAAGGCCGGACGCAAGGACGTCCATTTTATAGAAGTGATGACCTGTCCGGGCGGCTGCATCAACGGCGGAGGCCAGCCGGTTCACTCCGACTTGGAAGCCATACGCGCCCGCATGAACGCGCTTTACGCAATCGACCGCGACGCGCCGCTGCGCCAGAGCCACAGGAACGCGTGGGTAGAGCGGCTTTATAAAGAGTATTTGGGCAAGCCGCTGGGCGAGAAGAGCCATAAGCTGCTTCACACCCATTACCGCCGCCGCGACATACTGCTTTAATCCATTACGCCCTTGGGCAACGAGAGGAGCGAAATATGAGCCAGGTAAAAAAAGTGCTTTTAGCCGACGACGACCCGGATATTCTTGAGCAGGTCGCCATGACGCTTCAGTCGGAAGGTTACGAAGTAGAAACCGCTAACGGTCAGGAAGAGGCGGAGGAAAAGCTGCTGTCTTTCGTTCCCGACATTGCGGTCATAGACCTGATGATGGAGCATATGGATTCGGGATTCGTTTTGTGCTACAATATTAAAAAGCTCTATCCGGGAACGCCGGTAATAATCCTTACCGCCGTTACGGCGAGCACGGGTCTCGATTTTACTGCGAACTCGGACGACGCCAAGTCGTGGGTGCGCGCCGACCTAATTTTGGACAAACCGGTGAGACCGGAACAGCTGAAAAAAGAGGTTCGCAGGCTGCTTCACGCTTGAGAAAGCAAGGGAGCGCGTATAGCGCGGCGAAAAAATGAGCGAAAAACCAATCTGCTTTGTAAAAACGATTAAGAACAGGTGCAGGGTTTGTTTTACCTGCGTCCGCAAATGTCCGGCCAAGGCGATACGAATTTCCAAGAGTCAGGCCGAGGTCGTTCCGGAGCGCTGTATAGCCTGCGGAAGCTGCGTAAGATATTGCAGCCAGCGCGCGAAGCAGGTGGTATCGACCGTGGACGAAGTGGAAGAGCTGTTGAAGAGCGGCGCGCGCGTAGCGGCGTGCGTCGCTCCTTCCTTTCCGGTTGAATTTCAGGCGGAATACGATTTTCGCGTTCTCGTCGGCATGATTCGGGCTCTCGGTTTCGATATGGTTTCGGAAGTGGCTTTCGGCGCGGATCTGGTGGCCGAGAGATACCGTCAATTGATGGTCGAGCACCGCGGCAGCCAATATATTGCGACGACATGCCCGGCGGTGGTCGGATACGTCGAGAGATACCATCCTGAGCTGGTGCGTTTCCTCGCGCCGATAGTCTCGCCGATGGTAGCCATGAGCCGGGCTTTGCGGGCTCTTGAAGGCAAAGACTTGAAAATAGTATTCATCGGGCCGTGCATCGCTAAAAAGGCCGAAGCGAGAGACGAAGAAGTCGAAGGCGAAATCGACGCGGTAATAACTTTCAAGGAGCTGCGCGAGATGTTTGAGTCTCGCGGAGTCGATCCTCAAAATATAGATCCCTCCGACTTCGATCCGCCGCATCCTTCGCTCGGCGCGCTGTTTCCGCTCTCAAAAGGAATTTTGCAGGCCGCGGGCATTCCCGAAGATTTGGTCGTCGGCGACGTTATAGCCACCGACGGAGCGACTAACTTTACGTGCGCGCTGGGGGACTTTGCGGCTGGAAGTATGGACGCGAATCTCGTCGAGCTTCTTTCATGCAGCGGCTGCATAGCGGGTCCCGGATTGACCAGCAAGGAAACGCTGTTCAAGCGGCGCTCCCGCGTGAGCCATTACGTAAAATACCGCCTTGCGGGGCTCAACTCCGACGCGTGGCATAAAACCGTCAACAGGCTCGCCAACCTCGATCTGTCCCGCTCCTTCCGCGAGAAAGATCAACGCATTCTGAACGTCTCGGACGATCAGATTGAATGGGTTCTCAAGCGCATGGGCAAAACGTCCAAGGACGACGAGCTGAACTGCGGCGCGTGCGGCTACCAGACATGCAGAGACCACGCGGTAGCCATAATTAAAGGGCTCGCCGAAAGCGAAATGTGCCTTCCGTTCGTAATCGACAGGCTGGAAATGACCGTCAACGAGTTGAAGGACTCGACCGAAAAACTGGCAAGCGCGCAGGAGTCGCTCATGCACTCGGAGCGCCTCGCCAGCATGGGGCAGCTCGCCGCGGGCGTGGCTCACGAGGTAAACAATCCGCTGGGCGTGGTGCTGATGTACACGCACTTGCTTCTCGAGGAAGTGGATAAAAATTCGAGCCTTTACAAAGATTTGAAAATGATCGCGGAGCAGTCCGACCGGTGCAAGCGCATCGTGGCGGGGCTCTTGGACTTTGCGCGGCAAAATAAAGTAGTGCATCAGCCGACCAACATGCGCGAGCTGGTCGAGAACACGATGAAAACGCTGCCGCCTCCCGAAGGAGTAACCGTGGAAGTAATGCGCGGGGACGACGACGCGACCGCGGATATCGACCGCGATCAAGTGGTGCAGATTTTAACCAACCTCGTAACCAACGCTTACGACGCCATGCCCAACGGAGGCAAGCTGACCGTTTCTGCGTCGGGCGACCGCGAATGGGTGGTGCTGGAAGTGGCGGACGAAGGTGTTGGCGTCCCCAAGGAAATTAAAAATAAAATATTCGAGCCGTTCTTTACCACAAAACAGATGGGTAAGGGAACGGGGCTGGGTCTTGCGGTCGTGTACGGCATCGTAAAAATGCACCGAGGAGACATAACTCTCGAATCGAACGCCGATCCGGCCGCCGGAAAAACCGGCACGACCTTTAAAGTCAAGCTGCCGCGCCGCCCCAAAACGGCGCTTGAGGAAGGGGCGAGAGCATGAAAGAGACGCTGCGCCTGCTTGTCGTGGACGACGAGATAGGGATGAGAATGGCGGTGGAACGCGCCTTGCGGTCATACAGCTGCCGAATCGACGAAATAGACAGCGACGTTGATTTCGTCGTCTCTTCAGCGGAATCCGGCGAAGAAGCTCTTGAAATGATTAACGCCGAACAGCCTCATCTTATAATGCTTGATTATAAGCTCCCCGGCATTTCCGGCATCGACGTGCTCAACGCGCTGGGCGATCGCAAGCAGGATATTTTCGTCGTGATGATAACGGCGTACGCCTCGCTGGAAACGGCCGTGCAGGCCACCAAGCTTGGCGCCTACGACTTTCTCGCCAAGCCGTTCACTCCCGACGAGCTCAAAAGCGTTGTGCGCAAGACGACGCGCCATATGCTGTTGCAGCGGCAGGCGCGCAAGCTCGCGCAGGAAAAAAAGCAGATGCGCTTCCAGCTCATTTCGGTCGTAGCGCACGAACTCAAAGCTCCCATCGCGGCCATAGAAGGCTATTTGTACATTTTAAAAGATCCGGCAATCATGGCCGACCCTTCCATCGTTTCCAAGTCGGTCGAGCGCTCGCTTGTGCGGCTTGAAGGGATGCGCAAGCTGATACTCGATTTGCTCGATCTCACGCGCATCGAGTCGGGGCAGAAGAAACGCGAACTGAAAGACGTCGACGTTGCCGCGATAGCCCGCGCCAGCATGGAGACGATAGCTCCGTCCGCCTCCGACAAGCGCGTTACGATGGAAATGATCTGTCCCGAAACGCTCGTATTTAGGGCCGACGCGGGGGAGATTGAAATCATTTTCAACAACCTGCTGAGCAACGCCGTCAAATACAACCGCGACGACGGCCGCGTAACGGCGACGGTGGAGAAGTTCGGAGACGGCGTAAAAATAACGGTGGCCGACACCGGCATCGGCATGACCGAAGAGGAAAAGTCGCGGTTGTTCGGCGAGTTCGTCAGGATAAAAAACAAGAAAACCAAAAACGTCATGGGCAGCGGCCTAGGACTTTCTATTGTAAAAAAACTTACGGCGTTGTATGGAGGAAGCGTAAGCGTGGAGAGCGAGCCGGACGTCGGCTCGACTTTTACCGCGACGCTCGTAAAGGCGGCGGAAGAGCCCGAAGAGGGAGCGACGGATTGAAAAATGGACTTTCATACCATCAAGGCTTTGCTGGAGGAGACCGACCCCGCGGTCTTGCAAAACCTATTCGACAGAGCGGACGAGACTAGGCGCGCCTGCGTCGGAGACGACGTTTATTTTCGAGGGCTTATCGAAATCAGCAATCACTGCAAGAGGTGCTGCGCTTACTGCGGCATTTCAACGGCGAATAAAAACGTTCCGCGCTACCGCATGACCGCCGACGAAGTATTGGAACAGGCGAGGTTAATAGCAAAAAACGGCGTCGGCACGACTGTGATTCAGGCGGGCGAAGACGCGGCGCACACGACGGAATTCGTCGCCGAGCTCGTTAGGCGCATACGCGGCGAAACGGGGCTCGCGATAACGCTGAGCCTGGGCGAGAGGCCGCTTAGCGACTACGACGAGTGGAAGAAAGCCGGAGCCGACCGTTATTTGCTGCGCTTCGAAACGAGCGATTTGAATCTTTACCAAAAAATTCATCCGCACGCTTCGGGGCTCGTCCACGAGAGGACGCTCATACTGCGGCATTTAAAAAGTCTCGGCTACGAGACGGGAAGCGGCGTTATGGTAGGCATTCCGGGGCAGACGTACGACGTTCTGGCCGAAGACTTAGTTCTCTTCGCCGAGCTAGAGCTGGACATGATAGGCGTGGGGCCGTACATACCGCACCCGGCCACGCCGCTTTACGCCGAATGGGCGGGCGAAACTTTTAAGCGTCCCGCGCAGGTTCCTAACGACGAAACGACGACGCTAAAAGCCGTGGCGATAACGCGCCTGTTGCTGCCCTATTCCAACATTCCTAGCGTTACGGCGCTTGCCACGATAGACCGCGCCGAAGGCCGCGCGAACGCTCTGAAGGCCGGCGCGAACATTGTTATGCCAAACTTCACGCCGCTGAAATACCGAAAATTATATGAAATTTATCCCGACAAAGCCTGCGTCAACGAGGAAGCCGAAACGTGCTTGCCCTGCCTCGAGGCGCAAATAAAAAGCGTCGGGCGGACGATAGGCAAAGGGCCGGGAATCTCTCTGACATTTCAAAAATCGCGCGGAACAGATATATCCGCGAACCTCGGGAGGCCGTAATGAAGACGCTGCCGTCGCTGGAACTTTCCAAGGGAGCCGTCGATTTCATCGACGACGCGAAGCTCGAAGCTATGCTTAAAGGCAAAAAGCCCGACAAGGCGCGCGTGCGGGACGTGGTGGCGAAGAGCCTCGCCAAGCAGGCGCTAAGCGCGGAAGAGACGGCCGAGCTGCTCAACGCGGACGACCCGGAACTCGTCGAAGAAATTTTCGCCGCCGCGCGCGCGTTGAAGGAATCCGTTTACGGCAACCGCATCGTGCTGTTTGCGCCGCTTTACATAGGCAATAAGTGCCTCAACGACTGCCTTTACTGCGGTTTCAGGCGCAGCAACGCCGACGCCGCGCGCGTTACGCTTACGCGGTCCGAAATCGTTTCGCAGGTGGAAGCGCTTGAAAACAAAGGGCACAAGCGGCTCATTCTCGTCTTCGGCGAGCATCAGGACTACGGCGCGGATTTCATCGCGGAAAGCGTGCGGACGGTTTATGAAACGAAGGTCGGGCGAGGCGAAATTAGGCGCGTCAACATAAACGCGGCTCCGCTTGACGCGGAAGGGTTTAAAATCGTAAAAAAAGCGGGCATCGGCACCTACCAAATTTTCATGGAGACGTATCATCACGCGACGTACGCCGCGGTTCACCCCGCGAACACGCGCAAGGCGAATTACGCCTACCGGCTCGACGCGCTTTCGAGGGCCTTCGAGGCCGGCTGCGACGACATGGGAATCGGCGCGCTCATCGGTCTGCACGACTGGAAGTTCGAGGCTCTAGGGCTCGTGTCGCACGCGCTTCACCTTCAGGCGCGCTACGGCGTGGGGCCGCACACAATCAGTTTTCCGAGGCTCAAACCGGCCTTTGGCATGGGTTTCAAGCCAAACGTAGTCGTGAGCGACGACGAGTTCAAGCGGCTCATCGCCATACTTCGACTCGCCGTGCCCTACACCGGCCTAATACTCACGGCGCGCGAGAACGCTCAGCTTCGCCGCGACTGCATGAGCTTCGGCGTGTCGCAAATCGACGCGGGAACGCGCATAGAGATGGCGGGCTACACCAAAGCGACGGACGACCAGCAAGCCGACCGTCAGCAATTCATGCTTGGCGACTTGCGCTCGCTGGACGAAGTTATAAAAGAACTTGCGGACGACGGCTACATCCCGAGCTTTTGCACGGCTTGCTACCGTTTGGGTCGCACGGGCGAACATTTCATGGAGTTCGCGATTCCCGGATTCATCAAGCGGTTTTGCACGCCGAACGCGCTGACGACGCTGACCGAGTATCTCGTCGATTACGCGGAGCCCGAAACGCGCGCCGCCGGCGAGAGGCTGGTCGTCGAGGAACTCGCTAAAATCGAGGACGGCCCGATGAAGGAACAGCTTTTAAAAAAGCTGGAAGAAATTAAAACGAGCGAGAAGCGGGATTTGTATTTTTAATGGAAAAAACGCGGCTCGAACGCGACGGTCTAGGGGAAATTGCGGTTCCGGCGGACGCGCTTTACGGAGCGCATACGGCTAGAGCCGCGGCCAACTTCCCGCTCTCGGGGCGTCGCATGAACGAGTCGCTAATTCGCGCGCTAGCAATGGTAAAACTGGCGGCGGCGCGGACGAACGAAAAGCTCGGACTGCTCGCCTCCGATAAATTCGCCGCAATATCGCGGGCCTGCGAGGAAATGGCCGCGGGCGCGCTTTCGGCGAGCGTTATCCCAGACGCTTTGCAGGGCGGAGCGGGCACGAGCGCCAACATGTGCGTCAACGAAGTTTTATGCAACCGCGCGCTGCAACTCATGGGAAAGACGCCGGGCGATTACGAAACGCTGGATCCTATACGCGACTTAAACATGTCGCAGAGCACCAACGACGTTTACCCTACCGCTCTCAAAGTCGCCGCCATACTCGATTTGCGCAAGCTCGAACGCGCGGTTACGGAGCTGCTCGAAGCATTTCAGGCCAAGGAGCGCGAGTTTGCAGACGTCGTCAAAGTTGGGCGCACGCAATTGCAGGACGCCGCGCTGACGACGCTGGGACGCGAAATGGGAGCGTACGCGGACGCTCTGGCGCGCGACCGCTGGCGCGTTTACAAGTGCGAGGAGCGGCTGCGCGTCGTAAACCTAGGCGGCACGGCCATAGGCACCGGCATTACGGCCCCGCGCGAATACATTTTCGCCGTCGTGGACGAGCTGCGCCAGATTACCGGCATAGGACTGTCGCGCGCCGAAAACCTAGTGGACGCGACGCAAAACGCCGACGCGTTCGTGGAAGTAAGCGGGATTTTAAAAGCTCTCGCGACGACGCTTTACAAAAGCGCCAACGATTTGCGTCTTCTTTCAAGCGGCCCCGACGCGGGCATAGGCGAAGTAAAGCTGCCTCCGCGACAGGCCGGAAGCTCGATTATGCCAGGCAAAGTAAACCCCGTCATACCCGAGGCCGTAATGCAGGCGGCGATGGTCTGCTTCGCCGACGACTTCGCGCTTACGATGGCGGCCGCGAACGGCTCGCTGGAGCTCAACCCGTTCATGCCGCTTATCGCGGACAGGTTGCTTTCGTCCATTGCGCTGCTTACGACGGCGTGCGAAATTTACGCCCGCGCGTGCGTCGCGGGCATCCAAGCCGACGCGAAAGTTTGCGCGCGAAACGCGGAAAGCTCGATAGCGTCGATTACGGCGCTGGTGGAGGAAATCGGCTACGCGAAGGCGGAGGAAATCGCCCATACGGCGCGTCGCGAAGGATTGACTCCCCGCGAGGCGGCCTTGAAGCTCGGCTTCGTTACCGCGGAAAAGTTCGACGAACTTATCGACCCGCAGCGCGTAAACATGCTGGGGCGCAGGCTCAAGAAGGACGCAAAATGAACCAGACTCCCAAGGGAAACCGGCTTCACATCGGCATTTTCGGGCGCAGGAATGCGGGGAAGTCGAGCCTGCTGAACGCCGTAACCGGGCAGAACGTCGCGATTGTGTCCGACACTCCCGGCACGACCGCCGACCCCGTCGAAAAAACGATGGAACTGCTTCCGCTTGGGCCGGTTACGTTTATCGACACCGCCGGAATCGACGACGAAGGAGAACTCGGCGAAATGCGCGCGCAGGCCGCAATGAAGGTTACAAGCCGCGTGGACGTAGGCGTTATCGTCTTCGTCGGAGACGCTTTCGGCGAATACGAAGAAACGCTGATAAACGAGCTGAAAACCCGCAAAGCGGCCGTAATGCTAGTCGCGAACAAGACGGACGAAACCGCGCCCCAAGGGCCGACGCTTGAGAAAATCGCGCAAACCGGCCATACGCCTATATACGCCAGCGCGCTGACCGGAGCGGGAATCGACGAGGTAAAGCGGGCGTTAATCGCCGCTGCGCCCGACGACTACATGTCGCAAATCGGCATCGCGGGCGACCTCGTAAACCCCGGCGACGTCGTTTTGCTCGTAACGCCCATCGACATGGAAGCTCCGAAAGGGCGCCTTATACTGCCTCAAGTGCAGACCATACGCGATATTTTGGACAACGACGCGATGGCGCTTGTTGTGAAGGAGCGGGAGCTTCGCGCCGCGCTCGACAAACTCGCGAGCCCGCCCGCGCTTGTTGTAACCGACTCGCAAGCGTTTTTAAAGGTTGACGCCGACGTTCCTAAAAGCGTCCCGCTTACGTCGTTCAGCATATTATTCGCGCGCAACAAAGGGGACTTGGCCGAGATGGCGCGCGGGGCCGCGGCTATCGAGCGGCTGAAATCGGGCGACAAAATATTGATTGCGGAGGCGTGCGCGCACCACGCGGTAGGGGACGACATAGGCCGGGTGAAGCTGCCGCGCTGGATACGCCAGTACGCGGGCTGCGATCTCGTCTTCGAGCACGTTTCGGGGCGGGACTTTCCGGACAATTTAAGCGATTACGCGCTCGTCGTAACGTGCGGCTCGTGCATGTTGAACCGCCGCGAGGTATTAAGCCGCATAGCGCGCTGCAAACAGGCGGGCGTTCCGGTTACTAATTACGGCGTGGCTATCGCGTATTGCCTTGGCATCTTCGAGCGCGCGCTTTCGCCGTTTCCGGCGGCGTTGGAGGCTTATAAGAGCGCGGTAAAAGAGAATTAAATTATATAAATTTCATTGCTGTCCAAAAGAAATTGACGCTTTTGCCGAATAAAAGTCTCGAAGAGACTGAAAGATAATAGCTCGGGGTGTGAACCCCGAGAAAAAAGCATTACCACCCTCAACCCTTTCGTTCCCCTTTCCTTTTTCTTTTTAAGGAGAGGGGTAGGGGAGAGGTTGCCCACCCGGTTCGGCGCTTACGGGCCGAGCTACTGCCTTTCGCCTTTTCAAGGCTTTATAAAGAATAGGCGTCTATTTTAGAAAGTCTATTTTTGACAAGAATGTATCATTTTAAAAATCTTTAGCGCACCTGAACCCGTCGTCGATGTCTGCATGAGAAGTTTCGTCAACCGCTCGATATGATGAGCGCAAACCGTAATCCAATCCGCTGCCCCATGATCCGCCGCGCAAGATTCTTTTATTGCAGTCGCCGCCTTGCCAAACCGAACCGTCGGTCGGCGCGCCCGTATAGTCGTCATGCCAGCAGTCCTCGACCCACTCCCATACGTTGCCGCTCATATCGAATAAACCGAACGCGTTGGGAATTTTAGTTTTGACCGCGTGGCTTTTACCGTCCGAGTTTAAGTAAAACCAAGCGATGCCGTCTAGGCACAAACCGTCGTCGCCGCAGTAGTAAGCCGTCGTAGTTCCGCCGCGCGCCGCGTATTCCCATTCCGCCTCGGTTAGCAGTCTGCCCCCGATTTTCTCGCAGTAATTCTTGGCCTGAAGCCACGGAACGCTATCCACGGGGCAATCCAAACCGCATGAAGAAAAATGACTGGGGTTATTGCCCATAACCGATTTATACTGCCCCTGCGTTATCTCGGTTTCGGTAATTTGGAAAGCAGAAATATTTACCGCATGAACCGGCTTCTCGAAGTCGTAGCAATGAGAGTCATTCGGCGAGCAGCCCATTTGAAATGACCCTGATGGAAGCGCTACCCAAGTAATGGCAGCATGCGTTTCGCCGTCGCTTATGTCCTGTTCGGTAGTTTCCATTTCTATTTCTTCAACGTCGCCGTCGGGCTGCGGTATATCCATTGCGCAACGAATGCCGCCGCAGAAGTCAACAGCGTCGGGTAAAGTTCTTGCTCTGTGAAACAGGAAAAGGGTTTCCGGCGTATCATACCAACAGCCTGTTCTAAACACGCGGCCATCGCCTACCGGGTTTTCCCACGCGCTTCCGTCGGTGGGAGCGTCAACGTAGCTCCAGTGAAACCAATCCTGCGTCCATTCCCATACGTTTCCCAACATGTCATACAAACCAAATTCATTAGGAATTTTAAGTCCTACTTGATGAGTCTTGTTATCGGAATTCTGATTGTACCAAGCAATACCGTCAAGGCATAAGTAATCGTTTCCGCAATAATAGACTGACTCTTTTCCTGCTCTTGCCGCATATTCCCATTCTGATTCTGTAGGAAGTCTAGCCCCTATTTTTTCGCAAAATGCTTTTGCGTTCGACCAAATTACTTGTTCGACGGGGCAATTTTGTCCGCAATTTTAAAATAGCTTGGATTGTTGCCCATTACAGCTTCAAACTGTCCTTGAGTTACTTCATATTTCATTATGCGAAACTTTTTAATCGTAACTTGGTGGCGTGGAGTTTCCCAAGTTTGGCAATTAGTTTCACCCTGATTACATCCCATCCAAAACGTCCCATCTGGTATGGTAACCCATTCAATCGGGCGCACAATGCAATCATCATTTTGGCAAATCAAGCCGTCCGCGTTGCAGTCTCGGTAAAAAATCCATTCGCCTTGGTCGTTACATTTTTCCAACTGATTTGCAAAATCGGAACTGCACCGATAAGCGGAAGGCTTGCACTTGGCCGCTTCCTCTTTATCCAATTCTTCGGGCAATTCATCTTCAATTTCATTTACATCGACTAATTCTAGCGCGTCCAAGTCGCCGTCCGTATCGGGTTCCAACTCTTCGTTCGGCGTTTCCTCTCCTGTCTCGAGCGTTTCCTCTTCAAGCTCCGCAATTAAGTCGGTATCATCCGTAAGTTCGCTATTGTCGCTTACTTCCGAGAAATCGCCGTCCGTTCCCCAAGGGACGCAGAAGCCTTCGAGACAAGTCTTCCCGATAAGCTGGCAGTCTTCTTGCAAAGTCCATTTCCCGCTGTCGTTGCATATTTCGGCTTGATAATTGAACGTACCGCCGCATCTGTGTTTGCCCGGCGCGCATTCTTTATTCCCCGACGAGACGCTGGTAGTTCCGCAGCCCGAAAAAAGCGCGACCGCAATTAGCAAACGCGCAATTAAATTTATTTTTTCGCTTAATGGCTTCATAACCTATCTCCTTTAAAGTAATAGCCTATATTACTAGGTAAAGAAGCGCAAATCCAGCAAAAAAATAAAAACTAAAACCCTCCCTTGCGGGAGGGTTTTCTGCCGAGTCGAGGCTTATAGCCGCCTGTCAGTTAGTTATTGCCTCGATTTGAAAATGAACGGATAGTTGACGATTACCGCGCCGCTTTTGGGCGGAAGGAATATTATGTTGCGCACCACCCGCAGCATGCAGTCTTCAACCGCGGCGTTGTTCATGGTAGAGCCCGCAATCGTCGCCATGGTAACCTGTCCTTTGGACGCTTGATTGTACTGGAACCTAACCGTGATTTTGCCGTAAAGCAGCGGATTTCTCGATAGCTCCTTCTGGTAGCAGTAACGGAACGAATTGAGATGCTTCTCAATCATTTTCCTTACGTTGTTCGGGTCTTCTCCGACAATATTGAAGTTCGGCGTGGGTATCACTTCGTATCCTTCAGGCTTCTTTAAGCTCGCGACTTTCGGCCCTCCGCCCAGACGACAATCCGAGCCGCGGCACCTGCCTTTGCCGAAATTCCATGGGCCGTCAATTCCTAACGCTTTTCCGCCGCCGCCGCTCTGCCCCGCGCCAAACATCCCTAGTCCGCTTGTTCCTCTCGCGTCGAAACCGGTCGGCCCGTTAAGGTTGGCGAGATCTTTCTCTAAAGTAGGGTCGATTGCGTTTCCGTCGAATATTTTACTGTCCTCGGTCATGGCGGCGATCATTTCTCCCAAACCGCCGGACGGCGTAGAAACGTTGGAGCTTTTACCGCTTCCGTCTCCCGCGTCCCTCGGTTTCGCGTTGGAAGCAACGCCGGTTCCGTGGTCGGAAGGTTCGGGCTTGGTATCAACCGGCTCCGGTTTGGGCTCGTCTTTCGGTTCTCTATATAAACGAATCGGCACTTGGTTGGCTATATCGCTGATGGTGGTTTTGGGCTGAGCCACGGAAACCCTTGCTACCGATATGTGTATGCCGGTCGAGATGAAAACCGCCAGAAGAATCAATATGAGGTTGGTCAAACCCTTCCTCTTTACTCTGGCGTCGAACTTCACCAAGCGCCATTTCGGGACGCTCGCTCTGTTCTCCTTTTGCCTTACCCTTCTAATTTTTAAAAGTTTTGCTGCGTTCATAGTAAGCCTCCTTTCAATGCCCTGCACGGGCGCGAAACGTAAGTTGTCCAAGCGGCGGCAGCCGCGAACAATGGCAGACTGTTTAAACGCGTATGTTCGGTTTCCAAAAAGCAGATTTTCCAGTCTTCGCTTATGGTTAAGTCAAAATCGGCGCCAATTAAAGCCCCTGCAAGCTGTCAAAAATATTGACGATTTTAAAGATAAGTAAAACTAATGCGAGGTATGCGTTATTTTTATGCGAAAAAATTACGCATAAAAACAATTCTTCGCGGTTTAAAAATTTACTTGTAAATTTTTAATAACGCGCAGCGTCGCTAATAGCGAACGGCTTATTTATATTAGAAATGAGAATATATTTGCAAGAAATTTGCGCCGCCGATTTTATTTTAAAATTATCCGCGCTAAAACGTCGGCTCCGTTTTCTTCCATCGGCGAGTCGGCGCAGTTGAATAGGCGCCACTTTTGGTTGTCTATCGGGCGGTCGAAGGGGACGAATTCGGCGACGTCGTAGTAACCCAGCCAGCGCGCCTCCCAGAAGGAGTTGTACCCCGCGCCGCAAATAATTCTATCGGCTCCTCCAAGCCATTGCGCCGCCGGAAAAAGCTCTGGGTTTATAAAGGCATTAAGGCTGTAAACAAATTCGTTTTCTGAATCCGTCAACTCCATTAGTTGAGCGGCCTCTCCGGGTTTGCCCGCCTGAATTACTACAGTCAGCGGCTTGTTTTCGGGCGCGCGCAAAAGCTCTCGCAGCGCGTCGGGCGGCCTGCATTCGTCGGGGTTGCAAACTACTATCGGGTCAATCGTCTCGGTAGCCGGTATGTGCTCAAGCGGCTCGATGGCGATAACGCGCTTGTAAAGCGAGCGGTTGAACGGAATTTCGGGAGGCCCCTTGAACCATATGGCCGGAACCCAGTTCGTTATAAGCCACGCCTCGCATTTAAGCAAGGGAATTATGTGAGTCATAGGCGCCCAGAATTCGTCCACTATTAAAAGGTCGGGTTGGAATTCCAGCAGAGCGAGCGCGATTTCGCACTCGGCTGCGAGCTTCGGGTCGGCTATTTTCTCGGGGTATGTGGGCGCGACGTTGTAGAAGGAAGGGACGAGCTTTTCGGGGAGATGAAAGGGCGGGCCGAACATTTTAAATTCGCCCGTAAAACCCGCCCTTAACAAACCATTATAAACGGCCATGCCCCTCATAATATGGCCGGCGCCAATGGTGCCCGCCGTGAAGAGCGCGACCTTCATGCCGATTTACGAACCCATACAGTAAAACATAATGTCGGCGGCGATGCACGAAGATTCGCCCCCGCAGACTTCCGGATCTTCGCCGCTTTCGTCTTGTTCTATGTAAAAATACTGCTCGTCGTTGTTGTAACAAATGTCGCGGTTTGCCCCTTGCCACAGCTTGGCGCGGTAATACATATAACGATTTATCGCCGTCATGCAAAAACGTCCCCTTCCCAGCGTCTCGTCAAGCAAGGCTTCGTACCGTCCGCGGTAAATCATAGGCGCGGGCATATCGGTCATGTTGGAATAAATTGCAAGGGTCGCGACGATTGCGTTAGAGTTGTTGTCGTAAACCCGAATATCAACGCACTGCGGATTTGCCTTTTCAAGCCAAAGCGTTTCGCTGAATTCGCAGCCGTCGAACTTTGTAAACTTATTGACGGGTCTCTTAACTCCGCCGTTCAGCGTACTCTGCGACTCGTAACGGTTTCCGTTCTCGTCGTACCACGAGGCGGAAAGAACCGTATCCGTCATTGGCGCCATGTCCGCCGCGAAAGCTCCGGCGCTTTCGCCAACCGGCGAAACGCTCTTAAAAAATCCCGCTTTCGAGTAAGCCTCAACGACTGCGTCGGTGGGATTGTCGCCGGAGTCGTAAACTTCGCCCGCAACGCAGAAGGTTGTGCCGAGAACCAAGGCGACCATGTACCAGCCGGTACGGCTGACCGGGAAGGTAACCGAACTTGCGTCGCTGGTAAAGGTTACTTCCTGCTGAATCCATAGTCCGAGAGCCTCGTCGTAGCGGAAAACGTAATACATGTCCGGGTCGAGTTCTTCCTCCGCCCCGTGCGGCAGCGTTAGCGAGGGTTGAGCCGCGCTCAGATACAACTGAGAAAACTCAAGCGTTCCATTCCGCTCTGTATTATCTCGCGCCTCAAGGTAGGCGGCGGTAATTCCCATAATCGGGCGCACCGATTCGTCGAAGAGTCTTCCTTTCGTAGCGGAGCCCGGAAGAGCCAAAGCCATGCTTTGATCGTATAAAGAGAGCGGAACTACGCTTATTTGGGCTTCGCCGGCGTAATCCAATCCCTCGAAAATCTGCCTGTCGTCTCCTGCATATGGAATGGCAACGGCCGCTCCGCTCATCAACCACGGGCATGAGACGTTTAATTGATAAGTTTTGTCTTCGGTTATAGGCTCTTCGAATCCTCCGGCAGCGCACCCTTGGAGCGAGTACAGCCTCAAGTCCGTCGTTTTTCCAGCCTCGACGTCTATTCTCATCGAAAATTTAGACATCGTTTCGCCGGGCGCCGCGTCCTTCGGTTTAGCCGTAATTAGAGCTCCGACGCCGGGTCTTACGTTGTTGAATTTGAAAAATCCGTTGGACGAGCTTTGCGTGGAAAGCGTCTTGCCGTCCGGCAGTTGAAGCGTTACAAGCGCGTCCGCAACCGGCATTTTGCCGAACTGAGTGGCGTTAAGCACGATTCCCTTTACTGTTCCTCCCTGCGCGCACAATCCTTTGCCGTCGGCGGTAACGCAGTAAGTATTTGCGGCGGCGCAATCGGTTCGGGATTCGTATCCCACCAATTCGGTTTCTGGGCAGAGAAGGCAATGGACTTCATAGTCGCCGACGCAGTACGAATCCAGATAAGGATTGCACTGGTTGCCGCATATTGCTCCCATTGTTCCGCAGCTGATGCAAGATGAATTTGCGTCAAACCATTGGGCGCACGACGATTCGTCCCACGTTCCGGTCGCCGAGCCGCAGGTCATAATCGTCATATTATCAAGGGCGCAGTACGGCTTATCTACCATAAAATTGCATGAAAGAGTCGATTCTTCTTCGTCCTGCTCTTCTTCCGTCGGAATTTCGCTCTCGTACTCGACAGTTTCCATGTCGCCGTCGGCTCCGGGCTGTAATACCTCAAAAAATCCAGTCGTTCCGGGAGCGCCGTTGAACGACTCGTCGAAGTAGCCCGCCGTCGCGCTCGTCCAAGTCATATCGTATTTGTCGGTTCCCCCGACGTTGAAGGTAAGCGTCGAGGTTGAAGCGCCCGTCTTTTTATAATAGAACTGGAAGTCTCCGACGCCGATCAACGTTGCGACGCCCGAAGTCTCCGAACCGACCGGGAACGTCCATATATTGGAAGGGCCGCCTTGTTCGTTCAATTGAATGGACAGTCCGCCTATGCCTATTGGCGCGTAGTCGATAATCGTCTCTTCGTTGTCGATCGGCTCCTCTACTTCATACTCGCCGGTCTCTTCGTCGCCGTCCGCAACGGGAGGCTGGTAATCTTCGATTATTCTCATCACCTTTTTGGACGTAAACGCGAACAGAAGCTCGAACCCCTCTCCCCAGAATCCGTTTAGGCCGTATGCGTCCGCCGGAATCGGCGTTACGGGCGATGCGCCCTTCGTCATTTGTCCGGTTTGCTTTGCGAACAAATAAGGCATACCGCCGACGACGAACAGCGCTTCTTTCTCGCTTGCGCCCCAAACTTTAGCCGGGGCGCCCGCCATGTCCATCGGGAAATACGACCAGATAAGTCCGTTAAAATGCGCAAGCATAAGGCCGGAGTCGGTCGCCGGGTCGTTGCCCGAAACCCAGATGCCGCTTGAATAGGAGCCCATAATGTAACCGGGGCCGTTGAATTTCATGTTTTCCAACGCGAAAGCCGGCGCGAAGTCCGCGGCGCGCTCCGATTTGTAAACGCCGGAAGCCGCGACGATGAATACATTGACGGGAAAGTCGAAGCTTTCTTTTTTAGTAGATGAATTTTCAACCGCGTAAATGTCGTAAACCTCTTCGGAGGTCGGAACGCCGCCTAAACTCCACGCCGTTTTGGCGCAGAAGTTCATCGCGAAGACTTCGTAATTCGAAGTGAATTCGTTGAAGTTAAGGGTTGCGTAGTAACAATTGGCCGCGCCGTAAACTATGCGCTTTGGTTTCCTGTTGCCGCCGTCGTAACCGGTTAATACAACCTTGTCCCACGGATTGTCTGAAAGTCCGGGAAATTTCATTAATTGCGTTCCGCCGGTTCCATAAACGTATATCTCGTTCGGGCCTACCGCCAAATCGAGCGGCCAAACGTCGTACTGTTCCGGAAGTTGCGTCCACGTTCCCTTGATCATATCGTTGCAGGTTACGCCGGCGGTTTCGCTGCTTTGGTAGATGTAGCACGGCGACATTTGATTCCGGGTATTTCCCGTCATGCGGTCTATGGTATTCCATTCATTTTCCGTCTGCACCGTCGTAAAGCCGTAGTTTTTAGGCTTGGGAACGTAGGAATCGGTCAGCTTATCAAGCAGCAGACCTACCGACATGAACATGAAATCGGGTCCCGTTCCGTAAAATATTTTTTCGCCGTCTCCTTGTCGTTTATCTGTGTCGTATGGAATCGGTTCTACCGTCAGATTTGTCGCGTCAAGCCGGAACAAGGAATAGTCCATGGTAAAGAATGCGGCGTTCTGCCCCATTCCCCAAACTTTATTTCCCGCGTCGGACGCCCCCATTCCTGTTTCGTAATAAACCAGCGACTCGCCGTCATAATGGCCTAAAACAAGCTGGGACGCGTTTCCGTCGTTGCCGGAGCCGGTCATCCACACGTCGGTCGGAGACTTTGCGTGGAACGCGGAATAGTCGTAAACGCTGAAATAAGACGAGTTTTCGTAAATTTTCTGGAACGCGCTTCCGTGGGACGAGGCGAATAGACCTGTAGCCCCAACCGCGAAGATTACGTCGCCGTCGCTGGAAGGCGCGACGCCCATGAATGTAAGCGGAGAGCCCGTCTCGTCTTTCAATTCGATTTCAACGGCTTCGTAGGTTCCAATCGCGACCTTGTACAAGGTCGGCGTATAGTCCGCGCTTTTCGCGCCCGACAAATAAAGCGAGCCCGAACCCTTGCGAATAAATTTAGTATATAGTTCGGAGAACGGATAGCCGCTTACAGTCAGCTCTTTCCAGCCGTCGGTCGCGTCGTAAATGAACAGGTCGCTCGTTTGCGAATAGCTCCATCCGTTGACGCCGTAAAGGGTATCGCCGAAAACCGCTATGTCGGTTATTCCATAGGTCGAAAGATTTTGACTGTAGTCGCTCCATTGCGCGCCGTCGTAGCATTCTACCGCCGAAGGAGCGTTGGCCATGTAAAGGACGCAAAGGCGTTTAGTAGCCGAACCCTCGAAGCCGTCCATCGCTATTACGCTGCCGTAAGGAGCTTCGCCGAAGCGGTAAAATTCGCTGAATCCGTAAACCGGCGGGTTTGTATCGACTTCTTCTTCGTCGATAATTTCCTCTTCCTGCGCTGGTTCTTCGTCGCCGTCGCCCGTAAATGCGACGCAGCAGCTAACCGGACACCCCATAGCGGTCGACGCGAAATCGTAACCCGGAGCGCAGGAATCTCCTTGGTAGCAGTAACCGCCGGCCTGTTCGCAAGCCGTCGGCTGAGTTTCTTCTTCCTCGTCTCCGTCAGTCAACGTCGTTACGACGAAGTAGCCGGTCGTTCCGGCTTCGTCGTTGAATGATTCGTTAAAGGTTCCGCCCGCCGGGCTTGTCCAAATCATTTCGTATTTGTCAAAGCCGCCGACGTCGAAAATAATAGTCGAGGCGGAAACGCCGGTCTTCTCGTAAGTGAATGGGAATTCGCCCGCGCCTACAAGAATCGCGCTGCCGCTTACGTTTGAACCGGCCGGGAATAGCCAGACGTTTGACGGACCGCCTTGTTCGTTAAATTGAATAGATAGACCTCCTATTCCGTTCGGGGCGAAATCTTGAGGCGAATCTTCTTCCTCGGACGGCTCTTCCGTTTCGTCCGCGGCTTCTTCAGCGTCGGCCTCGTCCGCAGGCTCGGTTTCCTCCGCGGTTTCTTCTGCCGGCTCTTCGATTTCTTCGGCGGTTTCGGTTTCTTCAACCGCTTCTCTGTCGCCGTCGAGCGTCGATTCGCCGTAGTTGACCTGCCACGGGTAATAATGTCCCGACGCGCCGGATTCGTTTTGAAGCGCAAGCAGAAACACCGGCTTGAAGTTGGCTCCCGGCGCGCGGTTTACTATAAACGTAACGCGGAAGCCGTACGAGCCGACGGCCGCCTTTCGAGCCGAGTTGATGACGCTGAAGCCGGTGATGCGGTAATAACCGGGAAGCGACGGCGAGCCCAGAAGCACAGCCTTGACTTTCGCAGGGTCTTCGACGTTGGACGAATACAGAGTAACCGCCACAGTTTCGCCTATGCGCACCGTAGCGGGCGCGTCGATTGAATCGACCTGCGGAACTCCTTGTCCGGATGAGCCTTCGGGTCTGCCGGATTCGTTCCATTGAGCTTCGGACGAGAACTGTATGTCCGCCAAAGCCTCGCTTGCGAGAGTCTGCGCGTTGCCGGCAGGCTTGAGTTCTGAGACGTGAATGGTAAGCGGGACGTAAAGTCCGGTCTTACCGTTTTTTGAGTGAAGCGCGAACTTCAGAGTAAAGTCTTTATTTAAGAGCTTATCCTCGCTCTTCAACGTTCCTGAAATTCTTACTTCTCCTTGACCGGAGACCGAAACGGCGGAGCTGATTATTGAAATATATTTTGTCGCTTTATCGACAGCTACAAACGTTTTGTCGATTTCCTCAAGGTTTGCATAACCGGTCTTTATTATGAAATAAAAAGCCGACCCGACGGCGAAGCCTTCGGGAGGAGGCGTAACTTGGGCAATCTGCGGAGCTTCGGAGTCGCCGCTTCCTTCGGGCGGAGCGCCTTTTTCAACCGTCCCGTTGTCGAACGCCATCGAATTGGTCAGTATGTCTTCGAGCCCTTCGGCGATGTTCTTTGCGTCGCCGCCGGACTCGCACGACGCCGACAAAAGGCCGCACAGCGCCGCAAACAACGCCAAAGCCGAGATATTTAAGGCGATTTTAAATTTTATCATAATGCGTTCTCCTGTAAGCATTCGTTAATTAACGGAGATTTCCGTCCGTCTAGATTTTTCTGCGGATGCGTTATTGCGCCGTAAAAGTTCCTTCGGTTCCGGCGACGTTATTAAAAGATTCTTTGAAGGTTCCGCCGGACGCGCTCGTCCAAATCATTTCGTATTTATCGGTTCCGCCTACGTCGAAAGTAATCGTCGAAGTTGAAACGCCGGTTTTGGTATAGGTGAAGTCAAAGTCGCCTGAGCCGGTAAGCGTGGCCTTGCCCGACGTTTCCGATCCGGCGGGGAATATCCAGACGTTGCTGGGGCCGCCCTGCTCGTTGAATTGAATGCTTTTTCCGCCGATTCCCGCAGGAGCGAAGTCTGTCTGCGCCGTTTCTTCCTCGGCCGTCTGTTCCGTTTCAACCGGCGTTTCTTCCTCTAAAGCCGTTTCTTCCTCAATGGTCTGCTCCGTTTCAACCGGCGCTTCTTCCTCTGAAGCCGCTTCTTCCTCAACGGTCTGTTCGCTCTCGGCCGTCTCGTCAGCGTCGCCGTCTGAGCCTTGCTGTTTTACCGTAAACGTTCCGTCGTTTCCCGCCGCGCCGTTGAACGACTCTTTGAACGTTCCGCCGGAGGCGCTCGTCCATTTCATTTCGTACTTGTCGGTTCCGCCAACGTCGAAGGTCAATCTGGACGTCGCTGGACCGGTTTTTGCGTAAGTGAACGGGAAGGAAGCGGCGCCGTTCATCGTCGCGCTGCCGGAAGTATTCGCTCCCGGCGGGAACGTCCATACGTTTGTTACTCCGCCGTTTTCCTTTAATTCAATCGTCAGTCCGGCGATGCCCGGAGGCGCGAACTCCCGCTGGCTTACGCCGCTGTTGTCGCCGTCGCAGCCCGCAAAAAAGAGGGCTCCCGCTCCCGCCATTGCAATAAATAATCCGATAAAAAGTTTGTCAGTTCTCATACTATTCCTCCAGTTTAACGGTTAAACATAATAACTAAGGTTGTATAATACTTTTTTCTATGAATAATACAACATTAATTTGACCCCGCGCCCGTTTGGAATTTTATCTTTATTCCATCAAGGCTTGCATTATTTTTACAAATAGAATATATACTTGAACGGCGAGAGGCCGGAAAATTTTACCTTTCCTCGTTTCCGCCCGTATTTCGTTTTCTAAAACTACAAACGTCGCGATATGACCGCCGTAAACGCAAATATAGTATTGGTTAAAAGCTGGGAAATTTCGCCCGACTCTTTTCATTTCAGGGCGGCGCAAGAGTTCGGCTGCGGCAAACTCCGCGTAATTCTTTGGATAAGCCGCGAGGCCGACGAGGCGGTATTATACCCGTTTTTAACGCTCGATTATGCGCTTTACAGACTTTGCGCGCTTAAAGACGCATATGCGTCGGTCGAGAGCGCCGAAATGATTTACGGCTCATTAAAAACCATGGAAAAAGCCGTATCTTTCGCCAAAGGGACGAAGATTGAGACGGCTCTTTTCGCCTCCGCTAAAACCGCGCCGGCGGGCGGCGGACGCGCGGAGGAAAACTCGGTCGAAGGGTTTCTAAAAAACTTGTCGGGCGTTAAAAACGTTTCGGCGCGTTTAAGTCCGCCTTCTAAAGCCGGACTTGAAATAGAAGAATGGTGTCCCGCCTACGTCCCTTATTGGAAAGACGCTAAGATTTTGGCTGCCTTGGCTAAAAAAAAGAAAACGTCCAAAGAGATATTTCCGCCGGACGCGGCGTTCTTAGCCGACGGACGGACGCCCTACCATAAGTTGAGAGAAGAATTTATGTCTCATTTTGCGGCCAGAGCCGCGCTTATGCCTTGAACTTCACGGAAGGAACATCAAAGTGCGCCTTATTTTATGGTTCAACCGAAATTTGAGAGTAAGAGACAACATTGCGTTATACGAGGCGCAAAAAGACGCATCGGAAATAATACCGGCAACGGTCGCCGACGAGAATTTGCTGTCTCCCGAAAACCTTGGAAAGACGTCTGGAGCCGCCGCGAAATTTTACGTACAGGCAGCCAAAGGGCTGGACCGCGAACTGAAGAAATTGGGTTCGGCTCTCGTAATGAGAAAAGGAGACTCGGCGACCGAACTTTTGCGAGTTGCGGAGGCGTTCGAAGCCGATGGAATATATTTTACCAAAAGCCGGAATCCTTTCGACGCTCAAGCCGAAAACAGGCTTGTAAGCTCCGCGATGTCGATGGGATTGGTCGTCAAAGGGTTCGACGACGGACTGATACACGACTCGTCCAGCTGTCTCGACGCGCGCGGCAAACCTTTTAAAGCGTTCAACAACTATCTGCGCACGTGGGCAAGCACGGCAAAGCCCAAACCGCGTCCGGCGGCGCAGAAGCTAAACCCGCTGCCGGAAAAACCGGCCGCTAAAGCGAGACCAGCGACCGAGGCTCTTTTAAACGAAGAGCAGACAATCGGCGGCGAGCCTCGCGCCCACGCTTTATGGCTCGACTTTCTCAAAACGAGAATGTTCGATTACGCGGATGTAACTCAAAACGTGGCGCGCAAAAACACCAGCGGAATATCGCCTTACGTAGCTTTTGGCTGCGTTAGCCCGGCCACTCTCGACCGCGCGCTCTGCGCAGCGTCCGCCACCGAAATAACCGACCACGCCCGCAAGTCGATTTCGGCGGTAAGGAGATCGCTCGCCATGCGCGATTACAGCGTAATGCGGGTAACAATCGACGCTGAAATGCGAGCGGCGCTGAACGAAATCATTTTTGCCAAGCCGGAGGATTTTCTGGGAAACGACGAGCGGAAGGAAATGTTTTACGCATGGGCGGAGGGACGCACAGGCGTTCCCATTATAGACGCAGGAATGCGCGAAATGAACAAAACCGGATGGACCAGCCAAGTTTACCGCGAGGCTCTGGCCTTTTTTCTCGTTAAACTCATGAGACTGGATTGGCGCGCCGGATTTTTGCACTACGCCTCCGCTCTTACCGATTTCGACCCATACGTTTGCATGCTAAGCTGGATGCACCTAAACGGTCGAGACGTCGGTCTCCCCCGGCGTCAGCCGATATTTTACTATCCCGTCAATCTTTCGGCAAAATTAGACCCGACCGGCAAATTTATTTCTTATTACGCGCCGGAGCTGGCGGCTCTGCCGCTGCGCCACCTTTATACCCCATGGCGCAGACCCTTTATAATAGCCAAACATTACGGCGTAAAACTTGGCAAACATTATCCGGAACCCATAATTCCGATGGATTGAAACTTATCCTGAGCGTCCGGCTAAATCCAGTTGAAAAGCCTTTTGAGGGGATTCTATTTTAAGCGGAACCAGCAATACCGAGGATTTAGCGCCAGCCGCCAGGTTGCTTGCAAAGTTGCCGAAAATGCTCTCCTGCACTCCTTTGGGCGGTTTCAGTCCGGCGGCGGCCAAGTCAATCTCAAGTCCCTTGCATACGGCGGCGGCCTGCGGAACGGGATCGCCGTCAAGAAGAATCGGGTTTATTTCCAGTCCTCGCATTGTAGGTTTTAATCGTTCGAGGTAAGCGTTAAAGCGTTCTTCGGTCTCGGCGCGCTTCTTTTTAAGAGCGGCTCCGAACGAGCCCAGAGGAAAGAAAGGGAGAGCTCCTACGTGCAGAACGTAAAGTTCGGCCATATATTCCGCAGCCAGCGCCGCAGCCATCGACATCAATTCGTCGCACTCCGGCGTTAAATTGACCGCGGCGAGTATTCTTCGTATCTTTTGCTCCGCTCCGCCGCGCTCGATAAGCAGCGGACGCCTTAGAGAGCCGGTAATTATCTTCGAGGCGACCGCTCCAAGGGCGGCTGGCTGCACTATTCCGCCTATAACGCGCTCGGACAGGCTTCTGCGAGCCCCGCCGATAATTATCAAGCCCGCGTCGGTCTCGTCGGCGGTTTTAATTAAAAAGTCCGCCGCGTCTCCTTCGCCCGCGGCCGTACGCAGCCGAAGAGCTCCAGATTTAGGAAGCTCGACTGCCGACGCCGTTTTGTCAATCGCAGCCGAGAGCGTCGCTTCTATTTCCGCCGAAGAGCGTTTCCCGTCCGACGCGTGCGCCACGGTCAGCTCGCGTTTTCCGCGCGCTGCCATTTCAATCCCTCTGCGCAGGGCGTCCGTTCCTCCGCCGGCGTAATCGTATCCGACGACAATTCTTCTGAACATTGCGTAATTTTACCGCAAATCGGACAAAAATAAAGAGATTTTGGCCGGGCATGATTTCAACAATTTCAAATATTGGCGAAATCGGTCTTGGCGGCGGATTTAAAGAAGAACGACCTTATTTCGGCTTGACAACGTCCATTTTTTTTAATTTATTGAAAGGCGCTGCGTTGACTTAATACATTATTAATATAATTGAAAAGTTATGCGCGTCATGGTAATTTTTAGCTAAATAAATTTTAGCGTTTGAAAAGGAGCTTTTACCTATGAGACACGTCTTATTCGCGTTTATTTTAACGGCGTTTTTCGCCGCGGCGGGCTGCTCTTCCGATTCGGGAAGCAAGAATAACAACAATAACGAAGGGGACGGGGACGTTTCCGAGTGGCAGAACGAAGACGAAGACGTTATAGAAACGGCTGATGAAAGCGACGGCGCGGAAGCGGACGCGGAAACCGAAATAGAGTTGGAAGAGGGTCAGGTCTGCGTTCCGAATACCAAGAGCTGCCACGGCAATACCGTCTTCACTTGCAACGGAAACGGAAGCGGTTACCTCGTTCCCGTTGACTGCCTAGCCAGCCAGTTTTGCTTGGAAGGCGCTTGCGTAAATCAAGTTTGCAAGCCAATGACCGCAGTCTGCGACGGCATGTTCGCGTTTAAGCTCTGTCTCGACGACGGAAGCGGCTACGATACGCCAATTTCTTGCGCGTCCGATCAGTATTGTTCGGACGGCGCGTGCAAGACGCGCGTTTGCAAGCCCGGAGCGGAAACCTGCATCGGCAACACTCACGCCAAATGTCTCGACGACGGCAGCGGCTACGAAACGCCGGTTCCGTGCAACAACGATCAGTTCTGTCTCGGCGGAGCCTGCCAGAATCAAGTCTGCCAGCCGTCCTCATGGACGTGCGAAGGCGCGACGGCGAAGAAGCAGTGCAAACCAGACGGCAGCGGCTACGCAGATCCGGTCGTATGCGAATCCAATCAGAATTGTTCTAACGGCGTTTGCGCGGCGCAAGTTTGCAAACCGAAGGATAAACTATGCCAAAACGACTCGGTAATTACATGCAAAGACGACGGCAGCGGCTACGGCTCGCCGGTTCCGTGCGGCGACGGCAAGAACTGCGTAAACGGAGAATGTCTCAGCCAAATGTGCCAGCCCGACAGCAAGGTATGCGCCGGCAATTCGGTCGCCACCTGCCTGTCCTCCGGCGACGGCTACGGCGTTCCAGTCCCATGCGGCGAAGGCAAATACTGCGACGCCGGAACCTGCAAAACGCAGGTGTGCGCTCCGCTTGCGCAGGCGTGCGACCAGAACGGCGCGGTGATTGTCTGCAACTCCAACGGAAGCGCGTGGGGAACTCCGAGTAATTGCGGTTCCGGAAAATACTGCAAAGACGGCCTGTGCTTTAATCAGGTTTGCGCCCCGAACGAAAAAACGTGCGACACCGTTACGTCGTATAAAGTCTGCAAAGCCGACGGAAGCGCTTATGAGACCTCTATTCCATGCGGCGAAAAGCAGGTATGCAAAACAAACGGAACATGCGAGGCGCGGACTTGCGAACCGCAGTCGATAACCTGTCAGGGGAACAGCATCGCCATATGCAACGGCGACGGGACCGGCTACCTTACGCCTATTCCCTGCGGCGAAAACAAATACTGCGAAAACGGCGTGTGCAACGCTTACGTATGCGCTCCCAACAGCAAAATTTGCGACGGCAACGGCGTTGCGGTTTGCAAAACAAACGGCTCAGGCTACAACGCTACGGTGGCTTGCGGCGCCGCGCAATTCTGCAAAGACGGCGTATGCACCGACGCATTTTGCACGCCCAACAAACGCGAATGCGTTTCTGCAAACACTTACCGCATGTGCGCCGCCGACGGTTCCAAGTGGCTCGACGCGTCAGACTGCGGCGCGGGCAAATTCTGTCAGGATCCGGACGGCGTCTGCATGAATCAGGTATGTCAGCCCAACTCATACGCCTGCGCCGACAATACGAGCTACAAACAGTGCAACGCGGCGGGAAGCGGCTACAATAACGCCGTGAGCTGCGCCGCCAACCAATACTGCAACAACGGAATATGTTCCGCGGCGGCCTGCACGGCCAACGAGCGCAAGTGCGACGGCGACTACATGTATCACATTTGCAACGCCGCCGGAACCGCTTGGAACGCAAGCGTAGCCTGCGGTTTCAACAAATACTGCGAAGACCCGAACGGCGCGTGCAAAGATACAATTTGCGCGCCTAACAGTCAGGAGTGCGTGAACGCCTCTTCCTATAAACTATGCAACTCCAAGGGAAGCGCTTGGAGCGACCCTATACTCTGCTCCGGCAATTACATATGCGACCTCGGCTCATGCAAAGATCCCGGCTCGCTGCCCGACCCGAAGATTGACGTGCAATTCGTCCGTCCGCAGCCGGAGGCTACGGTGGAGCTTACGCAGGGCGATACTTACAAAACGCTGATTAACGCGGTTATGACCGGCGGAACGATTGAAAAAGTCGAGCTGCTGGTTGAC
Organism: uncultured Myxococcales bacterium; assembly: GCA_964400725.1. GTDB lineage: Bacteria > Myxococcota_A > SURF-8 > SURF-8 > CAYNVS01 > CAYNVS01. Next base: position 47,208 of record CAYNVS010000003.1, read on the forward strand.
GACGCGGTTTACGCGACGGATAATTCGCTGCCATACGAAATCACCTTCAGCATCCCCGCGCAGGCGACGACCGGTTACACCTATAAACTGCAAGCCAAGGCTTACGGCAACAATCAGCGCAACAACGTCTCGAAGCTCGCATACATTAAAATACGCAACGACAAGCCCGTAGCCTCGTTCACCGCCACCATTACCGGCAATAAAACAATTCGCGTTGACGCGGGCTCCTCGACCGACCGCGAGACTGCGACGGACGATTTGCTCGTAAGATGGGACTTTGAAAACGACGGAACTTTCGACTCCGACTGGAACGCTGCGAAGGTCGCGACGTGGACTTACCCGACGAGCGGAACCTTTACCGTAAGAATGCAGGTAAAAGACGCGGTAGGACAAATCGACGAGACGACCCACAGCGTAACATTCAGCGACACCTCTTACGTCGGCGGCGACATAACGGCCAGCACCACTTGGTACGGCACGGTAGTAATCACCGGTTCCGTAAACATCAAAGGAACGGCGTGCGTAACTGTCTCCGAGGGAACGACGGTTCTCTTTGCGTGGCAGGACACCGTTCCGGCCGACGGCGTGGGCGACTACAACATCGTCGTCTCAGAGACAGGCTGTCTGAACGTAAACGGGACGGCGGAGAAACCGGTCATATTCTCAAGCTACGGCACCGGCCACACAAGCGCGGGCGCGTGGGGGCGCATAGAGCTTGGCGGAACCGCCAAGAGTACCTTTACTTACGCCACAATCGAGTACGGCGATCGCTGCGTTGAAATTAAAAACAACTCGGAGATTTCAAACTCGACGGTTAGAACCTGCAAATCGTGGGGAGTGAAAATCACCAATTCTAACGGCGCCTCTCTAAACTCGGCCGACATTCGCAACAGCTCCAACATCGGAGCGGTCGTTGACGCTTCCTCTATAAACTGGACGATTGCGAACTCAAAGTTCCATGACAACGCCAAAGTCGGACTCGCGATTTCAGGCAACTCGACAGGAACTATTACCGCTTCGCAGATTTATTCAAACGGAACCGACGGCTTGACGATTGATTCGTCCGCGCCCGAGATAAGCGACGCTCTGATTCGCGACAATACGCGTTTGGGAATTTACTATACCGGAACCAAAGGCGGAACGCTGACTCACAGCAACGTAACGGGCAACGGAGCGGAAGGAATACGCATCGAGAACAACTCCACCGCTCCGACGATTAATTGGAACAACATCTACGGCAACTCCACAATAGGCGGAGTCAGAGTTTACGGCGACAACCCCAACCTTTCTTACAGCGGCTCCACAACTTACACGAAAGTAACGACGTCATACTTCACGGCGCCAAACGGCGGAAAAATATTCCGCGCCAAGCTGTATTATTCGGAGAACGACAACTCTTACAACTACATTACCGGCGGAATCGAAAACGAAAGCGGGACTTCGGTATATTCGGTAAGTTCGAACTTCTCCAACGCATGGGTGTCGTTGAGCTCTCCGGCGAATAAAATTCGCCTGTGGGTTTACGACAACGGGCGCGGCTATACGACGACGATTTCAAGCGACGGCGTTCAGTATTACGTCGAAAATCAAGCGGGCGTAGAGCTGACCGCGGCGGTTTACGGCGTTACCGTTGACGCGCGCTACAATTACTTCGGCAAATGGAGCAACGCATTGGACGCAGTTAGTATGACGAGTCCGACCGCGCTTAACATGCAGGGTTTCGTAGGAGCCGCTTTCAACGACACTTGGAGCCGCGGGCCGTATTGGGCTGGCAGCATCAGCTCCGATACGACTTGGAGCGGAACGATTTATATAACCGGCGACCTTACGGTTGACGCCGGAGCCACGCTCACGATGAGTCCCGGAACCAAAGTTCTTTTCGTCAAACACGATCAGGACGCGAACGGCGTAGGCGACTTTTCAATCATTGGCAACGGCAAAATCGTCGCTACCGGCACGCCAAGCCAGTTGGTCGAGTTCAACGGCGAAAAGGGAACTACCAAGAGCTTCGAGAACATAACCCTTAAGGGAACCGACAGCGCGTTCGATTACGTGAAAATATTAAACGGACGCCAGAACCTCAACGTAGTCGGAGCGAAGGCGTCTATTAGCCACGCTGAAATTACCGCCGGAAGCGAGCGCTGCGTTTACTTCGATACAGTCGCCGCCGGCGGCTCGTTCAATTACGGCAACGTGCACGACTGCTCGTGCGACGGCGTAGTGGTTAAAGGCGGAACGCTTTCCATAGGGCACTTAACCAGCAACGGCAACACAGGCGACGGACTTTACGTTCGCAACAGCTACGGCAACGGCGCCAACGTAACAATGACAGATTCGACTCTGCGCTTCAACACGCAGAATGGAATTTCGGTAATCGGCTCTTCTACCATTAATTTCAGCTACAACCACTTGGGCGACAACAATATCGGAGCCGAAATAGGCGGCGCGGTAACCGGTTCGCTTACTTACACAAATATAAGCTACAACAAGCGCGAAGGCATTTTCGCCTACCGCAGCTCCAACTCCATGCCGTCGCTCGTCGTCAACTACAACAACATTTTCAGCAACTCGGTTACGGGCGGGCTGGTCGTCGGCGGAGAGAATACGTCGTCAACGCTTAATTACAGCGGCAGCACTACTTACTCCACGGTGTACACCCCGTTCTTTACAGCGCCTGCGGGCTATTCTATTTACTGGGTAAAGACCTCTTACAGCGAGAACGACAACTCCTATAACTACATTCAGGGCGGCATCTGCGATCAGAATAAAACCTCGATTTGGACGACTTCTTCCAACGTAAGTTCCCAGTGGGTGGATATTTCGGCGTACGGCGTGAATAAAATCGCAATGTGGGTATTTGACAACGGCCGCGGCTACACTACAACCATAACCGGCAGCGAAGTTACATACGGCAAAATCAGCGATCCGCAGGTCGTAAGCGTAAGCCTTACGGTTCTTAACACGACGGCCTCGCCCAGACTGGACGTTACGAAGAACTGGTGGGGCGATTTGAACGTTTCGCAATTCGTATCCGAGTATCCGATAGGAACTACCGATTATAGCAACGCCACCGGCAACCAGTACACCGTAGGGCCGCGCTCAAAATAAGAGAATTGAAACGACTTTAAAACGCTTCAGGGCGGGCGAAAGCCTGCCCTGAATTGTATTGCGGCGGAAGCGGGTTCATCATGGACGCAAGACGCCTTGTCTGCATATTAGCAATATTTACGGCGGTTGCCGCTGGGGAGTTTCCTTTGTCTGTAGGGGGCGACGAAGCGGACGTTTCCGCCCAAACTAATCCGGTCGAGGCGCCGATGACGCTTCTCAATATACCGCCCGTTCAATATTACACGCCCGCAGAGGACGGCTCCTTTGAAACTTGCCCGCCTGAAGCGTGCAATCCTTCCGGCGCTTGCCAAAAATGGCGGAAACATTACTCCGCGGCTCTAAGCATGACGCTGGACGAGCGCTTTGAATGCGCCGCAAAGCTGCTATCGACTCTGCTTGAATGCCCGGCTAAGCCCGGCGAATTGGCGCTTAAGGCAAGATTGGCGCTTGGGAAACTGCTCCTGAACGGCTCCCGCTGCGAAGAAGCCCTAAAGACGATTCCGGCGGAAGCCTCTTTGCCCAAAAGCATGAGCGCGCTGGTTCCGAGGGCGATTTTGCTTAAAGCGCAGGCGAACCTTTCCTGCGGTTCGGCATCCCTCGGCAAACAGCTTTTCGCAAAAATCATCGACGGCGAATACCCTGAAAATTACAAGGTCGAAGCCTACTCGGCGCTCATGCAGGCCGCCTTCGTTAAAGACTCCTACAAAGAGATACAAACGCTGCACAACCGTTTTTGGAGGCTGTTTAAGGACGAAAATGGGAATCCGATAAACGAAAAGAAAAAGCGGTCGCAGCTTACGAAGAACGAACTGCTCGCCTTAGAGGCGCAAGGCATGAGCCTCTTTTACTATTCCGTCGCCGCCGACAGGCTTTCTCAAAGAGCGCGATTCGTCGATTCGGCGGGGTTTTTGCTTCTCTCATACCAGCAAACTCAGGGCGGCGCTCTGTTTGAAAGCGTTTACGGCGGCGATATTCCCGGCATACTGCTTGAATACGCGAAGGACTCGGAAGAGAAGCTTCTCTCCGTCGTCAAGGCTCTCAACTGGCGCAACCGTTCAGACATTGTATTTGAGCTTTTCCAAAAAATCGTTTCCGAAAAAAACGGCTCGCTTTTAGCCCTTAGTCCGCCGCTCGCCGACGCTTTAGCGGAGGCTTACCTGCGCGGAAGAAGATACGAGGAGGCGATTCTTTTCGTCTCGGCTCTGCTGGACATGCAGCCGCACTACGAGAAACTTGAGGAAAGGCTGGTAATGCTCGCCAAAGCCGAGAGTCGTATGGGGCGCGCCGATCGCGCCGCCGCGATTTACGATAAACTTTACTCGCAGTTTGGCAAAAGCAAAAAGAGCGACGCCGACGAGTCGCTTTTTATGGCGGCGTTTCACGAAGGAAAGGCCGGACGCTTTGAAAAAGCCGCGCAAACGATGGACAAGCTGGCGACGTCTAAGACTGCAAACGGCAAAACAAAGGCCAAAGCGGCGTGGTACCGCGCGTGGTTCGCGTATAAATCAAAGAATTACGAAAAAGCGCTTTCGTTGTTCTCAGCCCTTGAAAAATCAAGCCCCAAAGCCAAGCGGCAATTCGCGTATTGGCGCGCCAGAACGCTGCATCAGCAGGGAAACATAGACGCGGCGCGGACTATTTATAAAGAGCTCTCGGATAAAACAAATCTGGACTATTACTTCGTTCTCGCCAATCAAAGGTTGTCGGCTATAAGCGACGACGAGGTTTCGGATAAAAACTCAAAGAATAGCAAAGTTGGCGCGAACGGGACGATTGAGGGAATAAAGCTCGCGGAAAAATCAATTGAAAATTCGCTGCCCGACCTGGAAAGTTTTTACGAAAGCGCTCAGGAGATTGAGCAATGTCCCGACTTGTTGCCGATCCGCGACTCTGCGGCGCTGGCTTCAGCCGGTTTTTTCGACGAAGCGCGGGACGCGGTAAAACTGTTTGCGGAAGAGCGGCGAAAAGCCGGAAATAAATTTAAATTTGCGGCGGGGAAAAAGAGCTTCGGCAATGCGAAGCCGCGGCAGGATTTCAAGGAAAAAGCGGACTTTAAGGATAAGAAAAAGCCTAAAGGTTCGCCGAAAATTTCCGCGGAAAAACGCAAAGTTTCCTGCGACGCGGAAGCCTTTTTGCAGCGCTTCGACTTAGAACAATATCTTCTAGCGGTGCGGTATTACGGCGAGGCGTTCAGGCGCGGCTTCATGCTCGACGTTTCGGGCTCGGACGACGACGACGAAGATTCTCAAACCGTTTCAATTCCGCCTTTTTACGCCGGTCTCGTTTCGGACGCGTCCAAAAAGTTCGGCGTTCCTGGGGTTTTCGCGATGTCCATATTGCACGCGGAAAGCAACTTCGACGCCTATGCGACTAGCCCGGTAGGCGCGCAGGGACTTATGCAAATAATGCCGTACACCGCGGCAAAAATAGCAAAATACCAAACGCAGACGGGCTTTTCTGCGTCGGGTTTATACGACCCGGCGTACAACGTGGGCATGGGCGCGTGGTATTTGGCCGCGCTATACAGACGCTTCGACGGATGCGTAAGCCTTGCGGCCGCTTCCTATAACGCCGGACCGCATAACGTTTCGGGGTGGCTTACTATGGACGCGTCGCAGCCGCTCGACGAATTCGTCGAGTCTATTCCGTTCCTCGAAACGCGCAACTACGTTAAGAAGGTCATAAAATACGCGCTGCGATATAAAACGGCCTACAAAGCAGATTTTGTATTCGACGATTACGCGCTTCCGCCTCCCGCGCAAACGAGTAATTTCCCAGACTTTTAAGTTGTTTATTAAAATTTACAAGAAAATAAAAAATGGTGGGCGATATTGGTTTCGAACCAACGACTTCCACCGTGTGAAGATGGCACTCTACCGCTGAGTTAATCGCCCACATGGTACGCGCAACAGGATTCGAACCTGCGACCTTTGGCTCCGGAGGCCAACGCTCTATCCAGCTGAGCTATGCGCGCCAAAGCCTCTGCGCAGTTTTTTACAATTATACGCAGAGCGCCGTTTTGTCAAGTATTTAATCTTTTAAAAAAATCCGTCAAATCAAAAAATAATAAGACTTTTTATTTGTTTTTTACCCGCTCTATTGACTTATTTTCGGCGCGGCGTATTAATTTCTATTGCGTAAATAATTAAGATGTAACGTTTGTTTTGCGCTTTTATAATCGGAGGACGCAATGAAACTTACTTTTAAAGTAATCTTGACGGTTTTAGCGGCGCTTACGCTTCCCGCCTGTTTCAACGGAACAAAGGTTTCTCTTCTGGGCAAATTTCCGGAGCCTTTGCAAGAAACTCATGTTTTGGGCGATAAGGACGCGCAAAATAAAATCGCAGTCCTTGAACTAAACGGAGCGATAACCTATGACCGCGGAAGCTGCATCGGCTCGTGCGAAGCCTCGCCCGTAGCGGCGATTTTGGCGAGGCTTGAATTAGCGGCCAAGGACGAAAACGTCAAAGCGGTCGTTCTCAAGCTCGACACTCCCGGAGGGGGAGTCGCGCCGTCGGATCTGCTGTTTGAGGAACTAAAGAAGTTTCGCGCCAAGACTAATAAACCGGTCGTCGCCTTCATGGACGAAGTCGCGGCAAGCGGCGGCGTTTACGTCGCCATGGGCGCCGATTACGTAATCGCATCTCCGACCACAATCACCGGGAGCATCGGCGTAATTTTCCAACGCGCCGACCTGACCGGATTAATAGCGAAAATAGGCGTTAAAATGCCGGTTTATAAATCCGGCGAGCATAAAGACATGGGGAGTCCGTTCAAGGACGAAAAAGAGTCGGCGAAGGACGACGAGCTGTTTACAAAGCTCGTTATGGACTTCTACGACCGATTCGTATCGGTCGTGGCCGAGGGACGTAAGATGAGAAAAGAGGAAGTTTTAAATATAGCGGACGGCCGTATTTACACCGCCAAGGACGCGCTGAGTATAAAGCTCATCGACCAAATCGGCGATCTGCAAGACGCTTGGAAAAAAGCCGCGCAGCTGGCGAAAATAGACGCGGATAAGAGCCGTCTGGTTATGTATCGCAACTACCGCGTATATAACGACACGCCTTACGGCCCGGCGGCAATGGTAAACGCCGATCAGTTTAACGCAAGCCTGTTCGACGGAGTTATTTACGAGAAACTCGGGCTTATGTTAAAGCCCGGATTTTATTACGTCTGCCCCGCTCTTACGGCGACGGCGGAATAAATCATTTATTTTAACGGAGGAAAAAATGGCGACCCGCGAAGACATCGAGAAGGTAATCGAAGAAATGATTCGCCCGCGCTTGGCTATGGACGGCGGCGACTGCGAACTGGTAGATTACAAGGAAAACAAGGTTTACATCAAATTGACCGGACATTGCCACGGCTGCCCGATGGCCGCCATGACGCTTCAATTTGGAATCGAGCAGGTGATAAAAGAGAGGTATCCCGAAGTAGAGGCGGTTGTTCCGGTTTAAATTAAATCGAGCCTTAAAAGCTAACTTGGGAGAGAGTTTCCCGTCGCAGGAAAAATTTGCAAGGCGGTAGAAATAAATCTGATAGCCGAGCTAAAATTAATTAAGGAGATTAAATGATTCCTCGTTACGATACGGCCGAGATGCGAAGATTGTGGAGCGAAGAGAACAAATTTAAAACGTGGCTGGAAGTGGAAATGGCCGCCGCAAAGGTTATGGCCGAAGAAGGCGTCGTTCCTGCGGAAGAGTACGAGGCGATGGTCAAACGTCTGCCGCTTCCAATGGATTCCGACAGGATTTCCGCTCTTGAGAAAGAAAGCCGCCACGACGTTATCGCGTTTCTAATGCACGTCGAGGAGCTTGCCGGCCCCCCCGCGCGAATTTTGCATTACGGCATGACAAGCTACGACGTCGTTGACACGGCGTACGCTTTGCGTCTGCGCGCCGCCTCCGACCTTATTTTAAAGGAGCTGGACGAACTGCTGGAAGCGATTAAAAGGCGCGCGATGGAATGCAAATATACTCCGTGCGTCGGGCGAAGCCACGGCATTCACGCCGAGCCGGTTTCATTCGGCGTCGTTCTGGCGAGGTGGCACGCGGCCGTTTCTCGGAGCAAAGAGCGCATAGTTTCGGCTAAGGAAGAAATAAGTTACGGCAAGCTGTCGGGCGCGGTGGGCGTTTACGGCGTGCTGCCGCCTTCAATTGAAGAAAAGACTATGGCCGCGCTTTCGCTCAAACCCGAAACCGCCGCAAGTCAGGTCGTCCCGCGGGACCGCCACGCGGTTTACTTCAACGCCCTCGCCATGCTCGGAACGGTCGTGGAGGATATATCTATTAACCTGCGGCACTACCAACGCACGGAAGTAGGGGAGGTCATCGAGGCTTTTGCCAAAGGGCAGCGCGGAAGCAGCGCTATGCCGCATAAGAAGAACCCTATTTCCGCGGAAAATCTATCGGGGTTGTCGCGCCTGCTGCGCTCGTACGCGCTGGCTGGAATGGAAAACGTCGCGCTGTGGCACGAGCGGGATATTTCTCACAGTTCGGTTGAGAGGATGATTTCTCCCGACGCCAGCACCTTGGCGCACTACATCGTCCGCAGGCTGAAGAACCTCATTGAAGGCATGGAGGTTAAGAGCGAGAGGATGCTCGCCAACCTGAACATGACTAAGGGGCTTATTTTCAGCGAGAAAGTAATGCTTGCGCTAGTTTCAAAGGGCTTCGTCCGAAGCGACGCGTATAAAATCGTTCAACGCGCCGCTATGGCGACGATGGAGAGCGGGCTCGACTTTAAAACAAACCTTTTAGCCGATGAGGAGCTTAAGAAAACTCTGACTTCCGGCGAACTCGAAGAGTGTTTCGATATGAATAAACACCTTAAGCACGTGGACGAGATATTCAGGCGCGTCTTCGGCGCCTGAACTTGAGCGCGCGACTTCAGAATAAAAGCAAATCCCTCTTTTCCGCCAAACGCAAAAGAGGGATTTTTTGTTTGCAACCGCGCGTTGTATTCTCTAAATGTCCGCGGCGCATCGGATACCGTAATTGGAGTCTCTCACCGTCGGGTAGTTCCAAGGCCGGTATGTTACCCGCAGGCTCGCGCCCGATCTGCCGAACCCGCCGCCTCTGATTATCGCCTTTTCGCCGCCTACTCCCCAAGGCTTTCCGTCGCTGGGCGCCCCTTTAAAGCCCCAGTGATACGTATCGGCGACCCATTCGAGCACGTTTCCTATTATATCGTAAAAGCCCCACGCATTGGCGAGTTTCTGTCCTACTGGATGAAGTTTATTGCCGGAGTTGACGGAGTACCACGCATAATCTTTTACGCACGATTCGTTGGAGCCGCAGATGAAAGGCGTCCCCGTTCCCGCTCTGGCGGCGTATTCCCATTCTGCGTCGCTAGGCAGTCTGCCGCCTATTTTTTCGCAGAACTGTTTAGCTTCGCTCCACGTTACGTTCGTAACCGGGCAGTTTGTTCCGCAGTTTTTATCAGCGCTGGGATTGTTTCCCATTACTTTTTGATACTGCGCCTGCGTAACTTCGTATTTCATAAGTTTAAACGCTTTAACCGATACGTAATGCGCCGGGCTCTCCTCGCCGGAACAATTGGCTCCGTTCTCGTCGCATCCCATAGTGAAAGACCCCGACGGCACGTTAATCCAGTCAATCAAATCAATCGAATTATTTCCGGCGTTCGTCGTTGAATTCATTCCAAGCTGTCCGGTCGATGCGGCGCTTTTAACGCAGCGGAAGCCGACTGTGTACATTTTAAACGTTGGCACGCTGTTGCTGATATACTTTATGTTATTGCTCGAAGGCATGTTAAATTCCGGATACGACTTGTTGGCGTCCGAAAAAGAGCCTAACCATTCGAAGAGTCCGCCGTATAAATCGCATACGCCGCTTACGCTGTTTCCCTTCGGTTTTGAGCAGTTCGGCTTTGTGTAATCCACTCCGGTCTCAAGAACGTAATCGCTTGAAGCGTCTTGGTTTCCCCATGGAAATTTCCATGCGCCGCCGTTTGTCGCCTCGGCGAACCATTCGTCCTTTGTGGGAATGCTGCCGCCGACCCATTTGCAGAATGCGTCGGCTCCGTTCCAATCGACGCAGTTCATCGACATATTTGGGCCGCCCCGGTCTAGGTTGCATTCTTTATCCGATAATGAGTTTTTGGAAATCTGCGTCGTTTTGCAGATTCCCGCATTTAGACATTTTTGGAATTGACCGACGGTAATTTCCCGCTTAGAGAACATCAACCCGGCGTTTTGTGCTACTTTGCTTGGAACCCACTCTACTCCCGCCGAGTCGGTATAGCCTGTTGAGCCGCTAATCACGGTCTGCGCATTCAGTCCGCGGTCGCGCCGTCCTCCGCCAAAGTTTCCTACTCCGGAGCCTGAATTTTGCATGACGCAGCGGAAGCCGACTGTGTACATTTGGAATGTCGGCACGCTGTTGCTGTTGTTCGTCGTGTTGCCCGGAGTGGAGAGCATGAAGACCGGGTATTTATTTGTACCGTCGGAATACGAGCTTGTCCACTCGAAGAGGTCGTTAATCATATCTTTAACGCCGCTTACGCTCAAATCTTCGCCAGAACCGGAAGACGAGCCGTTTGGATATTTTCTGCTTCCATCTGCGGTGGCCTCCGTTATCCATTCGTCCTTTGTGGGAAGCCTGCCGCCCGCCCACTTGCAGAAAGCGTCCGAGGCGGTCCAATCGACGCAGTTCATCGAGCTTTTCAATTTTCTTGGATCTCCGTAGTTGCATGACGAACCGGTCGCATTCGTCTTGAAGTTGATGGTTTTGCACGCGCCGGCGTCCACGCATTTTTTAAACTGCTCTACCGTCGTTTCTTTCTTGGCGAACATCAGGCCGCTAAGTTTGTTAATTTTGCTGGGTACCCACTCTATTTCCGCCGAACCGGTCGTCGAGCCGCCGCCGATATTTATTTGGCCGCCGGGAAGCGTAGGAGAGACGTTTATTACGAATTGAACCAGTTCTTCCTGCCCTTCTTTTATATCTACGCTTTTTTCGTCTTCGCCTTTTTCGGTTTTTACGCGAGCTTTATGAACGCCGACGTTCACCGCGAAAACCTTGCCGGTATAACCTAGTTCCACGTCGTCGATAAAAACTTTTCCTTCCAGCGGTTCGCCTTCCGAAGTCTTGGCCTTAGCCTTCAGACCGCCTTGACGCGCCGCAAGTTTGAAAGAGTACTCTTTCTTTTCGCCGCGGTTTACGCCGAATTCCTTCCACTGCGCCACATGAGCGGCGTCGCCCACCTCTACCTTGTGCCTTCCCTCGGTTATCTCGTAATCGTTAATCGGCGTTTTGCCGATTAGATAGCCGTCTAGTTTAACGTCTATTCCCTGGGGATCGCTGTTTACGGTCAGCGTTCCGAACTTTGCCGCAAGCTTTCCCATAACCGGCGGCATTCCGCGTTTAATGTCAGCGTCCACCGATACGGTTTCGTATTTGTCGTTGGGCGGTTTGAACTCGAAGGTTGCCTTTCCGCTCATAACTTCTGTTTTGCACGGCGTCTTGTCGCATATTTTAACGCCCCTAAAATAAACTTTCGCTCCGACGGGATCGCTCTCGAATGAAACGACGATTTCCTCGGAGTTTGAATTGGGCACGTAGCCGGAATACATCTCGGCGCCTTCTTTTTCCATTGTGTCTATTTTTTGCTTTGCGGTTTTTTTGACGACTTCCAGCCCAGCGACGTTTTTGGACTGAAAGTCGCCGATGAGAGTTTGCACAAGGTCGGCGACCGCTTCGGCGATAGGCTGCTCAAAATCGTGGACGTCGGGCGCGGGCGCGCGCGAGGCGGCCAAAAGGCATCCTTGTTCCATTGAAAAAAGTTCCAAACGAAGCTGCGCTTTGCCGTCCCGCGTATTCTTTTTAACGGTAATTTTCAACTGGCTGTTGGCGGAAACGTCCTTTCCGAGTTTGCATCCGGTCGATTCGTCGTAGTTGGAAGAATTGTATTTTTTGCGCAGTTTGGAGATTTCCTCCATTTCTTTATCGTCGGCGACAATGTCGAACTTTGAAAGGCGTTTAAACTCCTGCCTTACGGATTTTTTTATTTCAAGAGCGTTTTTAAGTTTCTGCCCGTTCTCGTCGGTCGGGTCTTCGACTAAAATTCTCGGCGTTTCGGCAAAATACTGCTCTACCGCCTTCTGCACGTCGTCGAAACCGCCCGCTTTAACCAGCAGGCTTCCCTGCCAGTTGAAGAGGAACGCTTTGGGGAGCGGGTCGGCTTTCCAAAGCTCTTGTATTTGTCCGTCCTCGTCGCAAACGTTCGCGTCCGGCGACCAAGCCGGAACCGCGCAGCCCGCCGCGTCTCTAACCGATACGACGATCAGACGCAGTCCTTTATCGCGGTATTTGCGTCGCAGCGCTTCCCATTTTGGCACGGCTTCCATGCAGGGTTTGCACCAAGTGCTGTAAAATTCGACCGCGACAAGTTTTACTCCGGGTTTGGAAAGCCATGATTTTACGTCAAGCGACTCGAAGCCTCCCGCCTTTTCCGCAAACATCAATGAAAAAAAGGCCAGCAAAAGAACGAGAAATATTTTTTTCATAAAAGAATCTCTTTTAATAGAGCGTTGTTTTTTTACCGGTTGACATTATATATAAAGTCGGGGTTCAGGTCAAAGCCGCGTTCGGTTTTTCTAACCGGGATTTGCGAATTTTTAATTCGCAAATCGCGCAAAAAAAAGCCCTCCGCAGGGAGGGCTTTTTTCGGGAAGTTACGCCTAGTAAGTCGTCAACCAAATTCCCCAGCCGTCCGGTTTTTTCGGCAAGTCGTAGTAGAACGTTCCAATGATAGTTACGCTGTTGTCCAGCGGCAGCTGTTTGACGTAAAAGCCGTAAGCTCCGGTGCATACGTAATTATCTATCGTGCAGTCTTCGGGTTTTATTTTGCCGAACAAAACAAGATCGCTTGCCGAGTTGGTGGCCGCTCCGTCCCATTCGTGTTCGATGAGACGCAGAGAATCGTCGGTTTGGTCCTGATAGGCGATTTTAATCATCAGCGACGAGTCGATTGTGTAAACGGAAACGCTTGAATCTGCGCCGTTAAACGAGATGTACTTATTATGGTTCGCGTCTTCGCGTTTGCCCAAATCTCCGATTACCACGGCTCCGCCGCCGTTGTGGAAGCGGTAATATTTAAGCTGATGAAGCGTTTCGTCGAGGTAGGAAACGGCGAAAGAACCGTTTGAAGCGACCGCAACCGAGGGGAAAAGACCCGCGTCGGTGTTTTGTCCGTCGATGACTCTGATTTCCCATGGAATCGAGGTGTCGAGCGAATCGAGCGTGGAAATAGGCGTTACCGCGGCTTTGAGGTCGCCCGCTTTTACGTTGCTCCACGCGCCGTCGTAGTAGTCGTTGGCGTAATAGAAAATCGCAAAGGTATCTTTAAATGCGTATCCGTTGATGCTGGGGAAGATTACCGGCTGAGGCCACAAACCTATGCCGGAAGAAAGGTTCGCCATGGCCGAGAGCTTTACTTCGGTCATGCAGGAACCTTTATACGCGATTCCCTTATCGCAGTTTTTGCTTCCGTCTCCGGCTTTGGCTATGCAGCCCATTGTCGCGCCGGGAAGGCAAACTTTTCCGGACGCGCATTTAAGCGCGCCGTCGTCGTCCGTTCCGCATATGGCTTTCTGCTGCTCGACCGTCGGAATTTTCACGCAAATTCCGGTTCTGCACGCCATTCCGGACGGGCAGGCTTCCGCGCAGGTGCCGTCGTTCGGGCCGTAGCATCCTTCGGAATCGTAGCTGACGCAGGCTTGCTCGGCTGCGCACTTGTCGTAGCAAATGGGGCGCGGAGCGAGCGCGGAATCGGCCATGTAGAAACGCCAGTCTTCGGGCGCGGCTGGGCTGGTCGAAGCGGCAACGGCGACTCTTACTCCGCTTTTGCCGTTTGCGGCCTTGTCGTCGTTCTCAACCATGTAGGTTATTACCGGTCTGCCGTCCGACAAGAGAACCATTTTGGCGTATTTGCCGACAAATCCGCTTTCGTCAACGACGTGAACCGCCCATTTGCCTTCCGCGTCTTTGCGGGCAAACTTCAGGCGTTTGTTGGTTTTGTCGTAGTAGGCGATCATCGGGCGTTTGTCCGAATCCAACGCAAGGCTTGTATATTGGCCGACGTCTTCGCCGGGTTCCGAAATTCCGGAGCGCGGACCGCTGGGGCCGTTGCTCGGGTCGGCGGAAGGAACGCCGTCAACGAATTCCCACACGGCGCCGCTGTTTTCCGCGTCGTCGGTGGGGTAGGCTCCCATAGAGGCCAAAGGCATTGAGCCGAACATCAAATCGCCGTACGGTTTTTCTGACGTCCCGTCGTTGTAGGCCGAGAAATAAACCGTTTCGCCGTCAACCTTGAAGTCCATGAAGCGTCCGATATTTCCCCACGGAAGGAATGCTTTTTCCTTGCAAGGGGCGTCGACCGCGGTCGATTCCGGATCGCAGTTTGTAGGCTGGTCGTAGGCGCAGGCGTCTTTGTGCCATTTGTTTTTGCAGTAATCGCCGTCCCAGTCGGCAGGTTTGTTGATTTCAAAGCCGGGTTTGCACGTTAAGCCGGGACACCACGCGGGGCATTCAATACAGTCGTCAAATTTGGGATTGCCGGTTACTTCGCAGCATTCTTTGCCGGTTGGGCAGGCTCCGCCGCAGGGCTTTTTGCAAATGCACAAACCGGTGCCGGCGTCGCAGCCCTTGGTTTGGCCGGATTCGCAGTTTAAACAAGCGCAGTCGGCGTCGGATTCGCAGCGCGGGGTGTTGCAGCTGTTAATTCCGTTTTCCTTCAGACATACCGAGCAGCTGTCTGATGCGGCGCACATCGAGTCTGCGTTGTCGCCGTAGCACGGGTTTTCCATGCACTTTTTCTTAATCTTCGAGCAGTAATACTTGTCGTCCGGCTCGCCGGCCTTGCGGCATTCTTCATGCTTGGAGCAGACGACTTCTTCGACGGTTTCTTCCTCTTCGATTACTTCCTCTTCCGCGAAATCGCCGTCCAGCGTATTAAGAACGCATTCGTTGTTTTCGCAGGTGTAGCCTGTTCCGTACTGTTCGCAGTCTGCGCTGGAAATGCAGGATTTCTTTTTGCCCGTGCTGCCGCTGCTGCCGCAGCCGTAAATGACCAAAGGAATCAAAAGAGCTAGAACGGGTAAAACGCGACCGTAGGCAAGCAGCTTCCGGCGCAGCGTTAAGGCCGCCGCAAGCGCGAATATAGCGAAAGACAGGTTGCTTGCGTCGCATCCGCCCTGCTCGGTCGCCGGCGCGGCGTTGTTCATGGTTTCGGGAGCGGTTAGGGCATTGCCCGAACTCATTTTAATCTCCTTCGGGGCTTTTTTGAACGGGTTATCGTATTCTATATTCACTTCCACCTTCGCGGGCGTTTTGCTCGTCGAGCCGGCCAGTCCTTTGACGCGGGAGCGGACTGAAACCGTGTGTTTGCCCGGCCAAGCCAAACGGCTGTCTTTTAATACGAGTCTGTCGGCGCTGAAGAACGGCGACCACAGCCAGTTGTCGATTTTATATGAGTACTCGACGTCTTTGCCGTAAGTCGCCGCGAGGTCGGAATCCATTAGTATAACTACTTCAGGATAGTTTGCTTCGCCCGTAATTTTCGGGTTGCGCAGCGTTTCGAGCGTCGGTTTCTTTACATTAATCAACCACGCGTAAGTTTCGCTTTCAACGCCTCCGCCGCCTTGGCCGCCGCCCGTTCCGGAAAGAAGTTCCGCGTAAATGGAAAGCATTTGGAACTCGGTCGGAGGATTATTTTTCGGTCCGTCTCCGGTGATGTTCTGAATTTTAAGCGTCAAATCGGCCACGTCGTCGCCGTTTAAATCAAGCGGCGGAAGTCCGATAGGCTGCGAGAGCGAATCCATCGGAATGAAGCCCATGGCCGTACCGATTAGGTTTTCAATCAGCTTCTTTATGTCTTCTTCGCTTTCTCCAAGAATCGAGAAGGGAACGCTCATGTTTTTAAGCTGTATCGGGTTTTCTCCGAGCACCGGCGTAATAGACGTCGAATCGTCGGCGACCTGAAGGCCGGCGGCGACTTCGATGTCGGTTTCAATTGTGAACAAGCGGATTACTCGCTCTTCTATGAGACCGTAGATATTTATGCGCATTCTCGGAATTAGAATTGTGAGGTTAGGCTGAATCAGCTTGATTTTGCCTTCCGCGTCCGTCTCGAACTTTCCTTCTCCGATTATGAATTTTATAGGTTCCATCGGTTGGATGAGCAGTTTGGCCGGAACTTCTTCGCCGTGAGTGAGGTCGTTGATGCTGGAAAGCAGCATTCCGAAGGTGCCCATGCTCAGGTAGGAGCCTATCATGGGGTTGCTAGTGTCCAGCGACAGGCAGAGCGCGCCGGTGTTATACAAATTGGCTCCGGCTTGATTTAGCAGAGTTTCGGTTACGCCTATGCCGATGTGATAGGGGACTCCCAAGCCTTCAGGATTGTGCTTGTTGTAGTCTCCGAAGTTGAAACGCGGCGGAGCGGAAAGCGGATAATTTACGGGATTGACGCATTCCGATTTATTCGGCGCCTTGGTGCCGCCTATCATGCCGATGTTAAGACCGGTGTCGGCGTCGGCGTAGCCTCCGGCGGCGAGCGAGAAGTAAAGCTCTGCGTTATCCGGAGCGGCTCCGGCAAGCGCGCCGTTAATCAGTTCGCTTAAATTAATCGCGCCCTCGATGCCGAGAGGTTTGGGCATACATTTGCCGTTGGTCTGGCGGCATACGTCTTCCGAGCAGCTCGAACCGTTGGGGCAGGCTGCTCCGTCTTTGCACGAATAGCAAAGGAAGCCGGCGAGAGCTTTGTCAATCTGCTGCGCAACCATATCGTTAATCATGTTTTTAAACAGGCTTTTAAACGGATTCACAATGTCGGTCGCGCATCCGGACAGGTTGATTTGATTTATGTCGAAATCAGGCTGGCCTACTTCGAACGTAAGGATGTTTTCGGGCGAGGCGATGTTGAAGGAAACGGCCGTTTTAACGGAGAAGGGGCCGTTTGAAGTAATTTTAAGGGTGCACGGAATCCAGAGCACCGATCCCGGAATGTTGATTTCAAGTCTGTTTTTATTCGGGCTTACAAGCCAAATCTGAATCCAAAGTTTGTTTGGCGCTTCAGGCCACATGTTTACGTCGTTGATGGCCAGCGTTATTGTAGTGTCGCCTTTCGGGAATACCGTGCCGACGGAATTAACGACGGAGCCGTCCTTCAGCTCGAAAGAAAGCCCCTGGTCTCCCATTAGTATGGGTATAAGAAGCGGAACCTGCGTTTTAAGAAAATCAAAAGCGAATGTTGTGGCTCTAATTTGAACCAGCCGTTGAATTTTTTCGTTGGATTTGAAGCCGCCTTCGGGAATCGGTTTCATGCCCCCGCAGCCGCCGCAGCCGCTTGAACTTCCAGAACCGGAGCAGCTGAGAATCAAGCTCAGCAGAGCTATCGATCCGAGCGTCTGCATTAAAAGCCGCGAAAACGGTTTGCTTTTTCCTTCCCTGCCGGCCTTTCCGCCTTCAAAAATGCTTTTCAAACTCATTTAATCCTCCGAAAATATTTGTTACTTTTCTCAAGCATTAAGGGTTAAATCCTGTTTCGTTACATATTTCAGAAACAAACCTTTTCAAAAAATAATATCAAGATAAGCGCTTTTTTGCAACATAAATATTTAAAAAGTAGGATTAGCGGATTAGCTGAAAAGCGCCGTACGACGTCTCTATAAAAATCTATTTCATACAAAATTTGCCTTTGGTTTAAAATTTTGGTATCATATTATTTGAAAAAGTATATTGTGGCTGTAGCTGATGTACATTTAAGAGCAAGAAAGGAACGGCAATGCCTATTTACAAATGGGAAGCCAGAACCCGCGTAGGCGAGAATAAGCGCGGAACCATGGAGGCTCCGAACCAGCAGGCGGTCATGCTCCGCCTTCGCCAGCAGGGAATGACCCCAAGCAACATAGGAGAAGTAACGTCCTTGCTGGGCAGACTCAGCGCGATAGATTTGAACATTTCCCCCGGAGGCGGTTCGGTTAAGAGAAAAAGCCTAGTTATGTTCACGCGACAGTTCGCGACCATGATCGACGCGGGCCTTCCTCTCGTTCAAGGAATTGAAATTCTTGCCGGTCAATCAGACGACAAAGTGCTTCAAAAGGTTCTTTATCAAGTTAAGGCCGACGTCGAAAGCGGAAGCACGCTGTCGGGAGCGATGGGAAAACATCCAGCGGTATTCGATACTCTTTACGTGGCGCTGGTTAGCGCCGGCGAAATGGGCGGTATCTTGGACACCATTCTCGATCGTCTTGCGTCTTACTTGGAAGCCACCGATAAACTCGTCGGCCGCGTGAAAAGCGCGACGATGTATCCTATTATCATTTTAATCGTCTTCGTCGTCGTCGTCGCGGCGATGATGGAATTCATCGTTCCGGCCTTCGCTAAAATGTTTAAAAACCTTGGAAACGCGGAACTGCCAGGTCCTACCAAGCTGGTTATGCATCTCAGCGATTTGTTCCGCAATTACACGCCGCACATGATTGCCGGTATAATCGCCTTTGTCGTTCTCTATAAAATGGCGATGAAAGTTCCTAAGCTGCTTTACGCGAAGGACTTCATTATGATTAACATACCAATTCTTGGTCCGGTCATACGCAAAAGCGCGGTCGCGCGTTTCACCAGAACGCTGGGAACCATGATCAGCTCCGGCGTTCCTATTTTGCAGGCTCTTGACACCGTCGAAAAAACGGCCGGCAATAAGGTCGTTGAAAAAGGCATTGCGCACGTCAAAGACAGAATTTCCGAAGGAAAGTCGATGGCCGAGCCTTTGCTCGCAACCGGCATTTTCCCCGTGCTTGTCGTTCAAATGATTGCGGTCGGAGAATCGACCGGAGCTTTGGACAGCATGTTGGCCAAAATTTCAGACTTCTACGACGAGGAGGTAAACACCGCGGTCGAAGGATTGACTTCGATGATCGAGCCTCTGATGATGGTCGCTCTCGGCCCTCTTGTCGGCTTCCTGCTAATAGCCATGTATCTGCCAATATTCTCCTTGGCTACGGTTATGTAGGTCGTCTCGCGTCTTTCATTTAAAAGAACGGAGAGAGTCATGTTTAATTTATGCGGTAAAAAAGGGTTCTCGATGATGGAAATGATGATTGTCGTAGTCATCGTAGCCATCCTCGCGACGGTGGGTCTGCCTGTGTACACCTATTACACTTGCAGAAGCAGGCAGTCGGTTGCGCATGCGGCTCTCAAAGGATTGCAGTTGTCCGAAGAGACTTTCAGAAGCCGAAACGGAGCCTATACGATTGACTTAATAAAGCTGGGAAACGTTCCTGCGGTTACCGCTAATCCGCCTTATCAAATCAAGGTAACAAACGCATCCGAAGTAGCTTTTACCGGCGTAGCGGAATGCAAAATTTCGGACGGATGCGACATCGGCGGTCTCAACAGAGACGACGTATGGCAGATTGACCACCTCGGAAACCTGACAAACGTAAGCAACGCTTGCAGCGAATAACGCCGATATATTTGTGCCAAATAAAGCGCCGCGTGAAATATGACGGATCTCAAAGCTAAATATATAGTAGTCGAAGGTCCTATCGGGGTCGGCAAGACTTCGATTTCGAGACTTTTGGCGCAAAAGCTGGACGCCCGGCTTATTTCGGAGGAAATCGACGGAAATCCGTTTTTAAAAGATTTTTATAAATCCGAAAGAAAAAACGCTTTTTCGACGCAATTGTTTTTTTTACTTTCGCGCTATAAACAGCAGCAGCAGTTGTTAAAAACCGACCTCTTTCAAAAGCATATAGTCGCGGATTACATCTTCCACAAAGATTTGATTTTCGCCGAGCTTAACTTGAACGAGGAAGAAAAGAAATTATATTACCAAATTTTCGCTCTCCTTAAAAAAGACGTTTTAAAGCCGAGCGTGGTCGTTTTTCTTTACGCGTCGGTGGACGAGCTTTATAGGCGAATTAAAAAAAGAAATCTTAAATTTGAAGAAAAGCTGTCAAAGGAATATCTCGGCGAAGTATATCAATCTTATCTAAACTTCTTTTACGACTACAAAGACAGCCCTTTGATTATGGTCAACGTTGACGGCATCGACCCTATAAACAACCTGAACGACCGTCAGGAGCTGTTTAACGCCATTCTCAACGCGGAAGGCGGAAGAAGTTATTACAATCCTCCCAAGGGGCTGTTAAATATTTGACCAAACGCCCCGAAATAAGTAATATCTCAACTCCGTTAGTTAAAGAGGAAATTCGTTCATTTCACAAGGAGAATTAAATGGAGCTTTTCGAGTTAGCCAAACTTTTGCCGGAGCCGATGTGCAACGAAGTTTTTTCCTGCCTGAACCATCAGCAGAGACGCGCCCTTTCAGGCAAGTATATGCCGAAGAAAAAGTCGGCGTTTATTTCGCTTTCTTCGCGGGTCGTAGCGGATCCGGTTACGATTTTCGCCGCCATGAGCGAACGCCGCGAGAATCTACCGATAGAAGAAATTCTGCGCAACTGGCTTTTAAATAAAAAGCGAGAAATGCTGAAAGCCGCCCTCGATTTCGTTAAAATACCGCATTCCGAAGGCGTTACGTCCAACGATTTGGACGCGATTACCATGTCGCCCGCGGTCGAGTTCGTAAAGCTGGTTAAAAACCTAAAAGATGCGGGGTTTACTTTCGAGGAGCAGATAATTTACTATTGCGCAATTGGCGGGGAGAACTACCTGCGCGTCAAGGAACTGCGCGAAGTCGTTAAATCGTGGGGCGGCGAAGGAAATCTGCCGCAGTACGACGAAAAAGAGATCGTTTCGATTGCGGACGAACCTAAGGAAGAAACTATCGCAGTCGAAGACAAGTCAGAAGAGGCTCCGGCTCCCGCGGAGGAAAAAGCCGAGGAGCCTGCAGAGGAAAAAAAGAAGCCCGCTAAGAAAACTGCGAAAAAGGCAAAGGAAGAGAGCGAAGGCGATAAGCCCGAAGTCGCCGAAGAGGCCGAAAAGCCGAAGAAAAAGCCCGCCGGCAAAAAGGCCGCCAAGCCCAAGGCGGAAGAATAATTCTTACATTATTAAACGCGCAAGGCGGACGAACAATCCGCCTTTTTTTATTTACTTGGTTATTAACGGCTTGCACGTCTCTTCTGACTCGCACCAATCTTTTGCCTCTTTGCGGTTTGGGCATTTTTTTAAGTAAGCGGAGGCGTTTTGCGACGCCGTTTGCGTATCTTTTTTCAGAACGCTGGCGTACCATTTGCAATAAGCCAAAAAAGTCTCGCCCGCGCCTTTATTCCGCTCGTCGAATACAAGCGCGTAGCCTTTATCCAAGTCTCCGCCCAGCCCGCCGGGGGCGCGCATGAGCAGAATGCCGTGCAGCAGCCGCGCGCGCGCGTCGTCCTTGCCGAGTTTGTAGGCCGCCATGTTAAGTTTTTGATACGTCGGCCCCATGCGCATCTGAACGAACATATTCGCTTCGTCGAGAACCGCGCCAAGAAGTATCGTCATAGCCAGCAAAGCGTTGAAGTCGGAACTGCAGTTGCCGTTGCGCCACGAGCCGCTCACCGCATCCCACGCTTTTGTCCGCTCCCCTTTGCGCGCAAGCTCCAAAGCCTTGGCGTACGCTTCCCCGAACCCCTCGCAGGCGATTTTATCGGGCGTTATATAATTAAGGTAATAATACGGCGAGCATTCGTCGAACGCGCCCGCAAGCGGATGAACGACGACGTTATTGCCGTCTAGGTCGCCGCCGGTTGTGCGGCAGCTCGCAAGCGCCGCCGTAAAAGCCGCGAGCAATAAAACTTTCAAAACGTAAAACGCCGTTTTCATGTAAAATCCTTTTTAATTTCGAAAAACATTCGTTAGCGAATTTATTAAAAAAAAACGCTCTTTGCAATACGCGATACAAATTTTTAATACATTTATGCGCCGCGTAAAACTTGCGTTATAAACAATTAGCGTTACAATTTTATAGAATATTTTTTACGTCTTTTGAGTTTGCAAACTTTTTGAAAGGTTTTATACGATGAACATTTTAAGAATCGGCGTTTATTACGACGGCAATTACTTTTATTACGGCAGCAATTACTTCAAGTATCAGGCTCGCATGGGGCGCATAAACCTGCGCGGGCTGCACAAACTCATTCGCAAATTCATCTCCGACAAAGAAATGACGGACATGCGAGCGGCGCAAATCGTCGAGTCGCTATATTACCGCGGGCGTTCGAGCGTGGATCAGGTGCGCGACTTGGAGGCCGAGCGCGGCTTCGATTTGGTGCTGATGAATGCCAACGTGGTGCCGCATTATTTCCCGGCGGACGACACGCCCGAAGGGCGCGAGAAGGGCGTAATTGCCAGTTACGCGCTGGACGTTTACGACGCGGCGGTGAACAATAAAATCGACGTGGCGGCGCTGATAACCGGCGACGGCGAGTATCTGCCGCTGGTGCAGAAGTTGAACGCGCTGGGCGTCCGCACCCTCATAACGCACTTTCAATACGACAGCTACACGGGCGAGAACGGGCACAAGTTCAACGGCTCCTACCCCTCAAGCGCAATAATCGAAAACGCGTCGTTCCAGCTTAACTTAAACTGGGTAATAACCAGCGAGCGCTACGGCGACTTTATACAGGAACTGTTTGTGCAAAGCTAGGGGCAGACAAAAACGGCAAAAACAAAGAACCCTCTCGAAAGAGAGGGTTTTGTTTTGAAAATAATTCTTATTCGCATTTAGAACTGTCCGCAAAATAATAGTGGTCTTGCGTTGTATGACGACAGCAATTTGAATTACAATCATAATTGCCTGTACATTCACAACTACAAATGTTATCCACGCAATAGGTCTTATCGCTCCAATTGCCGTACAATGCGCATTCATTATTATCGCATTCGTAATGCTTATCACATGATTGTCCCGGCAGTTTGCAATATCTATCATCATCACAAATACTATACGAATTGTCCGTAACTGGCCAACAACAACCGCTAACGCACTCGTTTCCCCATGTGCATTTACATTTGCAGGTACTTGTTTGTACTCCCTGATCCTCCCAATAAGTGCATGCGGCTCCGTAATTCGGGCAGGCGTCATTATTGCAATCGGAATGTTTAGAACAAGAACAACCCGGGCCGCCATTGCATTCGCATGTCCCAAAAAAATGAATGCACGTAAATCCTATGTCGCACGTTGCGCATTGAACTCCACCTCTGCCGCAACTACTATCCGATGAACCTGTCATGCAAACATTTCCTTTGCAACATCCGTCGCAATTGCTGCTGTCGCATTTTTTTTCTCCTTCACTTCCGCCGCACCCAATTAAAATTAATAAAAACGCTCCAATAATTAGAACACTAATTTTTCTCATTAATTGATTCCTTTCTAGTCCTTGTAAAAGTATCCATTAATTAACAAAGATTTAAAGTTGAAAATCTTTCCTAATTTCTAAAGAGTATATAGGAATAGAAAATAAAGGTCAAATGAAATTGGGAAAATAATTAATTTGGAAATTACAAAAATGTTTTTTGGCAAATGCGTGCCCGGAGCCAATTTTAAAATATTTTTCAAACTCCAGCGCCTTATGCTCGTCCTCAAACCAAACCGCCACAACGACTTTCCAAGGCTTATACTTGGACGTATGCGCCGATTTTCCCTCGTTATGCTCGGCGAGACGTTTTTTAAGGTTATGCGTCATTCCTACATATTTTTTATCAGGAAAACTCTCGCTTTTTAACAGGTAAACATACATACCGGAGGTCCTTTAATTATGCTCTACTTCGCGTTATACCACTAATGATATTCAGCTGTAAATTCACAATACTCGCCCTACTTCGCCAAGGCTACGTAGGGCATACTTCGCCCATTCCAATAAGTTTTATATTGCCAAATATACCTTTTTTGCCATTAGTCGTCGGCCTGCCATACGAAGCCCGAAGGGCGAAGTATGGTGGGGCTGATGGGAGTCGAACCCATACAGAGTATTACTCCGGCGGATTTTAAGTCCGCTGCGTCTGCCATTCCGCCACAACCCCACGTTGCGCGAGAGTCTTTATTTAACACAAAACCGCCGCGTTAATCAACTTGTTTTGCCGCCGCCCTTCATTTTTTTCTCGATTATGAACGGAGCCGCGGCCGCAAGCGCGAAAAATAACAGCGCCGCCGCCCCCGTCCAGCTCGCCAACCCCCGGAAATCCCCCGTGCGAAGTATTTTATACGCGCCGTCCCCTAAAAAGCACAGCGTAAACGCCACCGGGAACGAGCCGATAAACGTGCCGAGCGCAAAATGCGAAGCCCGCAGCCCCGACAGCGCGCAGAAATAGTTTACCAGCCAGTTCGGCACGAACGCGAGCCGCATGTAAGTTACCGTCAGCGTGCCGTTGGCGTTTGCGCGCTCGTTGACGCGTTTTAATTTTCCCGCGTCGAATTTTTTAAATATTTTTTTGCCCAGCGCGCGCATCAGCCAAAACGCGGCGTTCGCCGATACGTTCATCGAGACGACGCAGATTAGCAGCCCCGCCCATTGCCCGAACAACGCTCCGCCCGCCAAGTTGAAAACCGAAGGCGGAATGAACAAAAAAATGCCGACGAAGTAAACTCCGAAAAAATAAAGCGGTCCGAGCGCCCCTTGCGCGTCCACAGCGCTCTTGAGGCCGTCCAGCGCGAATAATTCCCGCGCCTGCTGATGACGCGAAGCGGCGTAAAGCCCTATGAACGCAGCCGCTAGTGCGGCCGTCTTCAGCGCGGTTTTAAAAGTAGAAGCCGAAAGATTCAACGCGGCCTCCCTTATTAAATTTCCAGCAAATCGCCGGAGTCGTAAGCGAAATCTTGATTATCCAGAGCGACCGCCGCGGCGAAGTCGGCGACCGCTTCCGGCGAAATTTTTGCCGCCATGCCGGGCGGCGCGTTGGCAATGGGCGGCACGCCGATTACGGCGATTTTTACTTTCGAGTCGCGCCAATCATACGCCAGACTTTTAGCTAGAATAAGCAGCCCCGCCTTTGCCGCCGCGTAACCGGCGACTAGTTTGCGAGGCGCAAGCGAATCCGTCGTCGAGTCGGCAAAAAAAATAATTTTAGGCGACTCGGCCTTAGAAAGAAGCCGTTCCGCTTCGCATGCGAGCGCGAAGGGCGCCGCCGCGTTTAAGCGAAAAAGGCTTTCCAGCTCGTCTTGCGAGGTTTGGGATGTTTTGCGGGAAAGGAAAGTTCCGACCGCCAAAACGAGGCAGTCAAGCCTGCCGCTTTCTTTTTCGACGCGCTCAAGCGCCTTATTGCGGCAAAGCCGCGAGGCGACGTCAAAGCCGGAAATATGGCTGAAATTTGGATGCCGCGCAAGCGCGTCGCAAGGCAGATCGTTGAATGTGGAGCCGTACGTATGCGTCCCGGCGGCAAGCAGCCGCTCGCTTACGAGCCCGCCAATCAGTCCGGCGGAGCCCGCGACGAACGCGGTTCGAGCTTTGGTTTTACTTGACATTCAGCGTGTACTGCCCGCTGGAAGAGGTAGAGTAAGTGTCAACGATGACGTAGTAGGTTCCGGCCTTAGTAACGGTAACGGTTAGCGTTTCGGCTTCTCCCATGAAGTTCGAGTCGGCGTTTTTGCAATAAGTTACCATCGAGTCCCTGCATGCGTCGGTCAAGTAAACGACCAAGTCCGCGGTAACCGGCGCGGCTTTAATCGTAATTTTCTGCCCTGCGGTTAATGTAAGGGAGTAGATTTTTTCCGGACCGTAGGCGGACTTTGTGCAGTTTGCGCTGTCGCCCCAATAGCGCGGTTTGAGCCGATTACGTTCGTATCGTTATACGGCAGCGAAGTAATTTTAATCGGGTCGGAGCAGGTTCCGCCGTAAACCGTGTTGCAAATTTCGGGAGGCAGGCAGTACTGCGAGCCGTCGGAAATTGCAAGGCAGCACCAGTCGTCTTTGTAGGCCGTGCATCCGTAATCGCTGTAACACTGAATCGAGCAAAGACTGCTGCCGTCGTTAGTGTTCGACAAACACGCGTCGGTGGAGTTCGGGTCGCAGTCGTTTACGCCGTTAGGGCATGGGTCGCCCAGTTGTCCGGTTCCGCTTGCCGCCTCTTCTTCGGCTTCGATTGTTTCTTCCTTTTCAGCCTCGGTAAAGTCGCCGTCGGTTGACTGATGACATACATTATTAGCGCACGTATAACCCGGCATGCAAGGCGCGTCGTCGGAGGCGCAAGAGCCTCCGTCGATTCCTCGGCACCAGTATCCGTCGTCGCCGCCCTCGGCTTTCGACCATTGGGAGCATTCGGCGTTGGCCTCGCCGCATTTTTGCACCGCAAGCGTTCCGTTGTTGCACCAGTAAAGGTCGTTTCCCACGCATTCTCCGTCGAGCGTTATTCCTCCGCAGTTGCTCTCCGTTTCGGTCGGTTCTTCGTCCTTAACCTCTTCGTCCGCTTCCGCCTCTTCTTCTTTTTCTTCCGCCGCGAATTCCTCTTCGAGTTCTTCGGTTGCCGTATCGTCGCCGGTTTCTAATTCCGGAGCGGCTTCTTCTTCCTTTTCCGGTTCGTAGTCGGCTTCCCTCTCTTCGTCAATGTCGCCGTCGGGAGAGGAGGAGCACGAGCCGCTTATCGGAACGCAGTAACGAGTCCATCCGCCGTCGTCTTCAACGCATTTGGCTTGCGCCGGGCAGTCGGAGTCGTTTTCGCAGTAATTTGCGCATCCGCCCTTTACGCACGTAGAGTCTTCCGAGATGTCGCGCGCCATCGAGCAGTCGCTTGAATAACGGCAGCTTTTGCAGTAATCGAACACGCACTTTTTAGTTATATACTCGCATGTTTCGCCCGGCGCGCAGTTGGCGTTGTTTTGGCATTGTCCGGGCGGCAGGACGCATCCGCAGGTCGCCGTATTGCAAACCATGTCGTAAAATTCGCAGAACCCTATGACGTTGCAGCAATTTTCCTGCTGTCTAAGTTCGCACTCGCCCGATGCGTAATTGCAATCGTAATCAAAAGGACAGCCGCTGTTTAAGCAGTGGTCGCTTGCGGCGTCGCATCCGCAGTCGGCCGGGTTGCATTTGTAACGCGCGTTGCAGTTTACTTTAGAGCAGTCGCACGCGGAATTGCACGAGTTGCTAATCGGCCAGCATTGATAGATAGAGTCGGAGATGCGCTTGCAGTAGGAGTTGGACAAATCGGCGCACGCAGAATTGGAACAGTCGCGGCCGCAGTATTTCGATCCGCTTGAATCGTTCATGCAAACGGCTCCGGCTATACAGTCGTAGTCGGTGGAGCACGGTTCGCAGTACCCTTGCGTTCCGCTGGTTACGGTTTTGCATTTGCCGTCCGAGCCGCATACTTGTCCGCTGGGGCAGCCGGTCTCGAAGCAGGTAGAGGCGCAGTAATTGCTTGTCGGGTAGCAAACGGTTCCGTAATCGACGTGGTTAAGGCAGATAAAGCGTCCGCTTCCGCAGTCGGCGACCGTGCGGCACGCGGTAAAACAGTATTTAGTTCCCGACGAATCGGCGAAACATTTATTTCCGTTTCCGCCGCAGTCGGCGTCGGAAACGCAGGGCTGGCATAGCTTCTCCGGGTTGTAAAGGCTCTCTTCTTCAAATTCGACGGGCGGGTCCGTTTCTATTTCCGAAGGAACTTCCTTTGAGCCCTCCGCCGCCTCGGTAACTTCACGCTCCGCTTCAGGTTCTAAATCGCCGTCTTTTTCGCCGTCGGACTCTAAGCAGACTCCCTTGACGCATTCGCTTTTAAGCGGGCAGTCGTCGCTTGTTTTGCATTTTACGTACCAGCCCGTCTTGCAGTAGTTGTCTATGCAAGACAGTCCGAACGGGCAGTCTTCCTGCGTCGAGCATTCTATCGCCGCGCAGAAACCGGCGTTGCAGTACTGCTCGGAAGAGCATTCGTCGCTGGTTTGGCATGGCTGCAGATTTGACGCAACGCATTTATTTGCGATGCAGGATTTTCCAATCGGGCAGTCGTCGTCTATTTGGCATTGCGGCTTTTCAACTTGGTTCGATACGTTGCCGCTCGAAGAGCAGGAAAAGCCGGTTGCGCAGAATAATAGTATCGCCGCAACCGCGCTCAAAATGGGATAATATGATTTCATTTGCAGCCTCATATGTTAAACATTTTATAGATTACTACCGAAATGAGATTTTTTCAATATGTATTGAAGGTTACTCTCGATTTTATCGGGGCGCCGATTATCGCTTCATCCGACTTTAATTTTTTTGTCCGCGCTTACGGCGTTTGGGAAGCTGTTGCAAAATTTAAAAAAATTTAATATATTATAACAATCAAATTTATTACGGAGGCCGATATGAAAAACAATGAAGTTTGTTTGGTTAAATCGTTTATTATTACCGCGGCGGTCTCGCTTGCTTTTGCCGTTTCGGCCTGCTCGTCCGAGAGCGTTATTTTTAAAACCGAAGGAGGCGACGGAGACGCAGAAACGTCGGAAGAAACGACCGCCGAGCAGATTGACGAGACCGAAGACGTTTCCGAAACGACGGAATCCGCCGACGAAACGGATGCGGCGGAGCAGAATGAGACGATTGAAGAATTTGCAGAGGTCGAGACGGAATCTCCGGTCGAAAGCGAATCGGAAGCGGTAGAACAGATTGAAGAGACTCCCGTTGAAACTGCGGAAGAATTCCCAGAAACTACGGAAGTTGCGGAAGAAACGACGGAAGAAACCGCGGAAGAAACCGCGGAAGTTGAACAGTCCGAGCCGGGCGCTGAAATAGAAAGCGAGGCGGAGGCTAATCGTTCGGTTCTGCGCGGCAAGGTTTACATGAACTCCGAGCGAATTGGACATCAGAGCTTTATGTACGCGGTCGTCGCAGTATTCGATAAAGAGCCGTTCCATGACGAAGCCGAGCCAGTTGCATTTATTCAACTGAAGCCTCAAGACTTCGCCTGCGATTTAGGAACGAAAGTCTGCGAGGGGGAGTATTACTCGGACTCGCTGCCTGCCGGCAACTATTTCGTTCTTGGCGGAGTATATTTCACTACGACCGGCCAAATTCCCGACGACCTTTACTTTCCGCCGGAAAGTCCGTTCTATCTCGCCGAAGACGGCCAGACCGAAATTATAAATATTTATCTCGGAGTTCAAAACCCGGCTTTGGGCGGATTTGCCGGAGACGTTTACATCGACCCGGCTTTGTTAATCTCAGGCTCGCCTGTCGCTTATTATATTGCGGTAATTCAGGCCGACTCCTATCCGCCGTATCCCGAAATGTCCGCCAAAAACTATTTGGTCATCAATTTCTCTGATTGCGAGGCAGGAGGAAAATGTCCGTTCAAAATGCTTAACGCGGCGTTGGGACGTTGGTATTTAATAGCGCTTTTACTAATTGAAGGTCAGGAAGCGCCTAAGGATTACGCCGGGGCCGGACCTTTCACGGTAGAGGCCGGAAAGACGGAGGAAGGGGTTGAAATATTTCTAGGCGTTGACGATCCGTCGCTCGGTTCAGTTTCGGGGAAGCTGTCGATGGTCAACCCGCCGCCTGCCGGAGATTTAATCGGAGCGATTGCAGCAAATCAGTGGCCGCCTCCTTCGTGGGGAACCTCATGGATTGAGAGTTACAAGACTTATCAATCCGACGGTTCGCAGAAAAGCGTTGACTACAAGGTAGGCGGTTTGAAAACCGGCGAGTATTCTATAGTAGGGTTTTTAAGCGCGCCGGGGCAGCAGGGATGGTACTCGATGTCGCTTTACGGAAAGAAAATCAACGTCGATTTGAACGGCGCGAAGGACGTTTCGGGCGTTGACTTTATAATATTCAACGGACGTATTTACGGCGACATAAGCATGTACGACGAGGTTCACGAAACGGTGGGCAGCGTAATTGTAATAATTCAAGGAATCGACGTTACGACCAACCCGCCTTCTATTATTTCGGGCGGGACGGCCAAAGTCCGCATGACGCCCGTAAATTCTCCGCACAAATACGCCGCGAGCTATTCTCTTGACGTAGGCGCGCCCGAATTTACGCATTATCTTAGCGTCTGCCTCGATCTCGATGACGACGGCGAATGCAGGACGCCCGACAACGGCGGACAAGATCAGCTTTATCCCGCCGCGACGGTCAATCCGAAGACGTTCCTATTTCCGAAGGACGCTGCGAGTTATAAGTTCGATTTCAGCGTTGACGCGCATTGGGAGTAGGGGAATGGGAGCGAACCGGAGCGCCCCCCGCGCATCGGCGCGCTTTTTCTTTTATCAGCTTTTCTCAAGCGCGGCGTCGAACGCCTCTTCCATGTCGGCTACGGCGATGATTTCCACCCTGCGCTTGAGTTTGGGGTCGAGCTTTGCGAGATCGGGCGCGTTGGCGAGCGGCGCGATAACCCTTTTTATTCCGTAGCGCGCGGCCGCCAGCAGTTTCTCTTTTAATCCGCCGACCGGCAGTATTCTTCCGGTCAGCGTTATTTCTCCGGTCATTGCGGTGTCGCATCGCACCGGCGCGCCGGAATAAAGCGAAAGCAACGTAGCCGCGATTGCGACGCCAGCGCTTGGGCCGTCCTTGGGGGTAGCGCCTGACGGAACGTGAACGTGCGCGTCGAAATTATCGAACTTTTTCAAATCTATGCCGCGTTCCGAGGCCGTCGATTTGACGTAAGACAGCGCGGCAAAAGCCGATTCGCGCATTACCTCGCCCAGCTTTCCGGTCAACTGCAACGCTCCTCGACCGGGAACCAGACGCGCTTCAACGTAAAGTATTTCTCCGCCCGACGGCGTCCAAGCCAGCCCCGCGGAAACTCCGACCATATTGTTTTTGTAAAGCTCCTCTCCGATGTAATACGGAGGGCCTAGGAATTTTTGCGCGTCCGCCGCTCCGACTACGATTTTTCGGTCGTCCCCTTCCGCGGCTTTACGTGCGATTTTGCGGCAAATTGAGCCTATGTTTCTTTCGAGGCCGCGCAGCCCGGCCTCGCGGGTGTAGCCGAGCGTAATTTTTTTTACGGCGGCGTCCGTAATCGCAACGCGCGACTCGTCGAGGCCGTTTTCTTTTATCTGTTTTGGAATTAAAAACCTCCGCGCTATAGCGACCTTCTCGTCCAGCGAGTAGCCGGACAAAGGTATTACTTCCATTCTGTCCAGCAGCGGCGCGGGTATCGAGTCGAGATTATTGGCCGTGGCAATGAACATCACGTCGCTTAGGTCGAAAGGAATGTTTATGTAATGGTCAACGAAAGAACCGTTTTGTTCCGGGTCCAGCGTTTCCAGAAGCGCGGCGGACGGATCGCCGTGAAAGTCGCTTCCTAGCTTGTCTATTTCGTCGAGCATGAATACGGGATTCCGCGAACCGGCCTGCTTCATTCCGTAAATTATTTTTCCGGGCATGGCGCCTATGTACGTGCGGCGGTGGCCTCGTATTTCGGCTTCGTCTTTTATTCCGCCCAGCGAAGCGCGGACGAATTTGCGGCCGGTGGCGCGCGCCACAGATTTGCCTAGGCTTGTTTTTCCTACTCCCGGAGGGCCTGCGAAGCAGAGAATCGTTCCTTTCCGGTTGGGGTTGAGTTTCAACACCGCAAGAAATTCTAGAATTCGGTCTTTTATTTCCTCCATGTCGTAGTGGTCTTCGTCAAGCGTTCGTTTGGCTTCAGTTAAATCTATCTTGTCCTCAGTTTTAGTCGCCCAAGGCAGTTCGGCAAGCCAGTCGAGATACGTGCGTATAACGCCCGCCTCCGAGCTTTCATACTGCATTCCTTCCAGTCTTCTCAGCTGTTTTTCGGCTTCATCCGCGGCGTGTTTGGGCATGGCGGCCTCCGCGATTTTCCTTCTCAACGAGCCGATTTCTTCGCTCGCCCAGTCCGACTCGCCCAGCGCCTCCTTTATTTGCTTCAGCTGTTCGCGCAGAAAATACTCGCGCTGCGATTTGCTCATTCTTTCCCGCGCTTTATTTTGAATGTCGGCCTGCGTTTCTATTACTTCTATCTCCCTCGCTAGGGCTTCGCTAACCGCTTCCAGCCGTTGTTTGGGCGGTAAAATTTCGAGTATTTTTTGCGCTTCTTCCGCCTTTAAAATTATGTTTGAGGCGATTAGGTCTGCCAGCCGTCCGGGGTCGTTTACCGAGTTTATCACCAGCAGAACGTCGGGCGACATGTTTTTCCCGATAGAAACTAGTTTCTCCATGTTTTCGCGCATGCCGCGCATGAGCGCCTCTGTTTCGACGTCCGGAGCGGACGTCTCTTCCTCCTCCTTGAAAATTTCTACGCCGACGAACTGCGGTTGGTCTAGTCTGACTCCCTTTGGGCGCTTCCATTCGGTAATGCGTCCTTTCGCTACTCCCTGCGCGAGTATTTTCAGGCGGCCGTCCGGCAGCTTTCTCATCCTCATGATAGAGCCTACGCATCCTATAGCGTACACGTCTTCCTCTTTCGGTTCTTCCGTTTCCGGACTCTTCTGCGACGCCATGAAAACGAGCCTGTCTCCATTCATTGCGCTTTCGACCGCCATAACGCCCATTTCGCGGGAGACGATTAGAGGCATGATCATGTACGGATATATAACCGCGTCCTTCAGCGGCAACAACGGCAGGACGGACGGAATGGATATTGTTTCGGCGGCTTTGTCGTTTTTCATTTACGCGTCTCCTTTAAAAGCGAAGACTTTGTTTATATGCATTAATTTATTGATTAATATATCGTTAATAGCAAAAATCCGCAATATTGTAAAAGCCGACCGCTTCCCGATTCGGCCAAACGCTCGGTATGCGCTAAATAAAAGGCCGCTCGCGTCTATTAAGTCGTTTTAGCGTTCGCATTGAGGAGCGCGCGCTTGGCGGGCTAAATTAAGAAATAAGACCGAGTTAATTATAAGACCTCTCTTTTTTTTATTCAAACCGGAGGCGTTTCCCTTTGCATATTCGATGCGGGCGCGATAAGAATTCGTACTGATGACGAAATGAAACAATAAATGCAATATCGTCCATAATGCGCAATAAAAATAAGTCGTTATACGTTTGCGGTTCTTGACAACAGGCTCGCGATAATTTAAAAATATAATTATCAGGAGGAGCAAAGATTTGAAGATTTTAAATAAAATTATTGTAGGCGCGCGCAAAGCGTCCGCAAGCGCGGACGTGGAAATGCGCGCGAAGCGAGCGCTGGCGGAAACTTCTCTTCTCGCGCTTTCGGCAATGTTTGAGCTGACCAGCGAACACGTTAAAGCCATGAAACTGGAAGTCGCCGGTTGGGAGAACGGCAGGAGAATAGGCATAGGCGTTTTGCCGCAAGGCCCTTACGTAACCATCAAATTTGAGGACGGCAAGTTCAAGCATATCGGCAAAGGGCTCGTCGATCCGCACGTCTCCATTCTCTTCAAAAACCTTGATTCGGCCGTTCTTATCTTTGCAGGTTTGATTGGCGCGCCGCAGGCGGTTGCCGAAAACCGCGTTCTCATTAACGGCGACAATAGTTACGCTATGCAGGTAACTCGCGCCATGGCGATAGTTCAGACGTATCTATTTCCGGCTGCAATATTAAATAAAACGTTTAAGAGGCCTCCCAAACTTTCCATGAAAGAGCTTGCGGTAAAAGGGAAGATACTAGGCTTATTGACCCCAAGGCTGGCGAAGGTCGCTTCGCGATAAGAATTTTCATTCGAAATGATTTCGTTTTGACGAAAAGGAAAAAAGCGTATGATTCCTAAATACTACGAATTTTATTGCCCCGTTAAAATACTCGCCGGACGCAAGGCTTTAGCCAACATTCCATACGAAGTCGAACAGCTCGGCTGCTCGAACCCGTTGGTAATAACGGACAAAATCATTGTCGCGGCGGGACTGCTAGATAAAGTCAAGCTCGCGTTCGCCGATTCGGGAATGAAAATTAAAAACGTCTTCGACGAGACGCCCGTTGATTCGAGCAACCGCGTCATAAACCGCGTCGCCGGCATTTTCCGCGATAAAGGCTGCGACTGCATAATCGCCGTCGGCGGCGGTTCCGTCATCGACACGGCCAAAGGGGTCAACATCGTCGTTACGATGAAAACCGACGATCTGCTTAAATTTCAAGGAGTCGGGAGAGTGTCGGGCAACATGACGCCGTTCATAGCCGTTCCGACCACCGCCGGCACCGGCTCCGAAGTTACCGACGTCGCCGTGATATTGAACGAGGAGACCGGCGCGAAAATGTCGTTCGTTTCAAACTATCTCTTTCCGAACGTCGCCGTGCTCGACCCAGCGATGATGGAAACGATGCCGCCTAAAATTACCGCAGCCACGGGCATGGACGCTCTTACGCACGCGGTCGAAGCCTACACTTGCCTTCAAAAGAACCCGGTTTCCGACGGCTACGCGATTGCGGCGATAAGGCTTATCGCAAAATACCTTATTAAAGCCGTTAAAAACGGTAAGGACGAAGAGGCTCGCACAGCTATGGCAAGCGCGGCTCTGCTTGCGGGAATGGCTTTTTCCAACTCCAAGGTCGGCATGGTTCACGCGCTTGCGCACGCGACCGGAGGAGTCGCTCACGTGGCGCACGGAGTCGCGAACTCTATACTTCTTCCGTACGGCATGGAATACAACGTTGAGAAAGTCGCCGAATATTTAGGCGACATCGCCGGTTTTCTCGGCGAAAAGACCGACGGCATGGACGATACGGAAAAAGCGTATCTCGCCGCCGCCGCGGTTCGGAAGATGACGGCTAAGCTGAATAAAATATGCGGGCTTCCGACGACTCTTTCGGAAGCGGGCGTAAAAATGGAGCAGCTGCAAGCCATCGCCAAACTCGCGCTCGACGACGGCTCGCTAACATACAATCCCGCGGAGATGGAATTCGACGAAGCGTTCGATTTGCTTAACAAGGCGTATTGACGCAAAAGGGCTTTAAAAAGGTTTAAGGCGCGTCTTTATGGCGCGCCGTTTTTTTAAAAAGGATTTGTTGTAATGAAAAAGAAATTAACCTTGACGTTGACGATTATCGCGCTGGCGAGCGGCTTTTCCTATTTTATGTTTGCGGCGGACAAAACGCCCGATAAAAAGCCGACCGACAATGCCCAATCCGTTAAGTTGCCTGCCCCCAAAACGGACGGCGGAATGGCGGTGGAGAAGACTCTTGCGACGAGGCGGTCGTGCCGAGCGATTGAAGACAAACCGATTTCCATCGAAACGCTCTCGCAGCTGTTATGGGCGGCTCAGGGAACGACCGACGACAAGGGACATCGCACGGCCCCCTCGGCCCGGGCGGTTTACGCGCTTGAGACTTACGTCGTCGCAGGCAACGTAACAGGCCTGCCGAGCGGAATTTACAAATACCGTACGGCTAAACACGAGCTTGAGCTTGTAAAGGCGGGCGATTTGCGCGCCGAGATGGTCGAGAAGGCGGCAAAGCAGGACTGGATAAAGTCGGCTCCCGTCATTGTCATTCTGTCGGGAGTCGCGTCTCGCATGGTAATGAAGGACGGAGCGAAGATGATGAAGTTCATGTACGTGGAAGCGGGCCTGGCGGCGGAGAATTTCTTCCTACAAGTCGTCTCGCTCGGCCTCGGCTCTACTTACGTCGGCGGTTTCGACGTCGATAAAACGCGCGAATTTTTGGGCGCAAGCGCGGATGAGGAACCGATTGCGGTTTTGCCCGCGGGGTATAAAAAGCGGTAAATAGTAGTTTAAATTTTAATATTTTGAAATTATTGAAGTAATAATCGATATTGGGGCAATCAATTCCCCTGCGCGCCGCCTTTGTCTTTGAGTCTTTTATCCAGCTCCTCCTGCACCACGCGGCGGACGATTTCCTCTAGTCGATGCTCGATGCTATGTTCGATGCGGTGGTAAAGCTCCTTCTGCTTGCGGTCCAGGACTTCGATGATTTTCTGCTTGAAATAAAGGTAATAAACCAGCAGCGCAAGCCCGAAGCCGCCGACGACGTCGAGGATGAAATGCTGCTTTGAAAACAGCGTTGATAAACCTATCGTTATAGCGACGAAAATTCCCATGATTCCGAGCCCTAAGTTTATTTCAAGCATCGCCAGACCGGCCATCATGGCCATAGCGCAATGCGTAGACGGAAAGCAGTTCCACGGGTTGTCATTGTTGTAAACAATGCTTAATACCCACGTTGAGAAGTCATTCGCAACAAGCTGCGGGCGCGGGTAGGCGACCGGATAGAATGTGAAAATGATGTAGGCTATTACCATCACGGTGATGTACGAGAACATTACCAGCTTGGCAACGCGCTTGTCCGCGACGATGAAGAACGGCAGCAGGAAAAGCTCGTAAATGGTAAGGTAAATGAATACATGCTGCGGGATAAACCTTATTTTGGCGTCCGAGGCGAGGAGAAGGCTGTGCATCTGTTCGCCGGCTACGGAGTAGCTTGTATAAAAGTAACCGCCCGACCAAACCGCGAACATCACGGTCGCAACGATTAGCCAGTCGAACCGCTTAAATAGTGATTCCGGCGCGTCCGGATCGATAATTGTGAATAGGTTTATCTTCAACCAGTGCTTTTTGCGGTATCGGTCAATCGCGAAGCCGACCGCGGTAATAAGGGACGGGAAAATGAAAGCGGCGAAAACGACCTTGAAAGAGTAGGGGAGGTTGATCGGAAAGAAAGTCTCGGATAGAAAAAATAGGTAGAGGACGATAATTATTCCGGATAGATAGAAGAACATGAATAGGCGGACAATGCGGCTCAACTCGTTCACCAAAGCTTCCTGCATGTATTTGGTCGCCTTATTTTCGTTCATTCGTTAATTATCTTTTCAACTTCAGCTCTGACTTTTGTCCAGGCAAAAGGCGGCATTACAGCCCCTATGTGCATAA
Source organism: uncultured Myxococcales bacterium (assembly GCA_964400725.1). Lineage (GTDB taxonomy): Bacteria > Myxococcota_A > SURF-8 > SURF-8 > CAYNVS01 > CAYNVS01. The sequence continues at coordinate 84,010 of CAYNVS010000003.1, forward strand.
CCGTCTCCGCGCCGACGACCGAACCGATGCGTCCGCATTGGTCAACGCTTAAACCCTTGACGTAACCGTAAAGAAAGCCTCCGCCCCAAGAGTCTCCCGCGCCGGTAGTATCGGCGGCGCATTTAACGCGGACAGGCTCGATTATATAATCGCCGGTTTCGTCTCTTATTATACTGCCGTCGGCGCCCAGCTTAACGGCGGCGGTTTCGCAAATGGAAGATAGCGCTTCCAATCCGGTTTCTACGTCTTCGGATTCTGCGAAAGCGGCGAGTTCCTCTTGATTCGAGAATACGACGTCGATGAATTCCGCTATTACGCTTTTTATTTCGTTACGGTAAGCCTTTACTACCTCGAATGAGCCTAAATCTACGCTCGCGGCGCATCCCGCCTGTTTGGCGGCTTTTAATATCGCAAGCAGAACGTTGAGCTGGTTGAACATAAATCCTTCAACGTGAACGGTTCCGAAGTTTGAAAAATCGGTTTTTGCGACGTCTTGTTCGGAAATATGTATCGACGCGCCTAAATCGGTGCGCATGGTGCGTTCGCAGTCGGGCGTAATAAGGCTTAAGCATCTTGCGGTTGAGGCGTTTTCCACTCGTTTGACCCGCGAAACGTCGGCTCCTATGTCAGCGACCCTTTTATAGAAAAAATCTCCGTCGTCGTCGTTTCCAATTGCGCCCATAAAAGCGCCTTTGCCGCCGAGGCTTGTAAAGGCGCAAATCGTATTGCTGGCCGCCCCCCCTATTCCACGGGTTATCGGGGAATTTATTTCTTGTAAATAAGAAAGCATTTTATGCGAATCGACAAGCTCGCGTCCTCCTTTTCGTCCGCCAATGCGCCAAAGAAATTCGTCGCTTGTAAGCGCAAGCAAATCCACTATCGGCGAGCCTATTCCCAATACGCGGTCGTTTTTCGGTTTCATTGCTCTAATAGTTTTTTTATATTTTGGTTTAACAAACCAAAAAAAATTAACACATTTCGCAAAGCAGGACAAACGATTTTTGCGGAAAACAGGCGGTTTTTCCGACTCGTTTTCAATTTGGCCTAATTAATAACTTCCGCGCTCTCCGGCAGAAAGCGGCGACAATATCCGTTTAATTGACGGAGTATAAAAGTCCCATTCAAACGGGGACTGGTCAGTTTACGCCGCTTTTTTTACGTATTTTGCGAAAAGGACTAAAAAGCGTAACCGACGCCGAGGTTGAAAGTAAAGCCGTCCACTTTGATTTTTACGTCTTCAACTTTCCAGTTGCGATGCGTAACGCCCAACTCCGCCATTGCGAAAAATCCAGTATCGAGAATGTCGTAAGTCGCGCCTACAAAAAAGTTCAGCGCAAAGGCATTTGCGTCGTCTCCCTTATCGGGAATTATTCTGGAATACCCCAGCCCAAGTCTGCCGTAAACGTCCATTCCGAGACTTTCAAGCGGGTACATTCCTTTGACAACTCCTAGTATGGAAATGTCTTTTGTGTCGTTGTCGCCGTAGTACGCGGGGTAAATTATAAACTGCGCGTCCGCGCCCACTGCGATGTAGCGCCAAACCTTATAGTTAAAGAAAAGCGTTCCTCCGCCGCTGAAGTCTCCGGTCGTCGAACCTGAAGCGGTCTGACCCATGAAGGTCATTTCCGTTTCAATCGTCGGGTCGATTATCATGTTGCCCAACGCGCCTAGTTGGAAGGACTTATCCGAGGCCGAGGCGGTTGAAAACGAAGCGAAAGTCGCGACCGCGACCAGCGTTATCGCCGAGATTATAATTTTAATTTTTTTTCATAAAAACGCTCCTTTCCACATATCAATTACGATGCAAGCGAATTGCCCGCAAAACGGCTTATTTATAGCCGAACGACAGGGCGAGGTCAAGAGCAATGTCGTTTGTATTGTAGGCGCCTCCCGACTCATATCCACTTGTACCGTGACTCGCGGGCAAGCGGCTCAGCTTTTGCGTCCTTATGCAGCGTAAATTGCCGTTGTATCGGCGAGACGGGCAGAAATTAGAAATTATTTCCAATAGTTTCCGTGGGAGGGCGCTCTGTCGCCCGACTTAATTTGGCGGTAGTTTACATAACTTCATAAGATGAATTCCGGCTTGCCGAATATTAATAATATCATTATGAGAAACATTATGTTTTTGTTAGTTATTTTTGTAGGCTGGTTGACGTTTTTCGTCTTCTTTGCGGGCAAAGCTGGGCAAAAATTTCATACCTATGACAATTATTGTTGACGGCGCGAATTTTTTTTTGAGAAATGAACCGCGGTTTCTTCAACTTTTTTGAAAATACTGAATATTTTTAGCGGGTTCAATTTGCGCAAGCTGGCGCCGCGGTTGCTATTTAGTAATTAGTCGAGGCAGTTTGCCTTTGCTTCTTTGATTTGAAAGGAGTTCGCTATGACTAAATTGGAAATACTCGAAGTCTTCGGCGTTACGCTTAACGAACTTTTTGAAAAAATGCCCGCGCTTGAATGCGTCGAGGTTAATTCCATTACTAAAAGAACTATGGGAACCCTTCACCCGTCGTACGAAATCAATCTTTACTTTGAAGACCAGCGAAATATTGCGCCCGACTGCGGCAATGTAATAAGGCGAAACGACGTATTGGGTTCTGTCCCGGACGCTTGAGAAAGGCATATCAGGCGAAAATTTTGCGCGAACGGTCTGACCGTCGCAAATGAGCCTGTGGAAATAAGGGGCGGATAACATTCCGCCCCGCTTATTCTTTATTTTACCAATAAAATGCCGCGGTTTTATTCGGAGGTTTTGCGGCCTCTATACCGGCGCAATATTTTCGGGAGACGCGCAGGCTTCGGATAACTCTTTTCCATATAAACTACTTCGTGCGGCGGGTTTGGCGGGTTAAGCAATTCCTCTTTGCCGACGATGTTCTCTTCGCGGGTATATCCGACGCGGCTCGCTATTCCGCTGTCCATTCTTATCGCGTCTTCCGGACATGCCTCTACGCAAAGTCCGCAATAAATGCAGCGCGCGAGGTCGATTGTAAACGTTTTGGGGTATTTATCAATTCTCTGGCGGTCGGTTAAGTACGGCGTTTCAAGCTCGCCCGCCTCGATTGTAATGCAGCCGCTTGGGCAAGCCATTTCGCACATTTTGCACGCTACGCATGTCGCCATGCCGTTGGAGCGCGTCGTAAGCCAGTGCCGCCCGCGCCACCTGCCTGACAGCGGTTTTTTTACCTCCGGATATTCTATCGTTACAACCTGACGGCGAAGCAGCGTATTTTTCCAAAAATGCGTAAAGGTGTAAAGCAGCCCGTTTGTTATCGGGCCGATATAAAGAGATTCCCATGCGGAAAGTCTGCGGCTCATTTTAGTATATTTCAGCGCGGAGCCTTTTTCCGGCTTCTTTGCCTCTTCGTTGTGCGAGCTCATATCGGCGCTCCTCTATTTCGAGCCGAAAATTAAAATCAAAACCGCCGTAACGGCCATGTTTATCATCGCCAGCGGCAAAAGCAGCTTCCAGCCGAGGTTCATAAGCTGGTCGTACCTGAAGCGCGGAACAGACCAGCGGATAAGCAGCTGGAAGAACGAGAAGAATAAAACCTTGATCGCGAAAACCAAAAATTGCAGCAGCGAAACGACCAGCGTTACGACCTGAATATTAACGTAAGGAATGATCGTATCGGCGCCGATTTTGGCGTTGAAGAAAGGAATTACGTCGGCGCGCCAGCTTAAATAAGGTATGTGGTAAGAGCCGAAGAACATTGTAGTAACCAAAGCCGCCACCGCCACGACTTCGATGAACTCGGCCAGCATGAAAGTGGCGAACTTGAAACCCGAATACTCGACGAAGTAGCCGACGATTTCGCTCTCGCCTTCCGGCAGGTCGAACGGCGCGCGCTTGGTTTCGGCAATAGAGGCCGTTAAGAACAATACAAACCCGACCGGTTGAAGGAAAACGCCCCATGCGGGTAGAAATCCCAGAAGAAGGCCGTCCTGAGCGCGGGCTATTTCGTCGAGGCGAACCGTGCTGTAAACCATCATCACGCCGACAATCGTCAACCCCATCGCGACTTCGTAGCTGAACATCTGCGCGGAAGCGCGCAGCGCGCCGAGCATTCCCAGTTTGCTGTCGGGCGAGTAGCCGGCCAGAACCGTTCCGTAAACCGTCAGCGAAGTAACCGCGAAAATGAAAAGCAGACCCGTGTTCAGCGGCGCGACGATTAGGTTGCTCGCGTAATAAGATCTTATTGAGGGCATGTAGAACAGCAGGGTATCGCCGAATGGAATGACCGCGAAAATTATGAGAACCGGCACGAGCGCAAGAATTGGCGCGAGCTCGAAGAGAAACCGGCTGCCGAGCTTGGGCGTGTTGTCCTCTTTGAAAATCATTTTAATGCCGTCGGCGGCGACGTGCAGCAAGCCCCAAAATTTCAGTTTGTCGAGGAATTTTATAGGAATGGTAGCGCGGTTTGGGCCTAAACGATCCTGCATCATCGCGGACTGTCTTCGCTCCATCCACGTTAAAAAGCCGCCCAGCGGCATGGCGAAAAGCAGGATTAAAAAGATTGATTTAACCGCCGCCTCGAAAACCTGCCAGCCCCAATGTATGCCGATAGCGCCGTTCATCGCAATTCTCCGGTTTTAAATTAACGCTCCAACTCGCCGCCTATCATGTTTATGCTGCCGAAAGTCGGCACGATGTCGGGAATCATCCCGCCCTTTAACAGAACGGGAAGCGCGGCGGTAAAGAAGAGGCACGGAGGCCTCACTCTTACGCGGTAAGGGAGTCCGGAGCCGTCCGAAACCAAATAAAAATTAAGTATTCCGTTGGGAGCTTCAATCGCTAAGGAGACTTCTCCTTTCGGGACTTTATGCCCTTCGGTCAACAATTTGAAGTGGTAAATCAATCCTTCTATGCTGTTGTAAACCTTGTCTTTTTCGACAAGCCGCACGTGCGGGTCGTTTATTTGCAGCGGCCCTTCGGGGATGTTCTTCATAATTTGCTCGATTATCCGCATACTTTGCTCAAGCTCGTCCATGCGGACAAGGTAACGGTCGTAGTTGTCTCCGTTTACGCCGACGGGAACTTCAAAATCTAGCTTGTCGTAAATAAGGTAAGGCTTGGTCTTGCGCAAGTCCAAATTTACGCCGGTCGCTCGCAGCATGGGGCCGGTGAAGGCGTAGTCTATCGCCTCTTCTTTACTTATAACTCCGGTGTTGCGCATTCTATCGAAGAAAATGCGGTTGCGGGTAAGCAGCGCGTCGGATTCAGAGCATATCTTGCGGGTGCGGCGTATGCAATCGTTCAGGTCGTCGAAAAAGCCGTCGTAAACGTCGTAAGGCAGGCCGCCCACTCGGTCGAGGTTGGTCGTAATGCGCGCCCCGCAGTAATTTTCTAAAAAGAAATACCAAAACTCGCGCGCCTGCATTAAAAACAAGAACGGCGTGAACGCGCCCAGCTCCATCGCGCTGGCTCCGATGCAAGTAAGATGATCTGTAATGCGGCTGACTTCGATGAGCAGCGTCCGCAGGGCAGCCGTGCGCGGCGTCATTTCGACGCCGAACATTTTTTCTACCGTCATGCAGAAGCCGACGTCGTTGGCGGGAGATGAAACGTAGTTGAGTCTGTCAACGTATGGAATGCACTGATTCCATGTGCGATGCTCGCAAGTCTTTTCAAAGCCGCGGTGCAGATAGCCCACTTCCGGTTCGACCTTTACAATGCTCTCTCCTTCAATCCACGTATTGAGCTTGATGATTCCGTGCATAGCCGGATGCGCGGGCCCCAGCTTGACGAAGAGCACGTCGGCGGAAATTTCAGCCAAAGTTTCGTCTTCGTCCTTCCAATCGGTGTACGGTATAATCTCGTCCGGCGGAAATGATTTATATTTGCGTTCGTCGCTCATGTTTTACCCTTTTTCCGCTTCCGCTTCGTCTTTCCGTTTGGCCGCAAGTCTTTTAGCTTTCAGCTCTTCTTTCCACGTCGGGCGTAACATGCTAGTCGGCAGTCTGTCAGTCGCGTTGATTTCACGCGTTGGAAGCGGAAGGAAGTAATCTTTCTCAAACTGCGGCGTCATATGACCGGGTTCGTCTCTTATTTGTATCGGTCGCGTAAGTTTTACTATAGGCTGCTGCCCCTTGAGCGGATAATCCTTGCGCAGCGGGTAACCTTGGAAGCCGTCCCACAAAAAAAGCGGTTTGGGGTTCGGGTGTCCTGTAAACTTCACGCCGAACATCTCGGCGATTTCTCTCTCAAGCCAATCGGCGGCGCGCCACACCGAGGCTACGGAGTCTATTGAGCAATCGGCTTCGCTCGTCTTGGTTTTTAGTTTTAGGTAACGGTTGTTGTTTATGGAGTAGAGGATATAAACAATAAGGAAGCGCTCTTCGTCGTTCTCAATCTCCCAATCGGGGTGGGCGATCATATCGAGGCAAGTCTCGTCGATAAGCATATCGAAGGCGAGCTCCTTATCGTTTTTTAGCGCGGCGCAAACTTTTTTTATTTGGCGTTTGTCTATGAAGAGGCAGTCGTCGTCTCCGCCTGCAGCCTCTGCCTTAATAACGGCCTTGGGCGCGGCCTTGTCAATAATTTGCTTTATTTTATCGAGAGATAGACTCGTCGTCATCGCCGCATACCGTCTTCTTTCGTCAATCGGCGAGAATCAGTATTCGCCTGTAATTATCGTTGCGGAGCCTTTCATCCGTTCTATCTTGGCTTGAAGCGCCATCAGACCGTCCAGCACCGCCTCCGGGCGCGGAGGGCAGCCGGCGATGTAAACGTCAACCGGCACGACGTAATCTACGCCGGGCATTGTGCAGTAGTTGTCGTACATGCCGCCGGTGCTTGCGCACGTGCCGAAAGCGACGACCCATTTTGGTTCCGCGAGCTGTTCGTAAACCATTTTAACAACCGGAGCCTGTTTGTGGTTAATCGTCCCGACTATCATCAGCAGATCGGCCTGACGCGGAGAAAAGCGGGGCACTTCCGCGCCGAACCGCGCTATGTCGAAGTGCGAGCAGCTTGCGCTCATGTATTCCATACCGCAGCATGCCGTAACCAGCGGATACTGATAAATCGACCATTTGCGGCCCCAGTTAATAAACGCGTCGAGTTTTGAAGTAATGAAAGGTTCGGACATTTAAAACCTCCGACGAAATTTCAACGCTCCCAATCGAGGGCGCCTTTTTTCCAGACGTAAACGAGACCGGCCGTCAGAAGGAATAGGAAGAAGAGCATCTCCACCGCGCCGAACCACGAAAGCTTTTTGAAAAGCACGGCCCACGGGTAAATGAAGACGCTTTCGAGGTCGAATACTAAGAAAAAGAGCGTTACCATGTAATATTTAATTGCGAACCGCTTGCCGCCGACGCCTTCGGAATAGTTGCCGCACTCGAACGGCGCGTCTTTAATGTCGCTGCGCCGCTTTGGGCCGAGGTAGGTTGACAGCATCCATATTACTATGGCTATCGCCTGCGCTATGATTAAAATAACCAGCACGGGTACGAACGAATTAACGTCCGGCCTTACCAGTTGGCCGCTCACTCCAAAAACCGTGTCGTCCATGACGCTGCTCCATATTTTCTAATACAGGCGTTTAACTTATCTAATAGCCGGCTTTTTGTCAAGCGTATTCTATATCAAATATATACTTGACTTATCATTAAATCAATTTGACGTTGACTATTCGCACAATTTTAAATCTATGAAAAAGTCGAAATGTTAATTATGAATTTCATACCGAATAAACAAGAAAAAAATATAGAACAAAAAAACAATTACGGCGATTTCTTCGATGCGTTGGTATAATAATATTACGAAAATTAATAATTAATATTTTTCCTGCGCAATAAAGCGGAGCCGTAAAGCGCCGCTGACAAGTCAAAATCGAAATTTAAAAAAAGCCCGCGCTCGCAGGTTTCGGACGCGGGTATCGAATTCAATCAAAAATATTTATTTTATCGCTTTGAAAATTTCCGCCTCAAGAGTAATTTTTACTTCGTCGCCGACCACCGAGACGCCTTCCGCCAATTTGTTGAATTTCAATCCGAAATCCTGCCGGTTTATAATCGTCGATACGCTGTAGCCTGCGCGCATCGTTTTGCCCTGCCCCATATCGACGGCGCGGGCGCCTAAGAATTCTCCCTTAAAAGTAACGCTCTTTGTTGTGTTTTTTATCGTCAGGTCGGCTACGGCCGTGATTTCGGAGCCTTTTATTACTATAGAAGTCGTTTTTAATTTCATTGTCGGAAATTTCTCCGCGTCGAAGAAATCGGCCGCTTTAAGGTGATTGTCGCGGGCGTCTATGCCGGTATTTACCGATTTTACTTTTACTTCGCCCTCGATTGCGGTAATTTTTCCGGTGGCGTCGTCCGCCAGAATTTTGCCGGAAAACTCTTTAAAGGAGCCGGTTACCTTGGAAATTCCCAAGTGCTTGACGCTGAAGGCGACCGAGCTGTGAGCAGCGTCCAACTGCCATTCGCTTTCATTTGCCGCGTTGGCGGTCGCAGTTAAAATCAAAACGGCCAGAGCTAAATATTTTACATTTTTCATTCCTCGCCTCCATCTTTGCTGCGCGTTAAAATGTTTTCAAAATACATATAGCCGCGGCTTTGCCGGAGAGTTCCAACCTCCCGATTTGTTATAGTCGAAATAGCGTTCATGGTTAAGCATTCCATTTGTTAGCGTTCCGGTCAACATTGCCGCCGCAGATTAAATTTAGGATTGCCTAACTTTAAGTCAAGCGACATAAAATTATTTTTTTAACGCCCCCTGTTCAAACTGCTGGAAACTCTATTTGTGTTCCAAAACTATTTTTACCGCTTTGGAGCCGGACTTATCGAAAAAGGTCTTAACCGCCTCTTTGTAGTCGTCCATTTTAAAGCGGTGCGTTATGAAATCGGCCGGATCGATTGCGCCTTTATTCAGCAAATCAAGCGCGGCGTCGAACGAGCTGCGGCCGTTTTTTTCTTCCGAGTGGCAGTTTATTCCGGTAAAATTAATTTCCTGATTCCAAATAGGCGTATAGTCGATTTTGCCCGGATTGAAATTAATGCCTACCAGAACGACGTTTCCTTTTCCGCGGACGAGCCTTAGCGCCAAGTTTACGCTTGAATCGGCGCCGACCGAATCATAAACTACGTCGAAGCCGCCCAGAATGATTTTATTTCCGAAGTACCCTTCGACGTACGTTGCGCCGGTAATTTTTGCGCTTTCCTTATATATTTCGTTGTCGTCGTTTAAAATCTTAGCGCCGTATTTACGAGCGATTTCCGCTTGAAACTTATAACGCGCAAGGCAGTATAGGTCGGTTTGAGGGAACATCGCTTTTATGGCGGCGGCGGTCAACAATCCTATCGTTCCGGCTCCGATAACCAGAACTTTGTCTCCATTTTTCGGCTCGGATTTGAGAACGCCGTGGCAGGCGCACGCCAAAGGCTCCAGCAGCAGCGCGGCGTCGGTCGTCATGTCGTCCGGCAGTTTGTACGCCTGCGTCTTGTGCATTATCATCCGCGGAGAAAAGCCTCCGCCTGTGTTTTTTTCCGGCAGCGGGCGCGTTCCCTGATTTTGACAAAGCATGTAATTACCCCGCGCGCACTGCGGGCACGGCGGGTCTATTTCAAGCTGAAAACAGGACGGCCAATCTATACGCATTGCGACTTTGTCGCCGGGCTTAATATCTGTTGCGTTAGCGCCGGTTTTGATAACTTTCGCGACGAGCTCGTGCCCTAAAAATTTGCGCGAAACGCCCGGTATTGCGGCTGGAAAGCAGGCCGGGTCTATGTCCATGAATATGAAGTGAATATCCGTGCCGCACAATCCGCACGCGAGGTTCTCGACCTTCAGCCAATTGTCGTTCGGAATTTCAGGCTCTGGAATTTCAGCGTAGGCAAGGGGAGAAAAACGCCCCAGCGCCGCGAATTTATTTATCTTCGAGGCGGCTTTTAACGCCGCGACTTTCACGATGTCGTTTTCAAAGTACAACGCTTTCATTTTATACCTTCGGCTTACGCCGCTTATTTTAGCGATTTGCAGGATAAATCTACGGCGGCGAGAATGTGGTCGGCTTCGTCCTCGCTCAACAGAAGGCTTGGGCGAATGATTACGCAGTTCTTCGCGATTTTACCCTGCGAGACGAGCAGGCCGTTTTTCGCGCAAGCCCGGACGAACGCCGCGGCCTTATCGGTAGTCGGCAGCGACAGCGACAGCAGCAGCCCTTTGCCTGAAACGCCGCGCAGCAGCGAGCCGCTCTTGCGGGAAATCCGCTCCAGTCCTTCTATAAGGCGTACGCTCATGCTTTGCGCGTTCACCCACGGCCGCTCCCATTCGTAAAGGCTCAGCGCCTTGCTTGCCACCATGCAGCCGACGTCGGAGCCTCCGAACGTCGATAGATGAATCATCGGGTGCGCGTTCATAAATTCGTTTACGCGCTGGGTGATAATCGTTCCGCAAATCGGAAAAACGCCGCCGCCAAGCGCCTCGCCGTAAACCAAAACGTCCGGCTTGACGTCGTACGACTCGTAGGCGAACTTGCGCCCCGTACGTCCAAACCCCGTCTGCGTTTCGTCGATTACCAACAGCGCGCCGGCGCTTTTGCAAAGTTTGGCTACGCCTTCCACAAAGCCGCGGGAAAGTTCCCTGCATCCGTTTTCGGCCTGAACCAGCTCCAAAACGACCGCAGCCGTCCGCTTTGTTATCATCTCTGCGGCGAATTCCATGTTTTCGGCTTTAATGGTAAGAACGTCGGGAATCAACGGCCCAAATTTTTCTTTGCCGTCAAGCGACGAAAGAGACAACGAAAAACCCGTATGACCGAAAAAACTTCCTTCCACGGATATTAGTTCGGAACGCCCCGTAAAGCCGCGCGCGACCTTGCACGCAAACTCCATCGCCTCTCCGCGGGCGACCGAAAATACCGAGCATTCCAAATCGCCGCCGACGAATTCGGCCAAAGCCTTGGCCAGTATCGCTTTCTGCTCCGAAATAATCGGGAAGTTGCCTTGATCCACCGCGGCTGCGGCAAGCTCAAGCTCGTCGAGCAGCTCTTCGTTGCGCCGCCCTAAATTATAAATTCCGTCTCCGCAAACGCAGTCGATATAATCTTTGCCTTTCTCGTCCTCGACGTAGGAACCGTATCTTGCGCCTTCGCCGAAATCGCGTCCGGTTTGCTCCAAACGCTTTACCGCAGCCTCTCCGAATACTTTGGCGCAGCGTTCCATCAGCGTCGGCTTGGACGGTTTTCCTTTAGATGCGGCGGCTTTCATCAGCGTTTCTCCTTTCCGCCGATAATAATTCCGGCTAAATCTTCGACTTTTCGCACGGCGCTGAAAAGCGTCGTCTGCACCCGTTCGTTGTTTAAAGCCCGCAGCGCGGCCGGGATTTTAGCGGCAGGAAGAGCCAGAGGAAGAAGCGTCTTCATCGCTTTAACCGCGTTTTTAATCGCCGCTATTATTTCGTCCATTTCAGGTTCTGTAACGGTGGTGGGGACCATGAAGCGCATGACTTGCGGCGCGTTTCCCGAATACGCGGCGAATACTCCGTTCTTTGCCAGCGCGTCCGACATCATGGGCCCCATGAATTCGTGAATGTACTCGATGCCTACCATCAGGCCGATTCCGCGCACGTCTTTAATTATCTTGGGGTTCTCGCGCATCAATTCGACGAGAGCGCCTTTCAGCTTCGCGCCCATCGCGTCCGCGTTCTCCCATATCTTGTTGCGAATAAGATATTCTATTACGGCCAGCGAAACGGCGCATCCTAAATCGGAGCCTCCGCACCAAGATTCGTGAAAATCGGGATGCTTTTCAACGAATTCCGTAAGCCGTCTTCCGCCGCGGTACAAAACCGCGGCGTTTGCGTAAAGCCCGCCGCCTATAGACTTGGCTAAAGTCATAATGTCGGGCGAAACGCCCGCATGTTCGCACGCGAACATTTTGCCCGTGCGGCAGAAACCGGTTTGTATTTCGTCGAAGATTAACATCGCTCCGGTTTCGTTGCAAATGGCGCGAAGTCCTTTAAGGTATTCCGGCGTTCCGACGAATATTCCAGCCTCTCCCTGCACTGGTTCTATAATTATCGCCGCCGTCCGTTCGTTCGCCGCGGCGCGCATCGCTTCAAGGTCGTTGAATTTCACGAACGAAAAGCCGGGCATGAGCGGCTCGCAGTAATGTCGGTAATGCTGTTTGCCGTTGCCCGAAAGCGCGAATCCCGTATGGCCGTGATACGCCTTAATAGTACTTATAACCTGCGGCCTGCCGGTGGCTCCGCGCGCGAGCTTAATGGCGCAGTCCACCGCGTCGCCTCCGCCGGCGGCGTAAATAACCCTGTTAAGCCCAAGCGGCGCAATCGAAACGAGTTTCTCCGCAAGCGCGACTTTCGTCTCGCTCGTCATGTTGTAGCTTCCAATGTCGCAGCGTTTAATCGCTTCCGACAAAGCGCGCATTACTTCTAGGTTGTGGCGCCCTACGTTGAAGCATCCCGCCGAAGTAAAACAGTCGTACATCTTTTTATTAGGCACCGGATCGACGAAAGCGACGCCTTTGCGCTGCGTCTCGATAACGTCGAGATGGCCGCTTCGGACGTATTTTACCTGTCCGGCGTTTATGTACCGCATGTATTCGGCTACAATCTCGGCCTTGCGCGCCTCGTTGATTCGGGTTTCGTCCAAAAGATTTTTTGTTTCGCTCATCGTTTAAACCTTTTAATGTCGGCGGCCGTAAGCGCGGTTGAAACTGGTAAGATTTTGTACGGTATTCAATTAATTTTATTATACCTTGCAAATTGTCCGCGGCAAATTCATTTTTCGCAAAAATAAAACAAAACGGCCGTTCTCAAATTAATAAAATTCAAAGATTGCCTTATGGTTGCCTTAAAAAAAATCTAATACAGCCCGTTGACGAAGTTTCGAATAGGTTTAATTTAAAATCATCAGACGCTCCGCAGCGTTTGTCATTTTAAAATTTTCGCCCTTGACTTTCAGGAGAATGACATGAACGACTTTTCATTTAAAAAATTTGCAGGCATAAAAGGACTAGGAGTAAAATTATTTAAAATTTATGCCGCCGCTTTAAAGTTTGCGTTTGCCGCTCTTGTATTGGCGGCGGCGTCCGCTTCGGCCCTTAAGGCTGAAGAACCCGCTCAAAAACAAACCGAAACCGGACAGGCAAAATCCGGCGGAGATGAAACAAACCCCGAAATCCCCTTTTTTCAGTTTAAAATCGCGGGAGATTTCGGCTTTCTGGCGGTTTTAAAAAACAAGGCGCAGTTCGGAAATGACGGCTCGACGTTCGATTACAGAACGGAGGCGGGACAGAAGTTATTAATTCCTACCGGACATATAACGGCCGAGTTTCTTTTCGCTAATACGCACTCGCTTCTTCTTCTTTATCAGCCGCTCGACGTCCGCTCCTCGACCGTTTTTACCCGCGACGTTAAAATTGACGGAACGACCTTTCCGAAGGGGACTCCGGTAAACGTCCGCTACGGATTCGATTTTTGGCGCGCCAGCTACCTTTACAATTTCTTCGGAGAACGCCCTTACGACGAGCTGTCAATAGGCTTCTCGATGCAGCTGCGCAACGCGGCGTTAAGTTTCGTCTCAGCCGACGGCAAGCTAGGTCGCTCCAACGCCAACATCGGTCCCGTTCCGGCTTTAAAGCTGCGCGGGCGCTGGGAAGTCGCGCCGAGAATATGGCTGGGCGCGGAAGTTGACGGTATATACGCGCCGATTAAATACATCAACGGCTCGGACAGCGACGTCGTGGGCGCCTTTTACGACGCGAACCTTAGAGCCGGTTACCGCGTTGCTAAATGGCTGGACGCGTTCGTAAACCTGCGGTACGTGGGCGGAGGCGCTTCGGGGACGAGCAAGAACGACAACGAGTTCGGCGACGGCTATACCTCGAACTGGATTCAGCTTCTACTTTTAACGGTCGGAATGCAGTTCGACCCGCTGCGAATTTGGGATTGAAATTAAAAAAGGCGGCTCAAAGCCGCCTTTCTTTTCAAATAAACTAACTAGCCTCTTCCGATAATGTACTTGTTTGGATCGACTTCTTCGCGCAAGACTTGAAGTTCGCGCTCGGTCGGCGGTTGAGTTTCCCCTACTTCATCGGCAAACAGCATCTCGAAGCCGGTGTTATCGATTACATCCTGCCGAGTTACTCCCGGATGCAGGCTCTCGACCTTCATGCGGCAAGTTTCCTTGTCGAAGCCCATTATCGCCAAATCGGTGATGATTTTATACGGGCCGCTACCGGCGGCCAGACCGGCGGCCTCGCGCGCGCCCTTGCCCGAAAGATAACCAGGCGTGGTTAGAAAATCCACCTTAGGGACGAAACGGCGCTTGTCGTGCGGAGTGATGACCAGAATGTTCCAGCAGAACGACGCAAAGTCGTTGGCTCCGCCGGAACCCGGCAGCCTGACTTTAAAATGCTCGTAGTCCGGCCCGATGATTGTAGAGTTGAGGTTTCCGTACATGTCAATCTGCGCGCCGCCCAAAAAGCAGTAATCGACGAAACCGCGAGCCGCGGCGCTCATAATTTCTATCATTGTGGACGCCGAAAGCCCTTTGTAGAAGGTGCGGCTGTCGCCTACGGAAATCGGCATGGTAGGAAGAATCGGCGCGAAGCCGCCCGCCTCGAAGCCCATTATAAGGTTGGGCGCGTGCACTTTTTGCGCCACCATGGCCGCGGCGCAAGGCGCGCCGGTGCCGACAGCCACTATTTTTCCGTCTTCCATCTGACGGCTCGCGGCGCAAATCATAAGTTCCATCTTGTTATATTGAGTCATTGGCAACCTCCAACGCTATTCGTTTACGTTAATGTTCTGCTCGGCGTGGCGCAGCTTTTGCAGCGTTTTGGTTCCGCCGCACAGCCTCAGGTACTCTACGAAATCCTTCGTGCCGTAGATGTACTTGTCTAGAAACGCCTTGAAGTCTTCCGGCGTCTTCTCGGCCTTCAGCCACTCGCGCAGATGCGCCTCGTCGGAGAAGTATTCGTAAGGCATGCACGCCGGATAGCTTCCGTACGGAACCTCGATAACCGCGTCCACAAGATAATACGGAATCGCAGTAATTGTGGGGTTGTTGCGAATCTCGTCGGCGCTGATGAGCCGCTCGGTCGTGATTATGACGCTCTTGGCCGCGCGCGCCAGAACCTGATCCGCGATGTCGATTCCTCTAATGCGGCAGTTTCCGTAAACGTCGCATTCGTGAACGTGTATAAGCGCGACGTCCGGGTAAAGGGCCGGAAAGAGCGCGACCGGCTTGCCGGTGAACGGATCTTCCACCACTTTGGCGCCGGAGTATTTGAGCGTGTCGCTGCCAAGCATCGTGCGCGCCGCGGTAAACGGAGCGTTGTAAGCCGCGGCCTGATAGCGCCAGTAAAGACCGGCGTTGCTCCACTCGGCGGTTTTAACCTTGCCGCTCTCGAAATATTTGCGCGCTACGTTTGAAAGCCCGCGGGCTTCAAGACCGATGACGTAAGCCACGTCGCAGCGGTCGAAGCACTCGCCCGCCGCTAAAATCTGGCAGTCGTGCGTGGCCGTATGGCCGGAATAGCCGAGATTCTTTTTATGCTGGCGCACTATTTCGTGCAGCACGGCCGTTGAAATGCGGGTGCCCCCGAAGCCGCCGACCGCGACGTACGAGCCGTCTGGAATAAGGCGTTCGACCGCCTCTTTGACCGTAGTCGTCTTGTTTTTAAGCGCGCGGTCTTTTTTATGAAAAAACTCTCTAGCCTTGTCTGGATCGGGGTCCATGAACAGAGGCGCCAAACCTTCCTGTAATACTTTCATGTTCTTGCCTTTCGTCTGAATTAAATGCCTCGACAGTAAATTTTATTTCAAAACAACCTTTTTGGTCAGCAGATCTTCGACTTTTATCAGCTCGATATTAATTTCCTCTTCATTTTTAAGACGAGCGGCTTCTTCAATCGCTCCTTTGCCGAAACTAAACGCTATAATATACCCTTTTTTATATTTTTCGCGCTCAAGGGCGGCTTTGAAGTTATCAACGACATTTCTACCAATTGATTCCGATTGCTTTACTTGAATTCCGGCCGATTCTCTATATAAATTTTTAGGTATATATCCATCCAATCCCTTGTCTCCAGTTTTTGATCGGCTGTGCTTTCCCTGCATTTCATTTATTACCCAGTTTTGAAACTCGAATGGCTTTAGTTTTTTCAATTCGCCCAGCGTTGTAGGAAAACCAACGACGATATAGTCCTCGTCCTTAAGCGCGCCGACCTCTTTAAAACGTTCCTGCATGACCTTAACCGCCGTCGGCGAAATATCAATCCCAATCCATCTTCTTTGAAGTTTATGGGCCACAAAACACGCAGTGCCGCAACCGCAGAAAGCGTCTAAAATCAAATCGCCGGGTTGACTGCTTGCCCGAATTATTCTTTCAAGCAGCGCTTCCGGTTTTTGAGTCGGGAACAACAATTTGATAGGCGGCACCCTAGGTATATCCCATACGTCGTCCATTGGCACGCCCTCGGAGTCTTCTTCTTCCGTTTGGGAAGGAACCCTTTTGCCGTTCTCGTTAAAACCTGAAACTATTTTTTTCGAGCCGAATCTCGCTTGAGTAGATTTGGCTCTCTCCATGTATAGCTTGTTAAAGGTTCTGTCTGAGTCGCCTGATTTGGAATAAAAAAAGATTGAATCGTGGTTCCTTTGAAACTGCTGCCACCCTGAAGTCCATTTCCTGTAATGCCAGATGATTTCGTTCCTGAAATTTTTCTCCCCGAAAATTCTGTCGAGCATTATTCTGATATGCGCGCTGGCATGCCAATCGCAGTGAAGGTAAATGGAACCGGAAGGTTTCAGCAGCTCGTGCATCAACTCTACTCTTGCTTTTAGCCAACCTACATAATGCTCTATTCCGCCTTCCCATCGGTCTTCAAAACTCCTGACTTCCGCTTCGTCTCCCCAAACCACCTCGTATTGCTTGTTGGAAAAGAACGGCGGGTCGATATAAATAAGATCGACGCTTTCCTTTTCTAGTTTTGAAAGAATGTCTATATTGTCTCCGCAAATTAATTTATTAATTTCGACGCCGATGACCATAGGCTTTGTCCCTTTTAATAGAGAAAACGTTATTTCTCCTCGGCTTTGACCGCGGAGCGTCTTCTAGCAATCGCCTGTCCCAGTCTTACTACAGTCCCTTCTTCAAGCAGGCTTTCAAGCCCGCTCTCCGAGGCTAGCAGAATTACCGTAGAACCGAGATTGAAAGTCGCTATTTCCGCGCCTGCCTCCACCGAAATGGGCTCTTCGTAAACGTGCGTTTTTCCTCGAAAGCGGCCAAACGCGACGTTGGTTTTAATCTTCGGGTCGAACGCCGCGGTGATTGAGCCGACGTTTGACGCGCCGACCATGACTACGCAGTAATTCCGCTCGCCGTTTTCGATGTGAATCGCGAGGCGCTCGTTGCGCGAATAGAGGTTCTCAATCTTATGCGCCGCCGCCGGATAGACCGGAAAAAGCGTGCCCGGTATAATTTTTGCGGAGGTTATTTTGCCTTCGGACGGGGAATGAACCCTATGGTAATGACGCGGCGTTAAATAAACTGTGGCAAAATAACCGTTTTCAAATTTCTTGGCAAGCGGTTCGTCGCCGACGAGTTTGGCTAGAGAAAAACTTTTTCCCTTGGCTTGAAACAGCTTCCCGTCTTCAATGGTTCCGAACATTGCAAGAAATCCGTCGCACGGGCTGATTAAAACGTCGTCGCTCGCGTCGATATACCGCGAGCCGTCCTTCAACTTTCGCGTAAAAAAGGCGTTAAAATTTTTATACGCATGCAGCGGAGCCGAAGTTTCTTCCAAGTTTATCTTCAACGTTTTGCCCGCCTGTTTAAGCAGCGCGCTTCTTAATACCTTAGGAATAGGCGTTTTCGCCGCCGCGCCCGTCAATTTGCTTATTCCGCGTCTGGGCATAAATCTTAATATTTGCAGCGCAATCTTTTGTCTTCTTGAAATTTTCATTTTTACCGCCGTTAAAATGACTTCTTACGCAGGCCATAATTGCCAGTCTTCTATTCCATCGGCATATCGAACTCTTTTTCCATGTTGTCTTTGCCGCCTTTGGGAGCCGCCTTGAATTTGCATTCCGCAGCCGCTTTTAAATACTCGTCAACGTATAGAACTTCTTTGCCGCCGACCTTCTTATACAAATCTTCCGCGCCGACCTCGAACTTGCCTTTTCCTTTAATGATGCCGCCCGGCTGCAACGGGTGCGGGTCGGTCAACTCGAACGCGGCGTCGTCGGCGATTCTAACCTTTTTTTTGCCCAAGTCCAGCGCTTCCGACTCGCCCATTAGCGTCCATCCGCGTCCGAGTTTGCTCTCGAAGCAGTCGTTGTTCGATACTTGGTCGAATACGCCCTTTAAGTATGTTTTATCCACGCGGGAAAGAAAATCGCGCCTCGCGCCGAAGATCGCCCTTAATAGTTTTTTGCCGTACTTATCCGGCGGCGTTTTCTCGTTGATTCCGAAATAAATATTTATTCCGTCGCACGTAAAGCGCGGAATCGCGGATTCTTCCAGGAGATAGCCGACGACCGCCGTGGTTATTCCTTCTTGCTTATATTTTTTCGCAAGCATGCAGAAGTTCTCTTCGTCCGCGCAATTGCCCAGTCCGTCCGTTACAAGCAGAATCGCCTTCTGACTAGCTTCCGTCTTCTTCAACTCGTCGTAAGCTCTGCGGTAGGACGTTATTATAGGCGTTGCTCCGCTCGCCTTTACTCCG
The DNA here is from genome assembly GCA_964400725.1 of uncultured Myxococcales bacterium. Classification (GTDB taxonomy): domain Bacteria; phylum Myxococcota_A; class SURF-8; order SURF-8; family CAYNVS01; genus CAYNVS01. The sequence continues at coordinate 102,709 of CAYNVS010000003.1, forward strand.
TCCACCGACGACAAGGTCTTCGCAAGCGCGGTTTCGTCCTGCGCTGCAAGCTTTACCGCCTCTTCTACGCCGCAGTCTTTAAAAACCAAAAGGCCGGACTTAATCTTCGGGCCGTTTGTCTGGAAGAACAATTTAAGCCCGCGCTTCGCTTCAATAAGACGGTTCCCTTCCATTGATCCGGAAGTGTCTAGTATGACAGAAACCGCGAGCGGGTCGGATGAAGCGGCTCCGGCCTTCGAGCCGGAATAATCAGAACATGCCATAATCCCTATAATCAGTGCGGCGATTAAAACATTTTTCATGTCGTTCCTCCTTAAAGTTTATCCGCAGCGCGGCGGCGGAAACGCGAACGACTTTCCCGCCTCGGCGCGATTTACATTAAAACAAAATAATGCTATCAAAGCAAAATTAAAATTTCAATCCCGCCTCAAACTAAATTATTCCTTACCCGTCTCCTTTTGGGGCAAATCCGAAAGATTTTGCATTTACAGTCCGACTGAATTTGCCAAAGTTTACAAATAGTTCTGCGGTAGGGCGCATACGTTCGACGGTTTAATTAAAATAAAAGCATCGGAATTAATTTAAAAAACTTCCGCGTCTTCGCCGCCGCGGCGATTTTCCCTGAAAGCGGGAAGTCGCCGTAAAGTCTTTTATGATTTTTCGTCGTTTTTTAATTGCGTTAATCGGCTCTATTCATTTACGATTAAAAATCAGTTAGTTTTGCGTAAGAACATTCTTAATTTAAATGGAAGGCGCTTATGAAATCAAAGCAGTTATTTTTGCTCGCATCGCTCGCCGCGGCGTTTGCCGCTCTGTTCTCGGCCGCTTGTTCTTCCGACTCAAGCGACGGCAAACTTCCGACGGTCGCGTCGTTGTTCGTCGAAGGTTGTCCGGTTGCGGGCAGGGCAACGGCCAAGGAAATAGCCAACCCGCTGCTTAAAATGCAGGGGCCGGACGCGGTCGGGACGGTCGGAGACTTTCTATTAATGAATGAAAAGGCCGCCTTTATCGTTCAGAACGCGGCTCACGCGAACGCGTATTACCTCTACGGAGGCATATTAGTGGACGCGGTCGCTCTCGACGGCTGCGAGCAGGCGAGTTTGGAGCGTTTTCAGGAGCTCGGTTTGTTGGTCGGCTCGCTTAACTCCACCGACTTTACGCAGTCGATTTTGCGTTTCTTCCGCGCCGAAACCGTTTCTGTTATAAACGACGGCTCCAACGGAGGCCCTGCGGTTGTGCGCGCCGTAGGAACGGACGATTTCTTCTGGCTCGTCGAGGACGAGCTTGCCCGCAGCGCTTTTGAGGACGGAAAAGTAAAACATCGCGAAGAGCCTTTCAACTTAGAAATCACGGTCGATTACATACTCGAACCGGCGTCGAGCGTAATTAAGCTGGAAATAACTTATAAAAGCCGCGGCGACAAAGAGCTTGCTCTTTTAAGCGCGGCGGAAATAATATTCGGAACGACCACCGTTTCGTCATACTGGGCTAAATCGACGCTGTCCATTTCGTCCTTTTCGATGGATATGGGCGCGCCGTGGGTCGCGGCCAGTTCCGGCGAAGGCGCGTGGGCTTTCAGCATGGCTGAAGGCGCGAACTTCGCGACGGCGAACATCGGCGGAGTAAACGCCTTTGTTGACGTAAAACAAGCCGTAACCGAACCGATGACGTTCTTGGCCGCGGGAGATACTGCTGTCGTTACTTACTTCCTAAGCGTCGGCGGAACCGACTCTAACAGCGCGGTGCGAAACCTTCGCGCGGTAAACCCCGAACCGATTCCCAACCAGCCGTACGAGAACGTCGAAATAACCGGCACGCTGACGGAAAACGGCTCCGGTCTGCCGGTTGCTGGTGCAAAAATAGAAGTTCAGGCCGCGAACGAAAAGAACGGCTACATGATTATCGACTCTTTCGTAACCGACGCGCGGGGAAAATTTTCGGGCGCGCTTGCAAACTTCGGCGAAGCCAACGACAAAATGAAAATGCAGTTCTCCGTCAACGCCGCGGGACGCAAACGTCCGGAAGCGACGGTAATCGACTTCAAGAATATACGGCCGTTCGACCTGAAAATAGACCCGCCTGGCAAGCTGCATTATTCCGCGAAGGACGAGATGGGAACTGAAATTCCGGTTAAAATACTGCTTTGGCAGAACGGTTCGATTAAGCGGAGAATTTACACCCGCGCCAAACCGGGCGACGCTTTGGTTGTTCCGGGTACTTACGATCTCTCCGCAACCCGCGGCTACGAATACGAACCTTATTATACGACGATTAAAATAGAGGCCGGCAAAACGACGGACGTCTCAATGCTGCTGCCTCTTGTAGTAAACGCCGAAGGCTTCTTTTCTTTCGACGCGCACTGCCACGCGGCTCCAAGCCCCGACAACGTTATCCAAATAGACGAGCGAATAGCAACCGTCGCGGGCGAAGGGCTCGATATGGTCGTAAGCACCGACCACGAGTTCATCGGAAGCTGGCAGAGCGGAATCGACGAGTCCGGTTTGGGCGCGTTTGTAGCAACGGTTACCGGTCAGGAAGTAACGGCTTCGCTGCCAGAGCACATGAACATGTACCCGGTCGTTCCCGATTATAACGCAAGCGCGCGCGGGGGCATTCCGCTTTGGTACGGCAAAGACATAGAACAGATTTTCGCGATGATAAAAGCCCGCGGCGCGAAAGTTACCCAGCTTAACCACCCCGGATATTTGCGCCTTATCGACTATAATACGTTGACCGGCGAGCCGAACATGAAAGACCCGACGAGGCTTGGATACGATGCGTCGGCGAAACTGTGGAGTTGGAACTTCGACGCGATGGAGCTGATGAACGGTCCTGAGCCGATTTTCACCGATCCGTCCAACCCAGGGCGTTTGGGCTATTTTGACGCGTGGATGAGCTTCTTGAATCTTGGCCACAAAATTACGATGATGGGAAACTCCGACGCGCACGATTATGGAACGCCCGGAACGCCTCGCAATTATTATTCGACTGCGGCGGCTACGATTAAAGACTTTTCCGAGGAAGAGTTTACCGCGGCGGTATTAGGCGGAAAAATCGTTATCAGCGCCGGAGCTTTCGCGAACGTTTCGGCGGACGGCAAATACGGCGTCGGCGATTTGGTTCCCGTAAGCGGCGGCAAAGTAACTCTCAAGGTTCATATCGAGGCGCTGCCGAGAATCGACGTAACGAAGTTTATGGTCTTCGTCAACTGCGACGAGTACAAAACCGTAGAAACGACCGCGCCGAACAACGTCGTTAAATACGACGGAACGATTGAAACGCCGATAGACAAAGACGCGCACATCGTTGTCGTAGGCTTCGGCGAAAACAACCTTCCGATAGGACTTTCCAGCTTCGACGGCAAGCGCGTTCCGCGCTTCGTTGCAAACGCCATATACGCCGACGCCGACGGCAACGGCAAATACGACGCGCCCGGAGGCAAGACATGCGTTTATTCGCTTCCTTATTGACGGACAACGCCCCGCCAAAAAAAAAGACGCCTGCTTCGGGCGTCTTTTTATTTTTAATCAAATACTAAAAAAGGCTAATCGCGCCTTTTACGCAGAATTAACGCTGACGCTAATGCCGCCAAAGCCGCGGAGGCAAATCCATCCGCCGCGCAGCCGTTGCCGCTGGAGCCTTTCTTCTTCGGTTGATCGCCGAATTCGGAGTCGGTCAACAACGCGTCATCCAATTCCTTTGTCGTATCGCCGGATTCTTCCGACGCCGGTTCGCCTTCCGCCGATACTTCATTCGAGGCTTCCTCGTCTCCGTCGGCCGCAACGCAGAAGCCTTCAAAGCATGCCGCTTTGGAGTCGGCGCAGTTTTCGCTCATTACCCATTGGCCGTAAGAGTTGCAGTAAATAGCCAAATTACCGTCGCATTTTTTCTCGTCTTTCGCGCATGCAAGCTCGATTTCTGCGATTTCCGTTTCTATAATTTCCGCCGCGTCCTCGTCGCCGTCCGCTGCGAAACAATGCTGCGACTGCTTGCCTGCGCACGCGAGAGTGCCGGTTCCGCAGCCTGAAAGAGTCGTATCCAGCGAGCCGTAATAATCGGTCGCCCACGGCCACCAAGCCTCCAGAGCTGTTCTATATCTATCGACCTTTTGAATCTGTTCCAGCGTTGGCATAACCCCCGCGCCGTGAACAAGCACGAACCCGATTTTATAATGGCAGGGAGACGCCTTGGGAATTCTTTCGCCGTTGGCGCGTATTATGTCGTCCATGGTATATTCGAGGCGTTCTCCCTCGAAGTTTTTCGGAACGCCTTCCGCAAGCGGCATGTCGGCGCAGCCGTGAAGATCGTATCCGACTCTTACGTACCAAAGCGGCATCTGGACTTCCGCCGCCAGCCGAAGCCCCATAAAATATTGGTCAAGCTGAGAAAACTTGCGCGGCCCGTTCATATCGGTAAACTTACCGTCGCCGTTGTCGGTCAACATTCCGCCGTGCATAACGGAACCGCAGAACTTAGTCGTTCCGTCGGGCATAACCGTATCCTGACCGGTGTTTGCCCAGCAGCTCCAGTGCGACGTAACCGAATCGGAGAAATATCCGCGCAGAATGTCCTGTTGGCCGTATTCGTCGTTTTTGTTAAGCATTGTAAACGCAAGCCAGTGATGGCCGATTTCGTGCCCTAAAACGGTAAGCCCCGGCAAAGGAATATCGGACTTATAAATATCGTCCGGGTTGTCGGGGAGGCTTATTAGCGAACCCATTGCGACCGCGTGGATTAGACGACCGCCGGAGCCAAGCGCGCTGGACGTCCACGGCGTAGTGTCCGCGCCGATTCCTTTCGCGTCCGCGACGAGTCTTAAAGCCTGCTTCGGGTCGAACATCGGATTAATCGCTTTGGCGCTGAAAAATACCAGCATGTCGTATTCGTCTGGGTGGGATGCGTAAAACGCCGCGCCGGCGTGCGTAACGCACAACCCGTTGGTGTAGGCTGGATTGTCGCACATTCCCGCGAGCGGAAGCATTTTGCCGGTCGTATCCTCTACTAGCGCTATTTCCCCGACGTCTATGGCGTTAAGCTGCGCGGTAAAAAAAATTACCGCAACGGCGGTAAATGCGGCCGCAATTTTCAAATAATAAAGCTTTACGTTCATTTTTATAATCTCCTTGCAACGCTTTGAGCGTTTTTAGAAACGTACGACCGCGTTGTCCTTAATTATTTTCAACGCCGCAATTGTTCAAAGAAGTCTGCATTTTACGATATTTTCCACGTTTAAAGCGCGGCTGTCAAACTGCAAATGGAATTTATTGCAATTCTCCGTTTCGCATCAGACACGTCGCTTTGCCTAATCCGCTGGAGGGCGTCTTTCTCCTTTAACTTTTTAATGCCAAACCATAAAACTGGTCAGATATAAAATATAAAAAACGTCTATCGTCTTGACTTGCGCGTCCGCGCTGATAAAATAATAAACGATTTAAATTTTTCCGTTAAACTGCAAAATTACTTGCGAGTTATAAAATGCGTAAAATAGGATATTTACTGCTTGCAGTCGCGTGCATTGCGGCTTTTGAACAATCCGCCGGAGCCGTAACTTTCGACCTTGACCTTGCGCTGTGGAAGTTTTTTAAGGTCAAGCTGACGGACGTAAACACCAATACAAGTTTTTTTTACAACCGCGGCGTCCTGCAATTCGTCCCGATTAACAAAGCCGCAGTAACCGACCTTCCAGTCATAGACCCGACGAAAGACCCTTCGCGCAGCGACGCGCTCGCCGTTTCGGTTTCTCTTCCCGGCAAGGCGACGCCCGACTACTACTTTTGGAAAGATCATCAATACATTCTTTGCAAAACGCCCGTAGTCAATACGACTTCCGGCTTTGTTACTTGCAAAGCAGCGGATTTGGACGTTAAAAAAACGCTTAGTTTCGAGAAAGATCAGACGGCGTTTAAGAAGTTTGTTACGATGTGGGGCGCGCTGTGGGCTCCGTCGATGCTTTCGCCCGCAAAGTCGCTGGGGCACTCCGGCTTTTCCGCGGAGTTTGAAAGCTCGCTGAATTTCATGGCGAACGCGGACGACCCGGCATGGGGAACCGGTTTTTACGGTTTCGACCCTTATAAGAAAGACAAGCCTACCGACGGCAAAAGTTTCCTGCCGATGCTCGGACTTAGGCTTGTCAAGGGGCTTCCGTTTTCTACCGAACTGGGCGTCGCCTTCAAATACCTTACTCCTAGCCGCGCTTTTTCGGTCGGAACCGACGTTAAGGTCGCATTTTACGAAGGTTACCAAGGATTGCCGGACGTAGCCTTCCGCTTTCACTACGCTCACGTTTTCGGTTCGACCGATTTGTCCACTGATATTTTCGGCGGCGATTTAAGCGTCGATTACACTCTCAAGCTGCTGGGTCTGCTGGACGTTACCCCGTACGCAGGCTACTCTCTAATGGGCGTTTACGCCAAGCCGCAAGTCGTCAACGCCAGCTTCCACTCGTTCACGCGCGAGCAGGGGTGCGTGATTACCGACGTCAACAACAATCTCGGCTATTGCGCGGACTACGACGGTTTTTTATTAAAACTCGACTCCCAATGGGCGGCGCTTAACCGAATATTTCTTGGAACGCGCGTCGAACTTGAAGGGTTTATTTGGACGTTTGAATACGTTTTCACCGGAAACGGCTCGTTCTCTCCGCAAGGGCATCAAATAAACATCGGCGTAGGCGGCCTCCTCTGATAATTTACGGCGGAACGAATGGGCGGACTGATTAAAATAGTAGTAGTATGCGGTCCGACCGGATGCGGCAAAACGCGTATGGCTATCGACTTGGCCAAAGCGTTCGACGGCGAGATAATCAACGCAGACTCGGTAAAAGTTTATAAAGGGTTCGACATAGGAACCGCGAAGCCCGACGCGGCGGAGCGCGCGGAAGCCCGCTTTCATTTAATAGACGCGGCGGAGCCTACGGAGCATTTCGACGGCGGCATTTACATGAAAATGGCCGACGAGGCCGTTGCCGACGCGGCTTCGCGGGGGAAACTGCCCGTGATTGAAGGCGGAACCGGAATGTACATCGGTTTTTTGCTTAACGGCATTTCGCAATCGCCGAGGCGGGACGAGGCGGTTCGCAATTACGCGGCGGAAAAGGCGCGGACAAGCGGCGTAAAAGCCCTTTACGACGAGCTTGCGGCTCTCGACCCCGATTACGCCGCGAAGATTTCGCCCAACGACTTGCATCGCATTGTAAGAGCTCTAGAAGTATGCCGCCTTACCGGCGCGCCGTTTTCGCAATCGCATAAAAAGCACGACAAAAGCAGGCGGTACGATTATATCGCCCTTACTCCAAAGATTGACCGACGGGAGCTTTACGCCCGCCTCGACGGGCGGTTCGAAGAGATGATGCGGCGCGGCCTTTTGGAAGAGGTAAAGGCGCTATACGAAAACGAATCGACGCGGAATTCGCGTCCGATGGAATCAATCGGATACAGGGAGCTGTCGCTTTATTTAAGCGGCGAAAAAACTTTGGAAGAGGCGGTAAATTTGGCGAAAATCGAAACGCGGCATTACGCCAAGCGGCAGATTACGTGGTTTAAAAAACAACCGGAAGGCGTCGTGGAAGTTGAGTATCCGCCCCTTTCGGAATATACTTTAAAAATCATAGGGGAATTTCTTGAAAAAAAGGAGAATGCGGCATGAAAATTTTGCTGGACATGACTGCAATGCCGATGATTGCGGCGGAAACTGGAGTCGGAATAAAAGAGTCGCTGCGAACCGTGTTGAAGGCCGCGGAAGCCGGAGCCGACGGCGTTGTTTTGTTTTATAACGACGGCATAAAAATAGTCGCCGACGATTCGGCTTTTCTGCCGATGCGCGAGCTTTTGCCTTGTCCGTTCTTCCTCATGCTTCAGCCCCGCGGCGACGTGAAAAGCGTTATTTACGCGCTTAAACCAGATTACGTTATTTGGTGCGGCGGCAAAACGCCGGAGGCGACGCATCAACAGGGCGCCATGGGAGCTATGCAGGTTTATTTGGAGCGCGAGAAGGATGAAATTAAGCGGTGCCATTCGTCGGCGCAGGAGATAGCGCGGGGCCAGCTTGCGCTCATCGAGCCGGAGTCGAGTCAGATAAAAAACTGCCATAAATTCGGAATGGACGGCGCTGTTTTCAAGTTCGCTCAAAGCGGCTCGGAAATTTCGCTGGACGACGCGGCGGGCTACTGCGACAAGTTAAAGCTATTCAAAGCTATTATCACTCCATCGGGGTCGGCGAGGGAAGCGGCCGCAGTAAGCCAATCCACAGACGCCCTAATACTAGCCTCCGACGTATGGCTTAAACTAATAGGCAAAGATTTTGAAAGTTTCATAGATTTGGTAGAATAGTATCGTTATAAGCGACAAAACTTTCAAGAATAGCTAAAAATAATTCTTATCTTTTCAAACAAAAAAGGCGCGGATTTCTCCGCGCCTTTCGACGTTTTTACCAAGGAAGAACTATTTCTTTTTGACGTCTTTTCCGCCGGCCTTGAGAGCCTCTTCGACGGCTTCCTTGAACTTCTCGTAGGGTTGAGCTCCGACGAGCTGTTTGCCGTTGATGAAGAAGTTGGGGGTTCCGCCGTTGCCGGCCGTGGCTTTGTTGAACAGGTCGGTGTCGAGTTTGATTTGGGCTTTGTAGGCGTCCGCGGCCGAAAGAGCCTGCTCGAATTTTTTCTCGTTCAAGCCGAGCGTCTTGGCGAATTCCACGAACTTTTTCTTCGCGGAATCCTCGTCCGGCAGACCCGACCAATCCTTCTGGTTTTCAAACAGGTATTTGTGCATCTGCCAGAATTTGCCCTGATCTCCGGCGGCCATCGCGGCGATGGAAGCGATGGGGGCGAGTTTATGGAACGGAAGCGGCATATGCAGCCAGTAAACTTTGACCTTTCCTTTATATTCTTCCATGATTTTGTCGATGGTCGGTTCGACTCTCCCGCAGAACGGGCACTGGAAGTCGGAGAACTGCACGATGGTTACCTTGGCGTTCTTATCGCCCTTCATAGGAGCGTTTTTAAGGTCTTCGGGCTTGAAGGCGTAGGTCTTGGCCTCGCCCTGCTGGCCGCCGGCCGGTTTCTCTGCCTTCTCTTTGCCGTCTTTAATCAAAGCGGCGTAGAGGTCTTTCGGCTTTACGCCGGTCCCAAGAAGCTCGTTGGCTCTGGCTAGCTCTTCGTCGATGGCCTTTTTAAAGCTCTCCATCGGGTAGGCGCCTACGGCTTTACGGCCGTTGAGGAAGATTGTGGGGGTGCCCTGAACGCCGAAGTTGGAACCGTATTCCATCTGTTTCTTGACGGATTCTTTATGCTTCGGATTGTTCAATGAGGTTTTGAACTTATTTATGTCTTTTACTCCGGCCTGACCGGCGAAGTCCACGAATTTAGCGGTAAGCTCGTCTCCGGCCAAAGAAGACCACTCGGCCTGCTTGTTAAACAAAATGGAGTACATTTCCCAGAATTTACCCTGTTCGCCCGCGGCGATGGAAGCAATGGCCGATGGTTCGGCGTTTTTATGGAAGTTCAGCGGGAACTGGGCGAAATAAACGGCGACGTCGTTAGGATAGGCCGAAAGCACCTGCTCGATGATGTCGTAGCCGCGTTTGCAGTAGGGGCACTGGAAGTCGGAGAATTCGACTATTGTAATTTTCGGCTCTTTCGCGCCTTTTGGGGGGGCAAATTCCTTCTGAATTTCGACTTTATAAACCTGTTTCTCGAATTCCGGAGGAGGAGGCGGCGAGGCTTCTTCTTTACCGCTCTTAACTATTTCGGCGTAAACGTCGGGCTTGCCTTTGAGCGATTCGTTGGCCTTAATTTCGTTGTCGAACGCCTGTTTGAAGCCTTCGATGGTGCGGCCGCCGCGGTAAAGTTTGCCGTTTACGAAAATGGACGGAGTGCCGTTGACGCCGAATTTAGCGGCGTCGTTGATGTCGTTCTGAATTTCGGCGACCATTTCGGCGGGCGGGTTTTCCATAATCTTTTTAAAGGCTTCCTGATCGACCTGCGCTTGGCAGACGTATTCCATTATTTTTTTCGCCAAATCGTCTCCTTGCAGCGACGACCAATCTTTCTGAGCGGCGAAGACGATGTCGTGGAATTTAAAGAATTTTTCCGGTCCTTCAAGTTTTTTCACCGCCAGCGAGGCCAATGCGAGCGGCGCGGCGTTTTTATGGAAAGATAGTGGGAAATGGCGGAAAACTACGCGCACTTTCGATTGATAAGCCGGATCTGTCGCGGCCTTCATTAGCGGTTCGCCAATCTGAGAGCAGTACGGGCACTGGAAATCTGAGAACTCGATTACCGTTACGAGAGCCTCGTTAGCGGCGGCGCCCTTCATGTTTGCGTTGGCCGGAACGGGCAGCTTGTAAAGCTCGTTTTCAGCCGAGCGGCGGCCGAGGTTGGGGTATTGAAGGTTTAGAGTCGGGAGCTTGAACGTCGCGCCCGGAGTGCATGTCTTTTGTGGTTTGCAGCTTACTAGAGTAAAGGTCGCAGCCGCAAGAGCGACAAGGAAAAATAACGCGAGTTTCTTCATGTAACTTCCTCCTTTGGGTTTACGTCTTAAGAACTGAAAAAATTCTTATATCCGCTATTAAATAAAACGTTAGCTCATTTAACTACATTAAAGAAGCACTTTATATAGTATTCAATCAATGTCAAGCGCAATCTACTATCGGCGGTAAAATTCCCCGACTTGCTTCCGATTCCATTTAATCCAAAAAAGGGCGCTTTTGTCGTTCGTCTTAAATTATTTTACTTTTTACCGGTTCAGCAGACGACGACCGTTTTACGCCCATCGCCGGACAGAGCCGCGGCGAGGTCTCCTTTTTCCGCGAGCTTGAAAACAACTATTTTCATAGCCCCGTCTTGACAGACGGAAAAAGCGGTCCTGTCCATCACTTTTAAATTTCGTTCAATGGCTTCGCTCATTTCAAGTCTGTCGAAACGCGCCGCGTCGGCGTATTTCATTGGGTCTTTATCGTAAACCCCGTCAACCTTGGTCGCCTTGAAAATGGCGTCGGCGTTTATTTCGAGGGCGCGGATTGCGCTTGCGGTGTCGGTGGTGAAATACGGATGCCCAAGCCCGCCCGCAAAAAAGAGTATTTCTCCTTCTTCAAGAGCCTTAACCGCCTCTTTGGGCGAATACAAATCGACGAAGCCGGGAATTTCGACCGCAGACATTATTCGGCACGCCTCGCCGCGCTGCAAAAGCCCCATAGCTATCGACTGCGCGTTTACCACGGTCGCCATCATTCCGGTCTGGTCGGCGAGCGTTCTAAGTAGGCGCCCTTTTGTTCCTATTTCGCTGCGTCCGCCGCGGAAAATGTTTCCTCCGCCCGCTACTATGGCCAGCTGCGCGCCCGCTTTTTTAGCGCTTATTATTTCTTCGCAGACGAACGCTATTTTGTCGTCGTCCAGCGGGTTGTCTCCCGCTTTTAAAAGCTCGCCCGAAAGTTTGAGAAGTATCCTCTTAAATTCCATAGCCGCCTCCGTTTATTCCATTTTGCGTATTTCCACGCCCGTGTAGTAGTGGAGAAGAATTTCTTTGTAAGTTTTTCCTTCTTTCGCCATGCCGTACGCGCCCCATTGGCACATGCCGACGCCGTGGCCGCTGCCCATGCCGGCAAAGAGAAATTTATCTTTGTTTTTGAAAACCGCGAAGCGCGTGCTCCATATTTTGGAGTAGCCCAGCGTCGAGCGGAATTTTTCCGCCTTCATCTTCAAGGTCGTTTTGTTGGTCGAAAGAGTTATGCCGAGCAGGTGGCCGCTTTCCGATTTATTCCCCTCGGAGATTGTTATATGTTTTATTTCGCTTTCTTTAATTTTAAACTTGAGAGCCATTTCTTTCGCGCTTATTTCGGTCTTCCATTTATAACGGACGGACTCTTTGCAATAATCGCATTTTACCGACTGCAAATAAGGGAAATCTTTTCCCCAGACTTCCGCCGCGCTGACCGTACGACCGCCGCAGGTGCTGTGATAGTAAGCCTCTATCGGCAAATTTTCGTAAACTAAAACCTCTCCCTGCGTTTGCGCCGCGGCAAAGCGCGATTCGGCGTCTTCGGCTCCGAAGCCTCCGTAAACCTGATCGCTTGTGGTGTCGGATAGATCGTAATAGGGGCTCGGCGACTTTAATTTCTTAAATAAGGTATATGTGCGCGCCGCCACCGCCATCGCCTTTTTCGCCTCAAGCGGCCAATTAGGCAGCATCTCTTTGTTTATTATTCCGGCGACGTATTTGTCGAGGCTGATAGAGTTCACGATTAAAAACCGCGGGTCTCCTTTTTTGTCCTGAATGATTTCAACGGGGCTGTGCGCCTTCTGGTTGCCGGCTACGCTTATTATCTGCGGCGAACTTATTACTAAATGCGTAGAGTCGAACTTTTGACCGTTGATTGACAAACCGTCGGCGTATCCGGCTATCGTCGCCTTCATATGTCCCATCACCGCGACGTAAACGGTGTCGGTCTTTTTGTCTTTAATCGTCATCCCTTCGGCTTCGACCGTCAACTTGGAGACGTTGCGCGAAATGAGTATGCGCACGAGCGCCTGCTCTGGAAAGGTCGCGTTAAGCGCGTCCGCCGCGCCGACCGTTATAAACAGGCAGATAAGCGTCGAAAGCGTTAATATTAAGGCTAGTTTTCTCTTCATGCGTTTTCGTAAAAAAGGTCGAAAACCGGCGTCGAGCCGAACGATTTTTGCGCAAGCGCGAGGCATTTGGCCGGATTAAGCGACGATTCGCTTAACGCCGAGCATTTCAAGGAGACGCCCAGCGGTTTAATCTCCGCGGCCTGCGTTATTGTTATACCCGCTTTTGTCAACTTATCAAATTGGCGGCGCGTTAAAAAAACGCTCGCTCCGCTTTTTATCACAAGCTCGAAAGGCGCGCCCGATAGACGAAGTATATGCGGGTAAACGCTTCCCGCAAGCGGAACGTTTAAAAAAAGCGCGTCTATTTCCAAGGCTTTTTCCGCCGCGGATTCGTCGAGGTCGAACGGTTCGACAGTTTCGCCGCCTTTGAAAACAGCCGCGCAATCGCTCGTTTGCGCCGAGGCTAAGGCTGTTTTAGCGAAACGGCTTTGCGGCAGAGATAAAACTTTAAAATCGAACGCGGTTTCGCGGATGAAGCGTTCCTCGTCCCACGCCGATTCTGGCGAAGCGCACAAAAAGAAGTTTGCTTTTTCGTCCGCGACGCCGGCCTGCAGCAGCTGGCTGCGTCTGTTGAATGCGCCGTCAACGTAAATCGCGTTTGCGCCGAACTCGCGCATGCGGGCGGCGGCGAGGCGAAGCTGCAAATCGGAGTCGGGGCCTACCAGCAAACATTGGCCTTCGCGCAAAACGCGGGATAAGGCGAGTCTGCCCAGCGGGGTGTTAATCGGCAGATTCAACAACGGCTCGAAGAGGCAGTCGGACGCCGCCATCGCCTTGTCGCTCGTTAAAACGATGACGCCTTCAGGCAGGCGCGCGCGCGGCTTGTCGGTTCCGAATACTAGATCGCGCTCTTCGCCGTCGACGCCGACGGACGCAACCGCCGCATAACAGGCCGTTTCGCGCATCCGCTCGATTTGCAGCAGAGCGTTCAGAAGCGTCGTTTTTCCGCTGTTTTTACGCGTTCCGAGCAAATAAAAAACCCCTTTCCCGCCTTGTTCGTCCATAATTTTTTTCAGCGCGGAAAGGGACATTTTGTTCCGGCGGCCTTTACGCCTTGTTTTTTTCTTTTTGTATTTTCGCGAGCCTTATTTTGCGCTCCATAAACGGTTCGAGAATGACCGAATCGTCGAGCATCATCTTGGCGGGGCCTTCGGTAACCGCGTATTTCTCGTCGCGGCACAACGAGCGCGTTCCGCACGACGGCTTGTAATCAAGCTCCACCGAGTATTTGCAAAGCAGTCCTTCGTAGTTGCGCAGCACTACGCTGTTGGGCGACATCGTAACGACGTAGTTCGGCATCACTGGCACTTTCCCGCCGCCTCCGGGGCAGTCGATTACGAACGTCGGAACGCCCATGCCAGTGATATGGCCTCGAAGACTTTCCATTATTTGCATTCCGACGCTTATCGGCGTGCGGAAGTGGCCTATGCCTTCGCTTTGGTCGCATTGATATATGTAGTACGGCTTTACGCGGATTTTAAGAAGGCCGGTCATCAGCGCTTTCATAACGTGCGGGCAGTCGTTGACTCCGTTAAGCAGAACCGTCTGGTTGCCCAGCGGCACGCCCGCGTCGGCCAGCCTAGCGCACGCTTCCTCGGCCATGGGGGTAATCTCTTTGGGATGATTGAAGTGCGTGTTGAGGTAAAGCGGGTGGTATTTTTTAAGAATGTTCGTCAGGTTTTTCGTAATGCGCATCGGAAGAACTACCGGCGTGCGGGAGCCGATGCGGATGATTTCGACGTGTTTAATCGCCCGCACTTCCTTTAGTATCCAGTCGAGGAAATCGTCGCTCATCGTGAACGGATCGCCGCCGGAAATAAGAACGTCCCGGACTTTTTTTGCGCTTTTAATGTACTCGATTTCTTTTTTTATTGCGTCTCGATTTAACGCCGCGTCGGACTCGCCGACAGAGCGGCGGCGGGTGCAATGGCGGCAGTACATCGCGCAAACCTGCGTTATAAGCAGCAGCGTTCTATCAGGGTAGCGGTGCGTTAAGCCGTGAACGGGCGAATCGACGTCCTCGCCCAGCGGGTCGCGCATGTCTGTGGGGCGGATGATTGCCTCGTTGGCGCTCGGCACGGCTTGAAGAAGAACCGGATCGTTCGGGTCAGACGGGTCGATGAGGCTTGCGTAATACGGAGTAATGGCCATTCTGAAGCGTTCCAGCGCCTTGCGAACGCCGTCTTCCTGCTCTTGGCTTATGGGCAGCGTCTCCTTGAGACTTTCGACGTCTCGGACGGCGTTTGCCATTTGCCATTTCCAGTCGTTCCATTGCGTTTTTGTCGCGTTTTTCCATCTGGGGAGGCATTTGTAATCCTCTCCGTTGAATTTGCGCGCTTTCTTTGCTGTCGTTTCATTATTTGGTTTCGCGGTCATGTTTCGTCTGCTCCGGGCTATTGATTATACGCGACGGCGGGACGGCGCCCTCCGAATTAAACGAAAATAAATTATCGCATATAAAAATTTTTGCAAATATATTAATTCAATAAATAAACGATCGCTTTCGGCTCTTATGAGCCGAGTTATTTCCTTTCAATCTCTTCGAGAAAAATATTTATTATAAACGCCCGCTCTTCTTCGGCGCCCTCCTCGTTTTTTTATACAAACCGCGGACGAGTCAAGCCTTAAATAAAATGGCGGGATTTTTTATTGACAAAATGACCGCAATAGATATTATTAAAACGTAATACGTATTACGGGAGGAGAGCAGACGTTTAACACTTTAAAGAGGAGAGTAATATGTATTTTACCCTTAATATCAAGAAATGCGTCAAGCCGGCGTTTGTTTTGGCGGCGCTCGCAATGGCGCTGTCGGCTTTCGCGTGCGGTTCGAGTTCGGAAGACAAAGGATACGCGGCGATAAAAAATAATTTCGGAACTATGCCGCCGTGGACGATTTGCCAGGCGTATTACCAAGGAACGGATTTCGGAAAAATACCTATCGGCGCGACGAGCGCTGAAATGGAAGTTGACGCCGGACTCGGCTTCGTTTATATGGTAGCGGCTTGGGACGATCCTGACTGCAAGCCGGAAAACTGCCTGCCTATCGCAAGCAAGGTAGAGCATGAAACGGTGAAAGATCAGCATCACGTCATAACGATTGAAATGGCCAATCACCAAGGGCCTTGCCCTCCGGAAGGCGTTCAACCTATACCCGAAGCGACTTACAATAAAATACTGAGCCTTTGGCCGCAGTATAACTTCAAACCGTACGCCGAAAGGGCGCAGAATACGGAATGTTTGGATTAAAAGAATAAAAAAGATATGAAGTTGCGCGCAACGCAAATGTTGTCAATCGTAATCGCGGCGACGGCGGCCGTTTGTTCGGCCGCCTGCGACGCCGCATATCCGGAGGTCGTGATCGTAAACGACATCGGCCCCGGAATTTCCGTAAAAGCAATCAGCTACAACGGCTGCAAATGGGATGAAATTTTAGAATACGGCGAGGCTAGCAAACCGCATAAATGCCTGCCCGGAGAGGGCGCGATAGCCTTTGAGAAGCTCGGCGCTCTTACCTGCTACGAAGGCGCAGACAGATATAAGTTTAAATGTTTTGAGGAGTGGGAAGTAAGCGGAGCGAGCGTTTCCGAAGACGTGGCCGACGATTTACTGGACGCCAGAACGATGTGGTTCAACTACATTACGACTTCCAAAAAGGCGGTTGATTACGGCGAGTTTCATGTTTTCACAATTACCGCCCGCGATATGGAACAGGATTTCTCCGTTCCCGGCCCTTACGGGCATTAACAAAAAACCAGCGCAATGCGTTTGGCGCGGCTTCTTCCGGCGATAATCCTTTTTTTGTTTGCCTCGTTTTGCGTCTCGGCGGCGGCAGAGCCGGAAGGCGACGATAATAATCAAGATAATAATCAAAATGAACAAGAGACGGACGAAAATTCAAATCAACCTCCTAAAGACGAAACGCTGCCCGAAATAAAAGTCAAGGGGAGCAAGGAAACCAACGACGAAACCGCTGATTCGGCCAAAATAAGCGGCAAGAAACTGCGCGAGAGCCCGGCCGCTACTACCTTTGAGGCCATATCGCAGTCGGAGGCGGACGTTTACGTAAACAGCCGAGGAAGCGGCATTCACGGCGTTTCGTCGGGCGCAAGCGGTCTGACTATGATACGCGGTTTGGGCGGCAGTCCGAACAGCCAGATATTAATAGTGGAAGACGGCGTTCCCGAATATATGGGGCTTTTCGGCCACCCAATACCCGACGCTTACGCCCCTTTCCTAATTGATAGAGTAATTGTGGTAAAAGGGGGCGACTCGGTTTTATACGGCTCGAACGCGCTGGGCGGAGCGATTATTTTCGAGAGCAGACGGCGCAAAACCGAAGGCTTTACGATTGAGAACGACGCGCAAATAGGCTCCTATTCCACCGCAAGCGAGGCGGCGGCTTTTTTAGGAAAGCTCGGCGGCTTCGACGCGGCTGCAGCCGTTAAATATTTCGTTTCCGACGGCCACCGCGAAGGCGCGGGAGGAAAGAACTTAATAATACAAACTAACGGCGGATGGGAGCCGTTTACAGGCCTGCGATTGTCGCTTCGCAACAAGCTGATGCGGCTTGAGGGCGCCGATCCGGGGACGGCGAGCCATCCAAATTCGGGGCATTGGTTCGACGTTCTGCGCGACAACGCCTCAATCGCGCTCGAATACAAAGGCGATAAAGCCTCGTTCGAGTTTATTCCGTATTTTAACTTCGGCAGGCATAAACTTTACGACGGTTTTTACAGTCTCGACTATTCAGCCGGGGGCAAGGCGCAGGCCGAAATAATAATTTTCGATTCGCTGAAGGCGTTGTTTGGCGCGGCGGCAGACTGGGTGGACGGTTCGGTTAAGAACCGCATTAAGAACAAATCGGAGAGCGTTAAGGGGCATGCCGGCGGAGCCTTTTACGCGCAGTTCTCATGGACGCCGGTCAAGGAGCTCAACGTAACCGCCGGAACGCGGGAGTTTTACGACTCGCAGTACGGGTTCGTTTTTTTATACAAAGCCGGAGCCAAATACGACGTAACCGAGAACTTTTACGCGCGCTCCCGCATTACTCGCAACTTCCGGCAGCCCACGCTGCGCGAACTGTACCTCCCATATCCCACGGCCAACCCCGACCTGAAACCGGAATACTCCCTCAACTGGGATTTCGGCGGCGGGTGCGACTTCGAGCATTTCGAGTTTTCGGTTTCGGGATACCGCACTTACGCGAAGAATTTGATTAAATACTTCGGAACCTATCCTTCGACGAGCGTTATAAACATTGACGAAATTACCGTTTGGGGAGTCGAAGCCGCGGCGAAGGTAAAAAAAATAGGTCCGGCGAGCTTTACGCTGGGCGCTAACTGGCAGGACGTAGGCCGTTTCACCAAACAAAACCCCGACGCGAAAATAATTTTTTCAGCCGAGGCCGGTCAGGCTTTCGGCGCGCATTATTTTTACGCAAGCGTAAGCGGCCAGTGGGTTCGCGGCCTTTACCAAAACGACTACGAGCGCAACCCGCTGCCGGACGTTTTTTTCATGGACGCGGCGCTGCGTTACAGGTATAGTTTCGACGGCGGCGCGTCCTTGGAGCCTTACCTGTTTTTGCGCAACGTTTTAGACGCGCGTTACGAATTCGTGAAAGACTACCCGATGCCCGGCTTCAACGCGGTTTTCGGGCTGAGGATAACGCTGTGAAGAAAAGTTTTTTAACGCCTAAAAGCGCCGCGTTCTGCGGAGCGTTTGGAGCGGCGGCCCTGCTGCTTCCCATAATTTTTCACGCGCTTCATTTAGGGAGCCTCTTCCTGCCGATGTATCTTCCGCTGGTCGCGCTGGCCTTCTTCGTTCCGCCCGCGCCCGCGGCTTTGACGGCGTTCATCGTTCCGCTTTTAAGCGGAGCCGCCACGGGAATGCCGCCGTTTTATCCTCCCGTCGCGCCGATGATGTCGATCGAGCTGTCGTTAATGGGACTTATAATAGCCTTCGCGCTTAAATTAAAGCCGTCGATTAACCCTTACGTTATATTAGTTCCGACGCTTCTGCTGGGGCGCGTAATAGGCGTTGCGATGAGTTACGCCGCTGCTTCGATAATTAGCCTGCCCCCAAAATACGTCGCCGGAATTTCTTTCTTCGGCGCGTGGCCGGGGCTTATTTTAATGATTGCAGTCGTTCCGCCCCTTGCCTTATTCGCGAGGAGAACGACGGCGCAAAGACCGGAAGGAGAGCCATAATGGGCGATAAAGAAAGAATAGAATTCTTTGACGGCATTGCCGATAAATGGGACGGCTGGATAGACCTTAACGAAATAAGACCGGTTTTGTTTGAAGGGCTGAAAGGGTTCGGCGTGAAGGAGGGCGAAACGGTCGTCGATTTGGGCTGCGGCACAGGCAATCTTACGGCGGTTCTTTTAGAAATTTTAGGCGCGGAAGGCCGGATCGTTTCGGTCGATTTTTCCGCGAAAATGATAGCCGCCGCCGCCGCAAAAATAAAAGACGAGCGCGTTTCGTGGGTTTGCGCGCCTTCCGACGAACTGCCTCTGACAGACGCAAGCGTCGATAAAATTATATGCTACTCGGCGTGGCCGCATTTCTGCGCCCCCGAAAAAACCGCCCGCGAACTGTTGCGAACGCTTAAACCGGGCGGCTCGCTTTTCGTGTGGCACACCGACGGCAGGAAGACCATAAACGAAATACACGCCAACGCTTCGAAGGCGGTAGAGGCCGATATGCTGATCAGCGCCGCCGCCTTGTCAAGCCTTCTGGAAGGATGCGGGTTTAAGGTTGCGAGCGCGAAAGAGGATGACAGCCGGTATCTTGTGTCGGCGGTAAAGCCGAAATAAAAGATTTTAGTGAATAAAAGTCGTTTTACGAGCGCGTGGGGATGCGGACGCGGAGTTCTTTTAAGGTTCTCGCCCGCGACAAGACTTTACTTTGGAGTTTTAGCTCTTTGCGCGTGCCTCGTCTGCGACGCGGCGACGAAGACCGGAGCCGTCTTCTGCGCATCGACGGCAGTTTTTACGCTTGCGTTAAGCCGCCCCCAAATGAAGGCTCTGCTTGGAGCGGCTTTGTTCGGCGCGTTTCTGCTCGCTCCGTTTTTCATTTTTGCGCCGTTCGTCGATAACGGGTCGGGTCTTGCGGTCTGCTTGGCGCTTTTTGTAAAAGGCTTCTGCTCGATTATGATTACGTTTTCCGCGGTTTCGTCGCTTTCTTCGAGCGATTTTCACGACGCGCTGGCCGCATCTTTTCTGCCGGCTCCGGTTTCCGTAATAACGGCGCAAATCGAGCGCAGAACGGCCTGCGCGATAGACGACGCCGAGTGCGCGGCCAAAGCGATAGCTTTGAGGTCGGGCAAGGCGGGCGCGCGAGCGGCCATGGCTGTCGCGGCAAACGCTCCCGGCGCATGGCTTCGCAGAACGTTGATTAACGCCGAAAGCGCGGCGAACGCTATGGAGATGCGCGGCTACGGAGAAAGGCTTCCCCGCTTTTCAGACCGTAAAATGGACGCTAAGGACGCGACGTTGATCGCTTTCGCCGTCTTTATCTTAGCCGTCGCGGTCGGTTTAAGGATATGGAGCCCTTTATGACCGGCAGGGCTTTGCGCCTTTGCGGCGTAAGCGCCGGATACGGCGCGGAGAAGGTTTTGCGCGGACTTTCGTTCGAGGCGGATTACGGCGAAAAAGTCGCTCTGTTCGGGCTTAACGGCTCCGGCAAAACGACCGCTCTAATGGCGTGCGTCGGGCTTGCGCGCTTTGAGGGCGAGATTGAGGTCTGCGGAGAGCGCGTGGAAAAAAAGACGCTTGACAAAATAAGGCGCAACGTCGGTTTTCTTTTCAATCAACCGGAAGATCAACTGCTTTTTCCGCTGGCGGAAGAGGATGCCGCTTTTAATTTAATCGCCGCGGGCGTCGAGCCAAGCGAGGCGAAGGCAAAGGCGAGGAGCGCGCTTGAAAGCGTCGGAGCTTTGAAACTGGCGCGGCGGGACGTTTTCGAGCTTTCCCGGGGGGAGCGGCTTAAAGTAGCTCTTGCGGGGGCGATTGCAAGCGATCCGCCGTTGCTGCTGCTGGACGAGCCGAATGCGGGCATGGACCCGCCGGGGCGTAAAAGGCTGGCGGAATACCTTTCGCAATGCCGTTCCGCAATAGTCTGCGCCTCGCACGACGCAGCTTTTGCGCGCTCGTTCTGCTCGCGTTTCGTTCTGATAGACGACGGCGTAGCCGCGTTGTCGGGAACCGACTTTTCCGCCGTAGAGGAATACTGGGAAAAGACCGCGGCGCGCTAAACCAGCATCTTGCGCAGAGCTTTCAAAAAACGTCCGCTATTTTTTTCGCGTTGATTATCACCGGCATTTTCGATTCCCACTTTAGCCATGTCTGATTATCGGTCGCTAGCGCGGCCATGAAGTCGGCGACGTTGGACATATTGGTCGCTTCGGGCTTGAAAAGACTTGAAACGATTCCTTCATGCGTTTCGTAAGGCGAAACGTCTCCTTCAAGAAGCGTATCGGGGCGCACTGCCGTCCAACGGACGAAAGTGTTGTCCGCGCCGATTTTTTTTAACAGAAAGTCTGCGGCCAGCTGGTTGTCGTTCGCGGGGGGTAAAACCGCGCGCAGAGCCAGTAAAAATCCTCTCTCGAACGCTCCTCTACGGGCGTCGGACGCGCCTTTGCGATGGACGGAAACGCTGCTCATAAGTATAAAATTAATAGGTTTGCTTGGTTTGAGGGTTTGGGCGGCTTCGCAAATTTTTTTCGCCGCGCAAACTACCAAATCGCGCGGGCGTCCGTATATTCCTTTTAAAGAAATATTGTGTCCGAGGCAGGAAATCGCCGCTCCGCAGCCTTCTAGCGCCTTTTCAAATTCGGCGCCGGTCATATCGGCGACGGCCGCCTCTATAACTTCAAGGTTTGCGTCTTTAAGGGCTTCCGCAGGCAGCTTGTTTTTGTTTCTTACAAGAGCTCTAACTTTTACTTTTGCGTCGAGAAGCCTTCGTAGAACTCTGCCGCCGGTGCGTCCCGTCGCTCCTAAAAGAAGAACCGTCAATCTTTCTTCCGCGGACATGCTTTTCTCCGTAAATAATAACTTCGGCGTTCTTGCTTATTTTACCGGCGAGCGCTTGGAATTTACGTTTCAGGAATACCGTTTTTTCAAAAGATAATCGAGAGTGCGCGGCAGGCAAAGCGCGGGGTATCCGAACGTAGTTTTCATCTTTTCGACGAATTGCGCGCTTTTTTCCCGCTCTTCTAACGACGCTTCAAGAGGCTCTCCCGAAAGCGAAGAAAGCGCCCGCTCCAAATTTTTACCAATCGCCGCCTTCTGTCCGGCGAAATAGTCCGTTTCCAGCTTTTCGATTTCCTTGCCGAAGACCGATCTGTAATCGACCTCGCGCCCTTTGTGGTCCAGCGACCAAGCCGCTATGCGGGACAGAGCTCCCTCGCGGAACTTCTTGCGCGCGTCCGGCGCGGTCAAACCGATTTTTTCTTCGAGGGAACGCATCGCGGATTCGGATGGAGCCTCGTATTCATGCGTGTGCGGATTGCGCGTTTTTTCCCCTTTCATAAAGGCCGAAACGGTTTTTACGTACCGGACAAAAAGCTCTTCGTACCTTCCCGGTTCGACGAGATCGAGCGAATGCTTAACTTCCAAATCGAGAATATCGAGGTAATGAGTCTCAAGCAAATCGGCTATTTTGGCTAAGTCGCCGAAGTCTCCGTCCGTCGGCGCCGCTGTAAAGCTGCGCAGTCCGGCCTCGCCGCTCAGCGCTCTGACCGCTTCAATGACGGCCGCCGCGTCAAGAGTCTTATCGCGGGATTTATCCGCGCATTCCAGCAGCAATTGTTTGACCAGCCGAGGACTCGCGCCGCAGCTTCCCTCGTAATCCGTTCTGCGCGTCCGTTCCCGTCTCATCGTCGAAACCGCCGACGCGAGAAGCGCCGCGTCTATTTGGGCTAATCCGGCCGGAGTTTCTCCCGCGTAAAGCAGAGCCTTTTCCAGCGGATTTAATTTTTTGACGATTTCCTTTGCGTCCTTTTCGTGCGGCGAAGGATCCGGCCTAGTCAAGCGAGTCGCGACCGCCCACAACGCGGCTATTTCCGTCGAATGCGGAGCCGCCTCGATTCCGGCTTCCTTAAATCTAAGCTGCGCGTCGTAAATCTTTTTTTCAATTTTATAATCTAGCAAATACGGGACTCGCACGAATTCCATCCGTCCTTGGAAAGAAGGAAACTCCGGTATTCTCTTAAACGCTTCGACGTATTCGTCGTTGTTGGATGCGAAGAATACTTGATCGATGTAAATTTTTACGTAATCGAGGTTAATCGCTCCCGTCTCGCACGCCCCCAGCAAGTATTTGAAAGCGTCCAGCGGGCGTTTCAGCAAGTCGGAAAATTCTAAAATGCCGCGGTTTGCGTCGATTATCTTTCCGACCGGCTCGTAGAGGTTTAGCGAGCGCAAAACGGGAGGAAGGTTGTGATAGCGCTCGTCTGCGGCCACCTGCCTCAGCGAAGCGTCAACGTGCATCTCGGGCTCAATCGTTACCGCGCCCATTTTATAGCGGGGGCTTATTTCCCAGCGTTCGACTTGTATATGTCTGTAAACCTTGAGCATATCGCCGCCGTAAGCCTTAGCGAGCGCGTCGAATATCGCGCGGCTTCTCGGAGACAAGTCTCCTTCGCCTATATAAATCGATAGAGGCATTGCCGCGAATTCAGGGTCTTTCGCCTTTAGGGTCTCGAACAATCCAGCCCGCTCTTCTTTTGGGAGCAACAATATAGGGTTGTCGCGCAGCTCGCACGGTATTTTTGCCGCAATCGAGCGCTCGTCCAGAAGCGCGTACGATTCCAGCCGCTCCCTGTTTTCGCTTCCGGGCAAAAAGCCGAGTTTTTTTTCTTCTCCTTGATTCGACAACGGAAAAACGAAACTGAACGAATAAAGCGCGCCCTGTTTCGTTTTGGAATAATTTTCTAATCCGCGCATAAGCAGCCTTACGATAGAGCTCTTGGCGCTGCCGTTTGGGCCGCAAAGGGTAACGACCTTGTTCGCTCTTCCGTTTTGCACGAACCCTTTAATGAGCCTGTATATTTCATTCTGCGCCTCGACCTGCCCGAAAAGCCTCTCCTGCTCCGAGCCGAACTTCGCGTCGAACGCCGCAAATCCGCCCTCGTCGTTCCGTCCGTAATAATCCATCATGTCCAGAAGATACTGTTCGCTTGAGCGCAGCGTCAGGCGCGGCTTTTCCATCGCCAAATCGAGAAATCCTTCAAACGAAAGAACGCGCGCGTTTTCTTTGAAGGATTCTTTTCGGTTTGCGGATAAATCCTGAAGGAATGTTTTAGCGTCTTTCATTATAATACCCCGATTGCGCGGCGGAATTGGCGTTTCTTAACCTGACGAGCTTTTTGTAAAGGTAGATTTCGCAAATGAAAAACAGCGGCAGCGTTAAAAATACGCCGAAACAAATTATCAAGCCGACGCAGGCTATTGCGATGAAACCGTATTTATAAAAAAATATTTTCCATTTATATCCTTCCGTCAGTTCGGCGGAGCGGGCGAGAAGCGATTTGGCTTCGTACCTGCGGGAATCAACAACGCCGCCGTCAAGCTCGGTTAAAAGATTTTCGGATATAATGTGATAAATTTGCGAGTATTTAACCGCCCAAATAATTCCCGGAACGATTAACAACAGCGTTCCCAGAGCTACAATGCCGATAAAGTAAAGATTGGCGAGGCTGATTTCCCACCATTTGCGAAAAGGACGGAAAAGATCGTTCGCGTCGGGAGTTTCGCCCCTGTCGGCTCGCAGTATCATAATGTTATAACCGACCGTCATAACCGGCCCGACGACTAGAATAGCCAATATTGCGGGGATTATCTGCGCGAGAATGAGCAGTACGGCGACGATTATCGAGCCGACCAAAAGCGGCGCGAAAAATTTTGAATACGTCAGATACGCTTCGCGCGCTATCTCGATGAAGTCGAGCGGCCCCTCGTAGGCGGCTTCTTTGCGCCTGTCGTTTGTTCCGCCCGCGTTGGAATACGTGAAGCCTCCGTATCCCTTTACGAACTTTTCGTCGGTTTTGCCTTTTGAGCCGTAATCGTCTCTTCCGTTCATTTTTCTACCTCTTGCAAGATAATAAATATGATTATAAAAGAATAACGCGCAACGATTACGGGCGCAAATAATTATCGACCATTAGCATAATCGCGAAAGAGCTCAAATAAATCTTGGGGCTTTCCCTCTCGTTTTTTATTTTTCGCATTCTTTCGGACGATTGAAAATCATCGCCGAGAGATATGCCGCCGCCAGCAAAATCAAAACTGCAAGGGCGAAATCAAAACCGGAGTAAGAAACGCGATTAATCGCCGACAAGAAGTTCAACTTGGCGAGCATAAGGCCGCCGAATGCCGCAGTAATAGCGGCGACGAGCCAGATGATGCGACGAAGATAGCGCGTCCAACCCGAGACTTGAGGAATTAAAGTAATGCCCAATGAAAGCGTCAGCGCAAGCATCGCCACGGCAAAATGATTGGAATCCAGCCGGAAACGAGAAACCGTCATATATTCCGGCAAACCGGGAAACAGCAGCGCCCAAATCGACGCGCCAAATCCGCCGGCCAGAAACAGAATTGAAAAGGCATACGCAGTGCGGGCGTTCCAGCCAAGCGCGCGTTCAAGAGAGAAGCGAAGAGCCATAGAGGCCAACAGAAGCGTCAATAGCGCGAGACCGGCGTATATCAAAGGTTTTAACACGCCTTCCCTGAAAATACCCAGAGCGGTATAGAATGAAGAAAAGCCCAAAATGGCTTGATTCGGCATCCATACAGGCATTCCGTTTGAACCGAAGGGACGCTTCAGCGTCGCCGCCGCGAAGAATGGAGAATCTTGACGATGGCAGTCTAGACAGCCTCCCGCGCCGTAAGCCGCCCGCGCAGGGGAAACGTCGTGGCTGAACTTGTAAACCGAGGCGTAAGCGGTCGCTTCGTGCGATTCATGCGGCAGCTCCTTGCTTTCCGTAGAAGAATAATAAGCGCGGCTGTCCGAAACCCAAACGAGGCGCTTTCCATCAAGCGGAAATTTTGTAGCGACGAGATAAGCTTTCGTCGCGGCCAGCAGCGCGTCTATTTCTTCCGGCCGGTTCACTTCGATGATGCCGTCCTTATTGTCATCCGCGATCTTTGCCAACTCAGGGTATTTATTGGCCGGGTCAGCCCGGTGCTGTGTCCACATCTGAAAGAAATCTTTCATAAAGAGCTGATTAAGCCCCGGCTTTCCCTCTTCTTCATAGCCAACCCATGCGCTATGCACGCGATTGGCCGGAAAAATTTTTCCTTTGTAACGAATCAGGGTTGGTCGAGTAATGTTTGTAGGCGCATCCTTTCCTGTGAAAAGTTCAAGTTCTCCGTAATGGTTCCAGAAATTCATCTCCTGATCGTAGAATGTCCAGATATGTTTCGGCGGCGGCGAGATGCGAGGAGCGGGATTGTACGCGTCGCTCGCTTGCACAAGGGCGCTTTTCACGGCGCGAGTCGGTATATGGCAGGCTTGGCAGGAGAGACTTTCCATATGCAGTGGCGGCAGCCAATCATGACGGGCAAGAGGCGCATTGCGCCAGCCTTTAAGGTGGCAGTCCTCGCAGGAGCGAACCGTATTGTCGAGATCGTTGCGCGCCCATCCCGAAGGATCGTCGCCCTTGCCGAATTGGTGGAGCTCTTTTCCTTTGATGCGAGGGTCGGCGGCTTTGCTGCCCGCCGCGTGGCAATCGACGCAGCGCAGGCCCGCCATCATATGAACGTCCGCTCGCGCCGAATAGGACGAGCCCCGCTTCTTCCAGTCCGGCTTGAAGTGGCAATTAAGGCAGGTCTCGTTGCGAGGTTCGGGCGCAATGTGAACGATAAGGTTTCCTTCGGCGTCGAACTTGCTCTTATCGTAGCTGACGATCGGTTGTTCGTTCGCGCTCACTTTGCCTTTTATAGCGGCGAAACCGGCTCCGGCCGTCGCCGCCCAGCGAAAATTCAGATTTGCCAGTTCGGCGTTACGCTTCTTAAAATCGTATTCCGGCATATGGCAAAGCAGGCAGTCCGCTTCGATAACGCCCGTCTCAGCCCACCGCGCTTTGTAATAATCGCCGTCAAATCCGTTGTCCGCGCCGGATGTAAACCCTGAAGCGGGGTCGCTCATCCAAAGATCATAGCGTTTGCCTTCGCGGTCTAGTTCAAGAGGGCCGCCGCCCGGATGACATGCCCCGCAGGTTGCGGTTACGAAATCGAAGGATGTCATGTCTATTAGGCGCGGATTTGAATTGCGTTTCGGCGCTAGTTGACGATACAGCGGCGCGGGCGAACACCAGTTGCCGCCGTAGTTGCCGGGCGAGGTTACCCAATTGTAACGAGCGGACATTATATCCGGTATCTTCTCTCCCTTGCCTTGGGCGAAGTGGAAGCCCTCGGTAATTTTGTTGTAATCGTGGCAGCCGCTCGTCCCGCAGGTTTGGCGCGGCGAGTAGGGTACGGCGTCGTTCGCGCCTTTTACCGGGTTAATCGCCTGACCCTGCTCGTCGCGCAGAGGAAACGGCGGGCAGACACCAAGAGCGCGCTTCGCAATATCATTACTCTCGGTTGGAGACTTTGAGGGAAGAGATTTTTCGCAGGAAAAAAGAAAACTTATAAGCAATATCAATATAATAATCATTCTTTGTTTTTTCATTATTGATTTACTTTTCATGGGAAAAAGCATGTTTGTTGGCTTTAGGTAATTCATTGAATAAACAACTCGTTTATAAATTTTCTTTTATCTTTTAAAATTTGTCAATTCTTTTTAACAGAAGATTGTCCATGGCTATTCGCCTTTCTTCGGATTGGAAGAAAGCGGGAACGGGTCGGATTATCGAGCGCTTTTGCGCCGTTGCCGGCGCCGGATTTTTTTTGCATTCCGGCGGCGATTGTGATAGCTGTTATAATTTAACGAGAGGCGCTGATTGCGCCTGTAATTATTTAACGCAAAGAAAATATTATGTCGCCTAAAGTAAGAGTTAAAAATAAAAAAAAGACGAGCTTTTTAAAGTTTTTTCTTTTTGTCTTTCTTTCCTTGTTCGTCATCGCCGCAATCTGGGGATCGGCGTTCTTCTACATCGCCTACAAAGATTTGCCCGCGATTAGCAGCCTTTCTACATACAGGCCGTTGCTGCCCCTTAAAATCTATTCTTACGACAATACCCTTATCGGCGAATACGGCGAACAAATACGCGAAATAACGAGCGTATCCGACATTCCGGAAAAATTAAAGCAGGCCGTCATCGCAAGCGAAGACGCTTCCTTCAACGAGCACTTCGGCATCAACCCCTTCGCTATAGTGAGAGCGATGATTGCCAACATGAGAGCCGGTCGCTTCGTTCAAGGCGGCAGCACTATTACCCAGCAGGTCGCCAAGACGTTTTTTCTTTCGCCCAAAAAAAACCTTAAACGCAAGGCTCAGGAGGCTATTCTTGCGCTTAGAATTGAGAAAAACTTCTCGAAGGACGAAATTTTGTGGTTATACTGCAACCAAATTTATTTGGGGCACAACTCATACGGCGTGGCGGCGGCGGCTAGAAATTACTTCCGCAAGCGCTTAAACGAGATGACTCTGGCGGAAATTGCTTATATCGCCGGGCTGCCCAAGGCTCCGTCCAAATATTCCCCTTTTAAAAATCCCAAACAGGCGAAAATCAGGCAAAAATACGTTCTAGAAAAGATGGTCGAGAACAAGTATATAACGCAGGAGGAAGCGGACAAGGCCGATAAGGAAGAGGTCAAGGTTTATCCTCCGCTGGACAGCCACTCCACCTACGCTCCATATCTCACCGAACAGGCGCGGCGCGACGTCATAGAAATGGTCTCAATCTGCATAAACAGGTTCAACGGCAAGGCAGACCCCAAACCTGTTCCGCGCCCCGAAGCCTTTGTAACAAAATACGTTAAAGAGGAAAACAAACCGGAAAAGCTCGGAAACCCAATACCTAAAAGAACGACCATTATCCCGCCGGACGCATTTTGCGAGACTTTAAAGCCTTTCTACGACGATATGGTCGGCGGAGAAGACAAATTCAAGCCCGCTCCCGATAAAACCTTCGAGGAAACGCTGTTGTACAGAGCCGGTTTGAACGTTTACACTACGGCGGACGTCGCTGCGGAATTTGTAGGACAAGATGCCCTTCTTGCAGGCTTATGGCGCATTACCCGAAGAATGGGATACATGGGGCCGGCGGGAAATCTGAAACAACCCGACTGGAACGCCTTTTTTAACGTTTATGATAAGATTTATACCAATATCAAAGACTTACGCCGCGATAAATTTTACCCGGCGATGATTGTCGCGATTGAGAAAACCGGCAAATCCGCTACGCTTCGCATCGGTAAAATCGAAGCGACGATGCTGCTTGAAGACAACCGCTGGGCGCGTAAACCCGATCCGGAAGTCTTTTGGGAGTCGGCCAAGGTTAAAAGTCTAGCCGACATACTCAAACCGGGCGATTTGGTTGTCGTCAGACCGTCGGATAAAGCGGGAATAGGCTTCTCCGAAGACCTGCGCAACAAAGCTCCGCTTCCCGCCGACTTAAAACTTATTCGTTTTGAGCTTGTGCAGTGGCCGTACGCCGAAGCCGCGCTTATGATGAAGAACGTCGAAAGCGGCTATATTCTTGCCATGATTGGCGGATGGAACTATGAAGAGTCTCAGATAAACCGAACGATTCAAAGCTGCCGCCAGCCCGGAAGCGCTTTTAAACCGCTGGTTTACGCCGCGGCGATAGACAAAGGCTGGTCTCCTTCTACTATTATAGTCGATGCGCCGGTTGTAACCGAAGATGAAAATATGCGCTGGACGCCCGACAATTTCGGCTCTACGTTCCTCGGCGACACCCCTCTTGTTAAGGCGATAGCTCTTTCGCGCAACATTCCGGCCATTAAAACGCTTCAATACGCCGGAATTACCGACGTTACCAAAATGGCGCGAATGATGGGGATAACGACGAAGATAAATCAGGATTACTCCATCGCGCTGGGTTCAAGCTGCGTAACGATGGACGAGCTTACCAATGCATACATGCACTTTCCTCTTTTGGGCAAAGAGCCGCGCCGCGTTTTAATTAGATTTATAACCGACAGCGAAGGAAGAGTTCTTTACGACGCGCGCAACGTTTACGACGTTTCGCTGATGTCTGGTTTGCCCGTGTTTTACCGCCTTATGTACGATATGACCCGCCAGCCGAAACAGAACGTCAGTCCGGCGACGGCGTACGTAATGGCTAAACTGATGGAACAGGTCGTTCAGAGCGGAACGGCCGGAAGCGCTACGGTTCTAAAGCGCAGACTGGCGGGCAAGACCGGCACGACAAACGATTCATTCGACACGTGGTTTATGGGATATACGCCCAAGTACGTTGCAGGCGCGTGGATAGGCTTCGACAACTACGAGCGCCATTTGGGCAAAAACGAAACGGGCGGGCACGCTTCGCTGCCGATTTTTATAGACTTTTTCAAGCGCTATCTTACAAAAATGGATAACGCCGGAGCCGATTTCAAAGCTCCGGAAAAGGGCGTTTCGTGGTTTACGATAGATTTCAATACCGGCAAGCGCGCAGGCCCGGATTGCAGCCATCCTGTATCCCTGCCGTTTAAGGCCGGCACCGCGCCCGAAGACGGCGGCTATTCCAACGGCGGAGGAGTAAGCCCCGAAGAGTTTATGAAGCAGGAATTGCAGTAGGGCTGATGTTTAAATAGTTCTTATTTATTCTGAATTATCGAACTAAGGTCTAAACTTTTTAAAGATGAATCCCATTTGGCGACTATAATAGCTCTAGGCTTCTCTCCCTTGTTTTCCATATAGGTTAAAATATCTCTTCGTGCGTACGAGTTAATTAATGAATTTAACGTTCCAGAAATTCCTGCGGGAGATAGTAAAAAAGAGTATTTGGGATTTGCAACTTTACAGTAATCAAGCAGTTGCGATAAATTTGCCAGCGTAATTTGCTTCATTTTGCATTCAACAAAAGCTAATTCTGTCGTTTTCGCTGAAATGATAAAACCAACGACATCCACGTGAATATCCCACGAATGCCATTCTGGCGGCAGTTTGTTGAATAAATTATTTTCAGATATTATTTTCTCTAATGATTTCATTGACGAGTCGAAAACTCTAATTTCCGCGGTTTTATGTCGGGATTCTAAGTACGTTTGCAGCCATTTTTGCACTTCGGGATATAAGTCTTTTTCTTGCAAATATCGCATCTGCCTACTCGTTGTCGTCAAGCGGAATCATGCTGTTTTTGTTTTTTTACAGGTCTTTTTTGACATCCCATCTTTCTACAAATCTGCCAATAAGCGTCGAAATGCTTTCCAGCCAGCTTATCGTCTAATTTTTCGGTGTTTGCTTCTTCAACGTTTTTCGGCTTTCTTTTTTTTACGCTGCGTTGTCCCGGACAAAATTTTAAGGGCTTTATTCCAATATTTTCTAAGTCTTCTTCCGCAAATTTTTCAAGCAGTTTTTGTTTATGCGGAAAGGAAAATCCAATTTTTAAGAATTCTGCTGCAAAAATATTTAGTTGGTGTTCTTTGAAATCACGTCCGAGGTTTGGGTGTCCCCAAGTTATTAACTGGACGGGAACGCCGATTTGATCCTGTAATAACGCGCATAATTGAATTGGAAAATGCCAATTGGTTTTATAATTTAAAATATCGAGTCGAACTCGTCGTCTTCCATCAGTATATCTGTTAGAATGTCTAATATTTCCGGCTACGTCTGCGAGACCTCGGACGAACTCGATTTTATAGTCTTTAGGCACGTTTTTGTTAAAAAATAAATCAGGAATTTCAAAATGAGCAAAGTCTGTTTTGTTGTCAAGTATTAAGTTAAGGTTTCTCCAAATCATATTTGGTCTTGAAAACGAGATTACAAGTTGCTCGCTTTCGCTTCCATGGAAGACGTCCATTTCCGTAGAAAGCAAGTCTTTAAGCCTATTTTGTATGTTCATTAATCCAAGCTGAATCGCTTGCTTTTGGTCAAAAGTTTTTTCTAGACCTTCAACTTCCAAGGCTTTATATGGGAAATCAATAATAATTTTTCTGCTAGGGCTCTCGTAAATAACGCCTCTAGCAATAATTAAGCCGAGTAAATATGAAACGTCTTGATCAATGTAATCCTCGGTGAGAAGCATACCCATTTTGTCGTCCTTATGGTTTCTTGAAAATCAGAATATATTCGTGCGCCTTATTTACCCGAAAAACATACGGATAGCCTAGCGGACGCATATTGTTATATTCGTGCCTTCTATCCCAAATTATTAGATCGTCGTAAATAAAGCCTAACTCAGCCATAAAAGAGGCTATATCGCTGTGAAAAGGATAAAATTTATCTTTTTTTCGAATATCCATTACTACGACACAGGCGTATGTTCCTTTCTTCATTACAGCATTAACTTTTGCGAACACACTTTTTAGTTGGAGTAGAAAGTTTTTATAATCGCTAATTTTACCCAAATCTTTTAAATTATCTCCGTAGTTTCTTATTTCTTTATAATCCGCAGACCTCTTTTCATTTAATACATCCCAGTAAGGGGGAGAAGTTAATACAAAATCAATTGATTCAGGCTCAATGAAGCTGAGCATATTATTCGCGTCGTCGTTTATTATTTTTCCGTAGGAATTATTATTGTCTAACAACGACTTCATATTGCACCGTACTGAGGCTTTATGCGCGAACTTTTTTGAGAGTTCTATCCCTATACCGTTTTTGCCCAGCATTTGGGCTGCGACAATGGTCGTGCCAATTCCAGCGAAAGGATCAAATACAAGGTTTTGAGTTTTATTTGTAAAAGTTTCAATTAAGCGTACGGCGAGAGCAAGCGGAAAAATAGCCGGATGTTTTAAATCGATTTCTTCCTGAGATTTCTTAATTTCACTCCATATAGATATGGAATTTCTAAGCCATGCCTTACCGTCAAGCTCATTGGCTTTGGCTTTTTGGTTGTTTTTATTATTGATTGGATGGCTATTGTCGCAATCTTGCAAAAGAATATTTACCTCCTTTGCCCGTTCCTTTTTTTCTATATTTTTTAACATGAAACCAACTTTATTGTTAAAGAATCAATTATCACTATTTATCTAACGCGAATACCTAAGAATGGTCAAGCTAATCTTAAAAAATTTCGACTTGTTTTTTTATTTGACAAGCGCGCAAAAAGCCGTTAATTTGCCTGCGTTATTTTTTACGTGGCCGTTTGCTTTGCGCGGCGGTCAGGTGGTAACTTTAAACAATATACGCAAGGAGTTTTTTCGCAATGGCTATGACGGCTGAAAAGAAACAGGAAATCATCGGCAAACACAAAATCCACGAGAACGATTCAGGCTCGCCGGAAGTGCAGATCGCCATCCTTACCGACCGAATCAATTATCTCACGGAGCACCTCAAGACGCACCCGAAAGACTTTCATTCCCGCCGCGGCCTTCTGCTGATGGTAGGCAAACGCCGTCGTCATCTAAATTATCTGAAAACCCAGAAGGGCGACAGATACAAGAAAATTATCGCCGAGCTCGGTCTGCGTAAGTAGAAATCGCGGAGCTTTTTCAAGTCTCGACGAGACAGCTATTAAACGCAAAACGCCGCCGCGTGAATGCAGCGGCGTTTTTTCTAATCAAAGGAGACTATAGTTATGGTAGTTTACAAGGAATCAGTCGAATTCGCCGGAAGGGAATTCAGCATTGAGGTAGGTCTGATGGCAAAACAGGCTTCGGGCGCGGCCTTCGTTAGTTACGGCGATTCGAGAGTTCTGGCTACGGCGCAGATAAGCGCCAAGGACAGCCAAGAGGCGTCGTATGACTTTACGGCTCTCACGGTCGAGTACATCGAAAAAACATACGCGGCGGGCAAAATACCCGGCGGCTTCTTCAAGCGCGAAGGCCGTCAGCTTACGCACGAAATCCTCATCAGCCGCATGATAGACCGCCCGGTGCGGCCGCTTATTCCAAAAACTTTCAAGCGCGAAATACAGCTTATAAGCATGGTGCTTTCCAGCGACGGCGTAAACGACACCGACGTTATGGCGCTTTGCGGAACGAGCGCGGCCCTGATGTTCTCGGAATGCCCGTTCGACGGCCCCATCGCGGGAGTCAAAGTGGCTCTTATTGACGGCGAATATGTGGCCAACCCGACCCGCGAACAGCGCGGCGCGGCGAAACTGAACCTATTCGTGGCGGCCAGCAAAGACGCTATCGTAATGGTCGAGGGCGAAGCCGAGGAAGCGAGCGAAGAGGAGGTTATCGGCGCGTTGATGTTCGCGCATAAGGCGGTTCAGCCGGTTATAGACCTTCAGATGAAGATGTACGACTTAATCGGCAAGCCGAAAA
Source organism: uncultured Myxococcales bacterium (assembly GCA_964400725.1). Taxonomy (GTDB): domain Bacteria; phylum Myxococcota_A; class SURF-8; order SURF-8; family CAYNVS01; genus CAYNVS01. The sequence continues at coordinate 136,677 of CAYNVS010000003.1, forward strand.
TCGTAACGACCGAGCCCGCCTACGCCGAGCGCGTAAAAGCGCTGCTCAAAGAGCCCGCCGAAGAAAAGCTCAAGATCGCTCTCAAGGAAAAAGAGAAACTTCCGCGTTACGCGGCGGTGAATAAGATTGAAGAAGAATGCGTCGCTCTTCTGGGCGAAGAAGCCGCGGAGCTGGGCGATTACGCCAAAGGATACGTCGCTCACTTGCAAAGCGAAATGATGCGCGAGCAGATACTCGAACGCGGCGTCCGCGTTGACGGCAGAGACCTGACCACCGTCAGGCCGATAGACTGCAAAGTCGGCGTGCTGCCCCGCTCTCACGGTTCGGCGCTGTTTACACGCGGCGAAACTCAGGCTTTGGCCACGGTAACGCTGGGCACCAAGCAGGACATCCAAATCGAAGACGTTCTCTTCGGCGAGACCGAAAAGAAATTCATGCTCCATTACAACTTCCTGCCGTTCTCGGTAGGCGAAGTCAAGCGTCTGCGTTCCCCCTCTCGCCGCGAAATCGGCCACGGCAATTTAGCCGAGCGCTCGATTAAAAACATGCTTCCGAAGTCCGAGAAAGATTTTCCGTATATCGTTCGCATAGTGAGCGAAATTTTAGAGTCCAACGGAAGCTCCAGCATGGCGACAATCTGCGCATCCTCTATGGCGCTGATGGACGCGGGCGTTCCGGTTAAGAAGGCCGTCGCGGGAGTCGCGATGGGACTGATTAAGAGCGGCGACAAGTCGGTGATTTTAACCGACATTATTGGCGACGAAGATCACTTGGGCGACATGGATTTCAAAGTCGCCGGCACCGTCGAAGGCATTACCGCGATACAGATGGACATTAAAATAAAGGGCTTAAGCGAAGAAATTCTGCGCAAGGCTCTTATGCAGGCCAAGGAAGGCAGACTGCATATCCTCGATCTTATGAACAAGGCCATCGACAAACCCAGACCCGACCTGTCTCCTTACGCTCCGCGCATTACCGTCATCAATATCCCGACGGACAAGATTCGCGACGTAATCGGATCGGGCGGCAAGGTCATCCGCGGCATAATTGAAGAGACCGGCGTAACGATAGACATAAACGACAACGGCGAAGTTTTCATCGCCTCGTCGGACGCGGCGGCTTCGCAGAAGGCAATCGACATCATTCGAGGCATCGCGGCGGTGGCGGAAGTCGGCAAGGTTTATAAGGGCGTGGTTACCCGCATAGCCGACTTCGGCGCGTTCGTTGAGATTTTCCCCGGCACCGAAGGGCTTCTGCACATTTCTCAGGTAGCCAAAGAGCGCATACGCCGCGTCGAGGACGTGCTGAAGGAAGGGGACGAAGTGGAAGTGCTTTGTTTGGAAGTGGACGAACGCAGCGGCAAAATAAGGCTATCCAGAAAAGCGTTGCTGGAAAAAAACAGATAACGCGGCAGTTTATTTAAATTAAAAAGCGGCTCTTTCACGGGCCGCTTTTTTTATTTGACAATTATTTTGCGCTCAGTTATTGTGCATATGCACATAACCACGGAGAAACGCGTTGACTCCAAGACCTAGAAAAAGAAGAAGATGCGGATGCCCGTTTAGAGACAGGGCGTTCAAACCGGCCGGACGACCGATGTCCGAGCTTGAAGTCGTTTATTTGCAAGCGGACGAGCTTGAAGCCGCAAGGCTGTGCGATTTGCTTGATTTAACTCAGGAAGAAGCGGGAGAACGGATGGGCGTTTCCCGCGGAACCGTTCAACGCCTGCTAACGGGAGCAAGAAAAAAGACCGCGCAGGCTTTAGTAGAAGGCAGGGCTATTGTTTTAACTTTTGAAGAAGAGGAGAAGTAAAATGAAACTTTGTCTGCCGATAGCTAAAAACGAAGGGATTAAAAGCAAAGTGTTCGGACACTTCGGCAGCGCGCCGATGTTTTTAATCGCCGATACCGAAACGCTGGAATGCGAAATCGCCGAGAATAAAAATCTTCATCACGCGCACGGTATGTGCATGCCTTTGATGTCGCTTGCAGGGCGGCAAATCGACGCGATAGTCGTGGGCGGAATAGGTATGGGGGCCTTAATGAAATTGCGAGCCGCCGGCATGCAGGTATTCTTGGGCGAACATCAGACGGTCGAATCCGCGGTAAATGCGTTTAAAGCCGGCTTGCTGCGCGCGGTTGACGACGATTCTGCATGCAGTCATCACGGCCAAGGCGGAGGTCATGGTCATGGTCATGGGCATGGATGCGGGGAAGACGAAGGCGGAGGGCGAGGCCAAGGCCAAGGGCAAGGCGGCGGAAGAAGGCATTAATTCGCCGTTTTTAAAAAAAGTCGGCGGCACTCCTCGACGTCTTGCTTGAGGCGTTCAATAAGCGCGTCCGCGCCGGAAAACTTAATCTGTCCGCGTATTCGGGAAGCAATCTCGACGCGCAGCCGCGTTCCGTAAATGTCGCCTTCGAAGCCGATAATATGCGCTTCCACAAACGTTCGTCTGCCGCCGAACGTAGGTTTGTCTCCGACGCTCAGCGCGCAAGGATAAGCGCGTCCGTCTTGTAATTTGGCCTCGGCGGCGTAAACTCCGAACGCGGGAATAACGCAAAATTCTTCAACTTTTATGTTCGCGGTGGGGAAGCCTATGGTTCTGCCCACCTTATCGCCTACTACTATTTCGCCGGATACGGAAAAGCGCCTGCCCAGCAGTTCGTTAGCGGACGAAAGGTCGCCCGCGGTTATCGCCTCGCGCACTCTCGTGCTGGAAACGGGCGCGCCGCCGATTGTAACGGCGTTTTGCGCAATAGTTTCAAAGCCGTATTTTGAGCCGAAAGCTTTCAACGCTTCCGCGTCTCCTTCTTTGCCCCGCCCGAAACGATAGTTGAATCCGAATAAAAGAGCCTTTAAATCCAATGCGTCAAGCAGCTTCTCCGAAACAAAACGCTCAGGCGTTAAGGCTGCGAAATCCTTGTCAAAACGGAAGACCAAAGCGGCGTCGGCTCCGGCTTGTTCCATCAAATTCAGCCGCTCATCGAACGAGCAGACCAGATTGGGATTGAGCCCTTTAAGCGCAAGTCTGGGGTGCGGGTTAAATGTAACCGCAACGCACGAGCCTCCTGTTTCGCGGGCTTTTTCCGCCGCGGTCTCGATAATTTTGCGGTGTCCAACGTGCATTCCGTCAAAATTCCCCAGCGCGGCGACCGCGTTTTTTATTTTAATCCCCGCTTCTTCGGGATGCCTGATTACGCGAAAAGCCATATCCGACCGCCGATTACTTTTGCGTTATTGTAAAAATATAGTCCGCCCACTCGTTCATAACATCGACGTCAATATTTGAATAGAAGCAGGCAAAGTAATTTTTACCCTCTTCCGCGGTAAAAATCTTGGGTCCGGCAGCATCGCCTACCGTCTCTTCCGAAGAGCCTCGCATAAAGCTCTGATAATGGCTTGCGGAGGCGGAGTTGTAAATTCTGAACGCGACTATGTCGCTTGTTTCCTTGTAAACCGCGTTCGATGAGGCAATTTCGTAATTCGTTCCGGCCGTCGTCGCAAAGGAAACGCAGTCCCAGTCGTTCTGTATAAGCCCCGTTCTATAAGTGAAACGAAAATGATTCGCGGCGCCCAAAGGAACGCTTTCCGCGGTTGAAACTTCGTCGTTGTTCTCGAATGTATCTTTGTCTTTCAACTCGTAGTAATCGGTATCCGTAGCAGCCTCGCGGAGGATTTCCACTTTATAAACGGTATTAACGCCGACGATTTTGTTGGAATTATAAATTCTTACGTAAACTTTCGCGTCGGAGGAAAGCGCTGCGTTGACGATTATTTCTTTAAGCGCCGAACCGAAATTATTTTCCGCGTCGTAGGGATAGTCGTCTTCGCCGACGTAAATCTCAGCAGCCGGACGTACGTTATCGTCAACGCCTTTAATGGAAACTGTATATACGTTATTGGCGGCTCCGTCGAACGAGAGCCAATCTTCGTTGTCGTCGAAGAAATTGCGGTCGTCAAGCTCCAAGGTCTGCGGCGCGGGCGGAATAAAATCGAGGCAACAGGCGGTCTGCCGCAAGTCGTCCTCTTCGCAGGCGTCCTGCGGAACCGGCGAAAAAACGCGGACGCTGTAGCCGTCATCGGGGTCCGTGCGGCCTATGTAGTTAATTACTTTTATGAAACGCTTCGCGGTCTCGTCGCATTTCCATAAAATACGGTCTATTTTATTGTGTTCAATCATCCCGTCGATTTTAGAAAAATCAGCGACTTCCAAATCGTTTTCGTCAACGATATACTCCGTCGTTTCTTCAATGTAGGCGACGACCATAATAAAAACCGTCTCGCCTTTAACGCAGTCAAACGGAATATAATCTACGCCGTCGTCGGCGAAATCGTGAATTTGCGCGGTTCCATCCTTGGCTATCGGCTCCAGCGACGCCGCTTCCTGCGGCGAATCGTCCGGCTCGTATTGGTCGCCCGTCGTTTGTTGTTCCTCTTCCTCGGACGCTTCTTCGGTCAATTCAACCGGCGTTTCATCCGCGGCTTCCTTGGAGTTTTCCTCCGCCGTTTCGTCCGCGTTTTCGAGCCGCTCGGCCTGTTCCGCCTGTTCTTCCGACTCTTCGGTTTGTTCGGCGTTTTCATCTTCGGCTTCGACCGGTTCGCTGTCTTGCGTCAATTCCGCCTGTTCGTCCGCGGTCTCGTCGGCTGACTCTTCCGCCGTTTCGATTTCAAGCTCCGTCTCGTCGCCGTCCGAAGCGGTTTCCGCTTCAGCGTCCGCGGCGTCGTCAACGTCCGAAATTTCGCGCTCGTGCGTCGTTTCAAGGTCGCCGTCGTCTTTTGAGCCGTTTGAAGAACCCGACCCGCAGGCCGCCGCTATAAACGAAAAAAAGGCCAGTATCAACAAAGCGTTAAATCTGTTCATTTAAACCTCGCGCGTAAAAAAAACGCCGGAAGAACCGGCGTTGATAAAGTAAGTGGTACGCCTGATAGGAGTCGAACCTACAACCTTTGGATCCGTAGTCCAATGCTCTATCCAGTTGAGCTACAGGCGCATAACAGCGTTCTATTTAATTAAAGCGTTTTGTTTTGTCAAGATATATTGCTGTTAAAAGCGTTTTTTATAAATGCGTTATTTTGATAACGCGGCGGTTTTAGAACCTCGCGTCCATATATTCGCATACTCCCCAAAAGTCGTTTACAAAATGCCTCTTTCCATAGGCGTCTATCATTATTCCGTCGAACGTTCCTATCGCCTGACAATAGTCGATGGAGATTAAACCGAAGTTGTTTTTCTGCTTTTTCGCCGAGCGCGGATGAAAAACAAGGTTCGTCCTGCCGTCCGTATCTTCGACCTTCCACGGCTTCAAAGGGTCTGAGAGGTCGCGCTCGATGCGGCCGTCGGCAAGCAGCTCTATTTTATCGCCGTACCACGCGCAGTTCTGGTTATACGTTTCCGGATAGGTCGTCTTGTGATCGCAGACGTTTACGCCTAACAGTTTCCCGTTTTCGTTTTTTCCAAACGCCGCCCACTTCCAAGTCGTATTATATGGGTAAAACGCCTTGTGCTCGTCTATGTTGGCGGCGTCTCTTGAGGGATTGAAAACGATTTCCTCCCGTCCAATTTTAATTATTCCGGAAATCGGGGCGACCGCTTTGTGCGTGTACATGTAGTGCTTTGGTTCCAGCGGCACGCTCGCGGAAAGCGGCGGACTCGCCGAAAAATCTTCGTACAAAGTCAGGTCGGTCTCTACGTTCTTGCCGCCGATTCCCTTTTCCGCCTTTACTTTTATAAAAATCCTCCCTTGGTCAAGGCAGGTCGTAAAAGTCGAATTGTATTTTGACGACCGGAAATAACATACGTCGTTGTAGCAGGCGTTTGCCACCCTTATTCCGCCGGTCAGCGGAGGACGCGCAGCCTGCCATTCGTAATACAGGCCGTTTTTTTTGTCGTAGGCGTAAAACGTTGCGTTTGAAAGATACTTGCTGTCGGCGATAATCGTCGAGAAATACCAGTTTTCGTGGTCTAGCCCAACGCCCAGCCATTCTTTAAGTCTAAAGTTTCGGAAAGCCCGCGGAGCCCCTTTCCAAAGCAGGTCCGCTTCAAGCAGTCTGGGATCCGGTACCGGTCGGTCGAACGTTCCGTAAATTATTCGTCCGTCTTTAACCAAACTCCTTGGAGTTTTCTCAATTTCTCTGCTCATTTTTTCTTTTCCGTTTTCCCGCCGTTTAAAAAGGCGAAAGAGACGTCGAGCGGCGGAAGGTTCGCCGCACCTTTGAAGTTGAAGTGCCACCACTCGCGCGGAACCGAAGTAAAGCCCGCTTCCTTCATCGCCGCTTTTAGCGCTTTGTAATTTGCGTAAGCCTCGGCGCCGCAGATTTTTTCTTCCGGCCAATCTCCGCTCGTCATTGAGTCGAAGTCTGTCGGGACCGGAACCTTGTCGCCGCGCAAATCGGTAAGGGATACATCGACCGCGCCGCCGCGCGTATGATTGGAAAAGCCTTTTGCCGGATTTTTAAACAACGACTTAAAACCATTAACGTAGGCAAGCGAGCGCAGTTTCGCCTGAAGGCCGGCGGGCCTGTAGCAGTCCCAGAAAAGAAATTTAAGCCCGTCTTTTTCCAGCCTTGCCGCGGCCCGCGACAACGGCATTGCCAGCGACTCGTGAACCCAGCATTCCGCGGCTTCGTAAACGGCGGCGCCCGTTACGTTGTTTTTGCCCGCGTAACGAATATCCAGGCGCGCGTCGGGCATTATAGTCTTTATGTTAATCAATCCCGTTGATTTGCCGCTTTTAACGAAATAATCCTCAGTCAGAGCTTCGGACGTCCGTCCGTCGCCGGCGGTCAGCGCCGAGGCGAAAAGTATGATAACCGCCGCAAAACTCGCTTGCGTTTTTAAATTAATGCACAATTCTCAACTCCGGTTTGTCGGATTTGCCGCGGCTGAACTTCTTAAGAGTCATTCCAAAGCAATAACCGACCGCGAATCCGCCCATGTGAGTAAGGTATGCGGTAGTCCCTTTTCTGTCTAATACGCTCCAAACTACCTGCATTACGATCCAAATCCATACCAGCGGAACCGCCGGAACCATGCCGACTGCGGGTTCGACGCGCAAAACTACGGCCGAGCGGCGGTAAAGCGCCGGATATACGCCTAATATCGCGGATATTCCGCCGGACGCGCCGATAGTAGGGATTAACTCGCGCATGTGAAACGCGCCGTGCAGAAGGCACCCGCCAATTGAGCCGAGAAGAAACGCCGCAGCAAGCGCCGCAGCGCCTCGATCGCGCTCGAAAAGTCTAGCCGTTACCCAAAATATTAAGCAGTTGGGAATGATATGAAGAGCGGTGGAATGCAGAAATCCGGCGGTAACCAGTCTCCACGGCTCGTAGCCTTCAAAGAATAACGCCGGTATGAATCCGAAGTACTGGCCGACCATGTCGAAGCGTTTGTCGAGGACGACGCTTGCGCCCACGAAAACGCACCCCCAAATAAAAATGAAAGCGTTCGTTCCCCAAGTCTTTTTTCGTTTGAGTACGCCGCCGCCCTGCATAACGACGTCCAAGCTGATAGTCGCTAGGTTACGCCTAAGTTCGTTTAACAAACTTTCGCCGCCGCGCCTTGATTGGCCGTTGTTATAAAAGCCGCTCATGCCTTGCCTTTTAATAAAAATGAAAAAAGGGCGGAATAGAGCTTCCGCCCCGCAAGGTTGGTTCGTATAACCTGAGCCTTTATTTGAGCTCCATATTCGATTCGAGCAAAATGGTCTGCGTCATGTCCGCCATTTGCGGCGCGTTCTTGGCTACGCCTATCTGCATAGAGATTTTGAGCGTCTGCTCGCCCTTCATGGTTTGTTTGGCCATGCGCCCTTCGTCGATAAGGAAAATAACCTCGCCAGTGAATTTTCCTTCGCCGGTCATTATCGGCTTGCCTGTAGCCGGATCGGACGGAGCTTCGATTTTCGTCGTCGCCGTTTCCTCGAGATAAACCGCCTTTTTGCCGTTATACTTATCGAATTTCTTTACTTTATAAATTACGCTCGTCTTGATTCCGGCGCTGCCGCCCATAGGCATGTTTATTGAAGTATTAAAAGCTCCGTCCCATTTGTCGCCAACGTTTACTTCTTTGTCTGGAAATAAAGCCTGCCCCTGATTGAGAGAATTGCGCATCGATTCGATGAAATCATTAGGGACGTCTTGCGGCATCCCCGTAGTGTCGAAGCTCAACACTTTGCCGGTTTGGTCGGTCTTCATGCCGAAGCTCATTCCTTTAACCATGTTGTCTATGTCGCCCGTCGGCGCGTCGGGAACGGATGTTTTGGTTTTGAAATCAGAGAAGGAGATTTTAATCGAGGCTGTTTTTCCTTCCGTCTCGCCGACGTCGTATTTTAGAGAACCGACGGATTCCATTTCGATTTTCATTGAATCTGCCGAGCCGCCGGGGGCGTTTTCCATCGCTTGCTGCGGCATTCCCTTCATTATAATGGTCTGCTTTTGCGTCCATTTGTAGGAGAATGCGTCTCCTTTTTTATATTTATAAACGAGCTTTGTTCCGCCGGCGAGAGCCGCGGCGGAAAGAAGGATTGTAATTGCCGTAATTAAGACCGTAAGTTTATAATTGCGTTTCATAATCTTTTCCTCCAAGTCGAAACGGTTTAAAGAACTTTAAATAATTAATTTATACGTAAAGCCTTGTCGTGTCAAACGCGGCTGATTGTAAAGGGTATATAATTTCTATACGTCTCCGGTTTGGCGTAATTCGCGGGAGGAGCTTTATTCGCCCGACGCTTGCCGCATTTCATCTCTTTCTTCGCTTATTTTCCCATGCGTTCAGCGGAGTTACTTATGTAAATCTCTACGTTCTTTGCGGCCTCTTCGATTTCAGAGAGCGTCTTATTGCGGCTATTTTTTTTAGGGCGTAAATTTTACTTTGCCGCCTTTTTCGCGCCGGCTAAAAGAAAACCCAGCGCAATCGCCAAAACTGCCGCGCTTAGAGCGCGCCATTCCGGAGGCAGAGAAAAAGTAAACGTGTGCGCCGGAACCCAGAAGAGAAAAGTTTTGGGAACAAATGATAGAAGAAAAACAGGATCCGCCGACTGCGCGAACCCTTTCAGCCCCCACTTCCGTCCGTCGTTTTTAATAACATAGTTGCAGTATTCGTGCGTCGTCATCATCATAAAAGCAAAGCCGCCTAAACAGTTAATCCACAGGCTTTTTGACAACGCCGCTGGCATAGCCTCAAACCACATTCCGCCGGTTGTCAGCGCGTCGGTTCCCGCGCTGAAAAGGGGAAAAGCCGCGGAAATCCATACGCCGAAAAAGCCCCATACGACCGCGCGTTGAATCGGCCTGTCAAGACCGCGTCCGCCTTTGAGATAATTTTTTATTACTTCGCCGCATGTTCCCAGCAAAAAGAATTTAGCGAAACCCATAAAATAAGGGTTTGCCTTGGTAATGGAAATAAAGGTCTTAGAGTCGGCTGCCGCCCAGACAAGGAAGGCCGCGGAGCTTAATGCGAAAAACCAATCCGAAATAATTGCGTATTTTTTCATTTAAGGAGTTCTCCTGCGGTAAAAATCAAGTTGAGCGGCGGCTAAAAACCTGCCGAGTCGTCCCCTTTGCTCTTTTTGCATAATTCGTTGGTTTCGGCGCACTCGCAGGCGATAGAGCCTCCGGTCTTTTTCGCCGCTATCCACGCGCTTTTTGCGCCGGCCTCCGCGGTCGGTTTGGATGCCGCGCATACGCGCCCTTCCGCCGCCGATTTATTAGTCGAGACGCATTTGCATGCGTACCATACGCGATGCACGAAATCTTCTTTGCTCTCCAAGCTCTCCGCGGCCTCTTTTATAAGCTCTACGCTTTGCTTGGCGGCCTCCTTCATCTGCGGTCGTTTGTCGGGATTGGCCGTCCAGATATATACCGCCCCCGCAATGCAGGCCGCTATAACGGCGTAAAAAAAGAATTTAAGCACGTCGTCAATCTCCAGCTTTCCGCAAAAGCGCTTAAGCGTTTACAATAAAAAAACATTACGGCAAATGCAAGGATGTTTAAGAGGTTATTTTGCTTCGGCTATATTCGCCAATGGCCGGGCGCGGCATTTAGCGAAAAAGCAAATATAAAGAAAGAGTTTAGCGTTGTTTGAGCCCGGCTGAATGCGGCGCGTTAGTTCGCCGAGAAGCAATGTATGGAAAGAAAAAGGGTCGCCGCAATTTTAAACTATTGAGAATCGCCGCGCCTTATAAATTCCAAACATGTTTCTTGCTTAAGCAAAATAAAATTGTTACTTTTATAAGAAATTCGTATCATTAAACATTAACTCCTTAATAGGCGCAGGTTATACGGCAATGAAAAAAAATATTCTTTCGACGCTTTGTTTATTGGCGGTCGCGGCTCTTGTTTCTTTAACTGCGTTTGCAGGCTGCGCCGGTACGAATAATTCCAACAACCCCGCGGACGCGGATGTTGACGGCGGGGAAATTGCGGAAACTTCCGAAACCGACGAAACTGAAAAGGAATACCCGTCTTCCTCTTTCATTTACGAGAAGCGGACGCAGTCTTTTTCTCTTGCCGACGAAAGTTTTGAACAGAAGTTCGCCGATTATTTCATTACCTCCGATAAACTTCCCTCTCTCGACGTCCGCGCTTTGGTTGTAATTGACGGAACGGCGTTCGCGGGAACGGCGGAGGGCGTCTATATGAAGAAGGCGGACGATAGCGCCTTCAAGCCATCCGGAACCCAGTGCCTTGTTTCGGAAGCTGAAAACAACGCGGTAGTCGGCATTGGAACGGCCAAATACGACGGGAAAATAGCCGTCGCGTTCAAGAACAGAATCGGATTGATTGCGGCGGACGGCTCTACTTGCGAAGTTATGTCTTTTCAGCTTCCTTCTTTAACCTCAATAGCGACGACAAGCTCGCGGCTTGTTATTGGAACCTCGGACGGCGTATGGGAATGGAACGGAAAAAATTGGGATGGAATTCTGGCAATGAATTCAATCGTAAACGTCCGCAGTCTTGCCGTTCATTCAGACGGCAAGGTTTATGTTGCGATTGACGACCTAAAAGTAATGCGGATTGACGGCGCGGGCGCTGCGGGCGGCATGAGCGCGTCCGCCGGCGACTTTCCCGACGACGACGTAAGAGCTATAGCAAGCTGCGGCGACAAGCTGATTTTTGCGACCAAAACCGGCGCGGCCGTTCACGCGGGAACGACGAAGACGCTGAAAACCGCAGGCATCGGCGCGCTGCCGACCGACGACAACATCGCGTTAGCCTGCAACGCGACTCATATAATAATCGGGCACGCAATCGGCGCGACGGTTACGCCGTATGATTTTTCTACGATGGAACATTATGTTTCTATGCGCTGGCTCGCCGACAATAGAGCTTCAGCGGTCGCGCTAGGGGAGGGGAGCGAAATCTACGCCGGCGGCGTAAAAGGCGTTACTCGAATTTTCCGCAAAAGCCGCACTCTAGCGGAAAAAGAAAAGGTCTTCGACGGTTACGTCCCGTATTTTTGGCGGTTGGACGGTTTTGTCGCCGCGCATGGAATTACAAAAACTCCGTGGGACGACGTTTCTACTCAAACAAAAGGCGACAAAGATAACGACGGCCTATGGACGCAAATGATGATAGGCGGATGGAGCTTCGGCGCCGCGGCCACCGGCAACGCAAAATATTGCGATTACGCTAGAAAAGCTCTGCAATTAATGTTTATGCAAATAGACCTTCCGGCGATTAGCTTTAAAGCTCTCGGAAAGGATAAAGGTTTTATCGCGCGTTCCATTATCAGCCAGGACGAACCCGACTTGTGGAAACTAAAGGTCGATCAAGCCGAGCATGTAAAGCTGGGCGACGGTACGCAAAAAGATATTTTAAGGTGGAACGAAGTTGCTTACAACGGCAAGAAATATTTATGGAAAGCCGACACTTCATCCGACGAATACGCGGGGCACTTCTTCGGTTATCCGGTTTACTACGACCTTTGCGCCACGGCGGAAGAAAAAGTTAAAATCGCCGAGTATGTCGCGGTTGCGACGAAGTACATAATCAACGGAGGATACCAGCTAATAGACCTTGACGGAACCCGCACTCTTTACGGATTATGGGATCCGGATTCAATTCCTATCGCGGTTGACGGAATAAGCGCATGCCTTGACAACGGTTACGATATGGGAAGGTGCTTCTCGTCGTACGGCGGAGGCGGATGGCTTAACTCGATTGAAGTTTTAGGCATGATGCTGGCTGCTTACCACGTAACGGGAGACACGTCTTTCTACGACGCCTACGAGTTCCTTATCTCGAAGAGATACGACGAAATAGCGATGCCCAACGAGAATACGATGACTATAACCAATTCGAGCATGGCGAATCATTCCGATCACGAGCTTGCAATGCTCGCTTACACGACGCTGCTGCGCTACGAGCCGAACGACGACCGCCGGGCTAAATGGCGCGCCGGGCTTGAATTTCTGTACGACTACGAACGCATCGAGCGCAACCCGTGGTGGACGGCCGTAATGGCGTTGTCCGGCGGCGCGCTGACCGAGCGGGACGTTAAGAATTCGCTTCGCACTCTTCGCGAAATTCCCGACGACAACCGCGAATGGCTGGTTGACAACCATCATCGCAAAGACGGCGGAAAAATAACCGGAAGCCGAAACGGCGGGACGCAGCTTGACGTAGTATTCCCTTACGACGAGATACGCGCGGTTTGGTGGAACGGCAACATGCGGGACGTTTCAGACGGAGGCGACGGCAGATCGCGCAACGCTCCAACGTATTGGCTGCTGCCGTATTACATGAATCTTTACAGCGGGCTGATTGTGGAGGCGAAATAACTTTTAGCGGGTCTCCAAAGATTTGTCATTAAAGCGGGCTCAATCCTTCGACCTTTAAAATCTAAAATCCGCGGCATTGCGATTATCCTTGACGATTATATTTTGCGTCAATAAAATATTAGCGCTTTTTTAATTGACTTTGTTGAGCTAATGCGGAGCGCGGGCCGTGAATTTGAACGAACTCTTAAAGAAAAGAATATTGCTTCTCGACGGCGCCATGGGTTCGGCCATTCAAGCGTTGAAGCTGGGCGACGTAGCGTTTGGCGGCCATGCGGGCTGCAACGAATATCTTACGATTTCTCGCCCCGGGGCAATCGCCGCAATCCACGAATCGTACATGGCGGCGGGCGCTGATATTATCGAGACCAACACCTTCGGCGCAAACGTCTCCGCGCTGGGCGAATACGGCCTTGCCGATCAAATTAAAGAGATAAACCTCGCCGCGGCGAAACTTGCGCGCGCCTGCGCGGACAAGTATTCGTCGTACGACCGTCCTCGCTTCGTCGCCGGTTCGGTTGGGCCGGGCACAAAGCTGCCGACCTTAGGCCAGATCGGCTTTTACGCGCTTCTTGACGGCTACCGCCGCCAGTGCGACGGCTTAATTGAAGGCGGCGCCGATATGTTGATTATCGAAACGGTGCAGGACTTGCTTCAGGCTAAAGCGGCCGTTATTGCAGCCAAAGAGGCGATGAACGCCGCGAAAAAAAGTTTGCCGATTTTTGTTTCGGTTACGGTTGAGCGAACCGGCGCGCTTTTAACGGGCAGCGACGTTTCGGCGGTTATTGCCGCCTTGGAGCCGCTAGGCATAGACGTTTTAGGGCTGAATTGCGCCACCGGTCCGACGGCCATGCGGCCGCACCTTCAAGCGATGGCGCGCAGATGGACTAAAGGTATGGGGCTTTACCCTAACGCCGGGCTTCCTGTTTTGGGCGAAAACGGCGCGGTTTATCCGGAATCGCCCGAAGAATTCGCCGCCGCAATTTCTGAATTTGTCGCCGGTCTTCCTATTGGAATCGTAGGCGGATGCTGCGGAACGACAGAAGCGCATATTCGGGCTCTTGCGAAAGTCGTCGAGAACGCCGCGCCGGCGTTAAACTCGGCGATTGAAGTCAACGCGCTTTCAAGCCTTTTCAACGGAGTCGACGCAAGACAAACCCCGCCGCCGCTGTATATTGGGGAGCGAGCGAACGCGACCGGCGGAAAGGCGTTTCGCGACGCGCTGCTTGCCGACGACTACGATAAAGCGTTCGGAATACTCGTCGAGCAGGAAGATTGGGGGAGCCACGCCGCCGACTTGTCGGTGGCGTACGCCGGCAGAGACGAAATGCGCGATATGGAAGAGATGGTTTCGCGCGCGGCGCGCGAGTGCAGGCTGCCGCTGTGCGTCGATTCCAATCAGCCCGAAGTGATTGAGAAGGCTTTGTCTCTTTATCCTGGGCGGGCGATAATAAACTCAATAAATCTTGAGGACGGAGGCAAAAAGGCGTCGCGGCTGCTGCCGGTCGCGAAAAAATTCGGCGCGGCGATTGTGTGCCTTACCATTGACGAGACCGGTATGGCCTTGACGGCCGACCGAAAGGTCGAAGTCGCAAGAAGGCTCGTCGATTTATGCGTAAACGGCCACGGTCTGAGGCAGGCCGACCTTTTTATCGACGCGCTCACTTTTACAATCGGTTCGGGAGATCCGTCGCTTAAAAACGCCGCCGCGGAAACCATAGAGGCGATTAAGAGGATTAAAGCCGAGTTTCCCGACGCGAATACGCTGCTGGGCGTTTCAAACGTCAGCTTCGGTTTGTCGCCGAAAAGCAGACAGGCGCTAAACTCCGTCTTTCTGGACATGTGCATTAAGGCCGGTCTTGACGCGGCGATATTGAACCCTAAACAAATTGTAGCGCTCCACGATCTCGCGGCGGACGACGCGTCGGCGGCGGAGGATTTAATATTGAACCGCGCGCGCGGCGGAAAAGATCCGCTTGAGGCGTTCATCGCGCATTTCGAGTCGCGTCCGCGGGACGGCGAAGCCGGCGCCGAGGAAGAAGAGAAGAAGACTCCAGCGCAGTCGGCGTTCGATGGAATCGTTAAAGGCCGTCCGGAGCGGTCTATTGCCAGCCTTTCGGCGCTTTTATGCGAAAAGACCGCCGAGGAAATTTTAAACGAGATTCTTGTTCCCGCAATGAAACATGTAGGCGAGTTGTTCGGTTCGGGAAAGCTGCAGCTGCCGTTCGTGCTGAAGAGCGCGGAAGCGATGAAGAAGTCGGTGGACGCTCTGCGGCCTCATTTCAAGGTCGGCGGCGGCGCGAATGCGAGCCGGAAGCTTTTAATAGCCACGGTGCGCGGCGACGTGCACGACATCGGGAAGAATCTTGTCGGCATCATTGTGGGCAACAACGGTTTCGAGGTGATCGACCTCGGCACGAAGGTTCCCGTGGAAACGATTATTGAAGCCGCGAAAAAGCACAAGCCCGACGCCGTAGGAATGTCGGGGCTGCTTGTCAGCTCGGCGATGGCGATGGCCGACAATTTAAAAACTATGCGGGACGAAGGGTTCGACGTTCCGGTTCTGGTCGGCGGAGCCGCTTTGACGCCTGAGTACGCCGCCGAAACGCTGGCGTCGTCTTACGGGCCGGGCAAAGTCGTTTACTGCGCCGACGCCTTCGCCGGACTCTCCGCAATGCGCAAAATAGAGGAAGGAACGCCCTTGGGCGAGGCGCGGAATACAGTTCATAGAATTCTTCCGAAGGATTCTTTTGTGGTTAAAGCGGCGGAAATCGCTCAGATCGAAGCGCCGGAGCCTCCGTTTTACGGCTCGCGAATAATTGCGGACGTGGAGATGAACGATATTTATCCGCTAATTAACGAGGTCGCGCTTTTCAGAGGCAGATGGGGATACAGGCGCGGCGCAATGTCGGCGCGGGAATACTCCGAGCTCATAGAAAACGAAGTTAAGCCGAAATACGACGCTTTGAAAAAAGCGGCGCAGGCAGGCGGGTTGTTCAAACCGCAAATAGCTTACGGCTGGTTTAAATGCAGAAGCGAAGGGGACGCGGTAATTGTGAACGACGCGGGCGCGGAAACTAAGTTTGTTTTTCCGAGGAGAAAGCTCGATCCGCGGGTTTGCATTGCGGATTTTTTTCGACCGGACGAGGACGTCGCCGGCTTTTTCATAGTAACTTTGGGCTCTGAAATCGAGAAGAGGAGCAAGTCGGCGCTTGCGAAAGACGAATACCTAAATTACTACCTGCTCCACGGTTTGGCGGTAGAGGCGACCGACGCGCTTGCGGAGCTCTGCCACGAGTTAATGCGAAAAGAACTGGGAATCGGGGAGGAGAAGCGGCTTGATTGGCAAGGGCTCGCAACTCAGAAATACCGCGGAAGCCGTTACGGTTTCGGCTACCCGGCGTGTCCGGATTTATCCGCCAACGGCCTTGTCGCCAAGCTGGTCGGAGCGGAAAACATAGGCGTAGCTCTTACGGAAAGCTGGCAGATGGTTCCCGAATTTACGACTTCGGCAATCGTAGTCCATCACCCTCAGGCTAAATATTTTGCGGTATAAACGGCTCGCCGCGGCGCCGGCGGACGGGACAGGCGGAGGATTTATTGTAAAATGTCGCGCAAACCTTTTGTAGAATTATTGAAAGACCGCGTCGTTATTTTCGACGGAGCTATGGGGACGGAGCTTTACCGCCGCCACCAGTTCGTAAACGTCTGCTTCGAGGAATTATGCGTCTCAAAGCCCGATTTGGTGAAGGAAATTCACGAGGCGAACAAGATTGCGGGCGCGGACGTTCTTACTACCAATAGTTTCGGCGCTAACCGATACAAGCTGGGCGGCCACCTGCTTGCGGACAAAGTCGCGGAAATTAGCCGAAAGGCGGCGCGCATTGCGCGGGAAGTAGCGGGGGACGAGCTTTACGTAGCCGGTTCGGTCGGGCCGCTGGGCAAAACGATCGGCATAGGCGGCGTTTCGCACGAAGAAGCGGTTTCTTCTTTTGCCGACTCGATTCTCGGCCTTAAGGAAGGCGGCGCCGACTTTATAATTTTCGAGACTTTCGGACGCGGCGATGAACTGCTTGCGGCTATCAGCGCGGCGCAAATCGTCGATATGCCGTACATACCGAGCATGGCGATAGCCGAGCATAAGCTGACGAGACACGGCGAAAGTATTGAAGACTTTTTTAATCTTTTGCGGGAAGGCGCGGCGAAGCCGATGGCTTTAGGCTTCAACTGCGGCGTGGGTCCGCGCGAGATGCTTGAACAGCTCGCGGGTTTTATCCCGGATTCGCCCTATCCAGTGTTGACCCAGCCTAACGCGGGCTATCCTCGTTTGGTTCACGACCGCATGATTTACATGACGAGCCCCGAATATTTATCGACGTACGCCTCGCACTTCGTTCAGCTTGGCGTTCGCGCCGTAGGAGGCTGCTGCGGAACGGGGCCTGAGCACGTCAAGGCCTTGGCCGACGGAGTTAAAAGCGTCCACCGCGCCAGAGCGGTCAGCAACGTAAATCTTAATAAGGGCGCGCAGTTCCGCGAGCCCGTTCCTTTGCGGGAACGAAGCGCTTTCGCGGCTAAAATCGCCGGCGGAGAGCCGGTTGCGAGCGTTGAAATAACGCCTCCATTGGGATGGGACTTGAGCGCAACCCTGGACAGCGCGCGAAAATGCAAAGACGCGGGAATAGACGCGATAAATATTCCCGACGGTCCGCGCGCGAGCAGCAGGATAAGTCCGTTAGTAACCGCTTTGAAAATTCAAAACGAAGTCGGCGTGGAAGCGGTTCTGCATATCACCTGCCGCGACCGCAACGTAATCGGCATGCAGTCCGATCTTCTGGGATGCGCCGCCGCGGGCGTAAACAACGCGCTTATCATCACCGGCGATCCGCCGAAATTAGGCGATTACCCGTTCGCCACAGCGGTCTTCGACATTGATTCCATAGGGCTTACGTCCATAGCCAACAACCTTAACAGGGGAGTTGACATCGGCGGATTTCCCGTTAATCCCCCGACCCGCTTTTGCATAGGCGTTGGAGCGGACCCGACGCACCTCGATATGGAGCGGGAAATCTCGCGTTTCATCCGCAAAGCCGCCGCCGGAGCCGACTTTGCGATTACTCAACCGGTTTACGAGCCGGAACGTCTCCTCGAATTCATAGAGAAGACCAAGTCGTTGCGCGTTCCGATAATCGCCGGCATTTGGCCGCTGGCTTCGCTGCGCAACGCGGAGTTTCTAAACAACGAAGTGCCGGGAGTTAATATTCCCGAATCTATTATGAAGCGCATGGCGGCTCATACGACTCGCGAAAAGCAGCTGGCGGAGGGAATAGCGATAGCGAAGGAAATTTTGGCGGCGATAAGGCCGTACGTCGCGGGCGTTCAGGTCAGCGCGCCTTTCGGAAACGTAAACATAGCTCTGGAGGTTTTAACGTGAGCGGCGCAGATAAAATGGTTTGCGTAAACTGCGGATACATTTACGACCCGCGGAAGGGAGACGAAGGACGCGGGTTCAAACCGGAAACTTCGTTCGACGAACTGCCCGAAGATTGGACTTGCCCCATTTGCTATTCGGGCAAAAGTTCATTCGATCCGCTTTAATTTGCCAAACGGGCGCAGCGGCGTTAAACTGCGGTTATGACGCTTTTACATGAAATCATCATAGTTTTAGCGCTCGCCGCGGCGGTGGTGTTCGTCTGCCAGAAATTAAAAATACCTTCAATCGTCGGATTTTTGTTGACCGGCGTCGCCGCGGGTCCGGGCGTAATAGGCATTATAGCCAATCCCGCCGACATAGAAGCTCTTTCCGAAATAGGAGTGGCTCTCCTATTGTTCGCGCTGGGCATGGAGTTTTCGCTCCATCAGCTTTTTACAATACGCAAATCGGTTTTCTTAGGAGGTTTCGCGCAGACGGCGGCCACGCTGATTTTAGGGACGGCCATTGCGTTGGCGGGGGCAAATCAATGGAATAAAGCGGTCTTTGCCTCCATGCTGCTGGTTATGAGCAGCACCGCGATAGTTCTTAAACTTTTGCAGGAGAAGTCCGAAATTTACACGCCTCACGGACGCGCCGCTTTGGGCATTCTGCTCTTCCAAGATCTTATGATAGCTCCGGCCATGCTTGCAATTCCGCTTTTAGGCGGAAACGGATTCGACGCGCCCGGATCGTCGTCCGGCTTTGCGATTGCGGTAAAAATGGTTTTGGTAATCGTATCGGTCGGGGCGGCGGCGAAATGGGTAGTCCCGTTCATTTTGCATCAGCTGGCCAAAACGCGCAACCGAGAGCTTTTTCTTTTGGGCGTGCTGGTCATCGGTTTTTTAATCGCGGGTCTTTCCTCTTACGTCGGCTTTTCGCCGGCTCTGGGAGCCTTTCTCGCCGGGTTAATAATCGCCGAATCCGAATACAGCCATCAGGCTCTAGGCTCGGTTCTTCCTTTCCGCGACGTGTTTTTAAGTTTTTTCTTCATTTCGGTAGGCATGCTAATCAATCCTTCTTTCGCGGCTAAAAGCGCATGGCTGATAATCAGCGTTTCGGCGGTTGTAATTATAATCAAGGCGTTTACGGGCGGCTTAGCGGCTTTGGCGCTAGGGCTTCCTAAAAGGACGGCTCTTTTGACGGGGCTGGCGCTTTGTCAGGTGGGCGAGTTTTCGTTCGTTCTCGCAAAGTACGGCTTCGATTACAAACTGATTTCGCCGCGGGCTTATCAGGCTTTTCTTTCGATTGCGGCGCTTACTATGGCGGCGACTCCCTTTATTATATCGGGAGGCTACAAGCTGGCCTCTTCGATTAAAAGACCGCTGCGCCTCAAGGGGCTGGACTCAAGCGAAACGCTCGGCGAAGGAGAGAAAAAAGACGCGTCGGATAAAAGCAAGCTGCTTATTATCGGTTACGGTCTTAACGGCAAAAATCTTTCGATGGCCGCAGACAAATGCGGAATTAATTACGCCGTAATGGAGATGAACCCCGACACGGTGCGCGAAGGGCGCAAAGCCGGTCTTCCGATAATTTACGGAGACGCTACGAACGAAGCAGCGCTGGAACACGCCGGGCTTGCGAGCGCCAAAGTGGCCGTAATCGCCATTAACGATCCGGTCGCCACGCGTCGGATCGCCGAGCTTTTACGCAGACGCTCTCCAAATTTGTATATAATCGCGAGAACCCGCTACGTTGCGGAAGTTGGTCCGTTGAGAGAACTCGGCGCGGACGAGGTGGTGCCGGAGGAGTTTGAAACCGCGATTGAAATTTTTGCTAGAGTGATGCGCAAATATCTCATTTCCCAGCATGAAATAGACAAGTTTATATCGGAGATAAGGCTTGACAACTACAAAATACTGCGCTCAAAACAAAACGCCGATTTCCCGGCCGACGAGCTTAAGCCGATGCTTTCGCAAATAGACATCTCCGCCGCGCATGTTTCGTCGGCGTGCAAGATATGCGGAAAAACGATTGAGGAAAGCGGAGTAAGAAGCCGCCATAACGTAACGATACTCGCCATTCAGAGGGACGGAGATATAATCGTCAATCCCGGAAGCGCGGAGGAAATTAAAGCGGGCGATAAATTATTCGTGCTTGGGAAACCTGAAGACGTATCCGCTTTCGCAACGATAGCCAGCCCCTCGCCGAGCAAGATAGGCTTTGAGTAAAATTGAAAAGATATTATTCGCCGAGCGTTATTACGACCGCAAATCCTTTCGGTTCGAGGTTCATGGCCGATACCGAGCCTTTGCAAGCGGTCGCGCAGGTTTTTACAATCGCAAGCCCAAGCCCCACGCCGCCGCTTTCGCGGTTCCTTGACGCGTCGACTCTGTAAAAGGGCTCGAATAGGCGAGGCAAAGCCTCCGCTTTCACGCCCGCTCCGCAGTCGCGCACTTCAATCGTAATCTTCGAGTCGTTTTTAGCGGCGCGTATTTCAATCGGCCCGGCTTCTCCGGCGTAACGGATTGCATTGCGAAGGATATTTGCTACGGCTCGGGTTAAAAGCTCCGGATCGGCCAGAGCCGTTAAGTCGTCGGGCGCGTTTATTAAAATTTTGCATCCGGCTTTATCTTCCCTTGCGACCGCTTTCATAATCGCTTCGTTTACGCTGGTCTTCGACAGTTTAATTCTCCCCGGAGCGTTTTCGGCGCGGGAAAACGACAGAAGCTCGTTTACAAGGTCGGTCAATTGCTGAACTTCTTCCTGCAAATCTTTCAATTTCGGCAGGTCTTCGTCTTTGAGCGCGTTCTCGAAAATGCTTAGCGCAAGCTGTATGCGGGCGATTGGGGAGGCGAGTTCGTGAGCGACGTCGGCTAAAAAGCGTTTCTGCCCTTTAACCAAATTATCCAGCTGCGACGACATTTGGTTAATAGAGGCGGCAAGCGCGCCTATTTCGTCGCGGCGCTTATCGTCTAGCTTAATGTCGAAGCGGCCTTTTGCGATTTGGTCGGTAGCCAGCAGAATTTCTTTGAGCGGTTTTGTTATGTGCCTTACGAAGGGAACCCACATTACGACGATTATTAACGTCGTGAAAATAAGAATAAGCCACGGCGTAGGGTCGATGAAGAGGCCGTGGCCGGTTGCGGAGCTGGATGAGGCGATCAAACGGGCGAATTTTGGATGACGGCGCCCGTCGTCGAATATTGGAAGAGGAACGCTTCCCCAGTAAAGAGGGGGCTTCCCGGCCCGGACGAGAAACGTTAATTCCGTCCGCGGATTTTTTGGAGTCATCCGACGCCGCTTTCCCATTTCTCCGTCCGGCCCTCCGCGCATATGCGGCGGAGAGTCGTCCGGCGGCGGCTCCATTTCTTCCCGCGGATGGGGCGGAGGTTCTCCGGGACGCTCGAATTTGCGTAAAAACGGCGGCCTGCGTTTAGCGTATTCTTGAACTTTAACCGCGACTTCAGGCGGCAGCTCTTCCGGCTTTCCCGCAATATACAATCCCTCTTCGGAATAAAGCGCAAAATTTACTCTGTACGCGTTGGAGTACCTTTGAAGAACGGAGCTCCAATCGCTCTCTTTCGAGCCGCGCAAATCTTCCGAAATCCGCATTCCGGCGTAGAACAGCTTGTCGTTCATAAGCGTTTCAAGCGATAATTCGCCTCCGGCAAATATCGGCGGTTTGAACGTGAATAAAACGACCCCGACGACTACCGCCATGATTAAAAAGAACCACAGCAGCAGTTTTGAAAAAATCGGGACGGGGATTTTCATTTAGTTTCCGACGGCTGTTCGAGGAACATGTAGCCCGCCGAACGAACCGTTCGTATGTATTTAGGGTTCTTCGGGTCGTCGGCCATTTTTCGGCGCAGACTTGAAATGTGAACGTCGATTGAGCGGTCGAACACTTCGTAACAACGGTCTCCTACGATGTTTAAAAGATAGTCGCGCGTTAAAGCCCTGCCGGGCGCGCGCGCAAGATGAAGCAGCAGATCGAATTCAATCGGCGTTAAATCAAGCGGTTCGTTGTTTAGCGCCGCCGAGCGCGAACTCGGGTCTATGCGAAGGCCGCCGATAATAAGAGGTATTTCGGCCGCCTGTTTAGGCTTGGAAGAAACCTGAAAAGAGCGCCTTGTAACGGCGCGCAGTCTAGCCAGCAGCTCGCGGGATGAAAAAGTTTTAGGAAGATAATCGTCCGCGCCAATTTCAAGCCCGACGATGCGGTCTATTTCGTCTCCTCTCGACGTAAGCATAAGCGCCGGAACGTCCGATTCTCTTCGGAGCATTCGCAAAAGCTCGAAACCGTCGAGCCCCGGCAGCATTACGTCGAGGATTACGGCGTGGTATCCTCCTTTTAGAGCCGCCTTGAGGCCGTCCGGGCCGGTAAACGCGCTTTCGACTTCGTAGCCGAACGGCTTTAAGTATTCCGTAACGAGCTTGCAGAACTTCTGATCGTCGTCCACCAGAAGCACTCTCACCTTTGCCTCGCTTGATGATGCCGTCATCTTTCTAGTCCGTCTTTTTAAAAGGTTAAAAAAAACAGCCTAATCAAAAACATAGTTGCCAGCCTGAAAGAATGTCAACGCCGTTTACATTATCTTTACAAAATTTACGCAAAGAAACATAAAGGTTTTACAACGAGGGAATACCTTAAAATCAGCGGCGCTCCTCTGGGGCGCGTTCCGCTTAAGCTTATTATAGCGCGCGCGGGAGACGATTGAAAATACTTCCGCTCAAACTTTTCGTCCGCGTTCTACTTTTGAGAAACGAGGTCTTTTACATGGGAAATCTGCTGTTCGATTTCGGTCAGGCGCAGGTCGCGTGGCACGCCGCTTTATTGTCTTTTCTTTTGGCGTTTTTGACTTCTACCGCCATTGCCTATACGTATGAGAAAACTTTTTCCGGGTTTTCCTATTCAAAGGCTCTTCTGCACGCGATGACTCTTGGGAGCCTTGTTTCCTGTCTTTTAATGATTGCAATCGGAGACAACATTGCCAGAGGAATCGGCATCGTCGGCTCTTTGGCGATTATCCGTTTTCGCACCAATCTGCGCGATCCCCGCGATCTCGTATTTCTTTTCGCCTCTTTCGGCGTCGGCGTGGCGTCGGGCGTCCAAAGCTACTTCGTGGCGATAGTCGGATGCCTCGTTTTTTGCGGCGCGGCCATTTTGCTCTCGAACAGCATGTTCGGCAGCAGGCGGAGCCACGACGGCATTGTCAGGTTTCAAGCTAAGGCCGACTTTGAGGCTAACGACGCCATCAATTCCGCGCTCAGGTCGTACACGTCGCGCTTTACGCTTATTGCGATGAAGGAAGCGGCTCAGGGCGGTATGGTCGATTATTCGTACCAAGTCAAACTCGTTACGCCCGAATCGAACCTAAAACTGGTAGAGGCTCTTGAGTCCGTGCCGTCGATACGAGGCATTTCTTATATTAATCAGCAAGCCACAATAGAATTGTGAGGCGGCAATGAACGCGAGAAAGAAAGCCGTATTTGGAGTCGCGTGGCTGATTATAGCCTTTGCGGCGGCATTGATTTATTACAATTGGCACGTCAAGGCGCAGTTTGTCGGCGTGGTTGAAAATAAAAAGCACGAAATAGAGCCTCAGATAGGAGGCGAGATTAAAAGCCTTCAAGTCGCGGTAGGCGACGCGGTTAAAAAAGGGCAGCTTCTATTTCAGCTGGATACGTCAGACCTTGAAGCCTACCGCGAAAAGCTGCAAGACGAACTGGCGACCATAGAGGCTTTAAAAAAAGCCGATAAGAACCGTTTTCTCGTCGAGAGCAAGAAACTGAAACTTCAACTCGACTCCGATAAAATGTCGGTCGATTCCAAAATAGCCGATTACGAATCGAAGAAGGCGCAGCTTCAAATTCTGGACGATCAAATTGAAAATCTGAAAAAGGCCGAAGAGTCGGGGCTTGGGCGTCAGCCTAGCCTTAACAAGCTGCTTGTCGAAAGAGACGGCTTAAAAAAGTACCTTGAAAACTTTTCTTTGTCCGTGAAAGGGACAAAGGAAAAAGACTTTGTCTCGACGCTCGACCCGGATTCGTTCATTCTTTCAATGGAAAGTCAGCGTCTCAAGTGGGAACGCGACGTCTTGCGCGATTTAAAAAAGACGGAGAACGCGATAGCAAAAAGTTCGGTTTACGCTCCGTGCGACGGGATGATCGTTTCGTTGCACGCAAGGCAGGGAGACGTCGTGAAAGAGTTCTCCGTCGTTCTGGAGTTGGAGGAGACTCAGGTAGATTACCTGGTCGTTTATATTCCGCTTAGCGCCAAGTCCAACGTAACGCTCGGCACGAGCGTAACGGTCAGCTCGACGCGCCCGCTGGACGACGAAGCCGTAGGGGTGGTAACGTTCCTGTATCCGACGACCGGACAAATTCCTCAACAATTGACTTTCAGGAACAACGTTTATTTTGCCCGCAAGGTAAGGGTAAAATTGACTCAGGGACACAATTTGCTGCCGGGCGAAACAGTGCTGGTGCGCATCGGCGGCTCCAACGCGTCCGCGGCCGAGCCTCCGTCCGGCGCAAAGAAGGAAGCGCCCAAAGAGTCTAACAACGATAAAGAGCCGCAAAACGGGACAAACGCGCAAATAGCCGACGCAAAAAGCCTGTTGCGACCGATAAACGTTCCTGCGTCGCTTATGGAAATCAGCGCCTTTGAGCCTTCGGGAGTAATTTGGCTGCCGGATATTCGCCGCTATCTTATTATCAGCGACGATACCGGTTTGAAAAAGCCTAACAAACGCGCGCCGTGGCTTTACCTTATGGACGAATCGGGCAACGTCGAAGCCGAGCCGGTTGTAATTCAAGGCGCGGGAAAAATAAACGATCTCGAATCGGCGGCGGCGGCCAAAGACGGCAAAATTTATTTTCTCGCTTCGCAAAACCTCGATAAGGACGGCGAACGCAAAACGGAAAGACGTCTGCTCGTTGAGACGAAGCGCGACGGCAGGACGTTTACGCAAACCGCCTCGGTTGATTTGTTTTCAGCGATTTTCGGCTCGCTCTCGAATGAAAAGCTGGCGGAACTGGGGGTAAAAACGGAATCCGAAGTCGAAAAAACGACGTTTAACGTCGAGGCCTTAGCGGCGTACGAGGACGGGCTGCTGCTGGGCTTGAAGCAGCCGGCGGGGAAGGGCGGCGCGATAATTTGGAAGCTGTCCGATTTGAAGGAGCTCTTCGCTTCGCAAAAGATTAAAGAAGGGCGGCTTAGCCTTTTCGCCGAATTGGACATGGGACAATACCCCGCAGGCCGCGGCTCTATCTCAGACCTAATAATCGACTCGAAGGGGAGGCTCGTAGCGACCTCGACCATAGTTCTTCCGCACGGCGATAAGAACCAAGTCGGAAGCGTTTTTCTCTTCGAGAAAACCGCGGCGGGGTACGTTGGAAAAATGCTGGCGCGCTTCGACGGCTTGAAACCCGAAGGGATTTGCGAGAAGGAAAACGGCAAGTATCTCGTCGTGTTCGACGAGGACGGAAAACCTTCTCATTTCGCATCGATTGAAATCAAATGAGGTTCGATATGCGCGCCGCAATATTGTTCGCCTACGCGTCGGCTCTGCTGATTGCGTTTAGCGCCGTCGCCGACGACGCGCCTGCGGAAAAAGAGGTTAAAGCCGAAACTCTCGAAAAGGTCGTTTCCGGCGCGTTCAAAGCAAACAAGGAGTTGTCGGCGATGATGATGGAAGCCGACTCGTGGCTTCTGAAGGCCGATTCGGCGGGAAGCCTGAAAAATCCGGAACTTAGATTTCAAGTTGCGACCGACCGCGACGCCGGAAGCAAGTTGGACGAGTTCCAAGGCGGGCTGAGATGGTCGCCGCCTAAGCTCGGCGAGATTTCTTATGAAAAACAAAAAGCCAACTTAAGGTACGCCAAAGAAAAAGCTAAAGCGGCGCAAAAAGCGAGCGAGTTCGACGCCGAGGTGCGCGCGGCTTACTGCGAAATTTGGCTGAAGCAAAGCCTCGTCGAAATTTATTCGTCCAAAGCTGAGCTTGAAAAAAAGCGCGTCGAACTGCTTGAAGGGCTTGTTAAGCTGGGAGTCCGAACCGCCGTTCAACTTACGAAAAGCCGCCTTGAACTGATAGATTTAAAAGCCGCGCTTGAAAGCGAGAAACGAAAGCTGGGCGAGGCGAGGAGCAGACTTGCAAGACTTGCTCAAACCGGGTATTACGTCGAGGCGTACGAGCCGGAGCTGAATGAAATAACCGCCCCGGTCGATAAGCTGCTTAAAACGGCGGTTGAAAACAACCCAGAGCTTGAAGAGAAGAAGGCCGGCGTCAAGTTTTCTTCCGACGAGGCGTTTTTTCAAAAAATGAAGCTCGCTCCTTGGCTGTCGTTCATCGAGCTCCAGTATCATTACCGATACTCGAAATTCGATATGATAGAAATTTCTTTCGGCGTCGATATTCCGCTGTTCGATTTCAACGCCGGCGGTGTCAAAGGCGCGGAGAAGAGAATTGAATCGGACGCTCTTGGCTTTGCGGCGATTACGGAAAAAATTAAGAAGCGCGCGCGGACGGCCTACGATGATTATCTCGCCGCGCGCGCAGAGGCTGCGGAATACGAAGAGCTTTACGCCAAGCTACAAGAGCAGACCGATATGGCGGTCAAACAATTCTCTAAATTGGAATCTGCGCAGCCAGACGATTCAATCGAATTGTTAGTATCGCTGCTTCAGGCAAAAAAGCGGCTTGTCGAGAAGAAATACGTCGCCGCATTGAGGCTTGCCGAGCTTCGTTTAGCTTTAGGCCTGCCGCCTGACGGCAAATTGGAATAAGGAGACGAATTTGAAAGAAGCGGGCTTAATAAGACGATACGAGCTGAAATACGCGTTGGACGAGCGCGCCGCCGAGAAAATAATGGATTATATTCAGCCTATCTGCGCGCTCGACCCTAATACGCCGCGTGGCGAAGGCGGCTATACGGTGAACACCGTTTACTTTGATACCGACGATATGACTTTTTATTACGACACAAAACTTAAAAAGATGACGCGGTACAAGCCTCGCGTTCGTTTTTACGGAACCGAGCCGCCTCGTTCGGTTTACGCCGAGCTGAAATACCGGAACTCAAGCGTAATATGGAAGAGCCGTCAAAAAGTAATGTCGTCTGAATGGGAGTCGTTTGTCGCCCCCGACTTTGAAGGCGCGCCGATCGTCAAAGACGGAATAGGAAATTTTCAAGACGTCGTTAGGACGCTCTCAATAAACCCGGTTTTACAGGTTCGTTATTACAGAGTTCCTTTTGTTTGCGACGTTTGTTACTACGGCAGAATTACTTTCGACAGGCGCATTTCCTACCGAAGGCTTGAAGGCGGCTGGTCGCCGGAGATCGAGGCGGCGCCGGATGAATTTATTATGTACGACGACCCCATAATAACGACGTGGCACGAATCGCCGGTATTGCTTGAAATAAAAGTTGAGACCGACGTTCCGGAATGGACAATCGAGCTGATTCGCAAATTCGGTTTAAATCAGCGCGGGTTTTCCAAGTATTGTTACGCGGTCGATCGCATGCTCTCAGACAAGCCTACCGAAAGAATCAGCGTTTATAAATAAATTTGTTTAAGTATAATTTTGGGGCGAATTATTGGAATAGCAGTTTAATTATTAAACGGCTTACTTCGTTGAAGTACGTAAAATAAAGCGCGGCTATTGCGGCGGACACGGGAATGGTCAGCGCCCAAGCCCACAAAATTTTCGCCGCCACCAGCCAGCGCACCGACTTAAATCCGCCGGTCATACCCACTCCGGCGATTGCGCCCGTAATCGTGTGCGTCGTCGATACGGGAATTCCGAGCAAAGAAACGCCCAAAATCGTAACGCCTCCGCCGGTTTCGGCGCAAAAACCGTGCATCGGGTCTAGTTTTGTAAGTTTCATGCCCATTGTGCGGACTATGCGGAAGCCGCCGAACATAGTTCCGAAGGCTATCATCGCGTAACAAAGGAAAATTATCCAAACTGGAATGTGGTCGGAATGTTTTAAATGTCCAGCCGAAACGAGCAAAGCGAATAGTATGCCCATCGTTTTCTGCGCGTCGTTGGTGCCGTGGGCGAAGCTGTATATCGCAGCCGAAACAAGCTGGAGCCTTTTAAAAAGTTTGCTGAGCTTGCGGGACGGTTTATCTTTTACTAGCCAAAAAACGAAAGTTTGATTGATTACTCCAAGTATTACTCCTATAAGAGGAGAAATTAATATGAAAGAGGCCACGATGCCTATTTTGGACATGTTAAGCAGCTGCGGGCCTTTGTATGCGAGAACCGCTCCCGCCAAACCGCCGATAAGCGCGTGAGAGGAGGACGATGGCAGCCCCCACCACCACGTTAAAAGATTCCAGATTATAGCTCCGACTAGAGCCGCAAATATTACCGGCACAGTAATTGACTCCGGCGCGACAATCCCTTTGCCGACCGTCATGGCGACTCCGGTTCCGAACGTGAACGCCGCTGCAAAGTTAAAAAACGCAGCCCATACAACAGCGGCTCTCGGCGAGAGCACTCTTGTCGATACTATTGTGGCGATGGAGTTGGCGGCGTCGTGAAAACCGTTCACGAAGTCGAACCCTAACGCTACGAGGAACGTTAGGATTATGAGCGGATCCATTATACGTGCTCCAGATAAAGACCTTCGATTATGTTGGCCACGTCCTCGCAGCGGTCGATGGCCATCTCGACGGCTTCGTAAACTTCTTTGAGCTTTATAATATTAAGCGGATCGGACGCGCTTTCTTTAAAAAGCTCTGTTATGCCTGCGTTGAAAATTTGGTCGCCTTCGTTTTCGTATTGGTGAATTTGTTTGGCCAGCTCTCTGGTTTTTTCTATCTCTTTAAAGCCGTTCACCATCTCGACCATTATTTTGACTTTTCCCATCGAGTTCTGCAAAACCGCCGCCATGTCTATTAACCGTTTGGGAATAACTTTGACTTCAAACATGTGCGTCCGCTTGGTTGCAACGTGGATTGTGTCCAGCACGTCGTCGAGGCGGGAAATCAGTTTTATGATTTCGTCTCTGTCCAGTGGCGTAATGAACGTCTGATGAAGCAAATCGACCGTCATATGAGTTATGTTGTCGCCGTCGTGTTCAAGCGTCTCAATACGTTCGCGGTATTTAGCGTTCTCAGGATGATTTTTCAAATACGAGATGAACTCTTCGGTCGCCTCTACCGTCGTCGCGGCGTGCCTGTTAAAGAGTTCGAAGAAGCCGTAATCTTTACCAAATAATTTGGACAGCATTTTCACCTCCGATTTGTCGTATATTCTTTAATCGCAACCCTTCGGATTGTCAACTCTAATACGACTCTAACTAAATTCTAACTATTTCCTAAAATAGAATTTGGCAAGAAATTTTACAGGACTTTTACATCGAAAGGCGTTTGAGGAATTTTTTTAAGTTAAGTTTGGCGAACTGCGGCTGCTTTACATCGTAAAGGCCGACGAAACGGTTGGAGAATATTTTGTCTTCTTTAAGAAAAGGATTTTCCTTGTCGTTCGGGAAGGGCGCGTTTTCCGAAGGCTCCTCGCCGGACTGTTCTTCGCTTTGTTCTTCGGGTATAATCATCCGTTCGATTCCGTAGCGCAAAGCGGCGGCAGTTTTAACCTCTTTGTAGTCGTTTTGAATCGGCAGCGAATAAACAATAAGGCGCTGCTTTCCTTTATCAACGAAATCGAGATAATCGGCGGCGATGAGCGAAATATCCAGCTTCGCCGAGTTGCCCCGCGGTTTTCTGTCGTTGATTTTTAAAACGAGGCTTTTATTGTTAAGCGGGTTTTCGACTTTAATCCATGAGCCTAAAGGCATGCTTGAGTGCGCCGCCGTGAACG